>NZ_JAFMPX010000044.1 GCF_017353415.1 Arthrobacter sp. E3
AGGAAACCAGCCACATCTGCTGTGGCTGCAAAGCCCCGGTCTCCGGGGAACTCCTCCCGATTACTCATACCCCCATTCTACCCCCAACGTTATACAACCGCAATAACTATATGTACTTATATTCGATTGATTCAGCAAGCAATCTGGCCGAACTTAGTCAGCGAGCCTGCCCCGCGGGCGGAAGCGCGCCCCGAGTGGCTAGTGGCCGCGAAACCGGCGGAACAAGGGGTCGACGGTGTCGGGATCTATATTGAGCAGGCCCGCCACTTGTTCGATCATGACCTCGTGCACCAGTTCCCGCACCTGCCCAGAGGTGTCGCACAGTTCTTCCACCGGATGGCGGTAGATGGCAATGACGGGTGGCTGCGCTGGTGAATCCGACGTGGCCCGAATTGCCGGTGTGAACTTGCCCAAGGGGGCTGGGGAGCCGGATGCGATCAGTGATTCCAACTGTCCTGGAACTTCCTCCACCAGATACTCGGCCTGCGCGAGGGCGTCAGGCCACAGATGACGCAGGCGTTCGGCCGAATCCACCACGAGGTCCTCAAACTTCTCGCTGCGGGTCCGGGACGCTGGCAGCGATGCGGGCAGCAGCAGCCCGCGCAACCCACGTCCGTGTCTGTCCCGATGCCGGTCCCAGAAATGGCGGACCGGTGTCTGCGCATCCTGGTCTGCCGCAGAAACTACCGGATGTAGTGCGATGGTCAGCGACGGCTGGCTGTTCCCGGACTTATTCTCCATCAATTCACTGTAGGCCCGCGGCCAGCCAAGGGGAAATATTGCTGCGGTAAGGGTAGTCTTGGGAATCGTGGGAACCCTTCGTCAATGCACCAGATCAGCCTGCCGTGAAGCGGCCGTGGCTACTTTGACGTACGTCTACGCCGATTCAACAGCAGTTTTAGGTCCGTTAGCTACATTTGCGGAACCACATTGCTACGATTTGTGCGCCAAGCACTCGGCACGACTGACGGCTCCGCTGGGGTGGGAAGTGATCCATTTGACGCGCTCAGATGAACCACAAGCGCCCGGTCCTGACGACCTACTGGCTCTAGCCGACGCCGTGCGCGAAGCTGCAAATGCCGATCCCGACGAAGAATCACCTGCTGCAAGACGTGAATTTCAGGGCAGTCTTGAACCACCGGCCCACCTGCCCGCCGGCGCCCCCAACGCCGGACGGCGAGGCCACCTTCGCGTGCTACGCGACTGATTTCGACGACTAATTCCACAGCAGTTTGACCCACTCGAGGGAAAGGCAAGTGCATGGCGAAGATTAGCGAAAAGCTTATGGAACTACTGCGGTGTCCCGTCACCGGCTCCACGCTCGTTCAAGACGGCGCCGCTCTCGTGAGTACAGCCAACGGGCCCGACGGCGCACCCTTGCGCTACGCCATCGATGAAGGCATTGCCTTATTGTTGCGTCCGGAACAAATCACCGGCTAGACACGGCCGGCTTCTGAAAAGTGTCATGCGGCTTTAGCCCCGAGGCGTAAAGGATATTTCCCATGAATTCATCCACATCAGGGACTCTGTCCCCGGCCGACTACAAAATTGCCGACATCTCTCTGGCAGCCGCTGGCCGTCACCAGATCCGTCTGGCCGAGTTTGAGATGCCCGGTCTCATGAGCCTGCGCGCCGAATACGCTTCGATCCAGCCGCTGAAGGGCGCCCGTATTGCCGGCTCGCTTCACATGACTGTGCAAACCGCCGTGTTGATCGAAACTTTGACGGCGCTCGGTGCCGAAGTTCGCTGGGCGTCCTGCAACATTTTCTCCACCCAGGATGAGGCAGCTGCCGCCGTCGTGGTGGGGCATGGCACACCTGAGAATCCTACCGGCGTCCCGGTCTTGCCTGGAAGGGTGAAACGCTGGCGGAATATTGGTGGACGGCGCAGCAGATCTTCAACTGGCCCGGTGCGGGCACTGATCCCAGCCGGGGACCCAACATGATCCTTGACGACGGCGGTGACGCCACCATGCTGGTCCACAAAGGCGCTGAATTCGAAGCAGCAGGTGGCGTTCCCAACACCACGGAGGAAGAGTCCGAAGAAGGTGCCATTTTCCTCCAAGTGCTGCGCGACTCCCTTGCCGGAGACGCGCAGCAGTGGACGCGCATTGCAGCAGGGATCCACGGTGTCACGGAGGAAACGACCACGGGCGTGCACCGGCTCTACCAGTTGGCCGCTGACGGCAAACTGCTCTTCCCCGCCATCAATGTCAACGACTCCGTCACCAAGTCGAAGTTCGACAACAAGTACGGCATCCGCCATTCACTCCCAGACGGCATCATGCGCGCCACCGATGTGCTCATTGGCGGGAAGGTCGCCGTCGTCTGTGGCTACGGCGACGTCGGCAAGGGCTCGGCTGAGGCGCTGAGCGGCCAGGGCGCACGTGTGATCATCACCGAAATTGACCCCATCTGCGCTCTCCAAGCAGCCATGGACGGCTACCAGGTGGCCAAACTGGAGTCCGTCCTCGGTCAGGGTGACATCTTCATCACCACAACAGGCGGCAAAGACATCATCATGGCCGCCGAGATGCTCAAGATGAAGAACAAGGCGATCGTGGGCAACATTGGCCACTTCGACAACGAAATCGACATGGCGGGCCTGGCAAAAATCGCCGGTGTGGCGAAGGTGGAGATCAAGGCGCAAGTCCACGAATGGGTGTTTGACGCAGGCTCTGCTGCGGAGCGCTCCATCATTGTCCTGTCCGAGGGGCGCCTGCTGAATCTAGGCAATGCCACGGGCCATCCCTCCTTCGTCATGAGCAACTCCTTCGCCAATCAGGTCATTGCGCAGATCGAACTCTTCACGAAAAAGGACCAGGTAAAGCCCGAATATGCCAAGGACGTGTACGTGCTGCCCAAGATCCTGGACGAGAAAGTAGCCCGCCTGCATTTGGACGCCCTGGGCGTTGAACTGACGGTACTCACCGACGATCAGGCAGCATACTTGAATCTGGAGCCGGCCGGGCCCTACAAGCCCACGTACTACCGCTACTAGCATCCGGCGCCGCCGGGGGATGGGCAGGGAATGAACGAACATTGGGAACGCATGGGGGATTTCGTGCGGCGTCGCAAGGCTGAAAATCCTGGGCCCATGACCCTGGATGGAACGAATTCGTATGTGCTGGCTGGACCCGGCGCTGCTAGCGTGGTGGTGGTTGATCCGGGTCCGCTGTTGGAGCCTCATCTGGCGCAATTGGCGGCTGCAGGAACCGTGGAGCTGATTCTGATCACCCACCAGCATGGCGACCACACCGATGGCAGCGCCTACTTGCAGCAACTCAGCGGAGCTCCTGTCCGTGCTGCCCTGTCCGCTTTCTGTCATGGCGGGGATCCCTTGCGCGACCGTGAAACCATCCACGCGGCAGGTCTGGACATCACCGTCCTGGCCACCCCTGGACACACCAGCGATTCCCTGTGCTTTGCGGTTGCCCCGGCACTCCGTGAACCAGACACGACACCCATGCTAGGCACGACGCCGGACACCTCCTCCGCACCGGAACCGGCGGTTACGTCGTTGGCCGGGCACGTGGTGCTGACGGGGGATACGATTCTGGGCAGCGGCAGCACCGTCATCTGCTACCCGGATGGACGGCTGGGAGAATACCTGGCGTCGTTGGACATGTTGCGCAACTGGGGTGATGAACACGGCACCGCAGAGAACCCGGTTCCCGCCTTGCCAGGCCACGGACCGGTGCTTGCCAGCCTGGCGAAGGCAGCCCAAGGCTATGCAGAACACAGAGGGGAACGGATCGCCCAAGTCCGCTCCGCCGTCGAACTTTTGGAGAAGGAAAGCGGAACGATCCCTTCCGTACAGGCAGTCGCGGAACGTGTCTACCCGGACGTGCCGGAAAATCTTCTAGCCGCAGCGCAATTGAATGTGGAAGCGCAGTTGGACTACCTGCGCAGTGGAAATATCACAGGACCGTAACCCGGGCAACAGTCCGGTCTCGATCCTGCCGCTGCCCCATGAATCACCATTCGGTGGGCAAACATGCCGTAAAATGGGTAGTTGGCGCACCATTTGCCACGGAAGAAGAACGTTGCATGGCCCACCGAATAGGGAATTTGCATGGCTGAGTTGACCGAGACCGCGAAGCCCAGGCGAGGCTGGAAGATCGCGTTGATCATCCTTCTTGCACTGGCAGTTGCCGGCGGTGGGGTTGGCCTTGCTGTCGCCAATTCTTGGCTGCCCGGGATCGGGAATGCTGCCGGGCAAAACTCACCCACGGTGTCCGCCAATGCCAACACGCAGGGCCCGCAAGCAACTCCTACCCCCAAAATGGCAGCAATTCCGGCTGTGCTGACGCTCAACCCGGCTACCGGCACTGACTTTGTGAACCCGACAAGTGCAGTAGTTGCAACGGTGAAACACGGGAAAATGTTTAATGTTGTCCTGAAGGAAACAGCCACAGGAGCAGTCAGCGACGGCAAGCTCTCCGATGACGGCGGCACATGGACGGCCACGACTCCACTAAAATTTGACACGGCCTACACGTTCAACGTCACCGCCGTTGACACGGTCGGGACCAACAAGAACTCGATCAGCACCTTCACTACGGTTCCGGCATCACATGAGGCAGACGCCTCCATATACCCGGGCGCCGGTGCCACCGTCGGTGTGGCCCAGCCGCTCCAGTTCAACTTCAGCGAACCCGTGGTGAACAAGGAAGCCGTGGAAAAGGCCATCACCATCAACAACGGAGCCAGCCAGCCCGGTGCGTTCCGCTGGTACTCGGACAAGATGGTGCGCTATCGCACCGCGGACTACTGGCCGGCCAACTCGGTAGTCAACGTCGATATGAAGCTTTACGGTATGGATATTGGCAACGGCATGATCGCCAACTTCAACAAGAACTACGACGTCAACATTGGCAACAAGGTGGTCATGGAAGCCGACGCAGCAGCCCTGAGCGTCAGCATTCTCGTCAATGACCAGGTTGCCCGCACGTTCCCGGCAACCATGGGTGACACGGCGTTCCCGTCGGCATCCGGCTACATCGTGCTGACGGCTGACAAGCAGCGCTATGCCACATTCAAGGCTTCAACCATTGGACTCAAGCCCGGTGACCCCGGCGACTACGGTTCAGTCGACGTGCAATTCGCCACCCGGTTGACACCGAGCGGCATCTTCATCCACCAGGCGACGGACTCCGCCATGCCCTATCTTGGCGTCGCCAACCTCTCCCATGGCTGCATCGGCCTGTCAGCGGAGGGGGCCAGCTGGGTGTTTGAGAACATGCACGCGGGCGACATCGTCCACACCGTCGGAACACCCAACGAGACGATCGCCCCCACCGACGGATTTGGTGATTGGAACATCCCCTTCGAGAACTACGCTTCGCGCTAGGACTGTCCGGGACGGCAGCTTGATGCCCTAGTTCCCGCCCGCGCCGTGGCGCTGGAGCTGGCTACGCACCACGGCTGCGCGCTGCGCCGAGGCGGTGAGGCGGTGGAATTCACGTTCACGGCGTTCAGCCATCAAGGAAGACAGGAACACGGCAGGGTCCGTGCCGGGAGCTGGCAGCGGCGCAACGAACTGGCTGGCTTCGTTGGCAAGCTCCAGTCCTAGCGCATGGCGTGATGCCGGGGCCATGGCGGATCCCTGGTTGAGAAACAAGGAGATGCGCCGGGCCAGCGAGTCAGGGAGGCGGCCAATGTCAGCCAGTGCCGCCCAGGGGGCCAGCTGCGGGGCAACGGACACCTGCAGCGGCTTCACTTTTGGTGCGCGGTCCCGAATGGCATATGTGCCGGCAAGCATGTCACCCAAACGCTTGGACTTGTCATTGAATAAGGACACCAAGCAGGCCACTGAACCCAGCGTCATGTAAATCTCCAAAACCGCCAGCAGTGCCCGGATCATGGCATGGCGAAAACGGATGGACCCGCCGTCGTCCCTGACGATCCGCAGGCCAAGGGCGAGCTTTCCCAACGACTTCCCCCGGCTCAGCGTCTCGACGGTGATGGGCACCATGACAAGCAGCGTGACCACCGCAACGATCAGGATGGCCCGCACGGCAGCAAAGTCCACCACAAAGGGCAGCGCGCCCAGCAACATGACCAAGCCCAGTCCAACCAACAAAGTGGCCGCAACGTCGATGGCCGTGGCGAGCGAGCGGGCGGCGAAGGAGGCGGGGCGAAGCTCCAGGACAACGGCTTCACCGGTGATGATCGCAGACATTGAAACAGTCTAGTCACGCGGGAATGCGGAGTTGTCTGCGAAAGTGCGTTGGTCCGCGGAAAGTGTCATGCCGCCGTGGATTGGCCGAGTGTTGTCAGCCACTGTGCTGCAGCAAAGATTGCGAATGTCAGCAGGATCGGACCGGCAAGGATGCCAGTAAGGAAGCTTGGCTGCAGTTCGCTGCGGACAGCCACAACAGTTGCCGCGACCGCGGCCGCCACCAGCACGACCTCCACGCCAACGATGATCAGATAGCTGCGCCAGGAGTCGCCCGATGGGTCGAGGGCGGTGGGCGCCGCCCAGTTTCGCCAACTGAGCAGACCGAAGGCAAGGGCAAGCAGGAGTCCGATCCCGGAACCGATCCCCAGTGAGATCACAGCTCCGGCGGGTGGGCGCTCTTGCGCCCACCCGAACCAGACGAAGCTGAAAAAAGAAAATATCGCCGCCGTCATGAGCAGGTCACGAGTGAAATGGGTGTCCATGAATCAACCTTTCCATGGTGCATCTGCGATTCACAAGGATCATCTTTGAATGCCAGAGCGCAGTCTGGGGGCAACGCCGCAGGGCGCTATGCTGGGGCGGATGGACATGGATGCGTTTACAACAGTGCACAGCCCCCAGTGGGCGCGGCTGGACATGCTTGCCAAGAAACGGAGTCTGACCGGGGCTGAGACCGACGAGCTGCTTGACCTGTACCAGAGCGTCTCAGCGCACTTGTCGCTTATTCGGTCGGTGGCGGCTGAGAGCCAGCTCTCCGCGTCGTTGTCGGCCACCCTTGCCAATGCGCGGACCCGGTTCACGGGCGCCAAATCCAACTTTTTCGTGGACACGGCGCGCTTCTTTGTCATCTCACTTCCTGCAGCGTTCTACCGGATTCGGTGGCTGACGGTCGTTGTGGGTGCCGTGTTTGTCCTCATTGCCACACTGTTTGGCGCGTGGACCGCTGGGAATCCCGGCGTGCTGGCGGCAATGGGCAGTGACGCGCAATTGCAGCAGCTAGTGGAGCGCGACTTTGTTGGCTACTACTCGGAGAACCCGGCGGCTTCTTTTGCCGGGGCTGTCTGGACGAACAATGCCTGGATTGCCGCCCAGTGCGTGGCCTTTGGTATCACGGGCGTGTTCGTGCCCTATGCCATATTCTCCAATGCCCAGGGGGTGGGGATGACGGCCGGGGTCATGTTCGCCTACGACCGCGGCGACGTGTTTTTCAGCTACATCCTCCCGCACGGGCTCATGGAGCTGACCGCCATCTTCATTGCCGCCGCCGCCGGGCTGCGTATCTTTTGGGCGTGGGTGAGCCCCGGCCCGCAGACGCGGCTCAATTCCCTGGCCAAGGAAGGCCGCTCCCTGATGACGGTCGCCGCCGGCCTTGTTTTGGTACTGTTCGTGTCCGGGTTTGTCGAGGCCTATGTGACGCCCAGCCCGCTGCCGGTGTGGGCCAAGATCAGCATCGGTGCACTGGTGCTTGCCGCCTACTGGACCTACACCTTGGTGTTGGGTGGCAGGGCGGTGCGGAACGGTGAGAGCGGGGATCTTGGCGCGGACGACGCCGGAGCCTCCGTCCGCTCGGCCTGAGACTTGCGCCGTGGCGTGCAGTAGTGGAACAAAGTAGGTGGACAGACCGCTGCTGATGGTGACCGGGTGCCTGGGGTTGTCGGAAATTATTTTGGCTTTTCCCCTGCCACACTTATCGCACAGGGTGCACTATGGGGTTATGGGACCAGAGCAGGATGTAGAACGCGGGCAGGTGCCGGACCAGTTGCAAAGTCTGCCCCCGCATCCATGGAGTCGCTTCGTGGCGATGGGGGATTCCTTCACCGAAGGCTTGGACGATCCGGAACCGCGCAGTCCAGGCGGCTATCGTGGTTGGGCGGACAGGGTTGCAGAAGAACTAAGCATCGGTGTTCCAGGCTTTGCTTATGCGAATCTGGCCGTTCGCGGGGAGTTGCTGCATGAGGTTGTCGACACCCAGCTAGGCCAGGCGCTCACACTCAAGCCGGACCTGGTAACCATCCAGGCAGGTGGCAACGACCTTATTCATCCCGGTGCTGACCCGGACAAGTTGGCAGCCCTGCTGGAAGGGGCCGTGGAAACCCTGTGTTTCCAAGGCGTGACCGTGGTGCTGTTTGCCGGGCCCGATTCCGGCAAGTCCACCGTGCTGGGGCAGTTTCGCACCAAGATAGCCATCTTCAACGAAAATATGCGCAGCATCGCCGAACGCAACGACGCAGTCATTGCCGATCTGTGGGCCATGAGTGAACTGCATGATCCGCGCATGTGGAGTTCCGACAGGCTGCACCCTTCGTCCATGGGCCACCATGCAGTGGCAGCCATGGTGCTGGACACGCTCAATGTGCCGCACACGCTGCTGCCCTGCTCGCCGAAACCACTGCCCGGCAAAAGCTGGCGTGAAGCCCGTGCAGGGGACATCCTGTGGGCTCGGGAGTACTTCATGCCGTGGGTGTTGGCAGGAATCCGGCGGCAGCCTTCCAACGGTGGCTTTGGTGCGAAGCGGCCCATCCCGGCGCCGCTTGCTACAAGCCCGCTCACCATGGTTGCCATGGGACTTCCGATAGAGGCGCCAGAGCAGGCGTTTGGCATGCCGGTCCCACCAGAAGCTGCTGTGCATCATCAACTGTTTCACCGCATGAAGTGAAACACCGCCCCAAGGGAGGATCCGGTGACAGTTTGGCATCGGCCCGGGGTGGCAGCACCAGACAGGGCGAAGTGGCCGGTATCGTTTCGAAGTGTGAGCGAGAATTCAAAGAACCAGGACTCAGCCAACAGCGGTGCACAGGTGCCAGCCCCGTCGAAGAAGAATCCGGCACCGGTTGATGCTGTACCAGTGGATCCGGCACCGCGGATCAAGATCGACGAGTCCGCAGAAGGCGAGCCAATGCGTCCGGCTACGAAGTTGCGACCACTGCCCAGCGATGAGGAAATCGCCGCTTCGCTGGCCAAGAGTGTCAGTGAGTCCAACGAAAGACCGGCAACCTCGGGCAAAAATGCCGAAGTGCCCTTGGTACTTCCGTCGGCGGAAGAAGTGGCAAGACGTCAGGCATCCATGGACAAGGCTGCCAACACGAAACCGGTGTTGACTCGCGTCTTCCAGGTGCTTATTGCCGTGTTTTACCCGATCGTGCTGCTGGTGCTCTCGATCCGACTCGTCACCTCCTCGGTTTTTTTGTGGATCGAATACCACCGTCCCGGCTTCCCTGCGGACACGTTTGGATTCACCACTGACGACCGGGTCACCTATGGCTCGTACACCGTGGACTACCTGCTTAATTTTGCCTCTCCGCGCTACTTGGGCGACCTCGTCAACACGTTGGGCAAGCCGTTGTTCCTTGATCGGGAAGTGGGCCACATGGCCGACGTCAAGTCGGTGATCGTCTTGGCATTCCTGACCGGTCTGGTCTTGGCCATTGTGATGGTCATCGGCATGGTGTACCTGCGCCAGCGCAGCCAAGGCGGGATTCGCCGCGGCCTCTTTGCCGGGTCAATCGCCACCTTGGCCTTGATCATTGTGCTGGGCGTGTTCGCCGTGACCGGCTGGGAGGAGTTCTTCACCGAATTCCACCGGATCTTCTTCGCCGCCGGCACGTGGACGTTCTACACCGATGACACATTGATCCGGCTGTTCCCGAGCGAATTCTGGATGGATGCCGGCATCTTCATCGGTGCGTTCGTGCTGGTGGTCGCCTCCTTGACGTTGGCGTTCACTTGGCCCACCAAGGAGCGTCGCCAGGCCGTCGCGAAAGCCAAGCGCCCGGGCCGCCGCGCTGCAGCGGAGCAGTAGCATCAGGAACACGGCGGCGCCACCACGCGCCGGAGTGCGTGGTTGACTGGCCGGGCTCATGAGAAAAGATCACCCGCCAGGTGGAATACTAGCCAGCTGCCTACGATCCGCTCCCCGGGCGGGAAGATCTCGCCCAACCCACGGAACGGATCCCGTAGCCGCCCCATGCACGCGGCCGATCATGGTGTGAAACACATATTTGCATGAGTCATCGACGTTCGAGGACGGGCCGACTCCCGGGGATGTGCAGAACGAACTACAGGTTCTGTCCGAACTAGCGCTGTGACGGCCACGTTCCTCCTGTGGGGCTACACCGCCGGCA
Organism: Arthrobacter sp. E3; assembly: GCF_017353415.1. Taxonomy (GTDB): domain Bacteria; phylum Actinomycetota; class Actinomycetes; order Actinomycetales; family Micrococcaceae; genus Specibacter. The sequence goes on from NZ_JAFMPX010000044.1 coordinate 10,306, forward strand.
CCGCGATGCAAACCGCCACCACGTTCACCATTGATTCACTGAAACAACAGGGATATCGGTTCGTCACCGTTGATGAATTAACCGGTCCGGGGCTCCCGCCTGTTTCCGGCTAGATCCAGCTGGGTAGCCACATATGGCGGCGCCAGAGGTCCGCCGGAATGATCTCTGCCGCCCAAATCGGGTAGAAGAACGCGCTGAGCGCCACAGCAAGCACCACGAACATGCCCACGAAGATGGCGCCTTGCTGGCGGCGTGCCGGTGGGTCTCCCACCTTGGCCAGCACCATGCCGAGGACCAGGACCACCGCCAAGATCATGAAGGGCTCGTAGGCGATGGCGTAGAAGAAAAAGATGGTGCGCTGCGGGTAGAAGAGCCACGGCAAAAAGCCAGCCGCGAAGCCCACCAAAATAGCGCCTGCCCGCCAGTCGCGCTTCGCAATCCATACGCCCACCAAAAACAAGATCGCCAGCGAACCGCCCCACCAAATCAACGGGTTGCCCAAGCTGGTCACGGCCGCCGTGCACTTGTCCACCGTGCAGCCGCCCTCACCATTTTCGAAGTTCTTGATGTAAAAGGACGTTGGCCGGCCCATGACGAACCATGACCAGGCATTGGCCTTGTAGGGGTGGTCCGAGCCCAGGCCCGTGTGGAAGCTGTACGCCGTCGAATGGTAGTGCCACAGGGAACGCAAAGACTCCGGAATCCAACCCCATGGCCCGGCAGGGTTCTCTGCTCCCCAGTTACGGTCATATGCATCCTTGGACATGAACCAGCCTGTCCAGGACGCCAAATACGTAATGGCGGCGACGGGTACAACACTGACGAAGGCGAGCATGCCGTCCTTCCAGACCGTACCCATTACCCAGTACTTGATCCCTGCAATGCGCCGGGCGTTCATATCCCACACAACGCTCATCAGCCCAAACGCGGCCAGGAAGAACAGCCCCGACCACTTGGTACCAATGCACAAGCCCAGCGCCACACCGGCAGCCAGCCTCCACCAACGGATCCCCAACCAGGGTCCGTAGAGCAGCGCCTTCGCTGCAACCCTGCCGTCCGCTCCGGTGAGCGAGGCCAGCTTGGCTGCCAGCCGCCGTCGGCCGTCATCACGGTCCATGAGCAGGGCACCGAAGCCCAGCAGCGCAAAAAACATGACAAAAATATCCAGCAACGACGTCCTGGACTGCACGATCGCGTGGCCGTCAATGGCAAAAAGCAGGCCCGCCGTAGCCCCCAAAATGGTGGAACGGAACATCTTCTGGGCAATCAAAGCCAGCACAAAGATGGAGATTGTGCCTACCAGTGCTGCGGAAAAACGCCACCCAAAGGTGCTCTCCGGGCCGAAAAGCCACATGCCAAACGCGATCATCCACTTGCCCACGGGAGGGTGGACCACGTACTCACCGGTCTTCTCCAAACCAGTGAAGATCCCTTGGTTGAAAAGATCGTTGGCCTTTTCGGCCCAATTGCGCTCGTAGCCGCTCTGGAGGTAGCTGTAGGCGTCCTTCACGTAATACGTCTCGTCAAACACCAGTGACGGCGGCTGGCCGAGCCGGACAAACCGAAGCACTCCGCCAATGAGCGCCGTCAGGGCCGGGGCCAGCCAAAACCACAAGCGCATGCTTGGCGGGGTGGTGTTGAAGGAGAAACGCTGCCCCAGCAGCCGGCCCGCCACAGCTGCTTTGGTGAACGCCGCCGCAGGATCAAGAAGCCAGTGGGGGGCGGGAAGTGCGGTGTGTTTTGAATGCTTTGGCGCTTCGGCGGTTGCAACGACGCCCGCACCACCAGGTGGCGGTGCGTCGTTGGAGTCTGGGTCCGGGGCCGCCGGGGCGGTATCCATAGCGTGGGGTTGCACGGGGTCAATGGTACCCAAGTGGGCGGCTGTTGCCGTGGCCCACTACGCTGGTGTCATGGAAGAAGACTTTGGCCAAGACCCCGAAACGACAGAATTGGCCGAAGAAGCCCTTGATGCCTCCCTCGCCCCCAGCACCCGGCCCGGGGAGGGCTTCATTATTCTTGCCGCCACCCCCATCGGGAACATGGGAGATGCCACTGCCCGGCTGATTGCCTGGCTGGGGGCAGCTGACATTGTCGCCGCCGAGGACACGCGGCGCCTGCACCGCCTTGTGACAAGCCTGGACGTCAAGGTCGGCGGGGCGATCATCAGCTACCACGAGCACAATGAGGCCGCGAAAACCCCTGAACTGCTGGCCCAGGTGCAGGCCGGGAAGGTGCTGCTGATGGTCACTGATGCAGGCATGCCTTCCGTCTCAGATCCCGGCTTCCGGTTGGTGAGTGCCGCCGTCGCAGCAGGCGTGAAGGTCACGGCCGCCCCCGGCCCCTCGGCCGTGCTCACGGCGTTGGCATTGTCCGGATTGCCCACCGACAGATTCTGCTTTGAAGGCTTCCTGCCACGTAAATCGGGGGAGCGGGCGGCCCGGCTGCATGATCTTGCTGTGGAAAAACGCACCATGGTGTTCTTTGAAGCCCCGCACCGGCTCGAAGCCATGCTGCGTGCACTGCACACCGCCTTTGGTCCGGCCCGGCCGGCCGCGGTGTGCCGGGAACTGACTAAAACCTATGAGGAAGTCATCCGCAAACCCCTCTCGGGCCTGCTGGAATGGGCTGAAGAGAATCAGATCCGCGGAGAGATCGCCATCGTGGTGGGCGGCTCCCCGGATGCGGACCCAGGCACACCCGAAGATCATGTGGCCGCCGTCAACTTACTCATGACCCAAGGCATGCGCATGAAGGAGGCTGTGGCCGTGATCGCCCACGACGTCCACGTCAGCAAGCGCGAACTGTACAGTGCAGTGCTCGCTGCCAGGAGTTAGGATTTGTCCCGCTGAATGAGGGCTTTGGACAAGTGCACAGTGAAAGCCGTGCGGGCAGTGCGTGCACGCCTAGACACGCCCGTGTGCCGGGAACTACGGTGAACTGGTCAGCACCGCACTGAGTGTTCAGCACACCGCCGCATTGCCGCAGCACCATCTCCAAGCACACTCTTCTTGGAGCCGGGCCGTGGCTCCGGCTTTCAACAAAGGAGTCCCTCATGACCGTGGCAGCCGCCGAACTTACAGAACGCGAAAGCACGCTCCTGGCCAGTGTTCCCACAGGACTGTTGATCAACGGTGAATGGCGCAGCGCGGCCTCCGGGCAGACATTTACCGTGGAGGACCCTTCCACCGGCAAGGCACTGCTGGAAATTGCCAATGCCGGTGCCTCCGACGGCGCTGCAGCCATGGATGCCGCTGCGGCTGCGCAGGACGAATGGGCCGCCACCGCACCGCGCTTCCGGGCTGAAATCCTGCGCAAGGCCTTTGAACTTGTCACGGCCCGTGCCGAGGACTTTGCCTTGCTCATGACCCTGGAAATGGGCAAGCCGTTGGCTGAATCCCGTGGCGAGGTCAAGTACGGTGCCGAGTTCCTCCGGTGGTTCTCCGAGGAAGCATCGCGCTCCTTTGGCCGCTACTCGTCCAACCCCGAAGGCACCCAACAGATCCTGGTGCAGAAGAAGCCGGTGGGTCCGTGCCTGTTGATCACGCCGTGGAACTTCCCGTTGGCCATGGCCACCCGCAAGATCGCCCCCGCCATCGCGGCCGGCTGCACCATGGTGTTGAAGCCCGCCAACCTCACGCCGCTGACAAGCCTCCTTTTTGCCCACGTGCTCATGGAAGCCGGCCTGCCCGCCGGAGTCCTGAACGTGGTTCAGACCACCGACGCCGGGGGCGTGACGGGCCCGGTGGTCAAGGACGCCCGTCTGCGTAAGCTGTCCTTCACCGGTTCCACCGCTGTGGGCAAGCGGTTGCTGGCGGACGCCTCCAGCAACGTCTTGCGCACGTCTATGGAGCTCGGCGGCAATGCCCCGTTCCTCGTCTTCGCCGACGCTGATATCGACGCCGCCGTCGATGGTGCCATGGCGGCCAAACTGCGTAACATGGGCGAGGCCTGCACGGCCGCTAACCGTTTCCTGGTGCACGAGTCCGTCGCCGAGGAGTTCTCGACCAAGTTGGCCACCAAAATGGCTGCGACCACGACCGGCCGTGGCACCGACCCGGAGACAACGGTTGGTCCGCTCATTGATGCCAAGAGCCGCGCGAAGGTGCACGCCCTGGTCACAGATGCCGTGGCTGACGGCGCCCGTGCCATCGTGGGTGGCTCCCCATCTTACGGCCCCGGCTACTTCTACCCGCCCACCGTGCTGGCGGGTGTGGAGCCGGGATCGCGCATTCTCGCCGAGGAGATCTTCGGCCCGGTGGCCCCCATCGTCACGTTCAAGAGTGAAGACGAGGCCGTCGCGCTGGCCAACGACACCGAATACGGCCTGGTCGCTTACGTCTACACCCGGGACCACAACTGCGGGCTGCGCATGGCCAACCGCATTGAAACGGGCATGATGGGCCTGAACGCGGGCGTCATCTCCAACGCCGCAGCCCCGTTTGGCGGCGTCAAGCAGTCGGGCCTGGGCCGTGAAGGCAGCATCGAGGGCATCGAGGAGTACCAGTACACGCAGTACATTGGCTTCCCCAACCCCAACAACGTCTGACGTCCCGGGCTGCAGCAGCCGTGCTGATGTTCTGGCACGGCTGCTTCTGTGCTGCGACCTTCACACGCTTACTTTGGCGCTGCTGCTTTGGCGTTTCCTGAAGAACGACGCCGGTACAATGCTCGCGCGCAATCGTTGCCACACCGTGGCGTGCGTCTGAATACGGAAGATGAGTGTTTCAAGTGCGTCGGCCAGGTCCGGGCGTCCATCCCAAGATTGGTCAGGTGCGGCGGAATCATCCGTTCGGCCGTAGACGGCCTGTTCGTAGGCGTGTAGGAGCAGTGCCAGCGCACCCGGGGTGGAAACGCCGGCCAAGTGTGCGATTCTCTCGGCGTTCAGTGCCGGGGTCAGGGCAGGGTCAGCGGGACTGCCGTAGTCACTGGCCGTAGTGAGCAGTTCACGCCACGCAACGAGTTCCGGTGCCGCGCCGGGAGCAGTTTTGCCGCCGTCGCGCACCCGGGCCAGCCGCCGGCGTCGTACCGCGGCCCTGGTCAGGGCCGGGGCGCCCAACAGTATAAGTACGAGAAAGCTGATTCCTGGAGCAAGCAGCCAGCTGCTGGGAGGGGTGCCCGCGGCGGATCCTGATGCGCCCGCCGTCGCACTGGGCGTGGCCGTGGCGGTCAGTGTAGGGACCTGGTCCACGGCGGGGGCGGTGGGGCCGCTGCCATCGGAAACCGGGGTGGTCAAATCGAGCGAGTAGTCGGGTACGCTGCCGCGGGACGGTGTTGGTTCGAAGGGCACCCAGCCCACGCCTGCAAAGAACAGCTCCGGCCAGGCATGGGCATCCAGACCGCTTGCTTGGAAGCCCTTGAGTTGTTGGCCGTCGAGCACTGCTGTTTCAGCTGTGCTTGCCCCGGGGGCGTACCCCACTGCGATGCGGGAAGGAATGCCCATTTCCCTTGCCATGACGGCCATGGCGGCAGAAAAGTGCACACAGTAGCCGCTCTTCTTTTGCAAAAAGGATGCCAGCACCGCCATGCCCGACCCGTCGTAGTCCCCTTCAACAGGGGTTGCAAGGCTGTAGCTGAACACGGAAGAGCGCAGATATTCCTGCAATGCCACGGCTTTGGCATAAGGGGTAGGGGAGGAACCGGCAACCGCTTTGGCGGTGGTGCTGACAACCGCAGGGACATCCGGGGGCAGCTGGGTGTAGACGGGGTCCACATCCCCCGCTGCGCTCGCGGTGGCTGCTGCCAGCAGGCCCGGGTTGAGCTCAGGCATTTCGCTGTTCACCACATACGACTGGCCCAGCGTGGAGGATCTCCCGGACTGGATGGTTTGTGTGGACGGGTTCCACACCCACTGCCCGTCGAGGTTCTCAACACTGGTGACGGAAAGTGGGCTGGGTAGCCAACTGCTTTGCAGGCCGACGGTGGAAATGCGCGTGACGGTCCGGGTTCGCGGCAGGGCCGGTGGGATGGCAGGGGTGGCGGACAAGCCAGTCACCCCGGGCTTCAGCCCGTCCGGAAACGCGGACGGCTGCCATGACTGCCCGGTAAAGTTTTCAAGCGTGTTCAGCCGTAAATATTCTGCACTGGGCATGTTGGTCAGGTACGTCAAACTGACGTTGTTAGAGGGTGAGCGCAGGTCCACGCCCAAAGCGATCATGGCGTCCAGCTGAGCCACGCCCGAGCCCTTACCCAGCCGCGCGCCTTGGGGAAAAGTGCCTGTGCTAAAACCGGGAATGATCGCCGGTACGGCTGCCATTAACAGCACCACCACGGCGCCCAGGGCCACAGCCCGAGTCAAGGTTCTACTGGGGTAGGTGCGAGTTCCTGTGCGCAGTCTGCCTTCGGGGGCGTACCAGCGGCAGCACCCCAACACCAGCAAAAAACCTGCCGCCACCCAGGCGAACCCCCAAACGTCAATGCCGGCCTTGGTGGTCAGTGCCGGGGGCAGCAGGATCAGGATAAATCCCAGCGAACTGGCCGCTGGCATGGCCACGGTCAGGGCCACGGTGTCAATGGCGAGCGCCACAAAACCCAGCCCGGCAGCCACCAAAAAGCTCATCGACGCTGCAGCGGGAACGGGGGTGGCACTGGTCAGGATCACGTTAGAGGCATCGGCGGTCAGCGCCAGCACAGCCTCTACCGTCCGCGGTGTGGGGATAAATCCCAAAATGGCCGTGGCTGGAAAAAATACCAGGGTCAAGGCCATGAACCAACCGGCCAATGCCCCCAGCGGTGCATAGGACCCCAACGCCGGCCACCGCCGCAGCAGGGCAGGGAGTACCAGCGTGCCGGCAACCACCACGGCTGACGGTAGCCACCAGTCAAAACTTGCAAGCACGACGCGCAGGCACAGGGAGGCGCCCATGACGGCCGCGAACATGGCCAGGGCCAGCATCCAGCGGGCCGAGCCCGTCACGGGCTCCCCCAGCAACCTCCGTGGCACCTGCGCTGGAGGGCGCCCTCCGCCGTCGTGCTGGGGGCCGTTGTGCTGGTGGCCGTTGCGTCCGCGGCTGCTCCCGCTCAGGACCCCGGTCATGACTGCCGTACCACCGAATGACCGTGCCTGTCGAACTGCAGCCACGCTTCCGCCAGTGGCATTCCCTTGGGCAAGGCCACGGCCTGCCAGCCCGCGCTGTGCAGGATCGTCAGAGCCTCCGCGGCCTGCTCAGGTTCCTTGCACAGCACCAGCGCACACGCAGTTTGTGACGCGTCGGCCGTGCCTGCCAACAGCCGGGCCTCGTCGAGGCTGAGCAGTCCGGTCACTGCCACCAAAGGCCCGCCGCGCCGGCCGCGGTGGAGCTTGTGGGCCACCGCATCGCCAAAGTCGCGTTCCCCTGTGGCCGGTGGGCCGGTGGCCGGGAGTCCAGTGGCCGGGAGTCCAGTGGCCCGGGGGCGGGCGGAAGGTGCACCGGCGCCGGGCACGGGCAGGGCGAGTTCCAGGGCGGCCAACGCGGCGGCAACTTCAAGGGCGCCGTGTGTGCCGTTGAAATCCACGGTGTTTCCTTCCAGCGCCGAGCTAGAGGAGGCAAACGCCGGCTGGCCGGCATGGTCCAGGATGCGCACGGTGTAGCCCACGTCCAGTAAATGCGTTGCGATGGACATTGCCGCGACCACCGCGGATTCAAAGACGGCGGTGGTGCGAAGCGAGGGCAGGCCCGGGCCCCCGGACGGCTGCCCGAACGCGAACGCCCGGCGGTCGAGCACCAGCGCTGCTTCAGGGGCTGTGACTGACTCCTCGGCACGCACCATGAGCTTGCCCTGCCGCGCTGTCCCGGGCCAGTGGACGCGCCGGAGCGGGTCCCCATAGTGGTATTCGCGCGTCATGGCATCGTCGGCGCTGGCATGGGCAAGCTCCGAAGTGCTGCGTGTTCCGTCCCGACCCCTGCCATCAGCAATGGAAATGGTGGGAAGCCCGACGGCGGCCGGTGCCACCGCCAGCATGTCACCGGTGTCGAGGCTGCGCTGCAAAAACGCAACGTCGAAGGGGTCGGCGAACTCTGCCGTGAGCGGGCCAATGGTGAAAATGCCACGGCGGGATGGGTGCAGCTGATAGTGGTAACGGCTCAACAAGCCGCGCGGGACCACCGGGTTGGGATGGTTGAACCGGGGCAGGTCATGGAAGCTGACCGGCAGTTCCTCCATCAGCCGCATCTGCTCCCCGCCATGGGCGTGCCCGCGCACGTCAAGCGTGACGGACACGGGCCGGCCAACCTGGGCCAGTGCCGGTGAAAAGCTCCGCTTGACGGAAAAGCCATGCTTCAACCAGTACAGGCCCGCACCGGCAACCACTGGCAGCGCACAGCAAAACACGGCTACGGCCAACAAGTCGCGGCGGCCAAGGACCCACGCAAGTAACAGTGCCAGCGCACCGAAGCCCAGCAGCAACCAGCCCCGGGGGCGGAAAGGACGCACGGAGAACACCTGGCCTTACCTGGACCGACCGTTCGGCATGCCAGGTACGGCGACCTTGCCGAGCACGTCCTCCACGATGCCCGACGGCGTCGCACCCTGGCTGGCGGCACTGCGCTCCACCAACAAGCGATGGGCCAACACCGGTTCTGCCAGCATGCGGATGTCATCCGGCAGTACAAAGCCGCGTCCCTCCAATGCGGCAGCTGCTTTCGCTGCTCGCAACAATTGCAAAAGCGCTCGCGGACTGGCGCCCAAACGCAAGGCAGGACTGTTCCGCGTGGCCTGGCCCAACGCCACGGTGTAGGCACGCACAGCTGGCGAGACGTGAACGGCTGCCACGGTCTGCACCATGGAGCGGACTTGCGCGGCCGATGCGACCGCGTCGATGCTGTCAAGTGGGTTGACTGACTGGTGGCTTTCAAGCATGGCGAGTTCGGCGGCTTCGTCGGGATATCCCAACGAAATCCGTGCCATAAAGCGGTCCCGCTGCGCTTCGGGAAGAGGATAGGTGCCTTCCATCTCAATGGGGTTTTGAGTGGCGACCACCATGAACGGTTGCTGCAGCAGGTACGTGGTTCCATCCACTGTGACCTGGTGCTCGGCCATGGACTCCAACAAAGCGGACTGGGTTTTGGCCGAGGCCCTGTTGATCTCGTCGCCAATGACAATATTGGCAAAAATGGCTCCGGGGCGGAAAACAAAAGTCTGTGCGGATTGGTTGAATACTGACACGCCCGTGATATCGCTGGGAAGCAAGTCCGGGGTGAACTGGATGCGGTTGACTGAGCAGTCCACGGCTCGTGCCAGGGATTTTGCCAGCAGGGTCTTGCCCACGCCGGGCACATCCTCCAACAAGAGGTGCCCGCCGGCGAGCAGCACGGTCAAAGCCAGCCGCACTGCCTCTTCCTTGCCGTCGATGACCGTATTCATGGTAGCCCTGATGTCAGCGCTGATTTTGGCGAAGGTTGCTGCATCCATGGCGGGCTCGCTGCTGGCATGTGCAGAGCGCGGACCCTCCACGGGTGCCTGCGGCCCTGAGCCTACCGCTCCCGAGCCTGCCACCATGGTTTCCTGCGGGTGCATGCCTTACCTTTCGGTTGATGCCCGGCGCAAAGCCCGGACGCTGCTGTGACCCACGCTACTAGCTTGAGCTGCATTTGACTCCACCGCTGCAACGAATACGGGCAAACAATAGCGTGGGAAAGGTAAAGTAATGCTCTATGTGCGCTGAAGATGTACCCCGCCCCTACCGGCCCGAATCCTTGGCGGAGCTGGTTGCGAGGAATGAGTTCGCCAGCAACGTTTCCGCCAACAACGACGGCGGCTTCCGCCAGGGCGCTTTTGCGGCAGCTCCGGAACCACTTCCGGAACCCGTCTATGACAACCACACGCACTTTGACTTCGGTGATTCCCCGGTTGGTTTGGCGGATGCGCTGGACGCTGCCCAATCCGTGGGTGTCGGTGGAGCTGTGCAGGTGGGGTGCGACCTGCCGTCATCACGCTTCACTGTGGCTGCCGTGGAGGCCGACAAGCGCCTGTTGGGCGCGGTGGCAATTCACCCCAACGATGCCCCGGAGCTGGCGGCTGCAGGGACTCTCGAGGATGCACTTGCTGAAATCGATGCACTGTCCGCCCTCCCCAGAATTCGAGCCATCGGGGAAACGGGCCTTGACTACTTCAGGACGGGGGAGAGCGGCATGGCGGCCCAACACCACTCGTTCCGCGAACATCTGGAAATCGCGAAGCGGCGAAACCTTGCCCTGCAAATTCACTGCCGTGACGCGCACACCGATGTGCTCAATATTTTGCAACAGTCGGGGGCGCCTGAGCGTTTGGTGTTTCACTGTTTCTCAGGGGATGCCGAACTGGCAAAAATCTGCAATGACAACGGCTGGTACATGTCCTTTTCCGGGACGGTGACGTTCAAGAACGCGAAAAATCTGCGCGAGGCCCTGGCTGTTGCCGAGCCAGCACTAATTTTGGTCGAGACTGACGCACCATTTTTGACGCCGCATCCGTTCCGAGGCCGCCCCAATGCCAGCTACATGCTGCCCTATACAGTACGAAGCATGAGTCAATTACTGGACCGTGAATTGGCCGGCATGTGTCAGCTTCTGCGCAGGAATACTGAAACTGTCTACGGCTCCTGGAACGATTAGAAACGTGGCATCCATCACATTCCCGTGATCAAATCTTGTCCATTTGGTCACGATTAGGTTACGCTCAAGAACTATTAGCCGTGGTCGGGGAAGACCAACGGAGGTAATGCCGCTTGATCCACCGTTCACTTGGGTCAGCGGATCCCGTTCGTAAGAACAGTTTCTGGTGGGTGTTTCCGCACTTCTCTGCGGAAAAAAATCGACTGGATGCCGTTCCTTCATCTTCCCCGTGCTCGGGCGCTCTAGTAGTTACGGGAACCTGTGTCTTCATTTCTTACAGTCAATGGCAAATTGAGCTATTTGAAGCTTGCCTGCCAGGCAGCAGTGCTTGTGGCACTCGTGGCAGGCCTGATGGCGTTCGTGACTGCCAACAAGACCGTCACCCTTGTTGTTGATGGTCAAAGCAGTTCAGTTCAAGGCTTTGGCGGTTCCGTAGGGGACGTGCTCAAGCGGGCAGACCTGAGCGTCACCGCAGCAGACCATGTCACCCCGGCCCTTGACACACCGGTGGAAAACGGTGGAACCATCACCGTCAACACGGCCAAGAACATCACCGTGAGTTTGGACGGCACAGAACAAGTCGTCACCACCACGTCCAATAAGATCAGCGGCTTGATCAACCAATTGGGTATCGCCGCGAATGCCAGGATTTCCGTTCCAGCTGACACACTGCTCGCCAACTCCAGCGACATCAACATCATCACACCCAAGAAGGTGGTTCTGGTGGCCGACGGCAAAAAGAACGTCAAGACCACGACGGCGCAGAACGTTTCCGACGTACTCGGCGAAGCAGGTGTGACACTGGCCAAGACGGACCTGGTTTCCACCCCCCGCAACGCAACTGTTGTTGAAAACATGGTCATCAAGGTGACGCGTGTGAACACTGCCGGCAACGCCAAGGAAACTGAGGCTGTGCCTTTCGAAACCGAAGAAAGCGTGGACCCGGCACTTTTCAAGGATGAAAAGAAAACCGTCACCGCCGGCGTCGCGGGAAGCCTGCAACGCACTTTCCGTACCGTGACTATTGACGGGGTTGTTGTCAGCCGTACCGAAACTGGCTCTTCGATCACCAAGGCTCCCGTAGCGGCTGCAATAAGTGTTGGCAGCAAGGAACGTCCCGCTGCTCCCGCTCCTACAGCTGCTGCTCCTGCTCCTGCTCGCGCAGCAGCATCCGCACCCAAGGCTGAAGCCGCAGGCGCCAACACCGGAGCCTCAGCACCGGCCATGTCCAATGAAGCCATGTGGGATGCCATTGCCCAGTGTGAGTCAACAGGCAACTGGTCCATCAACACCGGAAACGGCTACTACGGCGGACTCCAGTTCGACATCCCCAGCTGGTTGGCCAACGGTGGTGGAGCTTACGCCCCCAACGCCAGCTTGGCCACGAAGGCCCAGCAAATCGCCGTGGCCAACACCTACTACGCCAAGGCCGGCCTCGGACCATGGGGCTGCGCCCACGCTGCAGGCTGACAGAGCAGGACAAACCTGATCGCACAAGTTCCCGGGCTCCCTCGCCGCGTTTTCGCGGCGGGGGAGTCAACTCGTTAATAGCGGCTACGATTATTCCGTGACCCTGCCTGAGCCCAGCCCCGCAACCCAGCCACTGCTGGGTGCCACCGAAATCCGTCGCCTCGCGGAGGAAATCGGCGTCCGTCCCACGAAAACGCTGGGTCAAAACTTCGTCATTGACGGCAACACGATCCGCCGGATTGTGGCAGCGGCCAACCTCGACCCGGCTGAGACCGTGCTTGAAGTCGGCCCGGGCCTGGGGTCGCTGACACTCGGTCTGCTCGATGCCGCCGCCCGCGTGGTTGCCGTGGAAATCGACCCCGTGCTGGCCGCAAAGCTCCCCTCCACCGTAGCCGCGTTCCGCCCGGGATTGGCGGGCAACCTCGACGTCGTCCTTTCCGATGCAATGCGTGTGCGCGAACTTCCCTGCGAACCGACGGCCCTGGTGGCGAATCTGCCGTACAACGTCGCCGTGCCAGTGGTGCTGAACCTGCTGGAACATTTCCCGTCCCTGCAGCATGGCCTTGTCATGGTCCAGGACGAGGTGGCCGACCGCATGGTGGCCGGGCCTGGATCCAAGACGTACGGCGTGCCTTCGGTCAAGGGCGCCTGGTATTCCAAAATGCGCAAGGCCGGGGTGATCGGAATGAACGTGTTTTGGCCAGCCCCCAAGATTTCCTCGGGTCTGGTGGCTTTCACCCGCCACGAACCACCCGTGACACGGGCCAGCCGCGAAGAAGTGTTCGCCGTCATCGATGCAGCCTTCGCCCAACGCCGCAAAACTCTGCGCGCAGCCTTGGCAGGCTGGGCCGGTGGCGCTGCGGCAGCCGAGAGCTATCTGCGCCAGGCGGGCGTTGACCCCAGCGCCCGTGGCGAAGTCATTGACGTAGCCGCCTACGCCCGCATCGCCGAAGCCAAGATCCCGTTCACGGCCTGACATGGAACCAATGGAGCCAACAAAAAACGGCAGAGAGAGCTACCGCGAGAGCCGGGCAGCATGGGACTCGCCCACCAGCGATGATTTCTTCGACGCGACCCCCCTGTGGACTCATTCCCCGCGGCATGTCAGAGTCAGCGCACCCGGAAAAATCAACGCCTACTTTCGGGTGGGCCCGCTGCGTGAAGATGGCTACCACAACGTAGCCAGCACGTACCTTGCCGTCTCCCGTCATGAAGAAGTGTTTGCCTCTTCCAAGCCGGGCAGCCCGGCCACCGACGTGAGCGTGAGCATCAGCCCTGCAAGCACCCTTGAGCCTGCCGAACTGGCAAAGATCCCCCTCGATGGCCGCAACCTGGCAGTGAAGGCAGCCCTGCTCATAGCCGAAATCGCCGACAACCCCTGTGGCGTGCACCTGGAAATCACCAAGCATGTCCCCATCGCCGGCGGCATGGGCGGGGGCTCGGCCGACGCCGCAGCCACGCTTGTGGCCTGCGACGCGCTGTGGCGCACGGGACTCTGCCGGGAAGAACTTTCACAAATTGGGGCCGAGCTGGGCGCAGACGTGCCGTTCGCACTCTTGGGCGGTGCCGCCGTCGGCCTCGGCGTGGGGGACAAACTGACAGAAGCGTTGGCGCCGACGCCCCTGCACTGGGTGCTGGTGCCTGCCAGCCATGGGCTGTCCACGCCGGTCGTGTACGGAAAATTGGATGAACTGCGTGTGGCTGGCGGCGTCGAGGCGGAGGACCCGCGGCAGGTTGCCCCCGGTGTTTTGGCTGCCTTGCGGGCCGGGGATGCACACGCTTTGGCCCCGTACCTGCACAACGACTTGCAAGCGGCCGCGCTGGCCTTGGCCCCGGAGCTGGCAGATGTGCTGGCGCTGGGGGACGAGCTGGGTGCGCTGGCGTCGCTGGTGTCCGGCTCCGGCCCAACGCTGGCGTTTCTCGCGTCCTCCGGGGAGCATGCAGCCGAGCTCGCGGCGGACTTTTCGGCACGCGGGCATGAGGCGTGGGCCGTTGCCGGTCCCGTGCATGGAGCCGCGATTATCGCTTAAGCGCCTGTGCACCTGCAAGACTTGTCTTCTCAACGATTATTTTTTATGGAAAGTGGTACCACGTGGCTCATTTGCTGGGCGGAGAAAATCTAAGCATCGCCTTCGCAACCCGGACGGTCCTTGACGGGGTCAGTGTAGGGCTTGAAGAAGGGGACCGCATTGGCATTGTGGGGCGCAACGGTGATGGCAAGTCCACGCTGATGCGCCTGCTGGCCGGGCGGCAAACGGCGGACTCGGGCCGTGTCACTGTGCGCGGCGGGGTTCAGGTCAGCTACCTTGACCAGACCGACGTGCTCGACGGCGATGACACGGTGGGCTTCGCGATCGTGGGGGAGGCGGCAGACCACGAATGGGCGTCCAACCCCAAGATCCGCGAAATCATGGGCAACCTGGTGGGTGAGGTGGACTGGCATGCGAACATCCACTCGCTCTCCGGCGGCCAGAAGCGTCGTGTGGCCTTGGCCAAGCTGCTGATCGGGGATGACGACGTCATCATGCTCGATGAGCCCACCAACCACCTTGATGTGGAGGGTGTGGCCTGGCTGGCAAAGCACCTCAAACAGCGGTGGCGGGCCAACGAAGGCGCGTTCGTCGTCGTCACTCACGACCGTTGGTTCCTCGACGAAGTGTGCACGCGCACGTGGGAAGTCCATGACGGTGTCATTGACCCGTTCGACGGAGGCTATGCAGCGTATGTGCTGGCCCGTGCCGAGCGCGACAGGATGAACTCAGTCATTGAGACCAAGCGCGTCCAGCTTGTGAAGAAGGAACTGGCGTGGCTGCGCCGCGGTGCCCCTGCCCGCACGGCCAAGCCCAAGTTCCGCATCGAGGCCGCCAACGAGCTCATCGCCGATGTGCCGGAACCGCGCGACACCGTCGCCCTGTCCAAGATGGCCACGGCACGCCTGGGCAAGGACGTGCTGGACTTGGAGAACGTGTCGTTGAGCTTCGGTGAAGGCGAAAACGCGAAGGAAATGTTCAAGAACATCACGCTGCGACTGGCGCCGGGGGAACGGCTGGGTTTGGTGGGCGTCAATGGAGCGGGCAAGACCACGCTGTTGAAGCTGCTCAACGGTGAGCTCGAGCCGTCGGCAGGGAAGGTCAAGCGCGGCAAGACCGTGAAGACGGCCGTGCTGACCCAGGAGGTCAACGAGCTTGACGACGTCCTGGACATGCGCGTCATCGAAGTCATCGAGCGCGAGAAGCGTTCCTTCGACGTCGGCGGCAAGGAAATGAGCGCCGGGACACTCGTGGAGCAGCTTGGTTTCACGAAGGACAAGCAATGGACACAAGTGAAGGACCTCTCCGGTGGTGAGCGCAGGCGGTTGCAGCTGCTGCGCCTTCTGGTGGGGGAGCCGAACGTGCTCATGCTCGATGAGCCCACGAACGACCTTGACACCGATACCCTTGCGGCCGTGGAGGATGTCCTTGACGGCTGGCCAGGCACGCTGGTGGTGGTCTCACACGATAGGTACCTGCTGGAACGCGTCACGGATCATCAGATGGCGCTGCTGGGCGACGGCAAGCTGCGCGGGCTGCCGGGAGGCGTGGACCAGTACTTGGAACTGCGTCAAGCCGGGGACACATCCGCTCCCGGCCCTGCATCAGCCGGCGGCGCCGCGGCAGCCGGGCCTGCCGGGCCCAGCGAGGCGGAGAAGCGTGACGCCCGCAAGGTCCTGAACCGCCTTGAGCGCCAGTTGGGCAAGAACTCGGCGGCTGCGGCAAAGGCCCATGCCAAGATGACCGAGCACGTGGGGGATTACGACGCGCTGAACGAGCTGAACGCGAAACTGGCGAAGCTTGCCACTGAGCGCGAGGGCCTGGAACTTGAATGGCTTGCTGCCTCCGAGGTCCTGGAGTAACAGGTTGAAGCTGCGCACCATTGTTCGGCAACGGTGCGCAGCCCAGGAATGGCGCACCATTGAACCTCACGGGTGCGCCACGGCGTGTTCTGCCCCGCCGAACTGGGTTGTGTTTCTTCTTCCACAGCCATGGCCCGGCGCCTTCTTGTTCACAACTACGACGCCGGGGCTGCCGCTGCCTTCTTTTCTGGCCAACTATGGTGCCATGAATGCACAAAACAGCCGTACCACCAGCCCCATCGAGTCTGTTATTGCCGCCCTGGGTGGAACCGTTCGGCGCAGCGTGCTCGTGGACCGAGGATTCTCGGACCGGCACATCCGGCAGGCTGTTCAATCAGGGCGCATAAAGCGGGTCTGTCGTGGTGTCTATGCGGCCGAGGGGTCCTCGCCCCAGGCGGAGCACCTGGCCAGCAATCAGGCGGAGCTGACGTGTTTTGGCCGTGCGAGACAAGAAGGGCTTTGGGTGCTCCACGCCCAGGATGTTCCGCATGTCGGGACGGCGCACGGCCGGCCGGTATCAGGTTGTGTGACGCACAGATTCCAAGGCAGGCTGCTCCTGCGGGACATTCTTCGCCATTGTGCGCAGTGTGGGACGGAGTTGGAGATACTTTGTGTGCTGGAATCAGCCGTTGTCAAGGGAAAATGCACGGTGGCACAGCTGCGGGCGTTCTTCAGCAGGCGGAATGATGCCCGGATTCGCAAGATCATTGAGCTGATCGACCCGCAATCGATGTCGATTCCTGAAACATGCGCCAGATACCAGTTGCAGAAGGCTGGCTACAACGTCCAGGGACAGGCCTACATTCGCGGTCTGGGCCATCTTGATGCTCTGGTGGATGGCCAGCTGGGGCTCGAAATTGATGGCAAGGACTACCATAACAACGAGGAAGCTTGGAAAGAGGACCTTCGCCGCGGCAACGTTCTCATGATCCAGGACGTCCCTGTGCTGCACTTTAGGGCCGCCGTGGCCATGTACTTTCCGGAAGAAATGCTGCGCTGGGTCCGGCTGGCCTTTGAAACGCTTGCAGCGAGGCACCATTAGTGCCCAACGGTGCGCAGCGAAAATTGTCAAGCTGTGTTGAGTCACTTGGCTAGTTTTTGTGGTGTTTGTGGTTTGGGTAGGTTGATGCCGACGTGTTTGGCGGGGGCTGGTGTGGTGGGTGGCCGGCGGAATCTTTCGGGGTGT
>NZ_JAFMPX010000045.1 GCF_017353415.1 Arthrobacter sp. E3
GGGCCGTACCTTTCGTGCGAAAGGTGACGGCCCGGCGTCGTTTTGTTGGGCAGGCTGTCTGTATCAACGCTTGCGCAGCTGGACCACTATGCCCACCAATAGCGTCAGGAAAGCCGCCGCAACAATCCCCGTGATGAGGGTGGCCGCAACGTACGGTTCAGCAAGCCAGTCAAGCACGGGCGGATCCTGCTAGTGGAAGAAGTGGCGGGCGCCGGTGAAGTACATGGTGATTCCTGCGGCGTTGGCTGCGGCAATCACTTCTTCATCACGGACGGAGCCGCCGGGCTGGACCACGGCGCGCACACCGGCGTCGAGCAGGATCTGCAGACCATCCGCAAACGGGAAGAACGCGTCAGAGGAAGCCACGGCGCCGCGTGAGCGCTGTTCAGAAACGGCGCCTTCGGTGCCTGCTGCGCCACCGGCACCGTCAACGTCTGATTCCACGGCAACACCGAGCGTGTTGGCGCGTTCCACGGCCAGCTTGCAGGAGTCCACACGGTTGACCTGGCCCATGCCGATGCCCACTGCGGCGCCGTTGTTGGCGAGCAGGATGGCGTTGGACTTCGCCGCGCGGACTGCTGTCCAGGCGAAGGCGAGGTCGGCGAGGGTGGCGTCGTCCGCCGGGGAGCCTGCGGCGAGGGTCCAGTTGGCAGGGTTGTCGCCGTCTGCGTCCACGCGGTCACTCATCTGCACCAGCATGCCCCCGGATACCTGGCGAACTTCCGCCGGGTAGCGGCCGTAGCCCTCGGGCAGCGACAGCAGGCGGATGTTCTTCTTCTTTGAGAGGATTTCCACCGCTTCGGGCTCAAAGTCAGGGGCAATGACAACTTCGGTGAAGATCCCGGCCACGGTGCGGGCCATGCCGGCGGTGACGGTGCGGTTCGCGGCAATGACGCCGCCAAATGCGGAGAGCGGGTCGCAGGCGTGGGCCTTGGCGTGGGCGTCGGCGATGGGGTCTGCCGCGTCCGGCGAGGCCACGGCCACACCGCACGGGTTCGCGTGCTTGATGACGGCGACGGCCGGGCCGTCGAAGTCGAACGCTGCGCGCAGGGCGGCATCGGCGTCAACGAAGTTGTTGTAGCTCATGGCCTTGCCGTGGAGCTGGTCTGCCTGAGCAATGCCCGACGGCGCCCCCTTGTCCACGTACAGCGCTGCCTGCTGGTGGGGGTTTTCCCCGTAACGGAGCACCTCGGAGCGTTCCAGCGAGTAGCCGGCGTAGGAGGGCCAGTCGATGATGCCGTCGCCGTCCTCATCCAGGAACTGGGCGGAGGTCCAGGCTGCCACGGCGTTGTCGTACGCGGCGGTGTGGGCGAAGGCTGCTGCCGCGAGGCGCTGGCGGGCGACGAGCGTGAAGCCGCCTTCCTGGGCGGCGGCAATGACGGAGCCGTACTTGGCCGGGTCAACCACCACGGCCACCGAGGGGTGGTTCTTGGCAGCGGCGCGGACCATGGAGGGCCCGCCAATGTCGATCTGCTCGACGACGGCGTCCTGGCCGGCGCCGGAGTTCACGGTGTCCACGAACGGGTAGAGGTTCACCACCACCAGATCAAAGGGCGCCACGTGCATTTCTTCAAGCTGGTGCACGTGGTCCGGCAGGCGGCGGTCGGCCAGGATGCCTGCGTGGATGAGCGGGTGCAGCGTCTTCACGCGCCCGTCCAGGCACTCGGGGAATCCGGTCAGCGCGGACACTTCGGTCACCGGGACGCCGGCGGCAGCAATTTTAGCCGCCGTGGATCCTGTGGAAACAATGGCGACACCGGCGGCGTGCAGGCCAATGGCCAACTCCTCCAAACCAGTTTTGTCATAGACCGAAATCAAGGCTCGGCGGATGGGAACACGGTTTAGCGGAACGCTTGTCACAGAAATTCTCCGTAGGTGGATCGACGATGGCGACATATAAAGTTTAGGCCACATCGCGCCGGTAGGATTTCCCCTATGACATCACGTGAGCTGGACCACTCAGCATCCCCGGCCGGCCCCCTTGCCCCCGACCTCCCCGCAGACCTGCCCCGACTGATTAATTCAGTCATTCTCCCCGGCTTTATTGGCACAACTGTGCCACAGTGGTTGGCGACGGCACTGGGAAACGGTCTGGCCGGCGTCGTGTATTTCAGCCACAACATTGACCCCGACGCCCCGGAACAGGTGGCGGCGCTTTCCGCAGCCATTCGCGCCACCAACCCGGATGCCGTGATCGGCGTGGACGAGGAAGGCGGCAACGTCACCCGCCTGCAGTCCCGTGACGGCTCAACCATTCCCGGTGCCGCCGCCTTGGGCGCCTTGGATGAACTGGCGGTGACGGCTGCCGTAGGCCGTGCGATCGGGCGCCTGTGCCGGGACGCCGGCATCAACTTGACCATTGCACCGGTAGCCGACGTGAACACGAATCCGCTGAACCCCGTCATCGGCGTGCGCGCCTTCGGCTCCGACACCGCCCTGGTCAGTGCCCACACAGCTGCGGCCGTCATCGGCATTCAGGCCGAGCGCGTGGCAGCATGCGCCAAGCACTTCCCCGGCCATGGGGACACTGTGGCGGATTCGCACATGGACACGGCGCGCGTGGACTTGACCATGGAACAGATGAGGCAGTTCCACCTGCCCCCGTTCAAGGCCGCCGCCGACGCCGGTGTGGCCGCCATGATGAGTGCGCACATCATCATCCCCGAACTCGGCGAAGCCCCCGCCACCTTGAACCCGGCGGCCGGTGCGCTTTTGCGCGAGATGGGCTTTGAGGGCGTGCTCATCACGGATGCGCTGGACATGGCCGCCGTGCGCGCCACCGTTGGTCCCGGCGAGGGCGGCGTGCTGGCGCTGCTGGCAGGCAACGACCTGCTGTGCGTCGGCAACCCGCAGAACGCCTACACCACGGGCCGCGACGACGAATCCTGCTACACCGAGGTGTATGACGCTTTATCTGCCGCGGCCACCTCGGGCCGCCTGCCGGTGGAGGTGCTGCGCAAGGCCGGCGCCCGCGTCCAGGCACTTGCCCAGTGGTCCAAGGGCAACCCCTTGCCTGAAACCGATGATTTTTACGACTGGGTGGCAGTGTCCGCCCGCGCCTGCCGGCTGGACTCCATAGGCCACGGCACGGCCGTTTCACTGCCCGAACTGACGGGATCCGGTCTGGTGACGCTCGTGGACGCCCGCACGGGTCACAACATGGCCGCCGGACCCACGCAGAACTTCCTCGCCCAGGCATTGGGCAGCTACGCAGTAACCGAAGTCAACGCCGCAGAGCTTTCCAGTGCGGAGTTGGAGATCGTGCTGATGCAGTCCGAAGGCGCCGTCCTGGTGATCGTGGATTCGCTGGACTCTCCCGAGCAGCAGGAAACCCTCGAACTGGTGCTGGCCACGGCGCCCGGCGCGGTCTGCATCAATGCCGGCCTGGTACCCGAGCATGCCTGCGCCGTGGCCACCATCCACTGCCACGGCTTCAGCAGGGTTGCCGCCCAGGCAGTGGTTTCGTTGCTGGAACAGGAGCAAGACGAGCTGTGAGAACCCCTGAAACACGCAGTATGGACGATGTCCGCTCCGAGATCGGCACACTGGTGACCGAGTCCGCCAACCCCAAGTACCCGGATCTGGCAGCGTTGGGAACCGACGAACTGGTGGCGGCCATGAACAGCGAGGATGCCTTGGTTCCAGCCGCCATCGAAGGCCAGCTCCCGGTGATCGCCGCCATCATCGATGAAATTGCCACACGCATGCGCCGGGGCGGCAGGCTCATTTACGTAGGTGCGGGCACGCCCGGCCGGCTGGGCGTGCTGGATGCCAGCGAGTGCCCGCCGACCTTCGGCACCGACCCCGCACTGGTGGTCGGCGTCATTGCCGGCGGCCGTACTGCCGTGAATCGAGCCGTCGAGAACGCCGAGGACAGCGAAGAGGCCGGCGCGGCGGACATGGCCGCGCTGGCGTTGGGGCCCACGGATTCAGTAGTCGGCCTGGCTGCCTCGGGCCGCACTCCGTACGTGATCGCCGCCATCAAGGCGGCCCGTGCGCGGGGTGCCTACACGGTCGGCTTCGCCTGCAACAACAACTCCGCCCTGGGTGCGGCCGCCGAGACGGCGCTGGAAATCGAGGTGGGTCCGGAAATTCTCAGCGGCTCCACGCGGCTGAAATCCGGCACGTGCCAAAAGCTCGTGTTGAACATGATCAGCACCATTACCATGGTCCGGCTAGGGAAGACGTACAAGAACGTCATGGTGGACCTGCGCGCCACCAACGCCAAGCTGCGCGCCCGCAGCGAGCGCACGCTCATGCGGGCCTCCGGCTGCGACGCCGCCACGGCCGCCTCCGCCCTTGCCGCCGCCGACGGCCACGTCAAAGCGGCCATCCTCGCCATCATGACGGGCCTGCCTGCCGCGCAGGCGGCAGAACTGCTGGCAGCCCAGGACGGGTTTCTGCCGGCAGCCATCGACGCAGGCACTGCGTAGAAGCACGACGCCCGAGCCCTCCCATGCGTGCATCCCACCACTCCCCCGTCCCCGGTGAGCTGAATCCCGGCCCCGGTGCGCCGGTTTCTGGTGCTCCGGTTCCCGGTGTTCAGGCCTTGCTTGAGCAGGCGGTGACCGACGGGGTTGCCCCCGCCCTCAGCTGCGCACTGGCGCTGGGTGGCCGGCAGCTTCCGGTGCTGTGTGCCGGCGCTGGAAGAACGGACACATTTTTTGATTTGGCCTCCGTCACGAAGCTGTTCACCACTGTCACCGCGCTTGCCTTGGTGGATTCCGGCACGTTGGAACTGGACGCACCGATCAGCGCCCACCTGGCTGACTACCGCAGTGCAGCGAAGTCTGCTGTGACGCTGCGCCACCTGCTCACCCACACCTCAGGTTTACCGTCGGAATGGCGGGGCTGGCACGCTGCACTGTCACAGGGCCGCGGCTTTGACCGCTACGCGCTTGTGGAGGACTTGCTCGCCACGGAACTTGAATCAGCTCCCGGTATAAGGTTCGAGTATTCCTGCGCTGGGTTCAACACCATCATGGCGTTGGCCGAGCAGGTGACGGGGACTGCGTGGGCGTCCCTCGTGCAACAACATCTGCTGGACAAACTCCCCACCAGCGGCATCACCGGCTGCCCGCCGCTTGAACAGTGTGCGCCCACCGAATTCCAACCCCAGCTGGGACGCGGACTGGTGCAGGGTGTGGTCCACGACGAAGCGGCCTGGTCGCTGGGCGGGCTGAGCGGCAATGCCGGCTTGTTCGCCACAGCTGCCGGACTCCGTACCTTCGGCGAGGCCCTTCGCAACGGCCTGCCCGGCATCCTCTCCCCCGCGCTGGCTGCGCAGATGTGGCGCAGCCAGCTGCCGGAGATGCTCGGCAGCCACTTCTCCTTGGACAACCCCGGCTTTGGTCACGGCCTAGGCGTGCGCATCAACCAGCAGCCGTGGATGGGAACCCTGGGCACCCACGCTCGCGGGCACGGCGGATTCACCGGCACGTCCCTGCTCGTGGACAAAAGTCTGGGCGCCGTCATCGTCCTGCTCAGCAACAGGGTGAGCCCGAGCCGGGACGGCAATGACGCGACGTCGCTGCGCAAGGCGGTGTCCGACGTCGTACTGGCTGAGGCAGGTACTGCGGCGGCAGGTAGCTTGGTAGCTGAACAACAACGGAAGGCACCATGAGCACCCCCACCGTATTATTGACCGGCGACCGCGTGGTTCAGGAACTGCCCTGGCGGTGGCGGGTACAAGGGAGTATCTTCCTCATCGGCGGGCTCGGCTTCATGTTCGACGCCTGGGATGTGACACTCAACGGCTTCCTCATCCCCCTGTTGTCTAAGGAATGGGGTCTAAGCCCGGGGCAGGCCGCATGGATCGGCACGGCGAATTTGATCGGCATGGCCGTGGGCGCATTTGCGTGGGGGTCCATTGCGGACATCATCGGGCGCAAGACGGCGTTCACCCTGACGCTGCTGATCTTTGCCGCGTTCACGGTGTTGGGCGCCGTGTCCAATGAGATCGTGCTGTTTTGTGTATTCCGCTTCCTGGCTGGCTTTGGCCTGGGCGGCTGCATCCCGGTGGATTACGCGCTGGTGGGCGAATTCACGCCGCGCAAACACAGGGGTAGGGTGCTGACCGCGATGGATGCCTGGTGGCCCATCGGCGCCTCACTGTGCGGAGTGGTGTCCGCCGTATTGATGGCCAGCTTCGGAAACTGGCGTTACCTCATGCTGGTCATGGTGCTGCCGGCATTGCTCGTTTTTTGGGTACGGGTCAGTGTGCCGGAGTCGCCGCTGTTTCTGGTGCGGGCAGGACGCCCAGCCGAAGCGAAGGCAGTCATTGACAAGCTGATCAAACGCACCGGGGCCACGGTGGAGCCGTGGGTGCTGCCAGAACCAGAGGATGCCCCGCGCCTGTCACTGGGCAAGGTCACCGACCAGCTTGCCGGATTGTGGCGCTTCAATTGGCGGATCACCGGCGTTGCGTGGTCGCTGTTCCTGACTATTTTGCTCGTCTATTACGGGGCCCTGACCTGGATGCCGTCCATTTTGGTGGCCACCGGCTACGCCGAGAACAAGGCTTTCATGGCCACCGCCTCCATGACGGCCATTGGCCTGGTGGGTGTCATTGTCGCCGCGCTGCTCGTGGAGCGGTTGGGCCGCAAGTGGATCCTGGCCATCACCGGGCCACTGGCTGCACTGTCACTGGTCATTTTTGCACTCGTGCTGGACGCTCCGGTTGCCGCCCAGATATGGCTCTTGGTGTTCGGCTTTGTCATCCAGGTGGCCATCCCGGTGCTGTACACGTACGTCTCCGAGCTGTACCCAACGCATTTGCGCGCCACCGGGTTTGGCTGGGCCTCCACCATTTCGCGGGTTGGTGCCGGGCTGGTGCCGCTGATCTTCGGCTCCCTGCTATGGCCTGTTTTGGGCCTGCCGCTGACGTTTGCGCTGACCGGCGGACTGGTGGTGCTGGCCGTCATCTGGATGGCCTTCTCCGCACCCGAAACCAAGGGCGCCGTGCTGGATTGAGGTTGGCTGCAGGGAGGGGAAGCCAAGGGACAACGAACCGCACCGGTGGTGGGGAGCTCTCCCCATTGAACCGATCCGCCGTCAACAAATAGGCTCGGAGCCTACACAAAAGGAGTGCCATGACCGGTTTCATCGGTGCCGACACGGCACAATTGCGTGAGCTGGCCAAGACTTTCTCCGTCTCGGCTCACCGACTCACCACACAGGCAAAGATGCTCAGTTCCATCGTTACACCGCTGCGGTCGTGGAAGGGCCCAGACGCTGCCCGCTTCACGCAGAACGTCAATGCCACGCACGTGCCATTGCTGCGAGGTGCGGCCGCCACATTGACTGAATTAGCTGCACAACTCAAAGTTCAAGCCGATGAACAGGACAAGGCCAGTTCCTCCGCCAGCCTGGGCGCGCTGCCGCAAGACACAAGCACGCCGGTGCCGAACGCGGCAGCAGCCGAACTACAGGCAAAGTTGGAGGCAATGACCGCCGATGAGCGGGAGACGTACCTGAAGTCACGGGAATTCAAGGATTGGGCAGCCCAGCACCCAGAAGAGGCCAAATCAGTTTTGGATGCCATGGCCGATGCCCACCCCCCACAGATTCAGCTTGCCGGCGGCGGCTACGCCGACTTCCTCAAGGATTACTGGCTGCTGGCAGCGATGCGCGAAGCCGGGATCGACCCCGACAAGTGGGATCCTTCGCGCGGCTACGCGTACAACCGGGACACCATCGCGGCCGTCTACAAGTATTATGGCGAACTGTATTTGCAGGATCCGCGCATGCAGTGGGCTGGCTTTGCCCACATGGTGGGACCGGGCCTGGACGCTGGTTTCGCCGATGTGCGCCTCATGCGCGACCTGGCCCGCACAATGTTGCAAAGCGGGGCCGTGGGCGACGCGATCGCGCCCGGACTGACACCGCTGACGCCGGCGCAGTTGCTGGCCCTGGCCCACATGAGCGACAGCGAGTTGGCATATTTCGAGACGAGCCTGTTGGAAATGCAGAAGGAGATCTTCGACGACATCGGCTACCAGCACCAAGCCTTTGCCAACGGCGGCATTGCGGAAATCAACAGGCTGGTCCGTGCCGGTGTCATCTCCGACCCCCTCGTGGTGAGTGCCTGGAATGACTTCAATTCCGGCGATCCACAGAAGCTGGCACAGGGCACCATGAAAATGGCCAACTATGAACAAAACGTGGTCATTGCGGACAACTACGACACCATGCGCGGCCGCGGGCTCCAGGGCGAAGGATTCACCCTGGCCATGTCGATAGTTGGAACACCATCCATCCCCGGCGCGCAGTCCTATTCCCAGTTCAGCCCGTTGATCCTCTACCCCACGCCAGAATCAGTGCCCGTGGGCCCGTTCGGGCCGTTCGGGCCCCATGTCAACGTCCCGAACCCACTCCATGACAACATTCTGGTGGAGACCCCCCTGCCTAACGGCAATATCGCAAACAGGGACCAGCGTTGGGAGTTCATCACCAAAGACACCTATCCTGCATACATGGATTTAGCCAACGACCCGAACCGCTTGCGGGCCATTGTTGAGCAACAAATGACCGGGCAGGGATATCAAGATGCCGTGGACTCCAACCGAATTGTCAACCGAATGGATACCATCAGCGACCAGATAGTCTTCGGAGATGGGAATCCGTTCGATGGGAAATAAGAGCCGCCATGGCCCGTTGCTTGTGTTGGCACTGCTCATTGCGCTGGCACTGGCCTCATGTTCGCTGCCATTTCAAACGCAACCCAACACCGCAGAGGAGACTTCCGTGACTACCAGCACCTCCATGATGGACAAGGCCGGAATCGAGAAGATCAAGGCCGACGGCGGGGGCCGCTTCGACCTCAGCGCCACCTCCGTGCCCCAAGAGTCGGTGGGGCTTCCCGCCAATGCGAATGAAGTCGCCTACCTTGCCACGGACGTTGACAAGCCAGTGGAGATCACCCTCGTGCTTCCCCATGACACATTGACCGTCAAGACCAGCGACTTCAAAATGTCCACATACTCAACCAACTCCTTCGTTGACACCGTCACGTGGTTCGAGTCTGTCGATGGCCTCGATGCCTTGGATGCCGCCGTCGCCGCCGCCAATGAGCGTTTTGGCTTTTCGAGCACAAACCTGGCTGCGTGGGATACCAAGGATTTCATGTCCGAGGGAAACAAGGGCCAACAAAGCCTGGGCATGGGGGTAAAGAACGGCACTGCCGTGTATCTGAAGGTCTATTGGAAGAAGGACTCCCCCGTTCAGGTGCTGCAGTTCTCCGCCTTGATAGCCCCCGGCTACTACAAGCCCGAAGTCCAGGCCGAAATTGCCGAGCACGGTCGGGCACCCATCGGTTTCAATGCGGAAGGGGAATAGGCGCCCCTCCACAGGGTTTCGTCATGTTCACCGCCTAGCCTGTTGCCTACAGAGATTTTAACCCTCGCACAAATTTTAGGAGATCCCATGTGCCCACTGCTTCCCACTGCCTTCGCCACCGCCGGACTGCTCGGCGGTTATAAAACCGCCCGCACCACGGGCAACCGCCAGCTGGGCGGCGCCGTACTGGCTACCGCTGGCGCGGCAGCATTCATGGGCTGGAAGAAGAACGTCGGAACAGGTAGGGCTGTGGCGCTGACCGCAGCTTACGTGCTGGCCTTTGGCGCCTCCCACCCGTTGGCCAAGAAGATCGGCGCCTGGCCTGCCGTGTGCACCGCAACGGGCGCTGTGGCCGTCGCCTCCCTTTGCTGTGGCCGCAAGCACGGCTAAAATATACAGGCTGCATCGATAGACTGGATAGGGTGGCCAATGCGGCCACCATGTTCATGACTCAAAAAGAAGGCCACGTATGGACCTCGCCGCCGACGCCACAGGCTTTCTGGCCAGTTTTTGGATTTATGCGATCGGGGCTGGCTTCGTCACGCTTTCCGCCTTGATTCCGCCAATTCCCAGCACCACAGTTTTTGTTGCCTTGGGCGCACTTGCCGGGCTCGACGGCGGCCCGCACGCGGGTTTTTTGGTGCTGGCCATGCTGGTGGGGGCCGTTGCAGGGGATGTAGCTACGTACGGGCTCATGCGGCTGTTCGGCCACACCCGTCTGGGGTCCACGCGCGGGCCCAGACGTCAGCGGGCCGTTGACTCCGGAACGCGCAGACTGCGGCAACGGCCGTACATGTTCATGCTGACGTCACGCTTCATCCCGTTGGGTAGGCTGTCCGCCAACATGGCAGCGACCATAGCCGGCTACCCGCTGCGCGCCTTTTTGGTGTTTTCACTGGTTTCGGGCGGCATTTGGTCCCTGTATTCGGTGGGGATTGGGATCCTGACCAGATTCTGGCCGGGTGTCTCCACCCAGCTGGCGGTGGTGGTGGCGATCGCCTTCTCCATTGTGCTGGGCTGGCTCGTTGGCAAAGTCTCCACGTGGCTGCTGGATCGAAAAAACTCGAAGGAACTTCCCGCCGTCGTGCTTCCAGAGGCTTAGCCGTGGGCCAAGTCTCCCAGGACCTTGATGAGTAGTTCGCGTTCGGCAAGCTTGATGCGCTCGTGCAGGGATTCCTCGGTGTCCTCTGGCAGGACATCCACCGGTGTCTGGGCGATGATGGGGCCGGTGTCCACGCCCGCGTCGGCGAAATGCACGGTACAGCCGGTGACTTTGACCCCGTAGGCCATGGCGTCGCGGACTCCGTGTGCGCCCGGGAATGAGGGCAAAAGCGCTGGATGGGTATTGACGTAGCGGCCCTCGAACGCGTTGATGAAGTCGGGTGCAACGATGCGCATGAAACCGCTGGAAACAACGTAGTCCGGGGAGTAGGAGGCCACTTTTTCCAGCAGGGCGGCGTCCCAGTCGGAACGGGTGCCGAAGTCCTTGAAGTTCACCTCAAAGGTTTCCAGCCCCGCGTTGGCAGAGCGCTCCACACCATACGTTCCAAGCCTGTCCGCACCCACTGCGGCGATTTCCACGGGCAGGACGCCGTTGGCGACGGCGTCGATGACGGCCTGGAGGTTTGAACCGGTTCCGGAGACTAAGACAACTATGCGCATGACCCAATTTTAGGGTCAAGGTACGGGCTGGCCCTATTCGGCGGAGTCGCTGCGCTTGCGCATCAACGGCAGCCCGTCGCGTTCGCCGTTCAGCCACGGCGCCACCAGCGCACCAATCAGCACGCCGACGGCAACTTCCGCACCAACCCACAACGCTGCGGGGAGTGAGTCGGGGCCAAGATCCGTCAAACGACCGACGCCCGCCGAGCCGTGTGAGAGGAAAAACAATGCCCCGGAGAGCACCGCTGCCACAGCCCCTGTGACCGCGCCGAGGAAGATCGTAGACAACGGCAGTGACAGCCAACGCGGCCTGATCTTCAGCGAGAGCCATTCATCAAAGTGGTTTTCACCGGCACGGACAAACCACCAGCCGCTAAGAACACCGGCGCAGACGGGAATCAGCAGCGCCACAAAGCCCCAGCCAAGCTGTCCGGTAGGCAGTGCCGCCAAGAGTGGGATCGGTGGCACCGGTGCCACGGACGTGCCCAGGGGTGAAACGCTTGAACCAGCACCAAGCGAGAAGCCGTCCCCTCCGGCCCAGGCCAACGTCCACAGTGCCGTGTTGGGCAGGTACGCAAGCTGGGCCAGCGTGAGTGCAGCCCCGCCAATGGCACCTGCACGCAGTGCCTCGTAGACGGCAACGATGTCATTCCAGCGGCCAATCACGTTGACGGCCAGCAGGAGTGCCGAAAGTGAGACTGCCGAGACAACGGCGATAAAGGCTGCCTTGACGGACGTCCACATATAGGACCCCGCCCACCGTTGATCCTGGCTGGTCTTGGAGATCCAGTCGGCGGCGCTGATGCCAATGAGCCTGCTCCAGGACCCTGCTTCCAAACGGGAGCCGGTGATGAGGCCTGCGGCTGCGGGAATGACAGGTAGCAGCGTGCTGGCCAGCAGAGGTGCACTGACGTTGGGGGTGCTGCAGACGAAGCCCGTGGCCAGGCCGGCCGCTGCGTAGACAGCGAGGGCACCAAAGAGGGGTTGCCACAATTGGTCTGTGTAGGAGGCTTTTGCCAGGCGTCGGCCAGCACGCCATGACAGGAAGAACGGAATGAGCAGCAGTCCCAGCGGGATCAAGCTGAACGTGCCGGTCTGCACTGTGGCTGAGCTGGGTCCGCTGCTGAGCGTCAGGCTGAGTGGGACGCCATGGCCGACGAGCCAAATCTGCCCTGCCAGTTGGGCAATGACCGAGAGGTTCTTTTCCGCAAAACCGCCAGCGAACCACGTGGCTCCCAACGGAATGACCACGATCAAGGCGGAAATGACAAACATTTGAGCAGCCTCAAATGCCCCTTGCAGCCCCAGCGGCATGGGAATTCCATCACGTTGGCGCTTCGCCACTTTGCTGTTCATCGCCTTCCATGGTGCCACATGGTGAGCCCCTCAGCCGCGAACAGCGCCGGTGGAGCGCTGGATAAACTCTCACAGCAGTCATATTTTAAACACAAACAGGGCCCGGGATAAATCCCGAGCCCTGTTTGCTCAAGCCCTAAGGACTAAAGAATGCGTGGTTGCCCACACGTTTTCTTTAGAATTAGATAGCCTGGATGTTGACTGCCTGAGGACCCTTCGGACCCTGCTCAACATCGAAGGAAACCTTCTGGTTCTCTTCGAGGGAGCGGTAGCCTGAGGAGTTGATCGCGGAGTAGTGCGCGAAAACGTCCTGGGACTGGTCATCGGGTGAGATGAAGCCGAAGCCCTTTTCAGCGTTGAACCACTTGACGGTACCTGTTGCCATTATTTCTATTTCCTTCTGAAGTTGGAGATTCCGCCCGACCTTCGGGCCTCCGTGTACGGTGTAAGTCCGCTTCTCCAGAAAAGCGACGTCTTCCCAAAAGGGACGGCGTCGCTTCAACTACAAAAAACGCAACACTACAACTACGTCTTAGTATACATGCCCACAACTTCTATGCCACTTATTACTGAGAGGTGCATCACTTTAGTGTGGACTGAGGCTGTGAAATTCATGGAGAACGTTGAATTCTCGCGGATTTTGTCTTTTACATTGCGACATAACATTTACTGTTCTCCGCTGACTCCCGGGCATGTCGGCTCGCGGGGGTCAGCCAGGGCGCTCACGTATAGTGGGTGGAATTGCGCCGGGATGATGCCCTGGAAAAACCAACAGCAAGGGGTGAGACCGAATGCAACACATCGGTGCTCGGCCCCGCCTTGGCGCCCAAGCCCTCATCCTGGCGTTTGCCGCCTTTATGCTGGTGGCCATCGGATGTACGGGCGCCCACGCCTCCCCCACTGAACAGGCCACCTCGATCAGCGCGTCGCCGGCCTTGCCCGGATCCGGCGCTGACACCTTTGCAGCTGACACCTTCGCAGATGCCGTCGGCCACGCACCTCCGTCCTGCATTCCCGGACGAGACAAGGTTCGGGTGGAGCGCAATGCCGTGCCGCCCTCGCAGGCGCACCTGCATCACCCCCCGGTCAGCGGCTGCACCGGGCTGTTCGCCTCAGCCCGAGCGGAAGAAACGGCAGATCAGTTCTCCGGCCGGACTCCTGCCGCATTGACACATCTGGATCTTGGGATCGTACGGACTTAGACAAAGGCACGCCAGCGCCCACCTTGAGGTGAACAGCCAAGGGCGGGTGCCCGACGTCGAACGTGTCCTTATATATATGCACGGTGCGCAGTCACCGGTCCGCGCTTCCCGCCCGGCCGCGACTGGCCGCGCTTGCACAATCTTGAAAGTTTCCCCATGAAAACGAAGAAATCCCGGAACATCCTCTTGGCGCTGGTGTTGGGTGTTGTGGTTGTTTTAACAGTTGTATTTGTTGGCGCCGCCGCCCAGAAGACCCGCTTGGACGAAGCGGACGCCCCTGCAGCATCAGCTGCTTCCGCAGAATCGGCCGCAGCACTGAACTTGGAACATCGCACCGCCAATGACCCCGTGGCGATGGGCGCCGGCGATGCACAGGTTGTCATGATCGAATATTCGGACTACCGCTGCCCGTTCTGCGGTGTCTATGCCCGCAAGACCCAGCCCGAGATCATTAAGAAGTACGTGGACACGGGCCGGCTGCGCATTGAGTGGCGAGATCTGCCCGTATTGGGCGGCACCTCGATGAGTGCGGCCGTGGCGGCCCGGGCTGCAGGCGAGCAGGGACTGTTCTGGCAGTTCAACGAGGCCGTCTACGCTGCTGCCCCGGAGAAGGGCAAGGCAGATCTGTCCGAGCAGGCGCTCTTGGGTTTCGCCCAGCAGATTGGCATTCCGGACTTGGCGAAGTTCACCGTGGACATGAAGAGCCCCGAACTGACGGCAAAGGTGCAGGCTGACTTGTCCGAGGGGACCCAGCTGGGGCTCAACAGCACGCCCACGTTCGTCATAAACAATGAAGCCATCCCCGGAGCGCAGCCCATGGAGATCTTCTCCCAGGTCATTGACGCAGCATTGGCCCAGGCGAAATAGACCATGGACATTGGATACACGGGGGCTTTCCTTGGCGGAATGCTGACCTTGTTGAGCCCGTGCTCTGTCATGCTGCTGCCAGCCTTTTTTGCCTATGCGTTTGCCAGTCCCGGAAAACTGCTGGGACGCACTGTCCTGTTTTACGCAGGTCTGCTGACCACGTTGGTGCCGTTGGGGCTCCTGGCCGGATGGGTTGGGGCCTTGGTGATGCAGAACCGCGGCTGGCTGATTACGGTGGCAGCTGCCATCGTCATGTTGATTGGAGTGCTGCAGATCATCGGGGTTGAGTTCACCGGGCTGAGCCGTGGCTCCGGCGCTGACGGGACTTCAGCCGTTTCGGTGTTTGTGCTGGGCTCGGTGTACGGCGTGGCCGGGGTGTGTGCGGGGCCCATCCTGGGGTCCGTGCTGGCCGTGGCCGCGGCGCGCGGGAATCCACTCTATGGCGGGATCATGCTGGCTATCTTTGCGTTCGGCATGGTGCTGCCGTTGGGGATCCTGTCACTACTGTGGACGCGGTTGCGGCTGGGCGAGCGGGCGTGGCTGAAGCCGCGGCGCTTCCGGTTGGGCCGTTGGGAGAATTCCGTGTGGATGGTGGTGTCCGGCGTGCTCTCGATCGGCATTGGTGTGCTGTTGCTGGCCACGCAAGGCACCTCCTCGTTGGGCGGATTGCTTTCGATCGATGCGCAGTATGCTGCGGAATCGTGGGTTGTGGCCCGGTCAGCAAAGGCCTCCAACCTGGTATTCGGACTTGTTGCGCTGGCTGTGCTGCTGGCGGTGGGTGGTCTGTACCTGTGGCGCACGCATCGGGCGGAACGCGCGCGCAGCGTGCAGGCCGGCATGCACGGCAGCACACCGGATGGGAGCTGACATGCTCACGATTTCTGGCAATTTGCGCCAGTGGCCGCTGCGGCGCTGGGTGGCCGGCGCCACAGCCGCTGTGGCGGTCTACATTGTGGTGGCCATCCCGACAGTGCTCATACCCAACAGCTTCTTCAGCCGCGAGATACCACCCACCTGGTGGTCCTACACAGCTCTTGGCATCAGCTCACTGCTGACCGGCCTGCTGGTGGCAACCTATGTGGCCTCCCCCATCACCAGCACAGGCAGTACGAACAAGTCCGGCGTGTTCGCGTCATTTTTGACGTTCTTCGCCGTCGGCTGCCCCGTCTGCAACAAATTGGTGCTGCTCGCGTTGGGTTCCTCCGGGGCCATGACGTTCTTTGAACCTGTCCAGCCCGTGCTTGCGGGCATCTCCATCGGCTTGCTGGTGTGGGCGCTGTTGCGCCGGATCTCCCAGGAGAATGCGTGCCGGGTACCGGTGGCTTCCTAGCCCGATCCGCCGGCGCGACCGTTCATACTGCAGCTGATGCGGGTGAGATGGCGGCGCACCCGCATCAGCTGCAGTATCAACCAGAAGCACGACGGCGTGGCTTACCGAAGCCGGGACGCAACGTTCCGATGGCTCTAGCAAGCGGGGGCGACCGCTGGAGGCTTCTTCCTGCCCCCCTCGTCGCTCGCGCGTCGCCGGCCAGCCCGGACGAGCCGCTGCGGTGATGCGAACACGGTAGTCACGTCACTGGCGTACAGAACCGAATCCGGGGCACGCCCGGCCAACCCTTCCAAGCCGGCCGCAGCCAGCAGCCCGTCTTCTAGATACAGGAGCTCGGCGTGCTGCAGCGGCCACGGCTCGTGGTGGTTTCGCGCGTAAAGGGTGCGCCCGAGACGGGTTTCATGGAAACCCCACCGGGCCGTCAAAAAAGTAGCTACCGGATCGGCTGCGAGCGCAGCATTTGCCGCTGGGTCACAGCCCGGACGCACAATGATGTGGGAGGCTGCGCCCGGTTGGCCGTGCCGCTTGGTGCGGTACGCCACTTTCCCATCGCGCTGACTCAGTTTCATGGAGGCCCACCGATAATTCAGCCCAAAAGCTGCCCGAGCGATGAGCACCGGCACGAGATGTGATGCCTCAAGACTGAGAAACACAACCCCTCGACGGCCCTGTTCATCGATGGAATACAGGCGGACGTTAACTTCAGGGAAGTCACCGAGCCACGGAATGCTGGGGCTGCCAAAGAACGAACTCTTGGACATCTGAAAAGAGATGAGTCCCACCCACGTGGTTCCGCCCATCGTATCGGGGCTGCAGCCCTCAGGCATGTACTTTTCGACAACGCTCGGATCGACTCTCCAGTGTAGAAAGGTCGCCTCACTCCAGCGTTGCCGCAAAATGGCGCGGCCACCGAGGGCTGGGGCTTTTGGTGAAATCGCGGGGACGTTCATTCGCAGACCCTTTCTTTACGCCCGGGCCAGAATCCCGGCCAAATCGGACGAATTCGGCAAAGTGCCGTAGTTAAATGATCGGTCAGCCCCCAGGCGCGAAACGACAAACGCGTCGGAGACTTCCGCTGGCGCAAAACGCAGCAGCAGCGACGCCTGCAATGCGAGTGCCAGCTTTTCCACCACGTTACGCGCCTGCCCGGCAAATTCCTGCGGCACCGCGCGCATCGGTGCAAGCTCTTCCTTCAACCGGGCCGCAAAATCGTCAAACACCGGATGCGCGCCAGCCGCCAGCCGAAGCTCATCAAAGAACGCTTCCACGGACTCCGGTTCGGTGGACATGGCCCGCAGCACATCCAACCCAATCACGTTGCCTGTCCCCTCCCAAATGGCCATGACCGGCTGCTCGCGGTAGCGCATGGCCAGTGGAAAGTCCTCAATATAGCCGTTGCCACCCAGGCATTCCATCGCCTCATAGGCATGATTCGGCCCCCGCTTGCACACCCAATATTTGGTGACCGCAGTCGCCAGGCGGCGGAACGCGAGCTCTGTTGCTCCGGCGTCGTTATCAAAGGCACGGGCAAGGCGCAGGCCGACGGCGGTCGCGGCCTCCGATTCCAGCGCCAGGTCCGCGAGCACGTTGGTCATGGCCGGCTGATCGATCAGGTGGGCGCCAAAGGCGTGCCGGTGCCGGGCGTGCCACACGGCCTCGGCCACAGACTGGCGCATCCCGGCCGCCGTGCCCAGCACGCAGTCGAGCCTGGTCCGGCCCACCATGCCCATGATGGCGCGTACACCCCGGCCAGGATCTCCGATCCGCCATCCGACAGTGTTGGCGAATTCCACCTCGGCGGAAGCGTTGGAACGGTTGCCTGCCTTGTCCTTTAGACGCTGGAGCAGGAACGTGTTGCGAGTGCCATCTGGCAAGACCCGCGGCACCAGAAAGCAGCCCAGGCCGGCGTCGTCCTGCGCCAGCATCAAAAATGCGTCGGACATCGGCGCCGAACAAAACCACTTGTGGCCCGTCAGCAGGTGGTGCTCTCCTGCGGACACGGCGCGGGTGGTGTTGGCGCGCACATCCGAGCCGCCCTGCTTCTCCGTCATGGCCATGCCGAACAGGGCACCGGGCTTATTGACGGACAGTTCCGGCGCATACTGGCGCGAGTACAGCCGCGGCAGCCACTCCTCCGCCACATCCGGGGCCAACGCGATGGATTCGACGGCCGCGTGGCTCATGGAAATCGGGCAGGCATGGCCAGGTTCCACCTGCGCAAACAGCATGAACTGGGCCGCACGCAGCGCGCTTGCCCCTTTGCCGGGACTCGCCCACGCCGAAGTATGTGCACCAGCCGCCACCGCCTGGGAGATGATGCGGTGGTAGGAGGGATGATATTCCACCTCGTCGATCCGCAGCCCATACTTGCTGTGCGTGCGCAGGATTGGCGGGTTTTTATGGGCCAGCCGGGCATCGTCCTGAAACTGCGCAGAACCAACGACGGCGCCAGTCGCCTCAAGCGCCCGGGTCGCCTCGGCATTGCTTCCCCCAGCAGTTCCCGCGTCGCTTCCATCGTCAGCGTTGGGCGTCTCGATTTCCCCGATGGTGTGAAGGTACTCAACGAGCGGCGTATTTTCGCTGAACTCGTTCACGTCCACGCGCGGCGGCGGCTGGTTCAGCACGCGGTGGGTTGGGTAGAAAGAGAGTGGTCCGGCGTCGTTGACGGTCATGGAACTAGGCTATGCCGTGCGTCAAGGCTGTGCATCTAGACGTATACCTCAAGACGCATACCTCAAGGCTGCGAGCGCCATACCTTGAGGATCTTTTCCGTAGCCGGGTCCTTGAACCCTTCATAGAAACGATCAAGAACGTGCTGGAAGATGTCCTCGCCCGGCGCTGCGTGGCTGAAAAGGGTCATGGAGGAGCGAAGTTTCATGGCATCCACGCGACCGAGGATCTCCCCTGCCCGGTCGGTACTGCCGTCGAGCAGTAGCCTGGAACACTCCCGCAGCCGCGCCCCAAGGACAGGGTGCGCCAGGTAGGCCTTCGCTTCCTCCAGCGATGTAATGGCATGACTCGTGGCCATCTTGCTCGAGCCAAGGCCTGAGACCTGCGGAAATACGAACCACATCCAGTGGCTTCGCTTGTGCCCGGCACCCAACTCAGCCTTGACGTCGTCGTACGTGTCTTCCTGCGCAGTCACGAAACGTTCCAGGCCCGCCGTCATTTCCGCGGCCCTCTGCCCGGAGTCCTCCTGGTCCGCCGTCAACCCGGCGGCGGTGCAGGCCCTGTCCAGGAACTGCGCCACCTCGCGCGGGTGGGACAGGAGTGGTGTGTGGCTGGAATCCAGCTCGGTCACCACGGCACCCATGCGCGCCGCCATCTCGCGCTGCAGCTGCGGCGGAACGGCCTGATCAGCGGTGGTCACCAAATAGTGCGAGGGTAGCTCCAGCCAGGCGGGCGGGCCAACTTTCACCTTGTCCAACCCGATCCGCACCATGCGCTGCGTGACTGCGGCAACCACGACGGCGTCTGCCGGGGCATCGGCGGCCAGCACCTGCGCGAAGTGGTCCCTGCCCATGTAGGTGTAGTCGCCAGCCACCACCACGTGGTCGGGAATCTGGCTGCCCCGGTGGCGGCGCGAAAGTTCACTCACGGATTCACCTTCGGCCGGGGCGAAGGCGGCCACATAGGCCAGCACCTTGACCTCGGGATGCTCGCGGGCGGCCTCGCCAATCACGGCGCCGGCATAGGACCAGCCGGCCAGCAGAACCGGCCCCGCAACGGTGGCGAGGGTGCGGTGCACGGCTGCGACGTCGCCGTCGAACGTTTCCAGGTCAAGCTGCGCCGCCACCGGCTTGTGCCCCATGGTGTGAAGCTCTGTGATGACCCGGGCCCAACTGGAACCATCAGACCATAACCCGTGCACCAAAACGATTGTTGCCATGCAAGCCACCTCACCTCATAGAAGTTCTCCCAACGTACCAAAGGCTGCGGGCAACGAGTGGAATGCGGGATTGTTTCCGCGCTAATCGCAGAGGAACACTCCAGCGCGGTAGCCGTAGTCGCGTTCAAGCTGGTCGATCCCGTCGGGGTCATGGCCGGTCAGGGCTTCCTGAATGGCTTCCGGCGGGGCGGGGAATTCGTCGTTGAGGTGCTTCAACGCCCAGGAGTTGCTTGTAAACGCCCATTCAAAAACGAGCAGTGCCCCAATCACGGCAGCCCACGTCAGCACATGCGCTGGCGTCCACTGCACCTCTTGGTTCAGCGGACCGAACACCATCGAGCGGGTGGTGATCATGGCGAAACCGGCAGCGAAGAAACCGGCAAAAACCGCGGCCTCAGTTGCCCCAAACGACACTCCGGAGCGGATGAACCACCGGCTGCGCACCATGAACTGCCAGTACATGGCGGCGTTGACAAGGGTCAGCACCGTGTAGACCCACAACGCAGCGAGCGTCCACCACGGAACGTCCTCGATCATCAACGGGACTAGCAACGTTCCGAGAAGTGCCAGGAGTGCAATCAAATTGGGCGGGATGCAGATCAGAAAGCGGGTGCGTCTGGCAGCCTGTGGAGTGGCGGGTCCGCTGGAATGGGGTTCATCCGCCATCCACTGCGGAATCCTCGCCATACTGGCCACCTCGGAGTGAGAGAGGGCGCGTTCGGACACCATTTCGCGCAGCAGGGATACCTCGGCCTCACCGGTGTGCGGACCGGGGACGGGTTCCTCGGCAAGCTGCACGAATTCCTGTCCCACGTAGCGGCGCTCAATCAGGGTGAAGTCATCCATGAAGGGCCGTTCCGGGTCAAACCACACATCAAACTCATTGCCAGCCGCAGGCGCCCACACCGGGAAGTCAAAAAAGCGGATCTGGGCAGTTTCAGGCTGCCCGCCCACCGTATACTCCAACTCCACATGAAACATTGCCTTGTTCTCGACAATGAACTGTTCGTTCGTCACCGCCACAACCGTGGCGATGGTGTGTTCGCCACCAGCCACAATGTCCTGCTGCTGGCGACGATCTTCCTCTACCTGCCTCCACACGATCAGGGCCAGCCGGGTGAACTTGAGGGTGGGCAGAAGCAGCACAACAACGATTCCCACCAACAACAGGAAACCCAGCCACTCTGCGGCAGCCGCCCTAATGGCGGCTGCCACTACGCTTCCGCCCAGCAGCCCCACCAGCACCGTCGCATGGAGCAAACGCCGTCCACGGGGCGGCAAAACAGTATGGCCGTGGTGATCCGAAGCATGTTTGAGGTTCCCGTACCCCAACACATGCTTGTAGGCATGGCCAATCTCGTGGCCCAGGGCAAGAGCCCCCACCAGACCAATCACGAACAGCAAGGCGGGCACAAAATGGGCCACGTCCTCGAACATCCTTCTAAACTCCAACGGGGAGAAGAATCCCAACATGGCCACGGCCGTCGCCCACAGCAGCGCCACCAAAAGGCACGCCCGCACAGTCTTGTGGACATAGCCGGACCAGACCACCGGGGATGTGGGCAGTGGGACTGTTTGCGCCCCCAACACCGCCCGTGACATGGGATACGCCACTTGCTTCCCCCTCCAGATAGCTGATCTTTCATTCTGCCCATGGGCAGCGAGGATGTCGAGTTACGCCACGGCTGCCACGCGGATCTCGGTAGTTCAGACCGCCAAAATCTAGATTCCGACGATCGCCGGGTCCGAAGGGAAGACCTCAGCCAATGCTGGTACAAATGGAGCATGACCGACGCATCCAGCCACCCGACACCTGGCACCAAGAGTTCGCCGCAGACCCGTTCCCAGCTCACCGGTACCGTGGTGTCGCTCATTGGCTGGGTGGTGGTCATTTTGCCGATCATCCTCATGTCGGTGATGATCTTCGCCTCTGTTCTGGATCCCTCAGCCGGTATGGCCGCGCCTGCACGCGTCGGGCTCATGTTTCTGGGCGCAATATTGCTGTTCTGCATGATCGCCACCCCGCATCTGCTGGGCCAGGCCGTGATTTACCGAGAACGTGCCATGTGGCGTGCAGCCCTGATCACCGGCATCCCCACCGTCGTCGTCATTTTGTATTTCTTGTTCCGCTGGTTGTCCAACTTGGGTTGATCCCAGCAAGGCATGCCAAAATGTAGCCATGCCCCGTCCCCATCGCGAGATACCGTCCCAGCGCCTTCCCGCTTCACACGCCCAGTCTCCAGCAGCCACCGCCAAGAAGCCCCGTTCACTGTGGTGGGGCATGCTGATCACCGTTGTTGGCTGGCTACTGCTGGCCTATCCGATTGTGCTGCTGGCCCTGGTGTCCACCGTTTTTGTGTCCGGCCCGCTCGATGGACAAGTGACAGCTTCCGGAATTGCCTTGGGCGTCTTGGGGTACATCGGCACGCTGGCCATGCTGGCGTTCCCGCCTCTGCTGGGCTTCGCAGTCATGGCACGACGCCGGACCCCCTGGCTCGTTGCCATCCTCACCGGAGTACTCACCCTGGCCGCGTTCCTCTACCTCACAGCGGAGTGGCTGGTCCCCCTCGGCTGAACCTACTCGGCAGGCCTGAGGGCCTGAGGGCCGCGGGCGCCTGCGAAACCACGGCGCACGCCGAGGATGCCAGCGGAACTACTGGCCGGCGTCGTGCTTGATGAACGTGACCATGCCGGGGCCAAGGCGGGTGCGCATGACCTCGATGGCCTCGGGGTTTTGGTCGACCAGGACGAAGCGGCGCTCGAGTTCCAGGGCCGCGGCGCCGGTGGTGCCGCTGCCGCCGAAGAAGTCGAGCACCCAGTCGCCCTTTTCGCTGCTCGCGGAGATGATGCGGCGCAGGATGCCGATCGGTTTTTGGGTGGGGTAGCCGGTTTTTTCGCGGCCGTTGGGTGAGACGATTGTGTGCCACCAGGTGTCGGTGGGCAGTTTACCGAGCGCCACTTTTTCGGGCGTGACGAGGCCGGGGGCCATGTACGGTTCGCGGTCCACTTCGCTGCTGTTGAAGTAGTACGTTTTGGGGTTTTTGACGTAGACGAGGATGTTGTCGTGCTTGGCGGGCCACTTCTTTTTGGCGCGGGCGCCGTAGTCATAGGCCCAGATGATCTCGTTGAGGAAGCACTCGCGGCCGAAGAGCGCGTCGAGGAGGACCTTGGCGTAGTGGACTTCGCGGTAGTCGAGGTGGAGGTAGAGGGTGCCGTCGTCGGCGAGTAGGCGCCATGCCTCTTCCAGCCGGGGTTCCAGGAACTCCCAGTAGTCGCCGAACGAGTCGTTATAGCTGAGCGTCAGCCCCTTGATGGTCTCGTAGCTGCGACCCTGAAAGCCAACGCGTGAGCCGGTTTCACTGCGCACGTTCGTCATGTTTTGGCGGGCTTGGACCTTGCCGGTGTTGAACGGCGGGTCGATGTAGATCAGCCGGAAACGCTCATCCGGCAACGTGCGCAGGTAGGAGAGGTTGTCGCCCTCCACCACCAGGTTCTCCGCCTTGCCCTGCCAGAGAGGCAACTGCTGGAAGTCCTGCGCGTCTTGTGTCATGCATCAAGGCTAGCCCGGCGGCTGGACTTGGCCGAACCGGCGCGACTTGTGCTCCACCGTCGACGAACGCCAAGCAGTTGCTGCACACCAAACAGGGACGGTCACCGAGCACGTCTCGGTGACCGTCCCTGGACCGTCATTCAAACTTGGAACTTGCCGGCACCAGTGGGTTAGGCGCGCAGCACGTCCTTGGTGGCGTGGTTGTAGTGGAAGGTCACGGGTCCGCCGTCGTGGGAGAACTCGTGGTTGGCGCCGTCGATGGCACCAAATGCACCGTAGTTCTCATCCCACGATCCGTTAACCACTGCCTTGTAGCTGTAGTGCCCGGCAGGCAGGTCCGCGGTGAGCTTCCAAACGCCGTGCTGAGGATCCAGCGCCATCTGGACAGCGTCGCTGCTCGGATCCCAGTTCTCAGCACCGAGCACGGCGCCGAAGTTTCCAGCCAACGCCACCGATGAGGGCTGGTCATCCAGCACGACGTCGGACTCATCCGTTGATGCTTCCTCGGCGGCAGGTGCAGCGGCACCGTTGTCAGACGGGGCAGCTTCCGTGGCCTCTGCCGTCGGAGTCTCGGCGGCCGGCTCTGCGGCGGACGCTTCCGGGAGCGGGGTGTCAGCCGGGGCTTCAGCGCCTGTTGCCAGAGCTTCAATGAGCTTGTCCACGGTGTTGAACACGACGGTGGCACGCAAGCCGTTGTCAGTGATCTCCCAGCCGGTGCGACCCTTGGTCATCCAGTTGGCCTTGACGAGGATTGCCGTAGCCTTGGTGAGGTTCTTGTGGCCGCGGGGAATGCCGCCGCTGAGCAGTTCGGATTCTTCCGCGGTGAACGGAACTCGGGCAACAGCTTCGGCCAAAACCTCACCGCCGTTGGGCTTGGCATCCAGCCGCGATCCTGCGGCCATGATGTCCAAAACTTCTTTGAGTCGGCGATTGGTGTTGTCTCGAATGCTCACAGCATGATCTCCTTTAAAAAACGGGGTACAAGGATACTGTGGCATGGTACGCAGATACCGGCCAGTATGTGACGTGGTTGTGGGGTCAACGTGTCGAAATTGCTGAGAGGAAGTACGTGCCGGCGGCTATGCGGGGTAGGCGTCAAAATCCCGAAATAGCTACTGCGCCACTGCGGCTGCATCAGCAAACACATCAGCAGGCATCGCCCTTTGCAGCTTCCAAGTGATGGCGATCGGCTTCTCACCCTTGTGCTGGACGTAGTCAACCTGACCCAGGCACGTATAGGG
The DNA here is from genome assembly GCF_017353415.1 of Arthrobacter sp. E3. Lineage (GTDB taxonomy): Bacteria > Actinomycetota > Actinomycetes > Actinomycetales > Micrococcaceae > Specibacter. The sequence goes on from NZ_JAFMPX010000045.1 coordinate 24,434, forward strand.
CATGGTCAGCCCGGTCTCATCTTCTGCGGTTTCTCTGGTGAACAGGACGATCTGTGAACTATGCGACTTACGGTCTAAATAGCGTCGTCCTGTCGGGCTGGATGGCGATGTCGCGTTCTGAGATTCCCAGTGAAATAGTTCAGGGCTAATCGCATAGTCCTTGTACATCGTCGTCGCCGAATGGTTGGCTTCATCCTTGTTCATAGTGACGAAGAAGGCATCCGTCTTCGTTTCCGGGCACCAAGCAACACCCTCGCGGTGGCTGACGTTCTTTCCCTTTTGCAACGAACCAAATTCCAGAGCGGCAAGAATTTCTTCGCGTCGGTAGGTGGCGTGCGACAGCAACGGGATGCCGGCCAATTCCATGCCCAGACTCTTTCCAGCACGCTTCGAGGCTTTTGCCGCCAAAGCGACAAGCTGCTGGATTTCGTCACAAACGAAGGGATAGCTTCGCAGATGCTTGAACCCGGCATCATAGGACGCAAACCCTCCCGCATCGTCCCACAAGATATAGAAGAGCATCCTGGCGAAGACTTGTTCACGCGGCGTCAGGTCGTCGTACGCGGGGGCGTCGGCGGATACGAGCATTGAATATGCGTCTGCTCTCTCCTGGTCATCGACGTGGATGAGAGCTGCCATTCGGGATAGCAGCCTTGCCTCCCCCGCATAAGTGAGTTCGTCGAGCTTGCCTGATATCAAGGATTCTGCAGGCGAGAATCCTTCAATCAAATTCGCTTTCCGCAGGTAGCCGGTCCAGGAGTCTTTCGTGGAGCGGTAAATCGTCTTGATGTCATTCCCTGACTTCGCCAAGTATTCGGCAAGGAGCACTTCAGCATAGGACTTTACGTCCTTTACCAAGCTCGGCCGGTTCAATTTCAACTGAGCCTTCAGACTGGTCAGAATGACTTCCTTGGCTACACGGTCAAGCACGATCTGAGAGCCTGACGGCAGGAACGGAAAATCATCATCGACGGCTTTCGTCAGCTGTTTCTTCCCGTATCCGGTCAGTGCCCGGTACCGGACATCGAAGCGGAACTCTCGGTGTTGCTGCCCAATGAAGTCAAGGACAGTCAACACCGCCTTGTCGGGCGCACGGCGCAGCCCGCGTCCCAGTTGCTGGATGAATATCGTGGAACTCTGAGTGGGCCGCAGAAGCAGGATCGTGTCCACCTGCGGCAGGTCCAGGCCCTCGTTGAACAGGTCGACCGCGAAAATACAGTTGATCTCCCGCTTACGCAGCCTTTTCAGCGCAAGGGCACGTTCGACGTCGTCAGTCTTGCCTGACACGGCGACCGAGGCTATCCCGGCATTATTGAACACTTCAGCCATGTAGACGGCGTGCTGAACGGAAACGCAGAATCCAATGGCGCGCATCTCCGAGGTGCTCGTGACTTTGTCCCTCAGCTCTCTGATGACCTTTGCAGCTCGTGCGTCATTGCCGGTGTAGAGCTGACTCAGCTGCTGAAGATCATAGGAGCCGCGCTTCCACTCTAGGTGGCTCAGGTCGACGTCGTCTGAGACTCCAAAGTAGTGGAATGGAACGAGCAGGTCCGCGTCCAGTGCGTCCCACAGTCGCAGCTCGCTGGCGGTGCGTCCCTCGAAGAACTCATCCGCAACATGGATACCATCGCCGCGCTCGGGTGTAGCCGTGAGCCCCAAAAGTTCCATGGGTTCGAGATGGTCAATGAGCTTTCGGTAGGTGGGCGCTGCCGAATGGTGGAACTCGTCAATCACGACGACGTCGAAACGGTCTGCAGGCAAATCACCGATGCCTTTGGCAGAAAGTGACTGGACGCTGGCGAAGACATGCTTCCAGAGCTTGGGCTTGTGCTCTCCGACGTAGAGCTCGCCGAAGGCGCCGTCCTGCATGACGTTTCGGTAGGTCGTCATTGACTGTTGCAGGATTTCCTTGCGGTGGGCGACGAAAAGCAGTGAAAGTTGGCGTCCGGCGACTTCGCACAGTTGTTTGTAGTCGAGTGCGGCAATGACTGTTTTTCCTGTGCCTGTTGCCGCAACGAGCAGGTTCCGGTGAAAACCCTTGGCACGCTCAGCTTCCAGGTCCTCGAGCATCTCTTCCTGGTGGAGAAATGGCTGGATTTCCAGGCCGGTAAGGGTGTTCGGCGCGGCCGTGAACTTGCCGCCGTTGCGTGCGAGTGCCGCATCGAGCTTGTCGGCGTCCAGCTCCGGATCATAGCTCTGAAAGGCCCGCTGCTCCCAATAGCTGTCAAAGGTGATGCCAAACTTCTGAAGCAGGGCGGGCGTTCCAACGTTGGAGAGCCTGACGTTCCATTCCAGCCCATCCAACATGGCTGCTTGGCTCAGGTTGGAGCTGCCGACGTAGGCGGTGTCGAACCCCGTGTTGCGGCGGAACAGCCAGGCTTTTGCATGAAGCCTGGTGGACTGCGTCTCGTAGCTGATCTTGACCTCTGCCCCGTACTCGTTGACCAGGTGGTCGATGGCCCGTCGCTCGGTGGCGCCCATGTACGTGGTGGTGATGACCCGCAGTTTTCCACCGCGTTCCTCGAAGCCTAGGAGTGCTGAGTCCAAGAGGCGGATGCCCGTCCAGCGGATGAACGCACAGAGTAGGTCAACGGAATCTGCAGATTCAATCTCAGTCCTGATTTCTGCGGCAAGGTTAGGGTCGTCCTTGCCGTTGGTGAGTAGCGCGCTATCGCTGAGCAGTGTTGTTGGTCGGCGCAGCTGACGGCGTTTCAACGTGTCAGGCCGATGCAGCGACCGAAGCTGCTGAGGACCTGAGGTGACCTTATTGCCTAAGAACGTGTTGGGAAAGCCTGTGGTGTTTTCCGGGTGACTATCCCAGGCTGCAGGTCCAGCATTGAATCATGAAGGATGTTTCGGCTCCGCGTCCCTATCCCTCGGACCTGACGGATGAGGAGTGGT
>NZ_JAFMPX010000046.1 GCF_017353415.1 Arthrobacter sp. E3
GCGGTGGTGTTGTCCCCGAAGGCCCAGGCGTAGGAGGTGATGGTGCCGTCGGGGTCCTTGGAGGTGGTTCCGTTGAGTGTGGCGACCAGCTCGTTGACGCTGCTGGTGAACGCGGCCACAGGAGCCTCATTCACCGGCGGTGTTACGGAGCCGGTGCCTGTTGCTTGGAGGTTGTCGATGGCGACGGTGATGGGGGTGGGGGCGCCGGTGGTGCTGAGGTAGGTGTAGATGCCGATGGCTCCTGGGCTTTGGAGTCCGGTGGTGGTGTCGGTGGTGGTGAGTTGCCAGGCGGCGGGTTCGGTGGTGCCTGTTTTCCAGACCTTGGCTTGGATGGTGGTTGGTGAGGTGCCGGTGACTTGGACCCTGAGTTGGAGTTTGTCGCCATTGTTGAAGGTCAGGCCGCTGATGGTGGCTGTTTTCAGGAGTGTGTCGGTGTTCTTTTGCAGGTGGAGTCCAACGGTGCCGGTGGAGCTGACGACGGCGCGGGCACCGTAGGTGGCGGTTCCGACCTTGCGTCCGATCAGGCCGGCGTAGACGCTGCTGGCGGTGGGCCGGTTGAAGCTGAGGGTGGCTTGGACGTCGGTGTCGCTGGAGGCGACGGTGTTTAGGTAGGCGAAGTTGTTGGTGCGGGCGGCGGTGGCGATGGTGGCGGTGCTGCCGTTGACGGCGAAGTTCGCTGCGGTTCCTGCCAGGGTCCAGGCGCCTCCGGTGTTGGCGGTGCCCAGGCCTGCGGTGACGGTGCGGGTGAAGGTGTCATTGGCCAGCACACCGGCCGGTGGTGGTGTGGTGGTGACGGTGACGGGTTGGGTGATGGTGTCCTTGGCGCCGTTGTTGTCTGTCACGGTCAAGGTCACGTTGTAGGTTCCGGCGGCGGTGTAGGTGTGGGTTGCCGTGGCTCCGGTGGCGGTGGTGTTGTCCCCGAAGGCCCAGGCGTAGGAGGTGATGGTGCCGTCGGGGTCCTTGGAGGTGGTTCCGTTGAGTGTGGCGACCAGCTCGTTGACGCTGCTGGTGAACGCGGCCACAGGAGCCTGATTCACCGGCGGCGTCCCTGCGGTGTTGACGAGTCCCGGCGTGCCGAACGTTGTTGACAGTGCCCTCCAGTTGGCCGGGTTGGCCGGATCGGCCGTGGGGGACGAGAGCTCCAGCGACGGGCCGGTCCCGTCAGCCGCTGTCGGCCAGGGGGCCGCGTTGGAGTAGGTGACGGCGCTGACCGTACGGGTGCCGTCGGTGAGGACCACGGCCTCCCCGGTGTCATCAAGGGTTCCGGTGAACTGGCCGGCAACAAAGCGGTTGGCCGTCGGGTACGCCTGACGGAAGGCCTTGTCGTTGCCGACAAGGAGTGCGTAGCCGCCGGCAGGGATTACGGTACCGGGCTGGATGGTGAGGCCCACGGCGTCGACCTTCCACCCTGAAATATCCACGGCCGTGGTGCCTGGGTTGGCCAGCTCGATGTATTCCCCGCCCGTTCCCTTTGGGTGGTATTGGATCTCATTGATCACAACGCGGGCGGTGGCGGCCTGAGAGACGGGTACCGGCTTCCCGGGACCGGTGTTGTTGTTGATGGCGTTGCGGCGGTCTGCCAAGCCCGCGATGAAGTTGGTGCGGGCAGCATTGTTCGAGTATCCGCGCCACTTCTGGAAGTCGAGGTTCCAGTCATTGACCATGGTGGCCGTGATGGCATCCCACTGTGACTCGTACTTGCCAGGCGCCAGGAACTGGTCGGAGAGGGTGCGAAGGCGGCGGTAGTACATTTCCTTGATCTCCGGGTAGGCGAGCATGGCACTGGTGAACCGGTTGGACGTGTCCGGAGTCAGGAACAGTCCCTTGCCGTCTGAGGAGGCGTTGGTGAACGTCCAGTTCAAGTCCCACTGCCACATTTCCCAGCGGCCCGTGTCCTCCGTGTCCCGAGCAAGCCACCAGTTGTACCAGCCGCTGTCATGGTGGCGGATGATGGAGTTGATCGCCATGTAGTTGACCAGTTCGGGAACGTTGACGTTCTGGTAGATCCACGCCTTCTGAGCTGGTGACGGGGCTGCATCAACGGTGTTGGACAGGGTGAATACATCACTGTAGTCCTCCGTCTTGCGGGTCTTTTTGTCCAGCCATTCTCTGGCCGTCAGATCGGCGACGGATGATGTCCGTCCGACGCTGCCGCCGTCACCCTTGTAGATGGACCAGTTGGTGACGCCCTGTGCCGCGCGCCAGGTGCTATCCTCGGTTTCCATGACGCGTCCGATGCTCCAGAACGCTCCGTTGCGCTGTGTGCGGACCGCGACGATGTCCAGCCCGCGGTTGCCGGCGGCCTTGACCGTGGCCCAGCTGACGTCGGCAAAGTTGTCGGAATAGTTTTGCAGGGCAAATTCATCCAGCGGATAGGACAGCTTGCCGCCCATGTTCCAAGTATAGCCCTTGGGCATCGCGACCTTCCAGCTCACCTTCGCAGCGGTGCGGGAGGAGTTCCCGCGCACGCTCATCTGAACCCCGTCAATGACCTCGCCGTTGTAAGCCCACACCGCAGCACCCTTGAACTTGTCCATACGGTGGTTGGCGAGGATGTCCTCATAGACAGCGTCTTCCATGAACCACTCAATCACCGGAAGCTGGGTTGAGACGGCGGAGTTGAGCACCACTACCCCGCGGTACCGCACGGAGTCTCCGGCGGTGGGCTCAGAATAGGCGACCGTGCCGGCGAGGGCATCGACGCGGTAGCGGACCAGTGCCCCGGCCGCCTGGGCCGGAATCGTGGCTGAGTACGTGCCGTCGCCGGCGCCGCCGACGCTGGCGGCATCGTCAAGGAAGGGCAGCACGACGTCGGCGCCGAACATCACCTTGTACGTCAGCTTCGCCGTGGAGCCGGCCTCCACCTTGGCCGAAACTACAATGGCCTGTCCGGGGGTCGGGCGGGCGGGGGTTGCCTTCAAGGACGTGACCGCGGGTGTGGCGGGTGCGGGGCTGGTGCCATCGATCGAGTTCTTGGCGCCCGGTGTGCCGCCAGCCAGCAGACTGGCGCCCCAGTTCTCGGGCACAGTGTTGTCCGACATCAGGTTGCGCAGCTCGAGCGACGGGCCGGTCCCATCGGGGCTGCTGGGCCACGGCGACGCGTCCGCATAGGTGACGGTGTCAATGGTGTTGAGGTCCGCATCAGCAAGGGTGACCGTTTCGCCGCCGTTGCTGAGGTTTCCGCCGTACACCGCGTTGGGCACAAACCCGTAGGTGGTCTTGAACTGGACGGCGTCCTTCGCGACGACAAAGTAGCCCTTGCCGGGGATGACGGTGCCTGGGGCCAGCACGCCCGTCACTCCTGCGGTGAAAGACCATCCCGAGACGTCGATGGGTGTCGCAGAGGTATTGGTCAGTTCCAGAAAGTCATCCGTGTCCAGGTCAGAGCCGGCGTGGTAGTTCAGCTCCGAAATCACGATCCCGCCGGGATCAGCGCTGGCAGGAACGGCTGCCAAAGCCACCATGAAGCTTGCCATCATTGATGCCATGGTTGCGTAAGCCAACACATGCCAGCATTTCTTTCCAAGCTCCATTGCCTGGTCCCCTCACTGAATTCCACGGTCGCGGGGGTGCGAAGCCCGCCAATCGTGTCACGGGTTGTGACGTGATTACAGTGAGTATGAATGAGTGCATGCGCCCGTGTCGACAGGTAGCTGGCGGCTGCGGATAGGTATTACGGCCAGTACCCCGGTGCCGGTGGGGAGGGGAGAGTCCGTGACGCAACAATGGCCACCTGCGGCTGACATTGTCAGGCGCAGGTGACCATTTCCCAGCTCATGCAGGGTTCAGACTAATTACTCACCGGCAGAGTTGGAGCGGCCAATGATTGTCACGGGGACAAAGATGGCCAGAGCGCACAAGCCGAGGCCAAGGCAGGCCGGCACGAAGGCATGCGCAAAGCTTTCCAGGCTCCAGTAAGAGAGCGAGAAGATGCCGCCAAGGAACAAGGCGAAGAAGATGACAAACAAAATGACGGACTGAACAAGGCTGTTTTCGCCGTTGTACTTGCGGTCGGACACGGTTCCTCCTTACCCCAAGGTGGGGAGCTGGGTGGTGGGCCGGCAAACCGGCACGATGATCTATCCATGATCTTAGTATGAATTGCGGCGGAAACTTCCCCGTTTAGTAGTTGGAAGTTCCCGTGCCGCCTGTGACAATGGCAATTCCTGCACTGGTGCCGATCCGGGTGGCCCCTGCGGCGATCATTTCCAGTGCTTGTTCGCGGGAGCGGACGCCGCCGGAGGCCTTCACCCCAATGTCGGGCCCAACGGCCTTGCGCATCAACGCAACGTCCTGGGTGGTTGCACCCCCGCCGGAGAAGCCTGTTGACGTTTTCACAAAATCAGCCCCGGCCTCCACCGCTGCCTCACAGGCCAGGATCTTCTCGTCGTCGCTGAGCAGCGCCGTTTCAATGATGACCTTCAGGATTGACTCTTCGCCGTGCACCACCTCTGCGACGGCAGAAATATCGGAAACGAGGGCTTCGCGGTCCAAGGCTCTGGCAGAGGCGATGTTGATGACCATGTCAATCTCGTCGGCCCCGTCCATCGTGGCACCACGCGCTTCGAAAACTTTCACATCGGTGTTGTGCGTGCCCAGCGGGAATCCCACCACTGTGCAGGTCAGCACGCCGCTGCCCAGCAGCGCCTTCTTCACCGTTTCAACCCAGACCGGATTCACGCAGACCGACTTGAAGTGGTGTGCGGCGGCTTCCTTGCACAGGCGCAGGATGTCGGCGCGGCTTGCTTCAGGAGCCAGCAGTGTGTGGTCGATGTAGCGGGCCAGGTCGTTGGGGGCGTCCTCGCCCGTGAAGGGGTCTTCGTATGTCATGGTGCGTACCTTCCCTGGTTCGGATGTGTATCCCCATGGTGCCACACAGCTGCGCCTACGCGGTGGCGGCTAAGTGCTCGTGCTGAACTCTTAGAAGTATTGGTGTTTAACCTGCGCAGCTTAGGTGGGAATACCTAGCCGTTGCTCAGTTGTTACCCAGCCTCCCTATCTAGTCTCTGTACATGAGGCAACTTCGTGAAGCAGCCCGCCGCTTCGTAGCAAAACATATTGTGGCCGAGGATCCGTACTCCGAGTTGTCCCGACTTGACCGGGAGGACAGTCTTGCTCTTGAAGCATGCACGCCAGACGTCCTGAGGTTTGAGCCGGACTTGCGAGGTTCCCAAGTTGTGGATGGAACTGCCAATCAGGCAGCTTAAGTCTGGGTTGAATTACAACGCGCCCATGCCCGCTCGACCTTCATAACCATGCCGCCGTGGACTTTTCCGAAGATCTTCCACCCCATCCGGCCATCGGGTCCGCGGGAAATAGCGCCTGCTCTTGCTAGCGGATGGCAATTGCGGCGGCCTGTCTGGTGTGGCCGCAGGCGAAGTTGGCATAGATTTCCGGGTCGTGCGGAACTTCGTCGCCCATTAGAAGCCACTGGCCCCTGGCAATCCCTTAGTGCCAGCCTTGGATGCGAGCGCCGATTTCCACCACGAAATCGCTGTGGGGGACGGACAAGGTGGTGAAGGCGCACGATCCAAGGACTTTCCTGCTGGCTCCCGCCACTCGCGTTGGTGTGCAGTCCGGACCATGTAGTGCAAAGCCACCGGAGTGGCACTGCGGGGTTGGCCAGGCCTCGGAGATGCCCAGCTGGCCCGAGCGGCACCTTCCGCTAAAGCCGAGCGCGTCAGGGGCGGTTGGTGATAGGAGGACCGGAGGTCCTGGGCTATCTTGGGGATTAGATATGGGCCTCTTGGCCAGGGCAGGAAGGAAGGCAACGTGGACAGTGACGCCGGTTCGTGGTTTCTGAGTCGCGATGAGCGGGGAAACCTGGCGACAGAGGTGCATGCTGGCGGTGCCGGATCGCCGTCGTGGTCGGAGGGAAACCTTGTGCGCCCGTTGATTCATGGGGCGAGGTACTTCGCACGGCTGCATGAGGAGCTGACAGTCCTGCGGGCGGGTGACCGTGTATGGTTCACCGATTGGCGCGGCGACGCCAACGAGCGGCTGCTGCCGGGCGGGCCGTCCATCGGAGAACTGCTGGCAGAGGTGGCGCGCAAGGGCGTGGAAGTGCGTGGCCTTGTCTGGAGATCGCATGGGGAGCGCGTTTCGGCCCCCATCAGCGGCCGGGCCAACGAGTTGCTGAGCCGTCAGATCAACGACGCCGGCGGTGAGGTTCTGCTGGATCAGCGGGTCCGCCTGTTCGGTTCCCATCACCAAAAGCTGGTTGTCATCCGGCACCGGGACAACCCCGCAAGGGACGTGGCTTTTTGTTGGAGGGATCGATCTTTCGCACAGCCGTCGGGACAATGCGGAGCACTTTGGCGACCCGCAAGCGGTGAGCATGGATTCCCACTACGGAAAGCGGCCGCCGTGGCATGACGCCACACTCGAACTGCACGGACCCGTGGTGGCGGATGTTCTGGCAGTGTTCGCTGAGCGATGGAACGATCCCCATCCCTTGGACCGGAGCACGCCCTACCGTATGCTGCTCCAACGCCTCGCCCGGATGCCGCGGCACCCTAGACCGCTGCCAGAGACAGTGCCGCCGCCACCCCCAGCGGGTCCGCACGCCGTGCAGTTGCTGCGCACCTATGGGATCAAGCGGCCCGCGTTCCCTTTCGCCCCTGAGGGGGAACGAAGCATTGCCCGGGCCTACACGAAAGCGTTCGCCCGCGCCCGGTCCCTGATCTACATCGAGGACCAGTACCTCTGGGCAACGGAAGTCGTGGCAGGAATCGCCGCGGCGCTCGAGAGTAACCCCGAGCTCAACGTCATCGCCGTGGTGCCCCGCATACCCGACTCGGACGGCGCTCTCAAAGGGCCTCCCATGCGGCTGGGGCAGCTCCGTGCCATCAAGATGCTCCGTGATGTTGCGCCCGACAGGGTGGGCGTTTTCAATCTGGAGAATGGATCCGGCACTCCGATCTACGTCCATGCCAAGATCTGCATCATCGATGACGCCTGGTTCACCTGCGGCTCGGACAATTTCAACCGCCGATCTTGGACCACGGACAGCGAGCTCACCTGCGCCGTTGTCGATACCAGTCACGATGCATCCCCATCCTTGGCGCACACACTGCGGCGCGAACTCTGGGCCGAACACCTGGGGGTGGGCCAGGACGATCCACAGCTTCAGGACCCGGTCTCGGCACTGAGACTCTGGAGGTCCACCGCCGACGCCCTTGACCAGTGGCACGAAACGGGCGGCCGCCAGCCCCGCCCCGTCGGTCAGGTTCGCCACCACATCCCCGAACCGGTGCCGCCCCTACAGCGCCTGTGGGCCGACCCGCTGAGCCGCTTCGTCGTGGACCCGGACGGCCGGCCTCGCCGACTCCGCGGCACAGCCGAGTTCTAGCCGGGGGTTTCCGGAGTAGGGGAGGGCACCACAGGCCCCAGCCCACAAGCTCAAAATTTGTGGGTGCGGAGAGCGATCCCTGACGGTGCTGCCGGGACCGCATCGGAGAAGTTACGACATCTGGAGCCCTTCTGGTTGGCGAAGAAGACTTCTGAACAATGCCGGTTGGCGCAGAGCAGGATTAAGCCCCGCGGTTGACTGCCATCACGCGGTGGCGCCGAAGAGCAGCAATCCGCCCAATGCCAGCCCGGCCACCCACACGGTGGAAATAGCTGCCAGGATGAAGGGCTTCATGCCCACAGACAGCAGCGATTTCACGTGTACTCCAGCGCCCAGGGCGAACATTGCTGCTGCCAGCAGGAAACTCTCCCCGCTCTTGGAGAAGTCGAGTGCGGCATCAGGCAGCCAGCCGGTGGCACGCAGGGCCATCATGAGGATGAAGGAGAGCACGAACAGAGGCATGATGGGTGGCTTGCGGCTGGTCTCCGACTGGCCCGCGCTGCGGCGTTGGCGCACACTGATCACGGCCATGACCGGTGCCAGCATCAGCACCCGCGCCAGCTTCACAATCACGGCAACGCCCAAGGCAGCTCCGCCGATGGTGCCGCCAGCGGCGACTACCTGGGCGACCTCATGGATGGAACCACCGGCCCACAAGCCTGCTTGGTAGTCGCTAAGCCCCAGCAGCGCCGCGGCTGCCGGGAGGGCGGGAATCATCAACGTTCCAAAGATCACCACCAGTGCCACAGCTGTCATCACCTCGCGGCGGTCCTTCGTTTCAATGACACCGTCGACGGCGGCCACGGCGGCGGCGCCGCAGATGGAAAAGCCGCAACCTATCAACAATCGTTGGGTGGGGCTCAATCCCAGCCACCGCCCCACCAGCATCGTGCCGGCAATGCCCAGTCCCACAATGCACACGACCACCAGGATCATGCCGGCACCCAGGGAGAGTACATCGGCCACCAGCAGCTGGTAGCCCAACAGCACGACGCCGGCGCGCAGCAGGGTTTTGGCGGCGAAGTCAAAGCCGGCCTGCAGTCGCTGCGGGACCGGGAGCAGGTTGCGCAGCAGAACGCCGAAAACAATCGCGATGAGAAGGGTGCTGGCACCGGGCCACAGTGCACTGATGGTCATGGCCGCCGCGGCGGCAACGGCGCTCACCAGAAGTCCCGGAGCCAGCGACTTCCAGCGGGCCGGCCCCCAACTGGCCAGGAACGCGCCGAACCGGTGACCGGCGCGGGCCAGCGGAGATTCTGCGGGGATCTTGACGGAGGTGTCGGTGCGGACGGGTGGGGGCAGTTCCTTGGTGGTCATGTCTTTAGTTTTTCGCAGCGCAGGCCTGATAGGTAGACGGCAATTCCGCCCAAAGGTATATCGTTTTGATATGACCACGCGTTGGCCCGATCTGGCCGCCCTTGAACTCTTCGTTGCCGTTGCCCGGGAGGGAAGCCTCAGTGCCGGGGCGCGGGCCGTGGGCATGGCGCAGCCCAACGCCAGCCGCGCCATGGCCCGGCTTGAACGTGAGATGGGTATTCCACTTTTGGACCGCCGTACCTCGGGCGCGCAGCTCACAGGCACCGGCGCGAAGTTGTTGATGGAGGCTGCTGCGGTGATGGACGCGACGCGCGCATTGCTGCTATCGGCTGTTCGGCTAGGCGAGGTGAAGCGCGGGCAGCTTTCGGTCGGTGCCAGCCGAACCGTAGCCGAATACTTGATGCCCGGTTGGTTGACAACACTGAAAGTTAACGCTGCGGACCTCGCGATCAACCTGGTGGTGGACAACTCCCGTCACGTTTTCGATGAAATCAACCACGGCAGCATCGACGTGGGCTTCGTCGAGACACCCAACGTGCCCACCGGCCTGCGCCGGATGGTGGTGGCCTCGGACCGGCTGGCTGTGGTGGTGGCGCCGAAGCATCCGTGGGCGCAGCGCAAAATCCCGCTGGCTGCTGCGGATTTGGCCTCCGCCGCATTAGTGGTCCGCGAGCCCGGCTCGGGGACCCGGACGGCACTTGATGCGGCGCTGAGGGAGTATACGCAGTTGAAGCCGGCCATGGAACTGGGCAGCAACGCCGCCGTATGCCTGGCCGTTGCAGCCGGTGCCGGGGCTGCCGTGCTGAGCGAGTTTGCCGTCCGGGCGCAGGTGGAACGCGGTGAGCTGGTGGAGGTTCCCGTGACAGGCGTTGCGCTCACGCGCCGTATACGAGCGGTGTGGAAGGGCGCTCCCACCTTGGCCGGTCCGGCAGGCGAACTGGTCAATGTGGCCCGCGCCGGTTACCACCCCGGGCGGTAGCCGCGCAGTGCTCGTTCGCTGGCGGCCGGCTACTGTCCCAGCGCCTGCTTGATGTCTTGTTCCACGGCGGCCAGGGTGAGTGCGGCCTCTTGACGCGCGGCGGGGAGCTGATCCAAGCTGGAAACGTCCACGATCACTTCCAGGTAGCATTTGAGCTTGGGCTCGGTGCCGCTGGGCCGCACGATCACCCGGGTGCCGTTCTCCGTCAGGTACAGCAGGCCGTTGGTGGCGGGTAGTACCGGGGTGCCCGTGGACAAATCAGTGAAACCGTTCACAGGGGAACCGCCGAGGGTGGTTAGAGGCTCGGCGCGCAGCCTGGCCATCATCGCCGTGATCTGGCCAAGGTCCTCCACCCGGATGCTGAGCTGACCGCTGGCATGTAGCCCGTATTGCAGGGCAAGGTCGTCCAGCACGTCAAAGAGTGTCATGCCCTTCGCCTTGAGCGCGGCGGCCATTTCCGCGACAAGCAACCCGGCAGACATGCCGTCCTTGTCCCGGACCACGTCCGGGGCCACGCAATAGCCCAAGGCTTCTTCGTACCCAAACGTCAGGCCGGGAACACGCGAGATCCACTTGAAACCCGTCAACGTCTGAACATGGCGGTATCCGTAGCTGGTGGCAATGCGCTCCAACAGGCGCGAGGAAACTATCGAATTCGCGAACACGGGCTCCGGAGCGGCGGCAGCCTTTGTGAGCTTCTTGCGGGCCCGCTTGCCTCCGGGGCGCTCTTCTTTCCTTGCCTGCACACTGCCGCCGCGGGACGCCAGGTGCGCCCCTAGCAGGGCCCCCACCTCATCTCCGTGGAACTTGTGCCACTGGCCCGTGACTGGGTGGGGAGCGCCGATGGCTGCCCTGTCCGCGTCGGGATCATTGGCAAGCACGACGTCGGCGCCCACCTCTTGTGCCAGCGCGAACGCCAGGTCCATGGCTCCGGGCTCTTCTGGGTTGGGGAAGGGAACGGTGGGGAAGTCAGGGTCAGGGCGGGCTTGTTCGGGCACCGCATGGATGTCTTTGAAGCCGGCGTCGCCGAGCACTGCCAGGGCCGTTTCATGGCCCACGCCGTGCATGGACGTGTGCACAATCCGCAGCTTCCGGGAGGGGAAACGGGCCTTGTCAGCCAGTGCCGTCACCGAGGCTCTGTAGCTGTCCAGCAGCTCTGGACCCAGCACCGTCCAGCCGTTGGCGGCGAGCGCGATGTTGCTGGTGTCGCCAGCCTGCTCCGTATTCGACACTGCCGCAATGTGCCGTGCAATCCGGGCATCGTGGGGTGCCACGATCTGCACGCCGCGGGCCTCCGGCGCCACGGCCCGGCCGCCCAGGTACACCTTGTAGCCGTTGTCCTGGGCGGGGTTGTGGCTGGCGGTGACCATGATGCCGGCTTCGCAGCCCAGCTGCCGGACGGCAAACGCCAACACAGGGGTTGGCAGGGCAGTAGGTAGCAGGAAGGTTTCAACGCCGGCAGCTGTGAAAATGGCCGCCGTCTCCTGTGCAAACACGCTCGAGTGGTGACGGGCATCGAAACCGATGACGGCGCGCGGACTGTACGGCCCGGCGTCGTGCGCGGCAGCCAGGTCGAGAAGGTGCGCGGCCACGCCCGCCGCGGCACGGCGCACCACAGTGCGATTCATCCGGTTGGGGCCCGGCCCCATGGCGGCGCGGAGTCCGGCCGTGCCGAACTGGAGTCCGCCGCTAAAGCAATCTGCCAGATCAGCAGCTGCCGTGGCGTCCGTGGGGGACTGGCCCACCAGTTCACGCAACTGTGCAGCCATGGCCGGCTCGGGGTCCGTCCCGGCCCATTGCAGCGCGACCTCGCTCAACGCCGCCGACTCGAGGGCCGTGTTTGCTGCTGAACTGCTCGAAGAGTGTTTCATCTGACCAATGTATCCGCAGACCGGCCAAGCATGCAGGACCGCAAACCACTAAAAAGGCATGGCGCCTGTGCGGTTCGCAGTTGCCGTCCGGAACGGGACCTGCCACGCTGCTCAGCGCACGGGTATTTTGATCTTTTCAAGAATCTTCTTTGTTGTGGATATGTTTGCCCCGTCGCGTACCAGAAGGCCGGCTTTGAAAGTGCGGTGGTGGTATGGATCCTCTCCAGGAGATCTCACATCACTGAGCCAGCCAATGACCTCCTCGAAGGTTGCCCGCTGACCGGTACTGGCAATGTAATAGGAGCAGTTTCCGGCGAGCAGAACTCCACCCATCGGGATGGCGTCATAAACGGCCTGATCGTGAGGTACGTACAGATAGTCGAGCCCACTCAAAGGCCAGCTGATCATCTTCGGTGCGCCGGCGGTGACGAACACCGTGAGTGCAGGGTCGTGGACCGTCTTGCCCCCATATTCAGTGGAGGGAAGGTCGAAACTGCCCTGTGGATCGAGGATTCCGCTGATCTCTTCGCGGGCGGGCCCACGTGTGGCCACGGTGGCCAGCGTTCCGGGCCGGCGCCTAGTGGGATCAAATGCTGCGCCGGTAAGGTCCACCACTGTTCCGCGGGGGCTCATCATATGAGCCGATTCAGGATTCAGATTGAAGGCGAGTGTCTCTTGGCTGTTGTTTGTGCATACGGCGCCGAGGAGTTCAAAAGTGCCGCCACCGCGCGAACGGAAAAGCGCAATGTTGCAGCTGAAGCCCTCGCGAATGGTGCGTGCATTGCTGGTGCCGTCGACCGGATCGATAATGGCACCCAGTTCACCTTGGCGGAGTTGGAGAAACTCGCGCCACTGCCCTGCTGTTGCTTCCTCACCCCCAACAGCCTTAATGAAGCCTCCGAGAAGCCTAAAAATGCGCTCCCGGACCAGATGGTGCACAATCACGTCGATGGTGGCAGCCTGCTCACCATCGACCGAAAGGCGATCGTCCGAGGCAGCGGAGGGGCTCCGGGCATCAAGGCGACCCTGGATACCGGCCAATTTATCGACTGCTGAGATGTCGCTGATCAGTCCCTCGCCTGTGGGATCGACCTGCAGCCGTATGGCATCGACATAGGCTTGCTCGAAAGTTGAGGCGACAGCCTCCCTCGAGATTTCCTCAAGGATGTGCCACACCTTCTTCTGTGACAGGGAGAACGGATCGCTGCACTTATGGATTGCATCAGTGGACATTTAGCGCTCCTCGCTCCTGCTCACGCGCAGGCGTGAGTGTGTTCCCAATACAACTTGCCGTGGAATCATGCAAGAGGCGTGTCCAGCCACAAGATTTCACTTGTTTGATTTTTCTCCCAACAGCGGCAATCTGCGCGCCGGCTAGATTTTCGCGATAATGTCAGCCAGCAGCTGTGAAATGCGCGGGCCAGCGGCTGCACCGGCGGCCAGGACCTCCCCGTGGGACAGTGGCTCCGTGCTGATTCCGGCAGCCAGGTTTGTCACCAGCGACATGCCGAAGACTTCCATGCCGGCGGCCCGGGCGGCAATGGCCTCCAACGCGGTGGACATACCCACCAGGTCGGCGCCGATCCGCTTGGCGTACTGCACTTCGGCAGGGGTTTCATAGTGCGGGCCGGTGAACTGTGCGTACACGCCCTGCGACAGGGTGGGGTCGACCTCCAGCGCAACTGCACGCAGCCGGGAGGAGTACAAGTCCGTCAAGTCCACGAATGTGGCACCCTCGAGCGGCGACGCCGCCGTCAAGTTGATGTGGTCACTGATCAGCACGGGAGTGCCCGGCGTCCACTCCGGATTCAAACCGCCGCAACCATTGGTCAGCACCACTATATTCGCGCCGGCCGCGGCTGCCGTACGGACGCCGTGCGCCACGGACCGCACGCCCTTGCCCTCGTAAAAATGCGTGCGGGCGCCCAATACCAGCACGTTGCGCCCATTGGGCGTGCGCACGGAGCTCAAGGTGGCCGCATGCCCCGGGACCGACGGCGCGCTGAAGCCGGGAACATCCTCCGCCGGCACCACAGCTGTGGTTTCACCGATCAGCCCGGCCGCAGCGCCCCAGCCCGATCCCAGTACCAACGCCAAGTCATGCCGTTCAACTCCCGTGGCCTTGGCCAGAAATGCTGCCGCTGATGCTGCCAATGCCGTAGGGTCGCCGGCCGGAAAAGTGTCTGAGTTGCTCATGTCACAAACATACCTGCCCGTGGTCGAAACTCCCGGGAATTGCGGCTGTTAAGAGGTGACGCAGCAGACGAAACTTGGTGCCACACCCCGGATAGGCGAGAATGAACAACTGTGACCAGCGATCAGGATGCCTCCAAGCCCTTTGCCCTTCCCAGTCTTGCGATCCTCGGCGGCGGCCCGGGCGGCTATGAAGCCGCTCTCGTTGCAGCGTCGATGGGTTCCAAGGTGACCATCATTGAGCGTGCAGGACTCGGTGGTGCAGCCGTTCTGACGGATGTGGTCCCGTCCAAGACGCTCATTGCCACGGCTGAGGCCATGAACCGCAGTGTTGAATCCACCGAGATGGGAGTGAGCTTTAAAGCGTCCAAGGGCAACCCCAAGAAGGTCATCAAGGCCGACTTGTTGCACATCAACGAACGCGTCATGCGCCTGGCCCGCGAACAATCCACTGACATCCGCCGCGGCCTCGAAGCCCTGGGCGTGAAAATCATCATCGGCACGGGCCGGCTGCTGGACAACCGCACCATTGAAGTGGACCGCGGTGAAACTCACGAGATCGTGAAGGCGGACGCCATCCTCATCTCGGTGGGTGCCCATCCTCGTGAGCTTGCCACAGCTCAGCCTGATGGGGAACGCATCTTGAACTGGACCCAGATCTATGACCTGGACGAGCTGCCCGAAGAACTCATCGTGGTGGGCTCGGGTGTCACCGGCGCCGAGTTCGCCTCCGCTTTCAACGGCCTCGGTTCCAAGGTCACCCTCATCTCCAGCCGCGACCAGGTGCTCCCCGGCGAGGATTCCGACGCCGCAGCAGTGCTCGAGGACGTCTTCGCCCGCCGTGGCCTGCGCGTGCTTTCCCGCTCCCGCGCCGAGGCCGTCAAGCGCACGGACGACGGCGTGATCGTTACCTTGGGGGACGGCAGCACCGTCACCGGCTCCCATTGCCTGGTTTGTGTGGGATCCATCCCCAACACGACCGACATCGGCCTGGAAGCGGCGGGGGTGGAAGTCACTCCCAGCGGCCACATCAAGGTCGACGGCGTCTCCCGCACCAGCGCGCCCAACGTGTACGCAGCGGGCGACTGCACCGGTGTGTTTGCGTTGGCTTCTGTCGCCGCCATGCAGGGCCGCATCGCCGTCGCCCACTTGGGCGGGGACGGTGTGTCACCGCTGAAGCTGAACAAGGTTTCCTCCAATATCTTCACCTCCCCGGAAATTGCCTCGGTGGGCGTTTCTGAAGCCGACATTGCCTCCGGCAGGTGCCAAGGCGACGTAGTCAAGCTGTCGCTGAAGACCAACGCCCGTGCCAAGATGCGCAACGTGGACGACGGTTTCATCAAGATCATCGCCCGCAAGGGCACCGGTACTGTCATTGGCGGCGTGGTGGTGGGAACCGGTGCCTGCGAGCTGATTTTCCCGATCGCCTTGGCCGTAGCGCAGAACCTGCACGTCGATGACGTTGCCAACACGTTCACGGTGTACCCATCCCTGTCAGGTTCCATTTCGGAAGCTGCCCGCAGGTTGCACGTCCACATGTAAGGATTTCGGGCAGTCTCTGTCGGGGCGCCGGCCGTCCATATATTGGCGCCAGTTGTCCAACAGGTGGACGGCTTGGCTAATGTAGCCTCATGACAAAATCACCCGCAGGCCGGGGCGGAACAGCTGCCCCGGCCCGTCGAGAGACATTCTCCTCGCGCAGACTCTTCATCCTCTCAGCCATCGGCTCCGCCGTGGGACTGGGCAACATTTGGCGCTTCCCGTACGTCGCCTACGAAAATGGCGGCGGCGCGTTTCTGATCCCGTACCTGGTTGCGCTGCTGTGCGCAGGCATCCCGCTGCTGTTCCTGGACTATTCAATTGGCCACCGCTTCCGCGGCTCGGCCCCGCTGTCCTACCGGCGTCTGCACCGCGCAGCCGAACCGATTGGCTGGTGGCAGGTGTTGATCTGCTTCGTCATCGCCGTCTACTACGCCGCGATCATCGCCTGGGCCGCCATGTACACGTGGTTCTCCCTGACGAAGGCCTGGGGTGATGATGCGGAGGGCTTCTTCTTCAACAACTTCCTGAAGTCCGCTGATACGGCAGGACTGTCCTTCGACTTCGTCGCCAAGGTCTTCTTCCCGATGCTGGCGGTATGGATCGTGGTCATTGTGATCATGGTGGCCGGCGTGAATAAGGGCATTTCACGGGCCAATGCCATCTTCCTGCCGCTGCTGATTGCCATGTTCGTGATCCTTGTGGTGCAGTCGTTGTTCCTGAAGGGTGCCATGGTGGGCCTGAACGCGTTCTTCACCCCCAACTGGGCTTCCCTGCAGGATGCCTCCGTGTGGGCTGCGGCCTTTGGCCACGTCTTCTTCTCGCTCTCCGTGGCCTTCGGCATCATGGTCACCTACTCCTCCTACTTGAAGCGCAAGACCGACCTGACCGGATCGGGAATGGTGGTTGCGTTCGCCAACTCCGGCTTCGAACTGCTCGCC
Source organism: Arthrobacter sp. E3 (assembly GCF_017353415.1). Taxonomy (GTDB): domain Bacteria; phylum Actinomycetota; class Actinomycetes; order Actinomycetales; family Micrococcaceae; genus Specibacter. Next base: position 16,192 of record NZ_JAFMPX010000046.1, read on the forward strand.
GGCATCGGTGTTTTCGCAGCCCTTGGCTTCATGTCCGTGGCCTCCGGGCAGGCTGTGGAGGATGTTGCCTCCGGTGGGATCGGGCTGGCCTTCGTGGCATTCCCGACCATCGTCTCCGAAGCACCCTTTGGTGCTGTGCTCGGCGTGCTGTTCTTCGGCTCCCTGGTGTTTGCCGGGCTGACCTCGCTGGTCTCCATCCTCGAAGTGATCGTTGCAGCGTTCCAGGACAAATTGGGGTGGAGCCGCAAGGCAGCCACCTTGGTGGTCACGATCCCCATTGCACTGATTTCGCTGATCCTGTTCCCGACCACCACCGGCATCCAACTGCTGGACACCTCGGACGCGTTCGTGAACCAGTTCGGCATCCTGGCCTGCGCCCTCGTCACGGTCATTGTGGTCACGGCCGGGCTCGGCAGCCTCCCGCGCCTGCAGCGGCACGTCAACAAGACCTCCACCATCAAGATGGGCGTGGTGTGGCGCATTCTGGTCGGCGGTGTTGTGCCGGTTGCCTTGGGCTACATGCTCATCAGCGAGTTGCAGATCAAGGGCACGGAACAGTATTCCGGTTATCCGGCATGGTTCAACGGGGTCTTCGGCTGGGGAATGGCCGCTGCTCTGATAGTGGGAGCACTGCTGCTCTCCTTGATTCCGTGGGGTGAGAAATCCAAACTCAATGATCCCGAGTATGAAGAGTTCAACGCCGTCGAAGTTCTTGAGGGCGACATCGACAACAACAAAATTGAGGTGAACGCATGACCCCGGTAGCCATCACCATGATGATCATTGCCCTGCTGACGGTGTGGGGCGGCTTGGGCCTGGCCCTGTGGAACCTCTCCCGCCACCCTGAAGAAAAAGAAGACCAGGTTCTGGAAGAAGTTTCGCAGGAGCTGTAATTTGCGGCGCAGCCTGGTGACAGGCGCAAACTGATTGATTTCCCGCACGACGTCGGGAGGTGCCCCTCGCTGGGAGGCGCCTCCCGACGTCGTACTTTTATGCCCATACAGTGGTGGGGAAGAGGTGGGATGTCCACATATTGACAATGGCTGTCCATTAGGTGGACGGATTCGCTAGTCTTGGTGGTCTGACATCACGAAGAAACAGTCGTGCAGCCAGCCTTTGGCTGCGGTGCGGCGCAAGAGAAAGCTGACTCATGAGTACTCCCCACAAAGCTGGGATAGTGGAGAACCCGCCAGTCAATAGCAGGGGCCGCGTGATCGTGGCAAGCCTCATTGGCACCACCATCGAGTTCTATGATTTCTACGTTTACGCGACGGCTGCGGTGCTGGTGTTCCCGGCGCTGTTCTTCCCGAACGCCACAGGTTCCGTGGCCTTGCTGAGTTCCTTCGCCGTCTTTGGCGTGGCCTTTATTGCCCGGCCCCTGGGCTCGGTGGTGTTTGGCCACTTCGGCGACAAGATCGGCCGCAAGGGAACCCTCGTTGCGTCGCTCATGACCATGGGCGTCGCCACGTTCCTGATCGGTTGCCTGCCCACGGCGCTGGTGCCCGGCTGGACCATTTTGGCCCCCGCGATGCTCGTCGTCCTGCGCTTCCTGCAGGGCCTTGCCCTGGGTGGGGAATGGAGCGGCGCCGCGCTGCTCGCCACCGAAAACGCTCCTGCAGGAAAACGCGCCATTTGGGGAACGTTCCCGCAGATGGGCGCTCCGATCGGCTTCATTTTGGCCAATGGACTGTTCCTGTGGATCAGTTTTGCGTTGACGTCCGAACAGTTCATGGCATGGGGCTGGCGCATTCCGTTCCTGCTCAGCGCCGTCATGGTCATCATTGGCCTGTGGGTCCGCCTGAAGCTGGTGGAAACACCCGCCTTCCAGAAGGTGATCGATGAAGGCGAAGTGTCGAAATTGCCGGTGGGCCGCGTCTTCAAGACCAGCTGGCGTCCGCTGATCCTGGGCACGTTCGTCATGCTGGCCACCTACGTGCTGTTCTACCTGATGACAACCTTCACGCTCTCCTACGGCACCACACCGGCAACACTGGAAGCAGCCAAGGCCAAAGCGGCAGCAGCCGGCAAGCCCATGTCCGCCGACTCCATCGCCTCATGGGTTCCCGGGCTGGGATTCACTCGTAACGAGTTTCTGATCATGCTCATCATCGGCGTGGTCTTCTTCGGCATCTTCACCTTGGTCTCCGGGCCGCTGGCGGAAAAGTACGGCCGCCGCAAGATGCTGCTGTGGGTCACCTCCGGCATCATCGTCTTTGGTTTCACGTTCGTTCCCTTGTTCGGCGCAGGCACCGCAGGGGTGATGACACTGCTGATCCTGGGCTTCACGCTCATGGGCCTCACCTTTGGCCCCATGGGTGCGCTCCTGCCGGAAATGTTCCCCACGAACGTGCGTTACACGGGCTCGGCCATCAGCTACAACATGGCCAGCATTCTCGGTGCCGCCGTGGCCCCGTTCATTGCGGTGGCGCTGTGGCAGTCAGCCAACGGCAGTCCGGTACTGGTGGGAATCTACCTCTCCGCCATGGCTGTGCTGACCTTGATTGCGCTGCTGATCCTGAAAGAAACCCGCGACCTCGACTACACGTCGAACATGAGCTGACCCTCTCTCGGCGGTAAAGGCGGGTCCCACCCTCTCCGGTGGGACCCGCCTTTTACGTCTCTCCAAGCCTTTATGAACGTATTTCCTCGCGTGTTGTCAGCGCGGTGCGGATCCGGCAGCCGCTTTTACCCGGCAGTGCAGTTGGCCACCCAACTTCAGGCTCGCGCGGTCGAGAGGGCCGGCGTCGTACCTTGAATTGGTGCGGAGGTAACCTCAAACGTCCGCCAGGCGGATCGCAGTTCCACGTCCACGGCGGGACCCAAGCCCCCGGCCAACCACCGTCCTACGGGGCGGCGGTGATGATCGTGTAGGCCGTGGACGCCTGCCCATAAAGACCCGCACCCGTGATCGTGAATGTGGACGAACCGGGCGCCACCGGGATTCCGGAGACCACCCCGGTGGCAGCATTTAGAATCAATCCGGCTGGAAGCGCCCCGGCAGTGACGGCGAAGGAGGTTGCATTCACGGCTGGAAGTGTGAATGAATACGCCATCCCCACCTGTGCTGCGGGGGGCGTACCGGCATGCAGAACCGGCACCGCAATCACCGACACCGTGTACGACCTCTCATTGGTGACGTACACGTGTGAACCATCCGGTGACAGCGCCACTCCCATCGGTGTGTTACCGACGGGGATTGTGGTCGACACCAGGCTGGTGGCCACATCAACTACAGACACCGTGTTCGAAACAGAATTGGCGACGTAGAGGTGTGCGCCATCGGGGGAGATAGCCACCGAGGACGGGGCGGTCCCGACGGTGATGGTGGCCGAGATCGCATTGGTGGCCGTGTCAATCACGTACACCGCATGCGGACTGGTGGTGGCGACGTACACATGTGCTCCGTCGGGGGAGACTGCCGCCGAGGAGGGGGCGGCCCCAACCGTGAAGGGGATGGTTGTCGATACCGTGTTGGTGGCCGTGGCAATCACCGAGATCGTGTCCGAGCTGGCGTTGGTGACATAGACATGGGCACCATCTGGGGTCACAGCAACCGCGTCGGGGTAAACACCGACAGGGATGGTGGCTGAGACCGTGTTAGTGGCCGTGTCAATCAGCGACACCGAGTTTGAGCGGTAGTTGGCGACGTAGACATGGGCCCCATCGGGCGTCACTGCCAGCCCCCACGGATAGGCTCCGGTGGTGATGTTCTTGACTATCAAGTTAGTAGCTGTATCGACCACAACCACGGTATTGACATAAGGCCTAGTGACGTAAAGGTACTTTCCGTCAGGCGACAGGGCCACCTCATAGGGGTTCCCCCCGACCGCAATGGCTGACACCGTGTTGGTGGCCGTGGCAATCACGGACACGGTGCCCACACTGAAGTTTGCGACGTACGCGCGTGTCCCGTCCGGAGAGAGCACAACCCCCACGGGGGATATTCCGACCGCCACCGCGGGCGGGGTTCCAGGAGGGGTCACGGTGATTGCTGTGCTGCAAGTACTCGTGCTGGTGGTGTTGTAGGTGTCGGCCGGGGTGTAGGTGGTTTGCCAATAGTAGGTCCCGGTTGGTGGTTGCAGGGATCCGGTGGCTGTTTTGTTGGTGATGGGCTGCGGAGGGGTGGTGAGTGCCGGCTGGCCTGAGCAGTTGGTGGTGGTGAAGAGGCTGAAGGTCAGGGTGCCGGCCGGGGCGCCGTAGCCGGAATTTCCGCTGACGTTTGCGGTGGCGGTGAAGCTGGTTCCGACGGGCCCGGTTGGTGGGGTGGTGGCGGTGATGGTGGTGGTGGTGGCTTGTTTGGGTGTGGTGGTGGTGAGGGTGGCAGGGCTGCGCCAGTTGTGCATGGCTGCCGAGAGGGAGAAGGTGTAGTCGGTGTTCGGGGTCAACCCGGACGCGGTACAGCCGGTGGCGTTGGTGGCCGGGTGTGTCGGGCAGCCTGTGAGGGTGGCTGGTGATTGGGCCAGGTCGTAGCCGGTGGGTTGGAACGGTGTGCTCCAGGCGAGTGTGGCACTGGTGGCAGTGGTGGAGGTTGCTGTGAGGTCCGGTGCCGGTAGTGTTGCGGCGTCCGCGTTGGCGTAAGATCCTGTGGAGGTGGCGTTCCAGTAGCTGTACGCGGGGGCGGCGAGTCCGAGTGCGGCGCCGAGCAGCGCCGCGACTGTCAATGCACGCCGGAATCGGTGGCTGGGCGGCCGGTCATGGTTGCGGGACGGTTTCACTGCTGGACCTCGACTGTGACCGGAATGTTAAAACTGGCGCCTTGGCAGCCAGTAGCGGATGAGGTGCTCATCGCGGCCGCCCCTGGCAGATGAAATACGAGGGTCTCTCCGCCAGCCAGCGAGATATTCAGTGTGGTGGTTATGGGCATGCTGACCCCGGAGTTGCCCAGGTTGGTGGGCCAGGCGGGATCGCTGGTGCATCCGGTGCCTCCTTGCACGCTTACCGGACCGCCTTGGGAGGTGCTCAGCAGCGTCACCGCTTGGGTGTTGGGATTGGTGACCTTCACAACCAGGTCCCCACTGGTTCCGGGCTGGAGCGCCACGGTTGAGGTTCCTGTGGTGGCCGGAAGGATGATCAAGGGTTGCAGGGTGCCAGCGGCAGCAGTGCCGGTCCCTGTTCCGCCTGAGGTGAAGTAGGCCAGGGCGGGGGTGGTGAACAGCCCGCAAACCAGAGCCAGGGTGCATGCTGCTGTTAGTAGTGCGGTGCGCCGCACTGCGAGGAGGCGGTTCATGGGTGGTCCTTGGCCCGGCGGCGTCTGGCCGCTGCGAGCAGGATCCAGCCAGCCGAGCCCAGGACGCCGGCTCCGAGGAGGAACCCGCCGAGGGCTGCGCCAGTGACAGGTAATTCCTTTTTCGGCACGGGATTTCCCGGGCCTGCGTAGCTTGCAGTCCCGGAGAACGTGAAGTGCAGCATTTTTTGTTGGCAATCGTCTTGGTTGGACGGGGTGTTCTTGAGCTGGATCGGCAGGCCGGGGGTTTCCCTGTGTTCACCGGCGGGCACCTCCAAGGCGCCGGAGAAGCTGGGCAGGAGGAGTTTCTCGGCGGAGCAGCCCGAGGGAGGTGAGGGGTAGGCCGGGTCAAGTCCCATCGTGATTGTGTGGACGTTGATGGGTTGGCCCATCGTGTTGTGGACCCGGTAGATGAAGCAGCGGGTGACTCCCGGGACCAGCACGGCTGCAGGACCTTGGCACAGCGGTGTGGCCGGGGACCCGGCAGGCATGGAGCGGACCTCGCCTTCGATCCGGAACGTTGACGGGCTTGAGCCGAGCACGTCCGGAAGCGGGGGGTTGCTGGCAGCGGTGAGCAGAAACGCGAGGAGAGCGAGGAGTGCGGCGCTGAGGAGGCAGCGGTTGTTCCTCCACCTCTCGCGCTTGCAGAACAATGTCAATCGAATCACTGCGCATCCTGCCTTTCTTCCACCGTGTGCAAACGCTGCCCATCCCGCAACCGGGATGGGCAGGCACCTGTACTAGCTGGCTGTGTCGATTGTCTCGACAGTCTTGACTGCGTTGAGCTAGTTGCTTTAGTCGATGGTGTAGGCCAGGTTGACGATGGCACCCTTGCAAGCGTCCTGGTTGCTGGGCTTGTCGTTGAACTTGATCGTGGCACCGCTCCACGCACCCTGCCTGAATCCGACCGGCACTTCAGCAGCCACCGTCATGACCGCTCCATCAAGGCTGTAGTCGGAGGGACCGCATGTGCCAGCGGCTGCACCGGCAGCGGGGGTGACGGAGGAGATGCTAGCTGTCACCGTGCTGACATAGACGGGGCCATCATCGCCGTTGGTGAAGTTGCCGCTGAGAGCCTGGGCAGTGTCGCCGGGGTGCATGTCAGTGACAGTGGTGGTTTGCACGGGCTCGATGACGGAGGTGGTGCCGGTGGCAGCCGAGCCAGTACCAGAGCCGCCCGCGGTCCAGTAAGCGAAGGCTGCGCCGCCGCCGACGAGCACCAGCCCCGCCGTCAGCCACAAAATCTTCTTGGCGCGGCCGGACTTTGGAGCATTCTCGTTCTGTACTGCACTCATTTTTATCCCCTGGATGTGTATTTTGGTGATGACCTTTAAATCGAGTCTAAGAGGCCCGAATTAGCAACAGTAACAAAGAAATGGAGGCGTTCCAGCCGCGCAATGGACTTTTAGACCGAGACCATATTGCAGGGTCGGGCAATTGTTGTCAAAGACAATGACGTCGCTCACTGTTACGAGTGGAATGTAGACGTCTGGCTGCCATCTGCGTAATTTTGACGGATGATTCGTGGAAAATGGTGGTCTCACCGTCGGTTCGCCTGTCCGAACGGACTGATTATTGAGCCGTTAGTTCAATCCGAGCATCCACTTGTCTATTTTTTTATATACTTTAGTTCCATGAATTGTTTCTAAGCAGTGAAGCAATTTTTCCCTGACGGCGAAATAACACTGGAAGAATTAATTTTCCCGGCTGTGTGATGGCTCATATTTTTTTGACGTTCATTTATGGACGGACTCGATGATTGCCTCAAAGGAGAGTGCAAATGACGAACGGCACACCGATAAGCGTGCATCTGGTCGATGGGGACTTTCTCCTTCACCAAGGTCTTCGAGCCGTTTTGGCGGGCCTGGACTACGTGAGGTTGGATGCGGTGTCCCGGACGGGGGTGGAAGCCGTAGCGGCCGTCGTTGCTTCTGACCCAGACATAGTGCTGATGGAACGGAAACTTCCCGGGATGGATGGGATCGCCGTCATCCGCAGCATTGCTGAGCAGTCGCCGCGCACAAAGATCGTCATGCTCTGCTCCGAGACGGACCGCGAAACGATGATCCAGGCTTACCAAGCCGGAGCCGTGAGCTATTTGGCAAAAACTCAGATCACCGAGGATCTGGGCCCCGCTCTGAGGATGATTCACCGCGGCGCGGCCATCTTCTCGATGACCGCGGCCTCTCCCAGGCTGCAGAGCCCAGGCGCGCCCCCGCGGCACGATCGACTGGTATTAGAAAGCGAGCTCAACGGCCATGGCACGAAGCTTCTGGCGGCCGTGGCTGCGGGAGACACCAATGCCGAAATCGGGCGCTCCCTTCATTTGAGCGAAGCCACGATCAAGGCGCAACTGGCCGGCATCATGAAGCGTCTCAAAGTTAACAACCGGGTGCAGTTAGCGGTCTTGGGCGTGCGCAGCGGTCTTGTGGACACCACGGAACCCCGCATCCACGTAAACCATCAAGCGTAGCTAGGCTTCCTGCCGCACCGGACCGATTGGTGCTGCAATGTGTCCAGGTGCAGAGCCTGCTGCACACCCCAAACAAAGCAGAAAGCGGACCCCACCACTTCGGTGAGACCCGCTTTTTGGTTGTGCTGCTCTTCTTTTTCAGTCTTCGATGGTTGCCAGCACTGCGCCAGCGGAAACGGTGTCTCCGGCTGCTGCACTGAGGCCTGTCACCGTTCCTGCTCGGTGGGCTGTGAGCGGCTGCTCCATCTTCATGGCTTCAAGAACCACGATCAGATCACCTTCGGAGACAACGTCGCCGTCGGCCACTGCGACCTTGACGATGGTTCCCTGCATGGGGGACGTGAGCGAATTGCCATTGGCTGCCGCCGGGCCGGAGCTGCGGTTGCGGCCGGACTTCTTAGCCTTCTTCGCACCGCTGGAAGAACCGTTGCTGAGCGCAAACGAGCCCGGCAACGTCACCTCAAGCCGTTTGCCGCCCACCTCGACGGTGACGCTTTGGCGGGTGCCGGCGTCGTCCGTTGCATGGGCGCCCTGTGAGAGGTCAAAGGCGGGGATGGTGTTGTTGAACTCGGTTTCGATCCAGCGGGTGTGGATCGTGAACGGCGCACCGTTGGCCGGGGCGAAGGCGGGGTCGGCGACCACTGCGCGGTGGAACGGCAGGACGGTGGGCATGCCGCCAATTTCCATCTCGGCCAGGGCACGGTTGGCGCGGGCGATGGCCTGCTCGCGCGTGGCGCCTGTGACGATCAGCTTGGCCAGCATGGAGTCAAAGTTGCCGCCGATGATTTCACCTGCCGTGATGCCGGAGTCGACACGGACGCCGGGACCGGTGGGCAAAACGAGGGTGGCGACGGTGCCCGGTGCCGGCATGAAGCCGCGGCCGGCATCCTCGCCATTGATGCGGAACTCGAGGGAGTGGCCGCGGACTTCGGGGTCGGTGTAGCCAAGTTCTTCGCCGCGGGCCAGCCTGAACTGTTCACGGACCAAGTCGATCCCGGTGACTTCCTCGGAGACGGGGTGCTCCACCTGCAGGCGGGTGTTGACCTCGAGGAAGGAGATTGTGCCGTCGTTGGCAACAAGGAACTCACAGGTTCCGGCGCCCACGTAATGGGCTTCCTTCAAGATGGCCTTGGAGGCTTCGTAGAGTTTGGCGTTCTGTGCGTCGGTAAGGAACGGCGCAGGGGCCTCTTCAACGAGCTTTTGGTTGCGGCGCTGGAGGGAGCAGTCGCGCGTGGAGATGACGACGACGTTGCCGGCCTCATCTGCCAGGCACTGGGTTTCCACGTGGCGGGGGGCTTCAAGGAAACGTTCCACAAAGCACTCGCCGCGGCCAAAGGCAGCGATGGCTTCACGCACGGCGGATTCGTACAGCTCGGGAATTTCTTCGCGCGTACGCACCACCTTGATACCACGGCCGCCACCGCCGAAGGCCGCTTTGATGGCCAATGGCAGGCCGAATTCGTCGGCAAAGTCGAGCACTTCCTGGGTTGATTCCACCGGGTTTTTGGTGCCCGGGACCAGAGGTGCGCCCACCTTTTCGGCAATGTGGCGGGCCTGGACCTTGTCGCCCAGGGCGGCAATGGCGGCGGCCGGAGGACCGATCCACGTCAGGCCGGCGTCAACCACCTTTTGGGCGAATTCAGCGTTCTCCGACAGGAAGCCGTACCCAGGGTGGATGGCGTCGGCACCGGACTGGCGGGCGGCGTCGAGAATCTTCTCCATGACGAGGTAGGAGTCGGCGGCTGTGGTGCCGCCCAGGGCGAAGGCCTCGTCGGCCATGCGCACATGCAGCGCTTCCCTGTCCGGCTCCGCGTAGACGGCGACGGAGGCGATGCCTTCGTCGCGGGCGGCCCGGATGATGCGGACAGCGATTTCGCCGCGGTTGGCAATCAGGACTTTGCTCAGCTTATGCGCACTGGCGGGCTGTGAAATGGTCACACGGGACTCCTTCTATTCTCTCCTGAGCCTAGCGCGACTATGTCGGTTTTCCGCACACATCATGGCGTTTATGCGTGTGCGGAGTCATTCTTTTGTGGAGAAGCTACAAAAATGTTGAATTGCTTAGGTTCCCTACTGCGCTCAACCCGGCATAGGTTCAGGAGCCGGCGATCTGACGCAGAATTTGCAGGTGGTGCTCCCACGCCTGCCGGCCCGCGGCTGTGAGTTTTACCGACGTGCGTGGAAACTTGCCCACAAAGGCCTTCTTGATGTGAACGAAGCCGGCCTTTTCCAGCGTTGACAGTTGCTTGCTGAGGACGGAGTCGCTCACCTGGAGGGTGTTGCGCAGGTCCTTGAAATCCATGGTTTCCGTTTTGGCCAGGGCTGCGGCAATGGAAAACCTGACGGGCTGGTGCAGAACCTCGCTGAGTTCAAGGCGGGGGTGCGCGGGACGTTCTGTGTGCGTTTCCTCTGGCTGGCCTGAGTGCTGGTTCATGCGCGCAGCTCCCTGAAAGCTGCGGCCAAACCGACGGCGGCGAGGATGACTGCGGCTGTGATGTAGTAGGCCAGGCTTCCATGGGGGAAGACGAGCGATCCGATGAGTATGGCCGCCACGTAAAGCACCATGTAAGCGGTGATCGAGCCGGCGAAGCGCTTGGAGAACCCCGCCTTGGTGGTGGTGTGCATCCACGACCACGTGATGGCGGTGATGGCTGCCCACGCTCCCACTGTCATGGCCAGAAGCTGGGCGCCGTAGCCGGTGTGGGTCACGATCTGGAAACCGATCATGAGCATGGAGCCGAGAATCGCCAAGGAGTTGAAGACCATGGCGGTGGGCCAGCCTGCCGCGCTGGTGGCGGTGCTGCCAACGGACTCCGCCGTGGCAAGAAGTTCGCGGGCTTGGGCGGCTGATGGGGAGCTGTCATGGGAAGTCATGGTGGACCATTTCAGTTGAGTCGTGAAATGCATTGACCCAACTATATGAAAGTACTTTCCATTGCGTCAAGTACTTTCTAAAAATCGGCTTAGTTATGCGTAGGATTCACCCGCGAATCGTGGGGCCGGGGGGGAATGGGGCCCGGGTT
>NZ_JAFMPX010000047.1 GCF_017353415.1 Arthrobacter sp. E3
CAAATAATATTCATGGACCAACCCACGAATCTCATCCCTTGTATAACCCTTCGTAATTGATGACATGGCTGGCTCCTTTAATCAAAAGACACGAATGACTCACAACCAGCCTGACGTAGAGGGCCACTTGGTCACTGGCGCAGGATTCACAAGGGTATCCTGCGCATAATATTTGCAAACTTTTATCATGCGCAAAATTCGTGACGGAACGGGTGCACAATGGGTTCGCTACCCGGCCGCGATCTGAGCCAGCGCATCCTTGACCCATTGGAGCATGGTGTCCGGGTGGTAGAGGACCACTGATGCTGGGATTCGCAGCTTCCACATGCCTGCAATGACCAGCAGGTTGTCCCGTCTCAGGTCCTCGGCCCATCCCGAGGGGGTGTTGTGGTACCGCTCGCCATCTGTCTCCACACCGAGGAGGCCGTCCACCAGCAGGTCAAGGTGCCCCACGCCCTTGATGGCGGCCTGAGACTGAACGTTGTAGCCGGCCTGCAGCAGGTAATACCTGGCCACGGTTTCCACAATTGACTGTGACTGCGGGTCGATCATCGCCACGACGCTCCGGCCTGCGGCGTCCTTGCGGCCTGCAAAGGCCGCACGGAGCTCGTGGATGGTGCATTTCTTGAGCACCACTGCAGATTCCAGCACAGCCAGGGCCTCCACTTCGCTCCCACACTTGACGCACTGTCGCAGAATGTCCACGAGTGTCTGCCCGCCGCTGACCCGGTGCACCACGCACCCGGGAATGGGGCGGCCATGCGCGGCAGCCACATGGGGCAGTGGCATCGGGGGATCACCCACAGTCCCAGGTGAGCGGCCTTGGTGAAGCATGTTCTTCGGGCCTGGTGCCTGGCCAGCTCAACATCCAGCGCATCCGCGTCCGGGAGGGCGTAGTATCCGCGGGAAATCCATTCAACTGTTCCTGCAGCCAGCGCCTGTTTCAGATTCCAGGGCGTGAATCCGTGCCGCAACAGGTCCTTTTGCCGCGCCACCCCACCGAGGGCGTCAATGGTCGCCACCAACTGCTTTGCACTCTTGCGAGGCGAACTGCTCATGTCACCCAGCGTGCCCAGCCTTCCACCCTTCCGGCAGTCCCACGCCCGAACTTGTGTATAAGTTCAAGCGTGTCAAGACCGGTGAAGGAATTATGGGAGGAGCTCGCATAGATGAGGTCTAGATTGCGGCCTCACCGCGTTCACCGGTGCGGACGCGGACTGCCTCGCACACGTCGATCATCCAGACCTTCCCGTCCCCTGCTGTCCCGGTGTTGGAGCTGGCAACGATGATGTCCATGAGGTTGTGGGCCTGCCCGTCGGAGGCGAGGACTTCAATGCGGACTTTGGGATGCAGGTCCACCGTGTATTCCGCCCCCCGGTAAATTTCAGTGTGCCCACGCTGCCTGCCATACCCATGGGCGCTGCTGACGGTCAGCCCCTGGACGCCGGAGCTTTCAAGGGCGGAACGGGCCTCTTCGAGTTGTTCGGGCCGGATGATGGCTGTGATGAGTTTCATGCGTTGACCTTTGCTTCTGTGCGTGCGTCTGTGCGGGTTGCGGCTGCTGCGGGCAGCCGTTCTGCCAGTGGGTGGAAGCTGCCGGAGCTGCGGCCGCCGAAGTCGTAGGCAGACTCGGCATGCAGGGAAACATCGATGCCGGCAGCCTCGTGATCCTTGGAGATACGGAAGCCCATGGTCTTGTTGATGATCCAGCCGATCGCGAAGGCCAAGACAAACGAGTACCCGAAGACGGCAAATGCGCCGATGGACTGCCTGCCCAGAAGTTCCAGCCCTCCCCCGTAGAAAATTCCCCGACCCGCAGCCGGTGAGGTGGGGTTGGCAGCCAGTCCAATGAACAGCGTCCCGACGATGCCGCCCACCAGGTGCACGCCGACCACATCAAGGGAATCGTCGATGCCCAAACGATATTTCAGTCCCACAGCCAAGGCGCAGACAGCCCCGGCCAGCAAGCCCAGCACCATGGACCACACCGGCCTCAGAGCCGAGCAGGCGGGTGTGATGGCGACCAGGCCGGCAACTGCCCCGGACGCTGCCCCCAATGAAGTCGCATGGCCGTCGCGCAGCCTTTCCACCAGGAGCCAGCCGAGAATGGCTGCACAGGGAGCGGCAAGGGTGTTGATCCAGACATAGCCGGCAACGGCATTCGCGCCCAGGGCGGATCCCGCATTGAAGCCAAACCAACCGAACCACAACAGACCCGCACCGAGCATGACGAAGGGCAGGTTGTGCGGGCGGTGGCTCGGATCCTTGCCGAAGCCCTTACGCTTGCCCAGGATCAGCGCCAGCGCCAGGGCCGCCGCACCGGCGTTGATATGCACCGCCGTACCTCCGGCAAAGTCGATGACACCCAGTCCCTGGCCAATCCAGCCACCTGTGGGTTTGCCGGATGCGTCCTTCGTAAACGAGAACACCCAGTGGGCCACGGGAAGGTAGACCACGCTCACCCAAATGGCGGCGAATAGCAGCCAGGCGCCGAATTTTGCCCGGTCGGCGATGGCTCCGGTGATCAGTGCAACCGCAATGATGGCGAACACCGTCTGGAAGCCGACGAACGCGATTTCCGGGATTGAGCCCAGCAGCGGTGCTCCCGCGCCGGTGCCTAGGACACCCTGCAAGCCGAACTTTTGAAAGGGGTTGCCGAGCAACCCGCCGCCAACATCGGTGCCAAACGCAGCTGAATAGCCAAACAGTATCCAGATGACGCCGACAACGGCCATGGCACCGAAACTCATCATCATCATGTTCAGCACACCCTTGGCCCGGGTCATGCCTCCGTAAAAGAACGCCAGTCCCGGGGTCATAAGCAGCACCAGGGCTGCTGAAACCAGGACCCATGCCGTATCACCTGTATTCATTGGCTGGCCTTTCCTTGTAAGACTTGGTGCCAGCCGTCTCGTCGATGCTGTGCACTGGGAACTCTTACAATGCTGGTGCCAGCGTGTTTCACCCGGGCATGTCCCGGATTTCCAGCACGTTACATCTGGCGTCCGAACGTTAAGTTCGCGTTACGGCAACAGCCAACAGCAGCATCAAAGGCGGGCTTAAACAGCAAAGTGCCCGCCGAGGGCGGGCACTTTGACTCATTGCGGCTGGCACTCCAGGAGTTAGTCCAGCAGTGCGTCGACGAAGCTTTCAGCGTCAAACGGAGCCAAATCATCGGCGCCTTCACCCAAGCCAACCAGCTTCACCGGAACGCCCAGCGTCTTCTGGATGGCCACCACAATGCCGCCCTTGGCAGTGCCGTCCAGCTTGGTCAGCACAATGCCGGTGACGTTGACGACTTCAGCAAAAACCTTCGCCTGAGTCAGACCGTTCTGCCCTGTCGTGGCATCCAGCACCAGCAGCACTTCATCGACGGTGGCCTGCTTCTCGATGACGCGCTTGACCTTACCGAGCTCGTCCATGAGGCCAACCTTGTTTTGCAGGCGGCCGGCGGTGTCAATCATGACGACGTCCACTTCCTGCTCGATGCCAACCTTCACCGCTTCAAAGGCGACGGAGGCCGGGTCTGCGCCGTCGACGTCGGACTTGACGGTGGGAACACCCACACGGGCACCCCAAGTGGCCAACTGCTCGGCGGCGGCGGCACGGAAGGTGTCGGCCGCGCCGAGCAGCACGTCCTTGTCCTCGGCGACAAGCACCCGGGCCAGCTTGCCGACGGTGGTGGTCTTGCCGACGCCGTTGACGCCAACAACCATCAGGACGGCGGGGCGGCCATCGTGGCGCTTGATATTCAAGGTGCGATCCATCGAGGGGTCAACCAGCTTGATGAGTTCCTCTCGCAGCATTGCCTGAACGTGCTCCGGGCTGCGCACACCCAAAACCTTAACGCGTTCGCGCAACGTGTCCACCAAGTCCATGGTGGAATCAGTGCCGATGTCGGCCAGCAGGAGCGTCTCCTCGACCTCTTCCCACACGTTCTCGTCGATGGTGTCACGGGCCAGCAGGGCCAGCAGCCCCTTGCCCAAGGCGTTGTTCGACTTGGCCAGCCGCGCCCGCAGACGCACCAGCCGTCCCTCCACCGGGAGGGGGGTTTCCAGCGACGGTGCCGAGGGGGCAACCGGAGCTTCCGGGACGACAACCGCCGTGTCCAGGCCCGACGGCGGAACGTGGGTTTCCGGGCGGTCCTGCACCAAAGTGCCGGTTGAGGCACCAGTGCCGGCCGTGTCCAGCGGGTCTGGGTCATTGGCATCGCGCGGGCCCGTGTAGTTTTCGTTGCTCCGGCGGGCTTTCAGGAAAACGGGAACCAGGAAGCCGGAAACTACGGCGAGCCCAATAACAATGGTCAGGATGATGGGAAGAATGTCATTCACTCCCACAGTCTCTCATGGGGGCTGCGGGGCGCCGCTTTGTGCCGTGCTGTGACAAACTCAGAAGCGATGTCAACGAATGCCACACCACCCCAGAAGATCGCGCCGGAACCTGCTCCCCCGTTGAGCCGGGAAATCAAGGTGCTTGTTGCCGCCGCCTTCCTGATCGCCATCGGCTTCGGAATTGTGGCCCCTGTGCTGCCGCAGTTTGCCCAGAGTTTCCATGTCAGCGTCACAGCGGCAGCCATCGTCGTGAGTGCTTTTGCCTTCACCCGGCTCATTTTCGCCCCGCTGAGCGGCTGGCTGGTGGAACGCATGGGGGAACGGCGCACCTACATTTTGGGGATCCTGATCGTTGCCGCATCCTCGGCTGCCTGCGCGTTCGCCCAAAATTACTGGCAGCTGCTGGTGTACCGCGGGCTGGGCGGCATTGGCTCCACCATGTTCACGGTGGCAGCCATGGGCCTGCTCATCCGGCTCGCTCCCCCGCAGGCCCGCGGCCGGATTTCCAGCCTGTACTCCGGCTCGTTCCTGCTGGGCAACATTGCCGGACCGGCAGCAGGAGGGCTGCTGGCCGGGCTCGGCCTGCAACTGCCGTTCTTGGTTTACGCCGCCGCGCTGGTGCTCGTGGCCATTCTGGTGGCCACGATGCTCCCTACTGTCAAGGCCGTGCCAGCGCATTTGCGCAACGTCGCGGTGAAGAAGCCGGAAGCGCTGCCGCTACGCACCGCGCTGGCACTGCCGGCGTACCGAGCCGTGCTCACGTCCGGTTTCGCCAACGGCTGGTCCGCCATCGGCATCCGCATGGCCCTTGTCCCGCTGTTCGCCACCGCCGGGCTCGGCGCCGGCCCCGAAGTGGCAGGTGTCTCCCTGGCCGTGTTCGCCATCGGAACCGGCATTGCCCTGACCTTCTCAGGCAAACTCGCCGATACCTGGGGCCGCAAGCCCATGATTCTCTCCGGCCTTGCAGTCAACGGCATCGCGATGGGGGCACTGGGCTTTACTGGCAATGAATTCTGGTTCTTCGCCATCTCCGCCATCGCCGGACTCGGCAGCGGGCTGATGGGGCCGGCGCAACAGGCCACCGTGGCCGACGTCATCGGCAATGAACGCTCCGGCGGCAAGGTCCTGGCAACGTTCCAAATGAGCTCCGACTTTGGCACGATCATCGGCCCCATCGCTGCCGGCTTCCTTGTTGACGCGTTCTCCTATGGCCCGGCTTTCCTCATGGCGACGTTGGTGGCGTTCATCAGCATGGCGTTCTGGTTCGGGGCCCAAGGTACGCGACAGTCTGTGTAGCACGGCAGGGCTCCCCTTGGACAAACGGGTTAACATCGGATGTATGTGTGGAAAATTACACACTTGATCCGTGACTGTGTTATTTGGCACTTAATACATCCGATGTCTAGACTGTCGGTAGCAAAGCATTCCGGCCGTCACGCACTGACTTCCGGGAGTTGCCTGGGCTCCGTTCAAACATCGGACCAGAGCTAACTTGAATTCCATACTGCTCCGGCATCTCGACGGAACGCGCACTCCTTGCGCCGACTGTCGCTGATGCCCCAGTCAGCAACTGCGGCACCGCCGGTCACGAACCTCGGTTGCCGCACCGAAGTATCTTGCGGGGCAAGACGCTCACCATGAACTGCCACAGAATTGGAAGCAATGAAGCAAGAAAACACAGACGCGACACACCCTAGGGACCACAGCACTGAAGCCATTCCCAAAGTGGTCATCCTCATTGCGGTCCTGGCAGGGTTTTCCGGACTTCTCTACGGCTATGACTCCGGGGCGATCTCCGGGGCCTTGCCGTTGCTCATCAACGACTTTGGTATTGACGCCCGGACCCAGGGGCTGATTACATCGCTCCTACTCTGGGGAGCGCTGCCTGCCATCATCGGCTCCACGCTCGCAGCCAAGCGTTTCGACCGTCGGCACCTGCTGCTGGTGGCCGCCGCCATCTTCATCGTTGGGTCACTGGCATGTGCCCTGGCCCCCGGAATCACCGTTTTGATGTTTGCCCGGTTCTTCCTGGGACTGGCTGTCGGCATTGCCAACATGTTCGGCCTCATCTACCTCGCCGAACTGGCACCAACCCGGATTAGAGGCCTGCTGACGGCTCTCTACCAACTGTCTGTCAACGTTGGAATCCTGGCTGCCTACATCCTCGGCGATGCATTGCAAGCGTCGGGGAACTGGAACTTGATCCTCGGCGCAGGCATCATCCCCGCCATCATCTTCTTCGTTGGCATGCTGCTCAGCCCGCCGAGCCCGCGCTGGCTGATCATGCGCGGCAGGCGTGATGAAGCCGTGAAGGTGCTGCAGAAGCTCCGTGCCACGCACGAGATCGCGGAAGCTGAAGCACAAGCAATCGAAGATACCTTCAAGCACGAGGACGCCGGGATCTCGTCGCTGTTCAAATCAGCCCGCCCGGCAATGTCCGTGTTGTTCGTCCTCACGTTCTTCCAGGTTTTCACGGGCATCAACGCCGTGGTGTACTACGCCCCCATCATCTTCGCCGACGTCCCTTCGCTGGGCGCGAATCCAGGCATGGTCGCCAACTACGGGGTGGGAATAGCACTGGTGGTCTCCACCGCAGCGTCCCTGCCGTTGATCGATAAATTGGGCCGTGTGAAAATGCTGGCCATCAGCATGGCCGGACAGGCCGTTTCCATGCTCGGGCTGTGGCTGTTCCCGGATTCTGGATACCTCACCGTCACTGCCGTGTTCCTGTACACCTTCTCCTTCGGTTTTGGATTGGGCCCTGTGTTCTGGCTCTACGTTCCGGAGGTACTGCCACTGCGGATGCGCGCCATCGGCATGGGCGTCATCACGTTCACCCAGTACCTCTTCAATGCGGTGTTCGCCCAAGCCTTCCCTTCAGCAATGGAGAAGTTCGGGCCGCTCGTATTCCTGGTGTTTGCCGTATTGTCCATGCTGGCCTTTATCTACGTAGTGCGGCGTGTACCGGAAACATCCGGCAAGTCACTGGAAGAGATCGAAGAATATTGGCGCAGCCGGGAGGCCGCGCACAGCAAATAGTCCATGTAGCCGCGAAAGCCTGCAGGACGCGTGCCGAACAGGCGGGCGGTTACCCGGCGCGGTCCATCCGCTGGCTGATGACGGTGGAGACGCCGTCCCCCCTCATGGAGACGCCGTACAGGGCGTCGGCAATGTCCATGGTGCGCTTTTGGTGGGTGATGATGATGAGCTGGCTGGATTCACGCAGTTCGTCGAAAATGGTGATGAGCCGGCCCAGGTTGGTGTCGTCGAGGGCCGCCTCCACCTCGTCCATGACGTAAAACGGCGACGGCCGGGCCTTGAAGATGGCCACGAGCAGCGCCACGGCCGTCAGCGCCCGCTCACCGCCGGAGAGCAGGGACAGGCGCTTGATCTTCTTCCCGGCCGGGCGGGCCTCGATCTCGATGCCGCTGGTGAGCATGTTCTCCGGGTCGGTCAGCACCAGCCGGCCTTCCCCGCCGGGGAAAAGCCGTCCGAAGACGTGTTCAAACTGCACGGCAGTGTCGGCGAAGGCTGCCGTGAACACTTCCTCCACGCGCACATCGACTTCCTTGATGATGTCCATCAAGTCCCTGCGGCTGGATTTCAGGTCCTCCAGCTGCGAGGCCAGGAACTGGTGGCGTTCCTCCAGCGCGGCGAACTCCTCCAGCGCGAGCGGATTGACCTTGCCCAGGGCTGCCAGATCACGTTCGGCACGCTTGAGCCGCTTTTCCTGCTCGGCCCGCACAAAGGGGACGCCCGCAGGGACTTCAGCGCCGGACTCGTCCACTTCAACATGCAGCGCCGCCCACTTGTCGATGGACTCCCCCGGGACGGACGGCACCAGCGTGTCCGGCCCGTACTCGTTGACTAGGTGGTCCACGCTGAGCCCCAGCTCCTCAATGGACTTGTTCTCAAGGGTTTCAATGCGCAGCCGCTGGGCGGCACGGGCCAGCTCATCCTTGTGCACGGAATCGGTCAGCGTGGAGAGTTCCTTTTCATCCTCCAGGATCGAGGCGCGCACGGTCATGAGTTCCACTTCGCGCGCGGCCCGTTGCTCCTCCGCCTCGTCCCGAACCTGCTCGGCAAGCTCGATTGACTCCCCCACAAACCCGGCAATGTGTTCAGTGGCCTGGGCAACGGCCGCTGCCTTCCGGGCCTGGAAGCGGCGCCGTTTGGCCCGTTGGGCAGCCTGCTCACGGGCCATGCGCTCCGTGGCTGCGGCCCGTTCCAGTGCGGCTGCACGGTTCCGGACGGTATTGCGTGACTCCTCGGCACTGCGCAGGGCCAAACGCATTTCCAACTCCACGGCGCGTGCAGCAGTGGCGGCCGCGGCCAGGGCATCGCGCTCGTCCATGGATGGCTCGACGTCGGCCGGGGCACTCTGTGCTGCGGCCAGCCGCGCGGCAATCTCCTCCAGAGCCTGCTGTTCGCGGGCCAGGTTCTCCGTGGCTGTTTGCAACGCCTGCGCATGCCGTTGCGACTCCCCGGCAGCCGAACGCAGCGTCGCCCCGAGCATGCCGAGACGTTCCGCAACGGCAGCCATGCGGGCATCAGATTCGTGCAACTGAGCCAAAGCCCCGGCCTCATCGCGCGCCAGTTCCCCCCGGCGCGCCGTCAGACCGGACAACGCAAACCGGGCCTGCTCGCCGCGCGCCGCAGCCGCCCGCAGGTGATCCTCTGTCTCCTCTATGGCGGCCTGCAATTCCAGCGTTGACGGCGCTGTGGCGGAACCACCCGTCAAGTAGGCCTCTGTCACCACATCGCCTTGCGCCGTCACCGCCATCAACCGCCCGTCATGGGCCAGCACGGCGTGTGCAGCGGCGAAGTCCGGCACCAGCACCACAGCGTCGAGCAGCGCGTCAAGGGCCGGAGCCAGTTCCGCTGGCCCGGAAACCTGTGCACGTCCGACGGCGGCACCCGGCACCGCGGCTGCTGCAGCTTGCGCAGCGCTTGCCAGGACGTTGTGGCCGTTGCTAGCACCGGCGTTGTCCGAGCCCGGCGCAGTTCCAGCGTGCGCAGGGCCGGCGGCAAGCACAAGGGTGACGCGTCCGCCGTCGTCCGCCTTGATCAGTTCAAGGGCCTGAACGGCCGCTGCTGCGTCACTGACGGCCACCCCCTCAGCGATGGAGCCCAACGCTGCAGCGATGGCGGTTTCGTGGCCCGGGACCACGCGCAGCAGTTCAGCCATTGCTGCCACGACTCCTTCGGGGCGCGCGCCCAGCAGGTGTGCGCTGGCGTCCTTGCGCAGCAGGCCAACGGCGAGCGCGTCCCGGCGGGCGGTGAGGGAATCGCGTTCGCGGTCTGCGGCGAGCTGCGCGGCATTGTTGGCCTTGATCAGTTCATCGACGGCTGCGAGCGCTGCGGCGGCTGACTCGTACTCGGCGTCGAGTCGTTCCTCGCCTGCTTCCACTCCGGCAACCTGGGATTCCAAGGCAGCAAATTCCTCTGCGGCGGCGCTGTGGCGTGCAGCTCCGTCGGCCTTGTTGTGGTGCAAGCGGCCAATTTCCGCTTCGGCAGACTCGACCCGGCTCCGTGCCGCAGCCACTGTCCCGGCCAGGCGGGCCAGCGACTCGCGCCTATCCGCCGTGGCACGCAGCAGCTCGCGCACGCGCGTCTCCTCCGTGCGTACGGCCGTCTCGGCGCCGTCCTTGATCTCCATGGCTGTTTCGAGGCCGTAGCGGCGCTCCTCCAGGGCAAGGTCCAGCTCCGCCTCTTCGCTGCGCAGCCGGGCAGCCTGTTCAGCCAGCTTGTCAGGGTCGCGGTTGGGGTCCGCAACGGCGTCGGTGCTGCCCAAGTGACGCTGGCGTTCCGCGGCCAGTGTGCCCAAGGAGTGCAGTTGCTCGCGGGTGGCACACAGCTGGTACCAATTGTCCCGGGCAGCGTTGAGTACGGGCGCGGCTGCTGCGGCCTGCTGTTCAAGAGTGGCCTGGTGGTCCCGGTTGCTCAGCAGGCGCTTTTCCACTTCCTGGCGGCGGCTCTTCAGTGCCAGTTCGTCGGCGGCATCCTTGTCCACGGCGTTGCGCAACTGCACAATGTCATCGGCCAGCAGCCGGGCCTTGGCGTCGCGCAGGTCGAATTGCACGCTTTGGGCACGCCTGGCCACGGCAGCTTGTTTTCCCAGTGGTGTCAGCTGGCGGCGGATCTCGCCTGTGAGGTCACTGAGTCGGGCCAAGTTCGCCGACATGGCCTCGAGCTTGCGCACGGTTTTTTCCTTGCGGCGGCGGTGCTTGAGGATGCCGGCGGCTTCTTCGATAAAGCCGCGCCGGTCCTCCGGCGTGGCGTGCAGAACCTTGTCCAACTGGCCCTGGCCAACAATGACATGCATTTCCCGGCCCAGGCCGGAATCGGAAAGCAGCTCTTGGATGTCAAGGAGCCGGCAGGAGGTGCCGTTGATGGCGTACTCGGAGCCTCCGGCGCGGAACAAAGTGCGTGAAATGGTGACTTCGGCGTAGTCGATCGGCAGGGCGCCGTCGGCGTTGTCAATGGTCAGGGACACGTGGGCGCGCCCCAGTGGCGGGCGTCCGGACGTCCCGGCGAAGATGACGTCCTCCATTTTGCCCCCGCGAAGGGTCTTGGCACCTTGTTCGCCCATGACCCAGGCCAGGGCATCCACCACGTTTGACTTACCCGAACCGTTGGGCCCAACAACGGCTGTCACACCTGGTTCAAAGTCAAAGGTGGTGGCCGAGGCGAAGGACTTGAACCCGCGCACGGAAAGACTTTTTAGATGCAAACTGTTTTCTTCTCCTGCAAGGCGACGTTTCTCAGATGATAATCTACCGTGAAATAGCTCATCGCACCCGGGCGCTCATGAGTGAACACGGCGTGTATACATCAACGCGTATGTGCATGAACACCTTCAAAGGTGCATAGTTAAGGGTGGGCCGCATTGAACCACGAGGGCCTGCGCGAGCCAAGTCTGCGCAGTGTCCCCGCAATCAACTCGGCCTCACTGGTTTTCCGGTGGCCCTGACACCGCATATATCTCAAGAAAAAGGCTGGAACTTGATCGGCAATGCCACGTTTCGACACCACAACACCGCCTTGCTCGCCGTTTCCAGCGTTGAGGCTCCAGTAGTTGTCAAGTCAAGCGACTTTGACACGCGCCTGGCCCCGAGCCTGAAACGACTGCGCCTGTCCAAGCGACTCCTTGAGCGTGTTGCCGGTGTCGAGGAACGACGCTGGTGGGCGGAGGGCACCTCCTTTGACGACGCCGCCATTGAGGCCGGTGCCAAGGCTCTGGCCGAATCCGGCATCGAGGCCTCGCAGGTGGGCTTGCTGATCAACACTTCCGTGACCCGCCGCAACTTGGAGCCCTCAGTGGCCGTGAAGGTCCACAACGGACTGGGGCTGCCGTCCTCGGCAATGAACTTTGACGTGGCCAACGCATGCCTGGGCTTTGTCAACGGAATGACCTTGGCCGCGAACATGATTGATTCGGGCCAGATCAAGTACGCGCTCATTGTGGCGGGTGAAGACGCCCAGGCCACGCAGGAGACCACCTTCAAACGCCTGAATGCTGAAACTTCCACCCGCGACGACTACCTGCGCGAGTTTGCCACCCTGACGCTGGGCTCCGGCGCGGCCGCCGCCGTCATCGGCCCGGCAGACATGCACCCAGCCGGCCACCGCATCATGGGCGGCGTCTCACGCGCCGGCACCCAGCACCACGAACTGTGCGTGGGCGGCCCCGACGGCATGTTCACCGACACCAAGGGCCTGCTGGACAACGGCTTGAAGCTTGTCACCGACGCCTGGCACGAAGCCCACGGCGACGGCTGGGACTGGCGGGCCATGGACCGCTACGTCACCCACCAGGTCTCCAATTCCTACACGAACGCTATCATCAAGGCCGTGAACCTGGTCCGTTCCAAGGTGCCCATGACGTTCCCCAAGTGGGGCAATGTGGGCCCGGCTTCGCTGCCGATGACCCTGGCGCAAGAATCCCAAACACTCTCCACCGGCGACCGCGTGCTGTGCATGGGTGTGGGTTCCGGACTCAACACGACGATGATGGAGATTCAGTGGTAGGCGTTTCCTTGCCCGCAACTGAATTCCCCGATCCGTGGCCCGGCGTCAAGGCCCGTTGGCGCCGCATGGTTTCGGTCCCCTCCACAGCCGCCGTTGACGCCCCCGGCACCCGCCGCGAATGGCATCTGTTGGACAACGCGCAAGACGTCGCGGCCACCGGCATGGAGCCCGTGGGCACCTTGTTCTGCATACACGGCAACCCGACGTGGTCATATTTATGGCGCACACTGCTGGCCGAGGCCACCTCCCCCGCCACCGTCGCCGCAGGCGGCCCCTGGCGCGTTGTCGCCGTGGATCAGCTGGACATGGGCTTCTCCGAACGCACGGGAACGTTCCGCCGCCTGGCCGATCGCATCACCGACTTGGGCGACCTCAGCGACGCACTGGAACTCAGCGGACCCGTGGTCAGCGTGGGGCACGACTGGGGCGGCATCATCTCCCTGGGCTGGGCCACCCGTCACCGCGAGCTGCTTGCCGGTGTGGTGCTGACCAATACTGCCGTCCACCCCGCCGGTTTCTCGCTGCCACCGGCACTGAAACTGGCCCTGCACCCCGCCGTCCACTCCTGGGGCACGACGGCGACCCCCGCGTTTTTATCCATCACGCACGGTCTCGCCCAGCCCGCCTTAAGCGACGACGTCCGTGCAGCGTTCATGGCACCCTACGCAAGCCCCTCCCGACGCGTAGGTGTAGGCAACTTCGTGGCCGACATTCCCGCCACCGAATCGCACCCCTCCTGGGCTGCCTTGGACGCCGTGTCCACGGACATTTCAACACTGGAAGTTCCGGTGCTGATGTTCTGGGGACCCAAGGATCCCGTGTTTTCCGACAGGTACCTGCGTGATCTGCTCACCCGCATGCCGCAGGCCGACGTGCACCGCTTTGAGGGCGCCAGCCACCTGGTCCAAGAAGACCGGGACATCGCCGTCCCCACTTTTGCCTGGCTGGCCCAGCGAGTTTCGGCACACTCAACCACCGAAAATGCTGATCGAGTTCAGCAAGATTACGTCCCCATGCTGTCCGAACTGGACTCCCGCCGTGCGGACACGTCCGTTGCAGTCGTGGACATGCTGCCAGACGGAACTGCAACTACTTCCTGGACACTGAGCTGGGCCGAACTGGCCCGCGACGTCGATGACCTCGCTGCAGGACTGCGCGAGCTAGGCGTCAGATCTGGAGACCGGATCAGTTTGTTGGTGCCGCCGGGCATCAAACTGACCACCTTGATCTACGCATGCCTGCGCCTGGGCGCCATCATCGTGGTGGCGGACGCAGGTTTGGGCACCCGCGGCCTGGGCCGGGCCATCAAGGGCGCCGGTCCGAACTACTTGATAGGCATCGACAAGGCCCTTGCCGGTGCACGCTTGTACAACTGGCCGGGCATCAAAATCGCGGCAGAGGACTTTAACGCTTCAACGGCGGCCGCGAGCAAGAAGCTGCTCAACATCACAGCGACCATTCCAGAACTCATGGCCAACGGCAGGGCCCTGCACCTCGCCGGAAACCGCCCCAGCTTCACTGCGCCGGATCCGGACAGCGACGCAGCCGTGCTTTTCACTTCCGGCTCCACAGGACCGGCGAAGGGTGTTATGTACACGCACCGCCGCCTGGCCGCCATGCGGGACACCCTCAAGACCACTTACTCCCTCAAGGCTGGCACGGCTCTTGTGGCAGGCTTTGCGCCCTTCGCATTGCTCGGCCCGGCGCTGGGCGCCACCACCGTCACTCCCGACATGGACGTCACTGCGCCGAGCACCCTCACGGCCCAGGCCCTGGCCAATGCGGCCGTTGCCATTGACGCGACGGTGGTGTTTGCCTCCCCTGCTGCCCTTGTCAACGTGGTGGCGACCGCTGCGGGACTTTCACCGGCGCAGCGCAAGGCGCTCACCGCCGTCGAACTTGTCCTGTCCGCCGGTGCGCCGTTGGCGGAACAGCTGTTGCACCAGGTGCAGGAGTTGGCTCCCAACGCCGCCCTGCACACCCCTTACGGCATGACCGAGGCGCTGCCGGTGACGGACATCGACCTGGCTGGGATCAGCGCCGCCGGTGCCGGCAACGGCGTATGCGTGGGCACGCCCGTCAGCGGGGCGAGTGTGGCCATTGCCCCCATCAACGACGACGGCGCGGTCCGCCCGGAGCCCACCACCGAGGCGGAAGTCAGCGGTGAGATCCTGGTGCGCGCCCCGCACGTCAAGGCACGTTATGACCGCCTGTGGATCACCGAACAGCACAGCACCTCCATTGACGGCTGGCACCGCAGCGGCGACATTGGCCATCTCGATGCCGAGGGTAGGTTGTGGGTCGAGGGCCGGATGGAACATATTCTGTGCACCACCGACGGCGTGCGTACACCTGTCGCTGCAGAGCAGGCCATCGAACTTCTCGGTGACGTGGCCCGGGCTGCCGTCGTGGGGGTGGGTCCTGCCGGAACACAGTCTGCCGTGGCCATCGTGGAGACGGTTCCGCCGGTGCGAAGTGCCGGATTGGCTCCTGCTTCGCTGGCAGCTGCTGTTCGTGCCGCGGCGAAGAAAACCGGGTTGTCGCTGGCTGCCGTAGTGGCCATCGACGCCATGCCGGTGGATGTGCGGCACAATTCCAAAATTGACCGTGCCAAGTTATCCAGGTGGGCCGCGCGCATGCTGTCCGGCGGGAAACCGGGCCGCCCGTGAGCGGCGCAGAGGCCATCGGGCGACGAATCCTGGTCACCGGTGCCAGCGGTCTGCTGGGCAAAGCCGTGGCCCAGCTGCTACACGACCGCGGCCATTCCGTGCTCACGCTCCAGCGCCGTGCCGTGCAGCAGGATTGGGAATCCATGCAGGGTTCCATGGCCGATCCAGACGTTGCAGCGCGGGCCGTCCACGGCGTCGACGCCGTCATCCACTTAGCTGCCAAAGTGTCATTCACGGGCGAGTGGAGCGATTTCGTGGCCACCAACATCGTGGGTACCCGCCAGCTCCTCACCGCCGCACAGCGTGCCGGTGTGCGCGACTTTGTGTTTGTGTCCTCTCCCTCAGTGGCCCATCTGGGGTCCTCGATTGTCGGTGCCGGTGCCGGGGCGGCCAGCCCTGACTTCGCCCGCGGCCATTACGCCCGGTCCAAGGCTGCGGCTGAAGAGATTGCGCTTGCACAGGACTCCCCCGCGTTCCGGGTCACGGCCATCCGCCCGCACGTGGTGTGGGGACCGGGAGACACGCAACTGGTGCAACGCATCGTCGAACGTTCCCGGGCCGGCAGACTGCCCTTGTTGGACGGCGGCCGAGCCCTGATTGACACCACCTACGTTGACAATGCGGCCGAAGCGATTGTGCGCGGACTGGAGCGTATGGACTACGCCCACGGCCAGGCACTGGTAGTGACCAACGGTGAGCCACGCCCGGTGGGTGAGCTCATTGCCGGCATCTGCGCTGCCGCGGGAGTTCCCGCTCCGGCATATTCGGTGCCCGGCTGGCTGGCCCGTGGCGCAGGCACCGCCATTGAAAAAGTCTGGACTGCGGCAGGAACGCGCGGTTGGGTCCACGATGAGCCCCCCATGACCCGTTTCCTGGCCGAACAGCTTTCCACCGCCCACTGGTTCGATCAGCGGCACACACAGGCCGTTCTGGACTGGAAGCCGGCGGTAAGCCTCGATGAGGGCCTGGCCCGCCTGGCGGAGTACTACCAGCACAGGGATAGCCCAAAATTTTAGCTGGCCGGATTCTTGTCTTTACGGGCTCGGACTTGAGCTGCGAATCGCTTCGTTGGGCCGGTCATTTTGCTGCTGCCGTCAGAAGTCCTGCCCGTCTTTATGCGGATCCTGGTGCTTCTTGTCCACAGATTCGCAGGAAAGTATTCTTTCCTCTTGTTCGTGGGGATTAGAGTTCCCAGACTCGATGCCATGGACAAAGAGATTGCAATCCAGCTGTTTGAACGCTGCTGGCCGCGAGAACGAGTGGTGGTCACCGCCAGGGAGCTTATCAATACTGGTCTGGACTCCAGGGCCATCAAGGCCGGTCTGCAGCATGGCCTCCTTCACCGATTGTGGCGCGGGGTGTACCTGCCAATGCATCAATGGCGTGATCGCAATCCATGGGACAAAGACAAGTTGGTGCTCACGGGCCACATCCTCGCCACTAACAGCCAATATGTGTATTCACACTTCAGCGCCGCACGCCTGCACAAGCTGCAAGTCTGGATCAGCTCCCGGCTCATTCATGTCAGTGCGCCATACCGGGCCGCTCCGTCACGGACGTCACAAGATGTCGCCATGCACTTTGCCAGCCTGGACGCACAGGACGTTGTCCAGCGCTTCATCCCCGGGATTGGCTTGGTCAAATTCACCGCTCTCGCGCGAACAGGCCTGCAATGCGCCATGACGGCTACCTTAGAGCAATCAGTCATTATAGGTGATTCCGCTTTGCATACCGGGTTGAACCTCCACGACCTTGAAAAGCTGCAAGCCTCGTTTCACGGCTGCCGCGGAATCAAACGTACTCGTCAAGTCATCAACTCTCTCAACGCCTTGTCTGAATCAGCAGGTGAAACACGAACCCGTCTCATCTTGGCTGAACTACCTATCGAACAGCCGGAACTTCAGGTCACGCTCCAAACGAGCAGCGGCACATACCGCGTGAACTTCGCCTGGCAAGACATCCGACTGATTCTAGAATTCGACGGGGACACAAAATACTTCGATCATGCTCAAACCACCGAACAAGTACTGCTGGAAGAACGTGAACGCGAAAATGCCCTCATCGAGGACGGTTGGAGGTTCATCCGTATCAAGTGGAAGCACCTCAACAACCCGGAGCAGCTTAGGGATCGAATTATGAAAGCTTATCTCGCAGCGCAATAGGCTGCTGCGTGAGGACGCCGCTAAGGGCACTTCCAGGTTGACTCAGTGATCTGCTGCCCCGCGTCGGACTGTAGCAGCACATACATCAATGCATCCAGGCATCTGGAAGCTCCAGTCAGAACTCGAGGACAACGTGGCCGGGCTGGCTAAAGTCGGGCGTTGCGCGGCTTCGGCTGGCAGACCGGGCAGCTGTAGGATGAGCGGCCCATGAATGAGTCCCGGCGTATGCGGCTGGAAAGCCCCAGTTCCGAACACCGCAGACAGGGTTCCCCTTCCCGGCCGTAAGCGTTCAGCGAGCGGGCAAAATAGCCCGAGGCGCCGTTCACATTCACGTACAGCGAATCAAAACTGGTGCCGCCAGCGTCCAGGGCGCGCGACATGACCGACCGCGCCGCATCGATAATCCGGCGGGTGTCGGGACGCCGCAGAGTGTCCGTGGGGCGGGCATAGTGCATCTTCGCCAACCACAGGGCCTCGTCGGCGTAGATGTTGCCAATGCCGGATACAAGGGCCTGGTCGAGCAGGGCACGCTTGAGCCCCGTCTTGCGGGACCGCAGTTTTTGGTGGAGCTTCTCAACGGAAAAGTAGGGGTCAAGCGGATCCCGGCCAATATGGGCGGCAGCATCAGGAATCAAGGCCAAAGCGGCTTCACTACCTGGAGCGCCCTGGCCACCAAGCAGTGCAGTGCCGCATCCGCCCGGGCCGCCGTCCGGCGTCGGAATGAGGGAGGTGACAAAGAGCCCACCGAAAATGCGCTGGTCAACAAAGCGCAATTCCTGCGGGGCATCCGCGCGGGGAGAAAAACTGAAACGGACCTTGAGGTGTTTTTCGTGTGGCTGTTCAGGGGACTCGACGAGAAGCTGCCCACTCATCCCCAAATGCGCCATGAGGGCCGTGTGAGGAGGGGCTGTACTGGCCGGGTCATCGCTCAACGGCATCCAGAGAAACTTTCCGCGTCGCACCACCTCAAGCACGGTCGCGCCCATGAGGTTACCGCGGAAATCCTCTACCCCGAGGGTGTGGCGGCGGATCGAGCGGGGGTCGACTACGGAGACGTCCTCGATGCGTCGGCCTGCAATCCACCGTTCAAGACCGCGGCGGACAACCTCGACTTCGGGAAGCTCGGGCACTACTTTACGGCAGTGTCCGGGCTGGCGGATGCCGTAGCTGAGGCGGGCGAGTCTTCGACCGGCCCGGAGCCTTCGCTGAAGCGTTTTTGCAATTCAAGCCAAGCAACGGCAGCGGCCGACCGTTCGGCTTCCTTTTTCGACGGGCCCATGCCGGTTCCATACAGGTGTCCACCGATGACCAACCGCGCTTCAAAGCTGCGGTCATGGTCAGGGCCGGTGCCGGTAATTTCATACACAATGGCGCCCAGGTGACGGGCGGAAGAGATCTCCTGGATATTGGTTTTCCAGTCGGTACCAGCACCCAGGACATCGGAATCAGCGAGCAGCGGTCCCACAAGGCGCATGACCAACTCACGGGCCACGTCAATGCCGTGGGTGATGTACGTGGCTCCGATGAGGGCTTCCATGGTGTCGGCCAGGATGGAGGACTTGTTACGACCTTTGGTGAGGCGCTCCCCCTGGCCAAGGTAAATGAATTCGCCAAGACCCAGTCCGCGACCTATGCTTGCCAAGGCCCGCGTGGAAACCACGGCGGAACGGCGCTTGGCCAGTTCCCCTTCGGGAAGATCAGGATTATCACGGTACAGCGCATCCGTGACGGAGAAGCCCAGAATGGAATCCCCGAGGAACTCAAGGCGTTCATTGGTGGGCAGTCCGCCGTTTTCGTAAGCGTAGGACCGGTGCGTCAGGGCAAGACGAAGCGTCCCGGCATCAATACTGACACCGAGACGCTTCAACAGCAGTTTGTGTCCATCCGTGAGCTTCGGTGAGGGAAGATCAGCGGACATGGCACTCCTGCAACATTTTATTAACCACTAAACGAACGGACCTGTTGGCCGAACGGACGTCTTAGACGTCGGCAACCTTACGGCCCTTGTATTCCAGGAACAGTGCGGTACCGGCTGAGTCGGTAACGACCTTGGCCTGGTGCGGCAGGCTGTAAACAACCTGGCCGTTTTCAATGGTCTTGACCAGAGCAGGCGCGGTGGCCTTCCACTGGGAACGGCGTGCGCGCGTATTGGCACGGGACATCTTCCGCTTGGGAACAGCCACGGCAAACTCTTTTCTCTCGATAACGTCCGGGCTCATGCCCGAAAGTAAAACTTTTTGCTAGTTTTCTTCGCCGGTAAAGCCCTGTAGGGCAGCCCACCGAGGATCTACAACCTCGTGGTGGTGCCCCGGCTCATCCGCAAGGTGAATTCCGCATTCGGAACACAGACCCTCGCAGTCTTCCCGGCACACCGGCTGGAACGGCAGGGCGGTTACCACTGCGTCCCGCAACACCGGTTCAAGATCGATAGAATCGTGCTCGACCCAACGTTGCTCATCTTCGCCTTCAGCAAGGACATCCGCGGACGGCTCCTCGTAGAAGAAAAGTTCTTGCACATCGACTTCAAGGTCATCCTCAAAGGTCTCCAAGCAGCGGGAGCATTGGCCTGTCACATCGACAAGCACACTGCCCGACACAAGAATTCCTTCATGAACGGCCTCAAAACGGAGTTCCAAATCCAAATTGGATCCGGGCGTCACGCCAATGAGCGGAGTGCCAAAATCTTCCGGCACGGGTACATGTTCGTTGAACTTCCACATGTTGCCCGGGCTTCGCCCAAGCTCCCTGACACCAATGGTAAGGGGCGTGCCATGGTTGGACTTACTGCCCAACGTGGTTTCGCTAATGAGAACTCCTGTACAAACATATGACCGACGCACCATCTTAGCCCGAAAGCTCACGGGCATCAAAATGGGCGGTGCCGGACCAAATCGGCCTTACCCAGTCTACGACAGCACCACCCCTTCACGCGAACTGGTTGAGGTGTGCCGCGCGTGATGTGAATCTCAGCTGTTTTGGGGATGCCCGACGCCGGCTGGGCGGCTTCCGCCGCCCGTGACCGTTGCGTCGGGGCGGTGGGCCGTCAGCTGCAGGATGCCGGGACTCCGCCGGGGTCCGTTGAGACCACTCGGCTGATCAACCATTTTCCGTCTGAGAAAATAACGTCATACACCATCGACCAGTCCGAGCAGGTCTGCCCGTTGACTCCATGTTCCGCGCTCTGACTTGTTTGCTGGACGATTGAGGCGGTCACGACACCCGCCCCGCTATTGATCTCTTGAAGCGTCAGTTGAGACCAATACGAGCTTTTCATGCCCTCACTCCAGGCGTCCGCGCCACCAAATTGACCTTTTGTTTCGGCTGTAAAATCCGCAAATGCAGCTTCGTAGGCTCTGCGGTTTATGGCTTGCCCGTGGGCGTAAAGCATCTGAGCAACATCGTTAGCCTCTGGTGCGTCCGAATTGTTAATCATCGGAAAGGATCCTGATCCGTCCTCATATTGATCACCGCACTTCGCAGGTTTCAACACCGAACTACTTTCCAACCACGCGTCAATCTGGGGCTGCACCGCAGAAGCCGCCACGGCGTACCCCATGTTTTCGGCGATTTTCCCGCTTCCGGGCTCGTACTTGGCGCTCACCACTCCGACGACTGTCCCGTCGAGTGCTGTGAGGGGCCCTCCGCTGTTGCCAGGGTTGACGGAGGCGTCCGTTTGCAACAGATGCCCGCGGTCCCCGAACTCGGTGTTGAAATGCCGCCCTGCGCCGCTGATCGTACCTTTCGTCATGCCGATGGGCTGACCCCAGGGGTACC
This sequence comes from Arthrobacter sp. E3, assembly GCF_017353415.1. Lineage (GTDB taxonomy): Bacteria > Actinomycetota > Actinomycetes > Actinomycetales > Micrococcaceae > Specibacter. Next base: position 20,968 of record NZ_JAFMPX010000047.1, read on the forward strand.
CGAAGGCAGCCACATCGACTCCCATGGTCGGGTCTACGTTGGAAAACCTGAACATGTGGCCGTCGATCGGTCCACCGGTTTTGATTAGGGCGACGTCTTGCTGGTCGTCACGTCCCACCACAGACGCGGAGGTGACTTGCCCGTTCACCAGCACGGCCAGTGCAGTTGCACCCCGCACCACGTGGGCTGCCGTGACGATAAAGTTCTCGGCTACTAGAAATCCGGTGCCAGTCGCGCTGGCGCCTGCACACAAGGTGGTTGAAATCCTGGCCACTCCCGTCCCGACTTCTGCCGCCGTTTGCTCCCAAGTGGGTACCAACGCCGAAGGTGTGGGCGTGGCCGTATCGGATGGCTCAGGCGCAATCGTCGTTTCCATCGGAGGTTCACTGGCGGCTTCGGATTGGGGACCCCCATTGGACGACGGCGGAGCGCCTCCCGTTGTGGGTGAACCCGGAACGCAACCCGCCAGCGATGCAACGAGTGCTGAGCAAACGAGAATCCTGACAAAAGCCGTGCTTTTCATGTCGAGTCCTTCGCTCAGTCCGTTTCCGGACTCAAATCCGGTCGACGCTGACCGGATTCCTCAAAACTAGACCTTGCATGCGGCTTTGACCACAAAAATTCGCGGCAATTTCCCGGAGCGCCACTTTAAATCCAGCCTGCACACCAGTTTGGAGCCTGGAAGTTCAACTGCTGCGCAGCATTTGCCGGACATGTGCCGCAGTTTTGAAAGTGGCGGCACGTTCAAACCGCACCATGCGCGGGAGTCGAATTATTCCCACTTCTTTTTCTGCACCACCGTGACGGGCCGGATGTCCGGTCCCACGTCTCCTTGAAGCCTGCGCAGCACGGCACGGGGAACGTAGTCGGACACGTCCCCGCCTAGGGTGTGGATTTCCTTGATGAGAGTGGAGGAAAGGTGCACGTAGCGGCTGTCTCCCGGCAGGAAGACCGTCTCCACGCCGGAGAGCTGGCGGTTCATGGTGGCCATGGGCAGCTCGTAGTCAAAGTCTGAGGAAGAACGCAGCCCCTTCACAATCGCCGAGACCCCGCGCGCATGGCAGAACTCGGACAGCAGCCCCTCCCCCATCGGTGCAACGACAATGCCAGACAGCGCCGAAAACGTGGTTTTCGCCAGCTCCAAACGTTCATTGAGTGTGAACCGGTACGTCTTGGAGTAGTTCGTGGAGACCGCCACAATGACTTCGTCGAAAAGCCCGGCTGCTCGGGCAATCACTTCAATGTGGCCCTTGTGGATGGGGTCAAAGGATCCGGGGCATACGGCGCGTCGCATACTGACGAATCTAGCCGACTTCCACACACGGTGGCCATAGTTTACGTCATGTTCAGCATGTTCTGTGCTGTACTGGCCAGTAACACAATAGAAGGAGATTCACCATGAAACCAAATTTTTCCGTCCGCGGCAAAACCGTCCTCATCACAGGTGCCGGCATGGGCCTGGGGCGCCTGTACGCCCTTCGAGCGGCCAGCGAAGGGGCCTCCACAGTGGTGCTGTGGGATGTTGACCCAGTTTCCATGCACGACGTCGGCCGTGAAGTCCGCGCACACGGCACCAAGGCGGTGGAACAGCAAGTGGATGTCTCCGAGCTGGCCACCATCCAGGCTACAGCTGCCGCACTCCGGGACGAGTACGGCATCGACGCCCCTGACCTGCTCATCAACAACGCCGGCATCGTGAAGAGTGGCCCATTTTGGGATCACGATTCCGAACGCCACACCCGCGCCATCATGAATATCAATGCACTGGCACCCATGTATATTACGGCGGAGTTCCTGCCGGCCATGATGAAACGCGGCACGGCGCAGCGCATCTTGAACATCGCCTCCGCTGCTGGCACCCTGGCCAATCCAAACATGAGCGTTTACGCAGCGTCCAAGTGGGCCATCATCGGTTGGGGCGAGTCCCTGCGTCTTGAACTTGAGCACCACAAATCCCCAGTGAAAGTCACCACGTTCTGCCCCAGCTACATCAGCACAGGCATGTTTGAGGGGGTCAAGGGCCCGCTGCTGACGCCCATCATGAGCCCGGACACCGCCGTGGAGCGGGCGTGGCAGGCCATGCTGTCCGGTGCACCCATCAAGCTGACACCATGGACAGCCAAGCTGGCCATGGCGATGCGCGGGGTTCTGCCTACTAGGGCGTGGGACGCCGTGGCCGGTAACGTATTCAAGGTGTACAACAGCATGGACCATTTCATCGGCCGCCAAGCCCCGGCAACTTCCACACCCGGTGCAACCTCGGCACCAGCAACTAAGGAGCTGCCGTGAGCACACCTTGGCAACGCACGGCAGAAGGAGCCAACCTGCTGAGCCCGGACGGAACATTGGGGGTGACCATCTTTGAGGAAATCACCACACTCGCCAACCGGCACAACGCCATCAATTTGGGGCAGGGCTTCCCCGACGAGGACGGCCCTGCCGAGCTCAGCCGCCTCGCCCAGGCGGCCATTGCCCGCGGCGAGAACCAGTACGCCCCCGGCAAGGGGCTGCTGGATCTGCGCCGCGCCGTAGCCGAGCACCAGAACCGCTTCTATGGGCTCAACCCCGACCCGGACACCGAAATCATCATCTCCACCGGTGCCACCGAGGCCATTGCTGCGGCGATTCTGGCGCTGACCGGCCCCGGGGATGAAGTCCTCACGTTCGAGCCCTTTTATGATTCGTACGGAGCCATGATCGGCCTCAGCGGCGCCAGCCACACCACCGCAGCCCTCCTCGCCCCGGACTTCATGCCTGATCTGGCCACGCTTGAAAGCAGCTTTAGCCGGCGCACCAAGATGGTCATCATCAACAATCCACACAACCCCACCGGCGCAATGTTCCCTGTGGAGGTGCTCAACGAAGTGGTGCGCCTGGCCATCAAGTACGACGCCGTCATCCTCACCGACGAGGTCTATGAGCACCTGACGTTTGGTCCCCGGCACATACCCGTGTCAACTCTGCCCGGTGCCGCAGAGCGCACGCTCACCATTTCCTCCGCCGGGAAGACGTTCTCCTTCACCGGCTGGAAGATCGGCTGGCTGTCTGGCCCGGCCGAGCTCGTGGCTGCGGCCCGGACCGTGAAGCAGTTCCTGAGCTACTCCTCCGGCACACCCTTCCAAGGCGCCATTGCCGCCGGGCTGCGCATGGGCGGCGACTTTTTCACCGACGCGGCCGCAACATTGGCCCGCAAGCGCGACATCCTCGCCGAGGGCCTGCGCGCGGCCGGCTTTGACATGTACCTTCCCCAGGGAACGTACTTCATCAACGCGGACACCCAAAAACTGGGCATCACCGACGCTACCGCCCTGGCCCGCAGACTGCCTGAACTCGTCGGTGTGGCTGCCATTCCCGTCCCAGTATTTTGCCACCCAGAAGGGGCCAAGCGCACCCGTTCACTGCTGCGTTTCGCGTTTTGCAAACAGGTCCCGCTGCTGGAACAGGCAGCGGAGCGTCTGGCCACGCTCAAGGACAAGATCTGATGACGGTCAGCCGTTTCCTGCGCACCAGCGGCGTCCATGCCACGGTGGACCCCGATCCCTGGCACGAGAACGCGTTCGTCTTGAGCATCAATGGCGCCGAGCAGTCGCATGTAAACCTGGCCGAACCGCAAGAGGTTTTTTACGAATACCTGCGCCGGATCGCCAACGCCGTGGACCTGCTCAAGTCCCCCGGCGAGCCCATCACGGCACTGCATCTGGGCGCCGGTGCGCTGACACTGGCCCGGTACATCCAGGCCACCCGACCAGGTTCAGTGCAGCATGCCGTGGAGTTGGAACGGGAGCTGCTGGACTTCGTCCTTGACCAGCTGCCCCTGCCGGAAGGGACCGAGCTGAAAAGCCATGTGGGCGACGCCCGCGAAGAACTTGCCGCCCTGCCCGCCGGACTCAAGTTCGACGTCGTCATCCTTGACATTTTCAGCGGGCCCGATGCTCCTGCCCATCTGGCTTGCGCAGATTTTTACCGCGAAGCGGCGGCAGCGCTGGCGCCGGAGGGAATCCTGGCAGTCAACGTGGGCGACGAGCCGGGCTTCACCCTCGTGACGAGCCAAACTCGGGCACTGCAAGAGAGCCTGGAGCAGGTGGCCGCTTACGGCACCACCATGCTGTTCACCCGCCGCTATCCCGGCAATATCATTCTGTTGGGAAAGAATGGGCCGTGGCCGGAGGGCTGGGCACAGGCGCTGGTGGCAGCCGGGCCGCACCCGGCCACGGTGCTGACCGGCGTCGAACTGGACGAGCTCACCGGCTAACGTTCGCTACCGGGGCGCTTCTCAGTAGTATGGGAGGTGGCTCCGCGTGGCACCCGGACGTTTTGTCGTATATCAATGGAGATCAATGTCCCGTTCAACGAGGGCCCGCGCACCGGGTCGACGCAGTGCTTCCCAGCAGACAGTCCGTCGGCTAAACCGCACCGTGGATCATTCACACCGAAACAAGCGACGTGTTTTTGCCGTCATCTGCATTCTGGTTCCTCTTGCCGCTGTCGCAGCTCTCGCGGTGGCACTTTCACCCTTGTTTACCTGATGATCCGCCCAGGCGCCGAGTTCCACCGTGCAGTCCTTCACTACAGGAACTGACTGCCCAACATGAAGAAAGTTCTGGCCGCAAGGAAGCAGTTTCCTTGCGGCCAGAACTTAAATCATTGCCCTCCCATCATGGGAGGAGGTTCGCTAGGTGCATGGGTCAGTAGTCGGGAACGGCAGGGATCAGGTAGTGGCCTAAAAAGGGGTTAAAACGCCGGTGGATTAACAGGGATTCCGTGCTGGTGCTGGGAGAATTGGGGTATGGATATTCCT
>NZ_JAFMPX010000048.1 GCF_017353415.1 Arthrobacter sp. E3
CCGAAAGATTCCGCCGGCCACCCACCACACCAGCCCCCGCCAAACACGTCGGCATCAACCTACCCAAACCACAAACACCACAAAAACTAGCCAAGTGACTCAACACAGCTTGACAATTTTCGTGGCGCATCATTCAACGTCGAATCCAGCGCATAACTGAAGTCCCGTGAGGCTACTCGTCGTTGCTGGTGGTCCAATCCGCGGGGCCATCGGTGCCAGCTGCATACTCTTCCATGTGGACTGTGCCTTCCTTCCAGGCGGCAAAGGCGGGCTCCACAATCCGCCAGCATTCCTCAGCAATATCTCCTCGAACAGACAACAGCGGATCTGCGTTGAGGACACCTTCGAGCACTTCACCGTAGGGCAGGAGCGGGTCGCTGCCCAGTTTCGCTTTCAAATTGACGCGGTCAAGGGTGAACACGTCGCCGGGACCATTGACGTCAAGGTCCAGCACCAGCGTGTCCGGGCCGAAGCCAATGTGCAGGCGGGTTGGTGAGTCGATGCCCTTGAACCCAATAGGCAGGTGGGGCACCGGCTTGAATGTCACGACGGCTTCCTTGCGGGAGCGGCCCAGCGCCTTTCCTGAGCGCAGGATGAACGGCACGCCCGCCCAGCGCCAATTGTTGATGAATACTTCAACTTCGGCAAGTGTTTCGGTGCCGTTGGCTGCTTCCACGCCTTCCTCGTCGAGGTAGTTCGGGACCTTGCGCTCACCGATGGTGCCAGCCGTGTAGCGGGCACGACGGGTGAAGTCCGCCAGGTCGCTGCCGTTGCGGCCAATTGAACTGGCCCGAAGGACGGTCGCAATGCTGGAACGAACGTCCTGTTCACCCAAGGTGGCTGGTGGTTCCATGGCCAAGATGGCCATCACCTGAAGCAGGTGGCTTTGGATCATGTCACGCCCGGCCCCTGCATGGTCGTAGTACCGGGCACGGTTTTCCAACGTCAGGGCCTCATCAAAAATGATCTCCACCTTTTCAATGTGCACTCCGTTCCAGGAATGTTCCAGCAGCCTGTTGGCGAAGCGCAGCCCCAAGATGTTCAAAACCGTCGACTTGCCCAGGAAGTGGTCAATCCGGTGGATGTGGTCCTCGGGGACCAATCCGGCCAGCGTGTCATTGAGCGCGCGCGCTGTCTCCGTGCTGGAGCCAAACGGTTTTTCCATGACCAGCCGCGTGCCGGATGGCAGATCTTCCGGAGTCAGGGCTTCACATGCCTTTTGGCTGATGGCCGGCGGCAGCGCAAAGTAGAGCGCTATGGGACTTGGAATATCTTTGAGGAACTTGCCCAGCTCACCCTCGGCCGTCACATCGAGCTGGTGGTAGCTGCTGCCGTCCTGAAGTTTCTGCAGGTCCTTGATGCCGGCATCCGTTGACGCACCGCCAGGGGCCATCGCGTGGGAAAAGCTTTCCGTGAGCCGATCCTTCCACTGCTTGTCCGACCAATCGTCGTTGCCTGCACCGATCAGGGCAAGGCCCGAAGCCCTGCCGGAGGCAACCAGGCGGCCGACGCCGGGCAGCAGGAGTCGGCCGGTGAGGTCACCGGACGCGCCCAAAATCACCAAGGTCTTGACCCGCCCGCTTGAGTTAGGCGACTTGGCCGGGGACCCGGCGTCGTGCGTGGAAGTGGAGGTACTGGAGGATGCTGTGGGAGTCGTCACCGTCCCAGCATCGCACGGTGTCTGGCGCATTGGGTGGCAATGACACCCGGATCTGGTCGAGTTTTGCACACACCATGGCGTCGCAGTTGATACCCTTGGTAGTTGAGTCCCTCAGGAAAGGGAGTGGGACGGAGCCAGTGGCCCCGTCCTGCCGGTCTCATCCTGACTAATGTAAATTGCCGCTCCGCGCGCGGCCAGGCCATGTGGTCCGGCCGTGCGGGTGCTGGTTAATCCCAGACGAAAGAAGTGCGCGCCGCGTGTTCAACTCCCTATCTGATCGGTTGACAGCCACCTTCAAGAACCTTCGTGGCAAGGGCCGGCTGAGCGAGGCCGACGTCGACGCCACAGTGCGCGAGATCCGCCGCGCCCTCTTGGACGCCGACGTCGCAGTGCCCGTGGTGCGCGCGTTCACCGCCAAGGTCCGTGAACGTGCCCTTGGCTCCGAGGTCAACGAGGCGCTGAACCCGGCGCAGCAGATCGTCAAGATCGTCAACGAAGAACTCGTGGCCATCCTTGGTGGGGAGACGCGCCGCATCAACCTGGCGAAGAACCCGCCCACCGTCATCATGCTGGCCGGTTTGCAGGGTGCGGGCAAGACCACGCTTGCCGGAAAGCTGTCCAAGTGGCTCAAGGGCCAGGGCCACAGCCCGCTGCTGGTGGCTGCCGACCTGCAGCGTCCCAACGCCGTCAAGCAGCTGCAGGTCAACGGTGAGCGTGCAGGCGTCCCCGTTTTCGCCCCGCACCCCGGAGTCAGCAGCGAATTTGAAAGTGCCACCGGCGATCCGGTAGCGGTGGCCATGGCCGGTCTGGCCGAAGCCAAGTCCAAGCTGCACGACGTCGTCATCGTCGACACTGCCGGGCGCCTGGGCATCGACGCGGAACTGATGAAGCAGGCCGCGGATATCCGCGCCGCCATCAACCCCGACGAGGTCCTGTTCGTCATTGACGCCATGATCGGCCAGGACGCCGTCAACACGGCCCAGGCGTTCAACGAGGGCGTGAACTTCACCGGGGTTGTCCTGACCAAGCTCGACGGCGACGCCCGCGGTGGTGCCGCACTTTCCGTCGCGTCGGTCACCGGCAAGCCGGTCATGTTCGCCTCCACGGGCGAGTCCCTGGACGACTTTGAGCTGTTCCACCCCGACCGCATGGCCAGCCGGATCCTGGACATGGGTGACGTGCTCACGCTCATCGAGCAGGCCGAAAAGAACTGGGACAAGGACGAAGCCGAGCGGATGGCGCGCAAGTTCGCCGACCGTGAAGACTTCACGCTCGATGACTTCCTGTCCCAGATGCAGCAGATCCGCAAAATGGGCTCCATGAAGAAGATGCTCATGATGATGCCCGGTGCGGCCAACATGCGCCAGCAGCTGGAGAACTTCGACGAGCGTGAAATTGACCGGGTGGAAGCCATTGTCCGCTCCATGACCCCGCACGAGCGTGTGGCCCCGAAGATCATCAACGGCTCGCGCCGCGCTCGCATCGCCAAGGGCTCCGGCGTACACGTTTCCGAGGTCAACGGCCTGCTGGAACGCTTTGGCCAGGCTCAGAAAATGATGAAGAAGATGGCTCAGGGCGGAGGGATCCCCGGAATGCCGGGCATGCCCGGTCCCGGTGGCTTCGGCGGTGCCCGCAAGGGCAAGCAGGTTGCCAAGAAGAAGGCACGTTCCGGAAACCCTGCCAAGGCTGCCGCAGAACTGAAGGCCGCTCAGGAGAAGGCCAACGCACCCAAAGCGCTGCCCACAGGTGCTTCGTTTGGTGCCGGTGCCGAGGACTTTGATCCTTCAAGCCTGAACCTGCCCAAGGGCTTTGACAAGTTCCTCGGGAAGTAACCCCAACCAACGTCTCTATTTGCAACAGGCGCACCGCTGCCGAACCGGGATCCAGCCGGCTCGGCAGCGGTGCGCCTGTTTCGGTGTTGCGAGTGTTGTCAGGGAACTTTTCAGTGACATCCGGTAACCTGCGTCAATGAGTAAAACGCGGATCGTGTTCGTGCACGGCATGGACGGCTATGGCACAGCTGCATGGCCAGCCCAGCATCTTTTAGCCGGGAACTATGACTGCCTCTTCATCAAGCGGACCGGGTTCAACGCCGTCGAACCTCCCGTGCCGACAAACTTTGCTGCCGATGCGCGGCTGGTGATTGATGCGCTGGGCAACGGCGGGCATGTTGTTGCCCATGCCCAAGGTGCCATCGCCGCCATGATGGCCGCGGTGCAGCGCCCGGATCTTGTGTGGTCCATGGTCCTGCTGGAACCGCTGCTGCTGTCGCTGACGGCGGAGCTGCCAGCCACGGCAGCATATTCGGTGCACTTGGCGGATCTTTTTGCCCATGCCAAGGAGCTGACGGACAAAGATTTCCTGTCCGAGTTCAATACGTTGATGGCGGTTGCGAGTCCACCCGGAACCGAGACCACCAGACGTGTGGCAGCCCGGGCCAGACTGCAGCTGCCCTCCACACAGGCGCCCTTGCACATTGTGCCCGGAGTGCCAACCACCGTTGTCACCGGTGGTTGGGAACCGCTCTATGAAGAAGTGGCACAGTATCTGGAGACCACCGGTGCCCAGCACATCGTCCACCGGGGCGGGCACCGTCCGCAGGACACCCCCGGCGGTGCGGCCCTCATCGAGGAGCTCCTGCGGGTTGCAGACGTTCGCGCGGCGTAGCTGCGAAGCTGCCAATGTCAGTGCTTCTGGATAGTCTTTCTTCATGATTGAAATCCGGCCGGCGGCATTGAGCGAATTCGGGCTGTTGCCGTTCATTGAGGCCGAGGCCGACGCTGCCTTCGATGCGTTGGTTCCGGGCATCGACACGGACAGCTTTCCACCACCGGGAACTGCTGGAGAATTTGCCGAAGCGTTTCACATCATGGTGGCGGGAAGACCTCCCGTGGGATTTGCGCGCCTTGAGATTGTTGATCGCCACGCCCACTTGACGCAGTTGGCCGTCAACAACGAATATGCCAGGCAGGGGATCGGCCGAGCTCTGCTTGGGGCTGCCAAGGCATGGGCGCAAGAGGCGGGCTTTCATTCCATGACCCTGACAACTTTCAGGGACGTCCCGTTCAACGCTCCCTTCTATGCGAGTTGCGGCTTCGCGGCACTGCCAAGCGAAGAATGGGGTGCAGAACTGCGCGCCATCCGTCGGCGGGAAGCCGAGCTGGGCCTTGACGGGCTGGGCCCGCGTATCGCGATGCTCGCTGCGTTGGGTGGGAGAGCGGATTTGCTGGATGAACGATTTCGGCGCGGCCCCCACTTCTAAGTCGTTGATTTCGCCGGGTTTTCCGTGGACGAAACAGAAGCACGTTAGTGTTGAGGACATGCAGTCCGCTCCCTGTGGTGCGAGGCTGACCGGGAAGCTAACGGCCCGGATCACTATTTTGAAAGGCGCCTGCGTGGCCAATTACTCTGAGTTCTTCATCGCCGACCACCACCAGGCTGTCGCCCGGGCCAAGGCTCGCCAGGGCGGAAAATCCCCTGCCATCGACGTGCCTGTGCTGCCGACTCCGGGCCTGAGCGACTTTGAGATTGAAGTGCTGGGCGAGTACGCGGTGAAGAAAGTTCATGCAAGGGGTGTGGCTTCCGAGCTGAGCCTTGTCGACATTGAACTCGACAATCTGTTTGCAGTGCCGGATGCCCTCCTTGAGGTGTTTGCTGAACTGGATGGGCTTGAAGATCAGGAAGAAGTTTCCGAGCTGGCCGCAGAATGGGCAGCTGCGGAGGAAATGGAATCCACACCGGCAGTGACCGAGCCGCTGGTGCGCGCTCTGGCAGCCATGTCTGTCGCCGCGGTGAAGGCTGCTGAAGACAACGCCAAAATGAGCCTCTTCTTCTACTCCGCAGAATAACGCCACGGACACTTCTTCCTCGAGTTGCCAGTTGTGGTGTCATCAGAGCGACTCACGGCACCACAAGTGGCAACTCGAGAGACCTCGAGGAGAGTCATCGTCGGCACCATGACGAACAACACGGCGCGCGGTTCCCGTAACGCGTCGCACGCAGGAAAGATTCTCTGGCATAATGGTCAGGTACTCGATCCACGTGGCCCCTCTCTCCGCGTGATGATCCTGTCCTTAGAAATCCGCAGATCGGCCCGCCCCACGGGAGCGTGAAACGGAGATCGCCCCTTTTTCGAACCAGGAGTAACCACAAAAGTGGCCGTAAAGATTCGCCTTAAGCGCTTTGGTAAAATGCGTGCACCGTACTACCGCATCGTCGTCATGGACTCACACTCAAAGCGTGACGGCCGTGCCATCGAGGAAATCGGCAAGTACCACCCGACCGAGCAGCCCTCATTCATCGAGATCGACACCGATCGCGCACAGTACTGGCTGGGAGTAGGCGCTCAGCCGTCCGAGCCTGTTGCAAAGCTGCTGCGCATCACCGGTGACTGGCAGAAGTTCAAGGGCATCAAGGGCGCCGAAGGCACCTTGAAGACCAAGGCTCCCAAGGAAGCATTCGTTGCTCCCGAGGCCAAGAACGTTGTTGTCAAGGAAGCCATCACCAAGAAGGCCAAGAAGGCCGACGAGGCAGAGGCTGCTGAGAGCACCGAGGCCGAGTAACTTGTTGGCTGAAGCGCTGGAGCACCTGGTCCGCGGGATTGTTGACTCTCCCGAGGACGTAAAGGTAAGCGTCAAGAACAACCGCCGCGGGGAGTCTCTCGAAGTGCGCGTTCACCAAGACGATCTGGGCCGGGTTATTGGCCGACAGGGCCGCACCGCCCGTGCCTTGCGCACCGTGGTTGCAGCACTGGCCAACGGCGAACCGGTGCGTGTTGACGTTGTCGACACCGACCGCCGCCGCTAACCTGCCCCGAACGTTGCCCGGCTTTGGCCGTGCGAGCCGTTTTCAGCAGTAAAGCCAAACGTTTGGCCCCGGCACCATAATGGTGGCGGGGCCAAATTTTTCCCTTTTTCTTTTAGTAAGCACCTCTTTTAGCAAGCACTTAGGAGTACCCATGCAGGTTCAGGTTGCCCGGATTGGCAAGCCCCACGGCATTCGCGGGGAAGTGACCGTGCTGGTCCTCACCGATGCCCCCGACTCGCGTTTTGCCGTCGGCTCGCAGTTCGTCGTGGAACCGGCCAAGCTCGGCACCCTGACGGTCAAGAGCTCCCGCTGGAACAAGGACATCCTGTTGCTGGGCTTCGAAGGCACCAACACCCGCAACGAGGCAGAGCTGCTGCGCGGGGCCACCATGTTCTTTGAGTCAGATGATGACGAGGACGACGACGCCTGGTACGAACACGAGTTGCTGAACCTTGAGGTTCGGGTCGGCAGCGCGAAGGTCGGCAAGGTCACCGGACTGCGTACCCAGGCGGTCCAGGACCTACTCATTGTTGAAGATAATGACGGCGATGAAGTCCTGGTTCCGTTTGTGGACGAGATCGTCCCGGAAGTGAACGTCGAAGGCGGGTATGTGCGCCTGACCCCTCCGGCAGGACTGTTCACTGTCAACAAGGACGCTGCGGAAAACGACGAAACCGGTGAAGCAGCGGACCTGGCAGGATCGGAAGACAACGACTCGGAAGACAATGGTTCGGAAAGCAGCGGCCAGTAATGCGTTTTGACGTGGTCAGCATTTTCCCGGAGTACCTGGCACCCCTTGACTTGAGCCTGATCGGCAAGGCTCGCACCGAGGGCCTGCTGGAACTTTCCGTGCACGACCTACGCTCCTACACGAAGGACAGGCACCGCACGGTGGATGACACCCCGTACGGCGGCGGGGCCGGGATGGTCATGAAGCCTGAGCCGTGGGCCATGGCGCTCAGCGATATAGCGGAGGCATCCCCGCTGGCCGAGGGCACCAAGCCAACATTGATCGTGCCTTCACCGGCAGGGGAAGTGTTCAACCAAAAACTGGCCTATGAACTAGCCGATGAGGACCATCTGGTCTTCGCGTGCGGACGTTACGAAGGCATTGATGAACGTGTGCTGGAATGGGCTGCTGAGCAATACACTGTCCGCCCCGTGAGCTTGGGCGACTACGTTCTCAACGGTGGTGAAGTCGCCGTGCTGGCCATGGTGGAAGCCATTGGCCGACTGGTTCCCGGCGTGGTGGGCAACCCCGAATCCCTCATTGAGGAGTCCCACTCCGACGGCCTGCTTGAATACCCCGTTTACACCAAGCCCTCCAACTGGCGTGGGCGCGAGGTTCCCGAGATACTGCTCAGCGGCAACCACGGCAAGATCGCCAAGTTCCGCAAGGAGCTGCAGCTGCGCCGCACCGCAGACCGCCGCCCGGATTTGATCGACGTCCTTGACGTTGCAGCCTTCAGCAAAACCGACCGTAACGTGCTCTGGGAACTGGGCTACGCCGTCGTCGACGGCAGGGCAGTGCGCCGCACGGACGCTTAACTGCGTCAGCCAGCACTCTAGCGCCGGTTGCGGTACCGGGCATATCATGAGCTTCTCCATGGTAGTGGTCGTCACGACGATGCGTTGAGGCGACTTCCTTTGGAGGACGAAGCCGCGGCTTGGCCGAACGCCAAAATGTTCCTGCCGTCATTGGATTGGATGGTTGTCCGCATGAAAGTTCCATTCAGAATTAGCGCACTCCTGTTGGCTGGCCTGCTGGCTGCTTCGGGTACCTTGGTCTCCTCATGTGGCGCCGGCAGCGCCACCAAGTCGACGAGTACCCTGGTTAGGCCGATATTTAGTAAGGCACTAGATAAGTTAGGGACCGTGGTGAAGTCGTCACCAAATGAAATTGACGACCTAGTTCTTGCACGGAAAGACATCGACAACATCTCTACTTCAACATGGACTACCAAAGAAAAGGCGCTGAGTCTTCCTGTGTTCCAGGAGTACAACGTGAACTTAGCGAGGGTAGCCCTGTCGCAAGCCGATACCGCCGTTTTGGCCGCCCGTACGCAGGCCCGCACTAATGCGAGTGCGACAGTCGCCACCACTTCAATGGTGGAAAATGAACCAAGGTTCATGGATGACCTTATCCAGGCGACTGAGGAGGTTGTCGAAGAGCAGGCCTGCAGCATGATTTTTGACATGATTGCCCCTGCCGAAAAGCCCGCCGAAAAAGGAAAAGATGCAGATAGCGGCGTCGGCGTTGTTGCAGCTGTCACCAAGAAACTCAGCGCTCGTTGGCAGCCAGCGTCACTGACCAAAGCAGTTGCCTGGGTTGACTACGTGGCGGGAGTCGAAAAAGACGCGAAACAATTCGCAGATGCGGTTTCCGCCAACCCAACGTCATACTCTTTTCTTGGCAAACCCTCGATGGCGCAGATCACCGTCGCGTACCTCCGCGCGTGCTACGCGACGCCCAAGGCGATCTTTCCGTAGGTGAGATTTGCCGAGGCAATTAGTTGTTGGGCGGGCAACTATGGCAAAATGGTCTCATGTGCCGACTGGGCGCGTTCCTGCCACAGGGGGAGCGTTCGTCAACAGGAAGGCATGCCGGTGGCCTAGTCTAGGTATCCGGTCCATAACTTTCGATTTTTCATGACTGGCCCTGCGCCGTCCATGATAGTCGTGACACAAAGCAAATGACCTGTGGTGTTTGCCTGGAGTGAGAAAATGCATATTCTCGATTCTGTTGACGCAGCCAGCCTGCGCAGCGACATCCCCGCCTTCCGTGCCGGGGACACCCTCAACGTTCACGTGAACATCATTGAAGGTTCCCGTTCACGTGTCCAGGTCTTCAAGGGCTTCGTCCTTGGCCGCCAGGGCGATGGCATCCGCGAAACCTTCACGGTTCGCAAGATTTCCTTCGGCGTCGGTGTTGAGCGTACCTTCCCGGTACACTCCCCGGTTCTGGACAAAATCGAAGTTGTCACCAAGGGTGACGTTCGCCGCGCCAAGCTGTACTACATGCGCAACCTGCGCGGCAAGGCTGCAAAGATCAAGGAAAAGCGCGACAACGTTCCCGCCAAGTAACAAGGGATCCGCACTTTGAATCAAGCGAAACGCCAGTCCAGGAAACTGGGCTGGCGTTTTGTTGTTTATGCAGTCGTCGTCATCTTCGTGTTCTTGGCGCTATTGCGGAACCTGTGGGTGGATGTCTATTTCATTCCCTCCGAATCCATGGAGCCACTGCTGTTGTCCGGTGATCGTGTGCTGGTTTCGCGAACAAGTTTCGCCGGCAGTCCCATTGAACGCGGGGACGTGGTGGTCTTTGATGGACGGGGATCCTTCACGCCGCTGAACTCTGGGACTGCTCCTGTTGCGGAGGGGATCATCGGTGCGGGGCAGTGGCTCGGCCTGGTGCCCAACAACAACATCTACGTCAAGCGGGTTTTGGGCGTCGCCGGTGACACCGTCAAGTGCTGCACCGACGGTGGACTTCTGGAAATCAACGGGGTCCCAGTTTCTGAGAGTTACCTGTATCCCGGGGATGAACCCAGCGCGTTGAACTTCGAGGTGACCGTGCCGCAAGGTAAGTTGTGGCTCATGGGCGACCACAGAAACGTGTCATTGGATTCACGCTCACTGCTGGGCGCTCCCGGCGGTGGCCTGATCTCCACCACCAAGGTCGTTGGCTCGCCCTTTGCCACCGTGTGGCCGCTGGGACGCCTCCACGTCATTGACAGCGACACAAAGCTGCCGTAGCGCACAGACGCCCATGCCCGACGGCGGTGACCACCACCCAGGCTTCCATCCTGACTTTGCTAAGGAAATGAACGTTGACGCAACACAGTGCTCCTGGGGAACCCGACGGGTTCGAGCCAGAAAACAACGACCCCCGGCTCCCGGACGAGTCGCCTGAGACAGTTGGTACGCCTGCGCCGGCTCAACCCTCCGACGCGCCTGCACCCTCCTCGACGCCTGATGCTTCGTCCGAGCCTGAGTCCTTCCCGCACAAAAACGACGACGGCACCGCCACCGCGCGTTTCGGGCGCCAAGCGTGGGCATGGGGCAAGGAACTGCTGGCCATTGTGGTCATCGCCATCGTGCTTTCCTTCCTGATCAAAACATTCTTGTTCCGCGCGTTCTTCATCCCCTCAGGTTCCATGGAAAACACTTTGCAGATCAATGACAGGATCTTCGTCAACCTGCTGGTACCCGAACCATTCGCACTCAAGCGCGGAGACGTCGTCGTCTTTAAGGACACCCAGGGCTGGCTGACTTCAACGCCTGCTGCTGAAGGACCACTGAGCTGGATCAACGATGCCGCCACATTCATTGGCTTGGCGCCGGATAATTCCCAGCAACACCTGGTCAAGCGCGTCATTGGGATGCCGGGGGACAGGGTTGTGTGCTGCAGTGCAGATGGCAAGCTGACCGTCAATGGGGAAGCGATCACTGAGCCGTACCTGTATCCTGGCGCGGCGCCGTCCGACACCACGTTTGACGTCACGGTCCCTGCAGGGCACATGTGGGTCATGGGTGATCACCGCAACAACTCGCAGGACTCCCGCTACCACCAGACCTTTGACGGGACGGGTTTTGTGCCCGTCGCCGACGTCGAGGGTCGTGCAGTTGTCATTGCGTGGCCGTTGTCGCATTGGACCATCCTGGGCAACTACCCGGACGTGTTCACCAAGGTCCCTGACGCCAAGAGCGCAAGCGTTTCCTCGGCACAGCACGCACCGGCAGGGCAGTGATGGCAGCTGCTGCCCCCACCATGGAGTGGGAACGCGAGCTTGCCGCACAGGGCTACCAGCTGGTCGCCGGTTGCGACGAGGTGGGCCGCGGCTCCCTTGCCGGGCCAGTCAGCGTTGGCGTCGTCATCATCCACGCGGATACTGCCGCCGAATTGCCGGGGGTGAAGGACAGCAAGCTGCTGCGGCCGCTGGTGCGTGAGGCCCTCGTTCCAGCCATTGCCGACTGGGCTGCGGCAAGCGCCGTCGGGCATGCTTCGGCACAGGAAATTGACGACGTCGGATTGGTCGCCGCCCTGCGCCTGGCCGGCGCGCGCGCCATGGCCCAAGCCGCCGCGACGCTGGTGCCTGACTTTGTGATTTTGGACGGCAACCAGGACTGGTTGTCCACCCCGGAGCAGCCAGCTTTGGACTTATTCGCCGCTGCGGCGCAGGCTCCTGCTGTGCCCTGGCGGATCCAAACCCGCATCAAGGCGGACATGACGTGCCTGTCCGTCGCGTCCGCCAGCGTGCTGGCAAAGGTTGAACGCGACGGCATCATGGCAGGGCTCGCTGAACAGTTTCCCGCCTTCGGCTGGCAGACGAACATGGGTTACGGCACGGCCGCGCATCGCGCCGCCATTGCCGAGCTGGGCCCCACCGACTACCACCGCAAGAGCTGGCGGCTCATCTAGTTTGTCTTACGGGCCCGTCGTGTTGCGCAAGTGGGCCCCAAGTGTTGCATGATGGAACCATGAGCGCCGAGGATCTGGAAAACTACGAAACCGACATGGAGTTGCAGCTTTACCGCGAATATCGTGACGTGGTGAACCTGTTCAGCTACGTGGTGGAGACTGAGCGGCGATTCTATTTGGCCAACCATGTTGATCTGCAGGCTCGTTCCGCAGACGGTGAGGTCTACTTTGACCTGACGCTGCAGGACGCCTGGGTGTGGGACGTGTACCGCACAGCCCGTTTTGTGAAGAACGTGCGTGTCATCACCTTCAAGGACGTCAACGTCGAAGAGCTGATCAAGTCCGACGACCTGCAGATCCCCAAGGACGGGGAACTCGGCCCGCTGGGCTAACCGGGTATTCGCAGGGACGTTCTTTCCTCCACAGCACACGCTTTTATGCTGTCTGTGCACATTAGCCGCCGCTGAGCTGTTTTGCCGTGCCAATGCCAGCCAAGCTGGCAGTGGAGGCGGTCATGAAAGCAAAAGATGCATTGGGCCAGGCCGGTGAACGGCTGGCCGCGGACTATTTGGAAGACCACGGCATCAGGGTCATTGACAGCAACTGGCGGTGTGCCAGCGGCGAAATTGATCTGGTCGGGCTCGACGGTGGCGAACTTGTCATTGTCGAAGTCAAAACACGCAGTTCCAGGCGCTACGGCGATCCGCTGGAGGCACTAACCCGGGCCAAGCTGGTGCGCCTGCGCACCTTGGCGGTGCTGTGGGCGCGGGAACACCAACGGGTTGCTGCTCCGCTGCGCATTGATGCCGTAGGCATTGTGCTGGGCCGTACATCCGCTCCTTGCATCGACCATCTGAGGGGTGTGGCTTGATGGGTATGGGGCGGGCGCTGGCCGTCGCGCTTGTGGGACTCAACGGCCATGTCATTGAGGTGGAGGCAGACATCGGCCAAACCCTGCCGAACTTTATTCTGCTGGGTCTCCCGGATGCATCCCTGTCGGAGGCCCGGGAACGAATTCGTTCTGCCGCGCAGAATACCGGGATTCCGCTGAGCCGACGCAAGATCACGGTGAATCTGGTGCCTGCATCGCTGCCTAAGAGGGGCTCCGGTTTTGACCTGGCCATTGTGATGGCGGCTCTGAATGCCGCCGGGGACGTGCGGCGCACCGGAGGCACAGTTTTTCTGGCCGAGTTAGGGCTCGACGGGCGGCTCCGTTCCGTGCGCGGAGTGCTGCCGGCCGTGCTCGCCGCCTATAGCGCTGGACACAGGGAATTTGTGGTGGCGGCAGCCAACCTGGCCGAAGCCCAATTGGTGACGGGAGCGAAGGTGCGCGCCTATGACTGCCTGGCGCAGGTGGTCCTTGACTTCGATGCAGACCCGAAGGATCTGACAGCGCTAGATGCAGGCTGGAACTCCGGCGCCGTACCCGCCGAGGCAGTACAAGCAACGGCCGACGGACAGGCTGGGATGGACATGGCGGAAGTGGCCGGGCAGCCGGTGGCCAGATTGGCCTTGGAGATTGCTGCGGCAGGTGGCCACCACTTGATGATGGTGGGCCCGCCTGGTTCCGGCAAGACCATGCTGGCAGAACGTCTGCCCGGACTGCTGCCGGATCTCAACGATGCCGAGGCCATGGAAGTAACAGCCATCCATTCCTTGGAATACAGGGGCAATGGGCTTGCTGAGTTGATGCGCCGCCCGCCCTATGAGCGGCCGCACCATTCTGCCAGCACTGCTGCGATTATTGGTGGTGGCAGCGGCATTCCTCGCCCGGGGGCTGCCTCGCGGGCACACCGTGGCGTACTCTTCCTGGATGAAGCACCCGAGTTCGACAAGCGGGTCCTTGATGCCCTGCGGCAGCCCCTGGAGAGTGGTGAGCTGGTGCTTCACCGCTCTGCCGGAACTGCGGCCTACCCTGCCCGCTTCCAACTCATTATGGCGGCCAATCCCTGCCCCTGCGGAAAAGCCACGGGCAAGGGAATCAACTGCGAGTGCACGCCCATGGCCCGCAGACGCTACTTCGGCAGGCTTTCAGGCCCGCTGTTGGACAGAGTCGACATCCAGCTTCAAGTCAACAAGCTGCAACTTTCCCAGTTGGCCAGCACCGAACCCCGCGAATCCAGCGCACAAGTTGCCGGGCGTGTACTGCTAGCACGCAACATTGCCAGCGACAGGCTCAAACAGTGGGGACTGGTCCACAATGCTGATTTGAGTGGCCGGATCCTGCGCGGCCCGCTGCGACTCGGTGGCCACCATACGGCGCTGCTGGACAAGGCGATGGGGACGGGAGTGCTCAGCGCCCGGGGCTACGACAGAGTGCTGCGCCTGGCCTGGACTGTGGCGGACCTGCAGGGACGGGAACGGCCGGGCAGCGATGATGTTGGGTTGGCATTGACATTGCGGCAACGAGGCGAGGGACTGTGAACACCATGAACCACGGAAGCGGCATTGCAGCTGAGACGGCCTTGCGCCTCGCACGAGCAGCCCTGACTCGCTTGATGGAACCGTCAGACTTGCCCGGGCTGGCGCTGATCCGGGCATTGGGTCCGGAAGACGCGCTGGCTTTGATCGGCAGTAGCGATGCCTCCCACGCGACAGTGGAACAGCATGTCACAGAGATTCTCAACGAGGTGGGTACGGAACGCTGGACAGGGTTGGCCGAGGCATTGGAGCGGTGGCGACCACGGTTGGCTGATATTGCCCCTGAGCGGGATTTGGCTACTGTGGCACGGCTTGGTGGCAGGCTTCTAATCCCCGAAGACGACGATTGGCCGCGGTGCTTCGATGACCTGGAACTGGCGGCACCCATCGCCTTGTGGTGTAGGGGGAGAAGGCAGCCGATTCCTTCGCAAGGCAAGTGTATTGCGGTGGTTGGTTCACGGGACAGCACAAGCTACGGAGCGAACGTCACTGCTGAAATTGCCAGTTCGCTTGTGCAGTGCGGATTCACGGTAGTCAGCGGCGGAGCCTACGGCATTGACGCCCACGCCCACCGTGGTGCCCTGGCAGCGGATACAGATCCAAACCAGCTACCCACGCTGGCTGTTATGGCCGGGGGAGTGGACAGGTTCTACCCGTCCGGCAACGAAGATCTGTTGCGCACCATTGCAGAACGATCGATGATCGTGGCCGAAGTGCCTCCTGGTACCAACCCCACCCGCTATCGCTTCCTGCAACGAAACCGTCTCATAGCAGCACTCTGTTCGGTCACGGTGGTCGTGGAAGCCCGGTGGCGTTCAGGAGCACTCAACACCGCTCACCACGCCGAACGGCTGAGCAGAGTGGTAGCTGCAGTACCGGGCTCGGTGTATTCGGCTAATTCGGCCGGATGCCACAGGCTGCTGAAAGAGGGCAGCGCCGTTTGTGTCACGGATGCCGCTGACATCGCTGAACTGGCAGGAGCCATGGGAGAGCATCTTGTGGTTGAGCCACAGATGCAGGCCGCGCTGTATGACGGCTTGGGCACCGCTGACCTGCTGGTGATGGATGCATTGCCGTTGCGCACCGCGACAAGTGTGGAAAAGCTATGTGTTGTAGCCGGTCTTGGTGCAGCCACCGTGCTGTCCGGGCTGGGACGGCTTGAAGTGCAAGGGCTGGCCGAACGACGCGGGGGTGGATGGGTGCGCCGTGCCCAATAACGTGCTCTACGACGACAACCCCTTGTCCACAATTCTGCGCTGGATCCGGACAAACCCCATCCTGGAATGGCAGGATGTCCACTATGAGTGCCGATGCCCAGAACCCAGTACCCCGCCACAGACGGTCCAACAAACGTAGGAATGTTCTGCTGATCGTGCTGGCGCTGGTATTGGTGGCGCTGCTTGCAGGGGTCGTCGCGGTGGTCTATTTTGGCAACTTGTCCCGCAGCTTTGACAGCAAGTCGGAGACCATCTCCAAAGCTTTCCCCAGTGAAACGCTCAGGCCGGTCAAACCCACGCAGGGGCCGGCCGCCGAGGCCCCGAATGTGCTGGTGTTGGGCAGTGATAGCCGCAGTGCTTCGCTGAACCTGGCAGAAGAAGGGAACCTGTCCGATCAACGATCAGACACCATGATGTGGGTGCAGATACCAGCCGATCGCAAGAACATCTACCCGATGTCGATCATGCGCGACACTTGGGTCGAGATCCCCGGCTTCGGGGAAGCGAAAATCAACGCTGCCATGGCCTACGGGGGCGTGCCGCTGGTGGTGCAAACACTTGAGGGTATGTTCAACAACCGGGTAGACCATGTGGCGATCGTCAACTTTGAAGGGTTCAAGGCATCACCGACGCCCTCGGTGGGGTGGAGGTGGACGTGCCACTGGACTTCACCACTTTGCGCGGAGGGATTACGTTCAAGGCCGGCCCGCAATTGCTCAACGGCGATCAGGCACTGGACTTCGTGCGGGAGCGGTACGCCTTCACCGACGGGGACTACCAAAGAGTGAAAAACCAGCAGATCTTCCTCAAAGCCGTGCTGAACAAGGTTCTCTCGCCGTCCACACTGACAAACCCAGTCAAGGTGATGGACCTTGTGGACAAGGTTTCCCCGTACGTCAGTGTCGATTCCGGACTCAAGTCATCCACTCTCGGCGCGCTTGCGCTCAGCCTGAAAAGTGTGCGGGGCTCAGATGTCATTTCCTTCACCTTGCCCACCCTGGGGACGGGAACCAGTGCCGATGGACAGTCGATTGTGCTCAGGGACGACGCCGCAATCGCCGCCATTTCCACGGCCCTGAGTGAAGACACGTTGGGGGCATACCTCAAATCTGCCGGATTGGGCTAACGAAGCCGGTTCGTTCGC
This sequence comes from Arthrobacter sp. E3, assembly GCF_017353415.1. Lineage (GTDB taxonomy): Bacteria > Actinomycetota > Actinomycetes > Actinomycetales > Micrococcaceae > Specibacter. The sequence continues at coordinate 16,671 of NZ_JAFMPX010000048.1, forward strand.
GGCGGGGCAAGTTGCCCCAAGGCTTCCAACAGCGCACAGTGGAGTTGTGGATCTGGAAGAACGCGCTGCCCTGCCTGCTGCGCTGGCACAGGCGGCCGAGGCCTTTGAACGATATTTGCGTACGGAGCGCGGCCGTTCCGAGCACACTATTCGCGCCTATCGCGGTGACATCGATGCGCTGTTGATTCATGCCGTTGCTGAAGGAAACACCACGCTGACAGACCTGGATCTGGGTTCCCTGAGGCGTTGGCTCGGCGAGCAAAGCGCCGCTGGCACAGCCCGCTCAACGCTGGCCCGCCGTACGGCCACGGCTCGTAGTTTTACTGCGTGGGCACTGCGTGAAGAAATCATCGCCGTTGATCCGGCGCTTCGGCTCAAGGCTCCCCAGCGAGAGAAGACACTACCGGCAGTCTTGCAGCAACAGCAGATCAGCCGGCTTCTTGAATCAATGGCCATGGATGCGCAGTCACACGAACCTGTGGCTCTTCGCGACTTGGCCATGGTAGAGCTGCTTTACGCCACCGGTATCCGTGTGGGTGAACTTGTCGGGCTTGACGTTGATGACGTGGATCGTGAACGGCGTACCGTCACAGTTTTGGGTAAGGGCAACAAGGAACGAACTGTCCCCTTTGGTGTACCTGCCGATACTGCTCTTGGGCAGTGGATTCAGGTGGGAAGAAAAGGACTGCTTAGGGCGCACAGCGGTGCTGCACTGTTCCTGGGTCTACGCGGCGGACGGATTGACCAGCGGACGGTGCGGACGGTGGTTGATAGGCTCTTTGCCGCTTTGGGGGATACCTCCGCCACTGGGCCGCATACGTTGCGTCACTCGGCGGCCACTCACTTGCTCGACGGCGGGGCTGATTTGCGGGCCGTGCAGGAAATCCTGGGCCACAGCTCATTGGCAACAACCCAGCTATACACGCACGTCTCAGTGGAGCGGCTGCGGGACAGCTACCGCACGGCACATCCGCGTGCATAGTCGAGTGAAATTCCGTCATCATGCCGTTTGTTGCCCTCGCGGTGGCGCAAAGCGTCCGGCTACGGCAGAATGAAAGACAGCTAAAGAGAAACAAGCTATGTCCGGCCATCCAGCCCGGACGATCAGGGCCCGTTCATAGCGGATCCACGCAACCATTGTTTCATCCTGAAGAAGGTCGTTGGGGAAGACGCACCTACTGCAATGGAGGATGGAATGAAGGTAGAAAACACGCGTGGTGTCTTGTTTGTGCACTCAGCCCCGGCTGTGATGTGCCCGCACATTGAGTCATCCATTGCCGGTGTAATGGATCAGCGCACGGACTTGCAGTGGACTGCACAGCCCGCGGCGCCCAATGTGCTGCGCACTGAATTTTCGTGGCACGGCCCTGCCGGAACCGGTGCGAGGCTGGCATCGGCGCTGCGCGGCTGGGCCAACGTGCGCTACGAAGTCACCGAGGACCCCAGCGCAGGCGTTGACGGCTCGCGCTGGTCTCACACGCCGGAGCTGGGGATCTTCCATGCCGTCACCGACGTCCACGGAAACATCATGGTTGCTGAAGACCGCATCCGGTACGCCTACGAGGCAGGCAAGGGTGACCCCTCCATCGTCTATCAGGAGCTGTCACTGGCCCTCGGTGAAGCGTGGGATGAAGAGCTCGAGCCTTTCCGCCACGCAGCCGCCGGAGCCCCTGTGCGCTGGCTCCACCACGTAGGCTAGTCCCCACGCCCTCCCACCGCTCGCAAGCTCACAGCGGGTCCCTCGGGCGCGTGGCCCCACCCACGCCCACCAACGCCCTCCCGGCACGCACGGACGAGAAAAGCGGCGCCCACCATCTTGGTGGGCGCCGCTTTTCGCAATCAAGGGTGGAAGGGCTAGGCCATTTCGACCTTGGGTCCGGTGCTGCGGATGGCAACGACGGCGTTGTGGCCACCGAAGCCGAACGAGTTGTTCAGTGCCATGATCTCGCCCTCAGGCAGTGCACGCGGCGAACCGGTAACGACGTCCAAGGGGATCTCCGGGTCTTGGTTTTCCAAGTTGATGGTGACCGGGGCTACGCGGTGGTAAACGGCGAGGACCGTCAGCACGGACTCCACGGCACCGGAAGCACCCAGCAGGTGACCCATCTGCGACTTCGTGGCAGAAACACAGACGTTGTCCACGTGATCACCCAGGGCTGCCTTAAGCGCGGTGTACTCCGGCTTGTCGCCTACCGGAGTGGAGGTTGCGTGGGCGTTGACGTGCACCACGTCCTCGGGCAGGGCCCGGGCGTCATACAAAGCGGCCTTCAATGCACGTGTTGCACCCAGACCCTGGGGGTCCGGAGCGGTGATGTGGTAGGCGTCTGCGGTTACGGCGGTGCCAGCGAGCTCGCCGTAGATACGGGCGCCACGGGCAATGGCGTGTTCTTCGGCTTCCAGCACCAAGGCGCCAGCGCCTTCACCCATGACGAAGCCGTCGCGGCTGATGTCGTACGGGCGTGAAGCCGTCTCGGGGGAGTCATTGCGTTTGGACAATGCCTGCATGGCAGCGAAGGAGGCCAAAGGCATAGGGTGGATGGCGGCTTCGGCGCCACCGGCCATGACGACGTCGGCCTTGCCCGAACGGATCAGCTCCAGACCAATGTGCAGGGCCTCGGTGCCGGAAGCGCACGCGGAGACAGGGGTGTGTGCGCCAGCGCGGGCACCAAGGTCCAGGCTGACGGCGGCTGCGGGGCCGTTGGGCATGAGCATGGGGACCGTCATGGGCAGAACGCGGCGGGGACCCTTTTCACGCAGGGTGTCCCAGGCGTCCAGCAAGGTCCAGACGCCGCCGATTCCGGTGGCAAAGGCCACGGCGAGGCGGTCGTGGTCGATCTCCGTGATGCCGGAGTCCTTCCAGGCCTCACGGGAGGCGACAACGGCGAACTGCGTTGAGGGGTCCATGCGCTTGGCCTCGACGCGGCTCAGTACCTCGGTGGCAGGAGTTGAGGCCTTGGCGGCAAAATGAACAGGAAGATTGTACTTTTCCACCCAATCGTCGGTGAGCGTGTGGGCCCCGGAAACACCCTTCAGGGCGTTTTTCCACATGGTCGGGACGTCGCCGCCAATGGGTGTCGTGGCACCCAGTCCGGTGATGACTACTTTGCGGGCCATGGTTCAACTCTCTACAAAAAAGATAGCGGGGCAGGGTCTTGGGAAATATTTGTGGTTGGCCGGCGTCCTGCATTTCCGGCCAACCACCATGCCCTGTTTCACTGATGTGAAACAGGGCCAAAGCACTCGGGCTGCTTAAGCCTGTGCGCCTGCGATGAAGCTGACGGCGTCGCCAACGGTCTTGAGGTTCTTGACTTCCTCGTCCGGGATCTTGACGTCGAACTTCTCTTCAGCGTTGACAACGATGGTCATCATGGAGATGGAGTCGATGTCCAGATCATCCGTGAAGGACTTGTCCAGCTCTACGGCTTCGGGGGCCAGACCTGTTTCTTCGTTGACGATTTCGGCCAAACCAGCCAGGATTTCTTCGTTGCTAGCCATTGACGGCTCCTTTTCTTCTTGTGCTGTGATCAAGGACTTGATCGTTTCATAGCATGATGATCACCCCACGGATGTGGAGCGATACGTGTTAGGGCAGGCGCACCACTTGGGCGCCATACACCAGTCCGGCACCAAAACCGATCTGAAGCGAAAGTTTACCGGAGAGCTCCGGGTTCTCTGCGAGGAGGCGGTGTGTTGCCAGGGGAATTGAGGCGGCCGAGGTGTTGCCGGCGTCGGCAATGTCGCGGCCGATGATGACGTGCTCAGGCAGTTTGAGCTGCTTGGCCAGTTCATCGATGATGCGCATGTTGGCCTGGTGCGGCACGAAGGCGCCCAGATCTGCCGCGGTGATTCCGGCGGCGTCCAAGGCTGCCTTGGCCATCTTGGCCATTTCCCACACTGCCCAACGGAACACGGTCTGTCCGTCTTGGCGCAGGGTGGGCCACAGCGTCGAGTGGGCTTCGTCAGCGGCGGCCAGATCCACGCCGTCGCCTTTCATGGCATGCTCGCTGAAGTCGCGGATGTCCAGCTGTGAGTGGGTCATGCCGATGGTTTCCCACTTGCTGCCGTCGGAGCCCCACACGGACGGGCTGATGCCGGGTTCGTCGGAGGGGCCTACCACCACGGCACCGGCGCCGTCGCCCAGCAGGAAGGAAATGGTGCGTTCGTGGTTGTCGATGACGTCGGAGAGCTTCTCCACACCAATGACCAGCACGTAGTTGGCGGTGCCGGAACGCACCAGCGCGTCGGCCTGAGCGATGCCGTAGCAGTAGCCGGCGCAGGCGGCGGAGATGTCGAAGGCCGGTGCCGGGGACGCACCGAGACGCTCAGCGATCAAGGCAGCGGCCGACGGCGTGGCGTAGGGGTGCGTCACCGTCGAGACCAGCACGGCCCCGATCTGCGACGGCTCAATGCCGGCCTTTTCAATGGCCTCGGCACCTGCTCCAACTGCCATGTCCACGACGGAGACATCCTTCGGGGCGCGGTGACGGGTGACGATGCCGGTGCGTTGGCGAATCCACTCATCGGAGGAGTCAATCCACTGGCAGACGTCCTCATTGGTGACGATCACCGACGGGCGGTACGCGCCAATGCCGAGGATCTGGGAACCTGCATTGACCGGGCTTTGCTTCAAGGTGGGGGTGCTCACAGTGTTCCTTCTTTGGACGCGGAGTGCGCTGCCAGCAAGTCCTGGGCGGCGGCAAGGTCATCGGGGGTTTTTACAGCGACTGTTGCGACGCCGGGCATGCCGCGCTTGGCCAGGCCCGCCAACGTTCCGGCCGGGGTGAGCTCGATCAGGCCGGTCACGCCCATGGCGGACATGGTTTCCATGCACAGGTCCCAGCGGACGGGGCGCGATACCTGGGCGATCAATGACTCAAGTGCCGCTGCACCGGAAAGTACGACGGCGCCGTCGTGGTTTGAGAGCAGCGACACCTTGGGCGCATGGGGGGTCAGTGACGGGGCCAATGCCTCCAACGCCGACACGGCGGGGGCCATGTGGTGGGTGTGGAAGGCGCCGGCAACCTGGAGGGGGATGACGCGGGCCTTGGCAGGCGGGGCGGCAGCCAATGCGGCGATCTGCTCGAGCGTGCCGGCGGCAACCGTCTGGCCCTTGGAGTTCATGTTGGCGGGGGTGAGGCCGGCTGCGGCGATGGCTGCCAGCACTTCTTCAGGGTCTCCGCCGACCACGGCAGCCATGCCGGTCGGGGTTGCTGCAGCGGCCTCGGCCATGCGGTTGGCGCGTTCACGCACAAAGGCCATGGCTTCGGGCTCGGAAAGGGTTCCAGTCAGGGCGGCGGCCGTGATTTCGCCCACCGAGTGCCCGGCAACCACAATGGGGCGGCCCGCCATGGCGGCGGTGGCGTCCTCGCCCAAAAGCGCCCGGGCGGCAATGAGGCCAGCAGCCACAATGAGTGGCTGGGCCACGGCCGTGTCCTTGATGGTTTCGGCGTCGGAGGTGGTTCCGTGGGCCAGCAAATCGATGCCCGCGGCCTCGCCTAGAGCAGCAAGTTGTTCGTGCACGCCTGGGAGTTCGAGCCATGGCGAAAGGAATCCGGGGGACTGGGAGCCCTGACCAGGGCAGACTATTGCAAGCACATTAACCAGCTTTCCAAACCTAGCGGCATTTAGACGGTGTTTTCATGCACCAAGCTCTCAGGCACAATTTGTAGGAAGTCTACAATAGCTTCCGCTGTGGCATGCCATCCGGGTCATTTTTTAAGTGAAGAGACACCAACCGCTCGGGGTAGTCGGAGGCAGTGCGGCCGAGGAATCGTGCGCTCGTCACCACAGGTGGGTGGACTCTACTTGCCAGTCACACCCTGGGTTCCGGCACCCTTTGGCTGGTTTGTCTTGGCTTGCGTGCCTTTGGGCTGGTTTCCCTTGGCCGGGGTGCCGAGTCTGCCAACAATCAACGCTGTCTGCAGTACAAAGGCCTCCCGGGGGATGAGCGGGTCCCAGCCGGTGACGTCACAGACGCGGCGCAGCCTGTACCGGACAGTGTTGGAGTGGACGAACAGCTCACGGGCGGCCGCTTCCAGGGAATGCCCGCCTTGCAGGTAGCTGCTGAGGGTTTCCACCAACCCATTGGAGGCGGCGAGAAGGGGACGGTAAATGTTCAGGATCAAGGAGCGTTTGGCGGATTCATCACCGCCCATGACCCGTTCGGGGAGCAGGTCTTCGGCGGAGACCGGCCGCGGGGCCGAAGGCCATCCCCTGGCCACGGCAATGCCTGCGAAGGCTGCCTTGGCCGACGCCGTCGCATCGGCAAGTGTGGCCGCCAGCGGACCGTAGACCACCGGGCCCGGGGCGAATAACTCACTCAGTCGCGGATAGGCGGATTCCGGGGCGGAAACGTTCCCCAGAACGAGGATCAGCTTGTCGCCTTGAATACCAACCATGACATCCTCGGCGAACCTCCCCGCGGCCCGGCGCAACGTGGCAAGGAATGGTGCCGTGGGTTCCGACGGGGCTGGCCCGGCCATGATGGTGAAACGGCTGTGCGAGGTCCAGCCCAAGGCGGAGATCCGCGATTGCAAAGCGTCGGTGTTTTCCCCGCGCAGGATGCCGTCAACTGCCAGCGCTTCCAGCCGGGTGTCCCAAGCGCCGCGGTTTTCAGCTGCCCGGGCGTAGACATCGGCTGCCGCAAAAGCCACTTCACGGGAGTACCGCAGCACAGCTTCCCGCAAGCCCACTTGTTCCTCCGGGGCAGCCAGTTCCGGAACCCTGTCCTCCACCACCTGAACCACTGTGCGGATCAGTTGCAGGGCGCGCTGCAAGCTGATGGAACGGGTCAGTTCCGTCGGGGCCGTGCCAAAGACATCGGAGAGGACCCAACTGGGGGAGGAAGGGTGTTCATACCAGGAGACAAAGGCTGTGATGCCGTTTTGTGCCACCAGTCCCAGGGCGGAGCGCTCATCTGCACTCAACCGTCGGTACCAGGGCAGGGTCTCCTCCAGCTCCCTGCGCATCATGGTGGAGAGTGTGCCGATGCTGGCGCGCAGGCGCTCCAACGTCTCGGAGCTTCTATCGGCAGCGGCAGACGCGGGTGGTGGCGGCACAGCCGCTGGCGGCGCAGCCGGTGAGGCCGCGGCCGGGAAGGCTGACGCACGCGAATTCTTAGCTGCCATTCCTTGAGGATATGTCCTTGGACGCCTGCTGGCGCTATTTGTCTGGGATCAGGGGGTGTTGGCCGCCACGAGTGTGCGCGCCAGCCCCAACAGGTCCGCCTGGTCGTGGGGCAAATGCTCGGCTGCCTCGATACAGGCTTCCAGCCTTTGCGCCTGGTCAAGAATCTCAGGACGGTGGGCACCGGCGCTGTCACACCAGGACACTTCCTGCAGCAGTTTCAGCATGCGCATCGCCACGGCAGGATCCGACACTCCGTAGAGGCGTGGCTGGGCTAGGGAGAGCTCAAGGAAGTCAGCCATGTCCGGTAGTCCCAGGACCACTCGGACCACGTTCTGTTCATCAACGAGGCACCGGGTTCCGGGCATCCTGCCAAGAACCTGGCACAGCAGCCCGGAGAGGTGGCCCAGCACGTGCACCGCTGTGGTCGGGTCGTTGACTCCGGGGGAGAGTGCGCGCGCAGCGACGTCCACCAGCTGGCGGAAGCCGAATGCCACATCCTGAACTTGGGTGCGTTCACTGCCTGTGTAGATGGCCGCGTTGCTTCGTTTGCCGAGCCGTTCCTCTGCCTCGGCGTCCAGCTCAGTTCGTGAATCAAGTGGCCAGGCGGTGGCAAAGGGAACGCCTTCCACTAGGGAGGTTCCTGGCAGCGCGTCCATTCTGATTACCACGTCTTCGGCCACGGCCAGCCTGAGTAATTCGGCACGGTCCACCGCTGTCAGGAATCCGGTGCGGATGGATTCCAAGCGGATGGCCCTGGGACCAGCGGCGGGGATGTTGTGCTGAGGGCCCTGTTCTTCGGGAAAGTTGCGATTCAAGGCGGCACGGGTTTCATCTGCCACCTTTTGCATCATGGTCTCTGCCCGGATTTCCCGGGTCAGGTGGGCAAGGAAGAGCACCAGGCCCAGGATGCTGGCGATGGACAACAAAAAGGCGACGGTGACGGAAATTTCCGGTACAAACCCCGGGGTCGGCCCGTCGCTGCTGCGCACGCTGCGCAATACGGTTAAGGCAAAGGCGAAGGCGGACATGAAAAGTGCCAGTGTGTAGTGCACAAACCTGTCCGCGGCAAAGGTGCGCAGGACGCGCGGTGAAAATTGGCTGCTGGCCAACTGCAACGTGACAACTGTCAGCGAGAACGTCAAAGACGTCACGGTGATCAGGGATCCGGCAATGGCCTGCAGCACTGCACGGGCAGCGTCCGGGCCGCCACTAAAAAGCAGCGCCGAAACGGACTCCGGCAATTTTCCGTCTACCGTGGCGTCCAGGGCAGGCAGGGCGGTGCCGACGGCCAATGCCACGAGCACGGCGATGGCTGGCACAGGCCACAGCTGGGTGCGAACCGCATCCACAATGCGTGCAGTCCGGCCATTCAGCTCACTCACGGCTCACCGGGAAAAGCGATTTGCAAGGTCACGAGGGGCTCCTGAGAAGTCGTAGGTGGTACGGCTGTGGCCGGTGAAACCGTCAAAGGTTTCACCGGCCACAGTGTTCGTGGGTGGGCCCACGCCGACGAGTGCCCCGTTTTATCTCGCGCTCAGCGCGGGATAAAACGGGAGCTGGTGGTGTTTAGCCTTCGCCGCCGGCGTTGCCGGTGGTTCCTGCGTTGACGTTGAGGAGGTCGTATTTGGTGGCTGCTTGGGTGGGGATGGTGGCGTCGATTTCTCCGGTTTTGGCGAGCATTTG
>NZ_JAFMPX010000049.1 GCF_017353415.1 Arthrobacter sp. E3
AGCAAAACCCCATCAAGGCCAAAAACAACGCCATCAAACGACTCCACGAACTCGGCTACAACGTCACACTCACCCCGACACAAAACGCAACCGACACCGCAGCCTGACTAACCTACTTTCGTGTCAGTTACCCTTTCCTTGCACCATTGATTATCTGGCGAACGTCTCCAGCAGGGCGTCCACTGTCCTCTGTGCGGCATGACCGTCACCGTAGGGTGCAGCATCATCCGTCGGGGCCGGTACAGGGCGCTCCACGGCGCCGGCCAGCAGGCTCAGGTCGTCGTTGACGAGAACGTTCCAGCCCAGCTCGACGGTTTCCACCCATTCGGTTTCCGGGCGGATGGTGGTGCACGGGACGCGCAGTAGGAAGGCCTCCTTTTGCAGTCCGCCCGAGTCGGTGACAACACCGGCACTGTTGGCCACCGCGTTGACGAGCTGCGGGTAGGCCAGCGGTTCGCTGAGCTGAAGGGAGCCTGAGTTCAAATCGATGCCGTGGGATTCAGCCAACACCCGGAGGCGCGGGTGGGCCAGCAGCAGCACCGGCTTGCTGAGGGCCCCGAGGGAGTCGACGATGGCCTGCAACCGGGCGGGGTCGTCCGTGTTGTCGGGGCGGTGGATGGTGCACACATAGTAGTTGCCGGCCGTGACGCCGTCGGGCAGCGGCTGGCTCTGGGCTGCGAGCTGGTCGCGGACGCTGTAGAGCACGTCGGTCATGACGTCACCCACCATGATGGAGCGTGCGGCCAGGCCTTCGGTGGCTAGGTGGTCCATGCCCACCTGGGTGGGGGAGAGCAGCAGGTCTGAGGCGTGGTCGGTCAGCACACGGTTGTGTTCCTCGGGCATGCGCCTGTTGAACGAGCGCAGCCCGGCTTCAAGGTGCGCCACCGGGATGTGGATCTTCACGGCCGCGAGGGCAGCGGCCAGCGTGGAGTTCGTGTCGCCGTACACCAGCACCACGTCGGGATGGGACTCCTCAAACACCTTTTCCAGTCCGGCCAGCATGGCGCCCGTCTGCTCACCGTGCTTGCCGGAACCGACGCCAAGGTTGTAGTCCGGTGCGGGGATGCCCAAGTCCTGGAAGAAGACGTCGCTCATCAGCTCGTCATAGTGTTGGCCCGTGTGCACAATGACGTGTTCGGCCCGGCCCTCCATGGCTTTGGCGATGGGGGCAAGCTTGACAAACTGTGGGCGTGCGCCCACCACACTCAGAATTCGCATGGGTCAAGCTTATTGGGTTTTGCGCTGCTCCTTGGCAACCGGTGCCGGAAAGGGCGAGTCGTAGACGTCGGCTCTGGAGCGGAGCCGCTCGTTCACATAGTGCCTCAATACGGAATCGCGGGACACCAGGCTGAAGAGCTTCTCAGTGAGCAGCTCCTCCTTGCGCCCCGACTTTTCGTGAAGAACGACGGCGTCACGCAGCTGCTGCTGTTCCTGTGCCTTGGCAGCCGCCCGGCACAGCGCAGCGTCGCGCCGTGAGAGTGCCGGGAGCGAGCCGCCGGAGAAGGTGCACAAACGCTCCGTCAGAGCGGCCCAGTAGCTGCGTTCAGTGCTGTTCCATGGTTGTGCGGCACCTTCTGGAACGGCGGCTCTGCGGTGCAGGGCACCAATGCCGTGCACTCGCAGGATCTTCAACGCGATGGTTCGTCTCTCAGACTCAGTGGCGGCCAGGGCCCAAGGTACAGTCAACAGCTGGCCTAGCCAAGCAAACTCTTGGGCAAGGGGCAGCAAGACGCTGGTGACCCGGTCTGGTCCGGAGTCGTTCGTCTGGCAATAAGCCGGGGCACCATACGGATAACAGCTGGTGCCCGCCCGAAACCACAGCTTCAGCGTCGCTTCGATGTCCTCGCCAGTGGCGATTCCTTCCGCGTATCGAAACCCGCAGGCGAGTAGTGCGCTCCGGCGCAGCAAGCCGTATGGGACGCTGCGGTAGGCCAGTCCGTCCTTGATCGGATCCAGGATTGCAGGCTTTGACGGACGGATTCGAGGGGAACGAAGAATGGAGCCTTCCGGCGTGCGCAGCGGAGCAATGACGGCGGCAGTGCTCTGGGCAATGGCCACCTTCCACCAGGCCGCCAGGGATCCTGGTTCCAGGTAGTCGTCGGAGTCCAGGAAACTGAGAAAGGTGGCGGAACTGTTGTCCAGGGCCGCATTGCGTGGTCCGGCCGGGGACTTAATGCCGTCTGCATGGCCAAGCCACGTGACGGCGTCGTTCGTGGCAAGTTTGGACGGAAGGCTGTCCTTGATCCCATCGACAGGGATGTTGTGGCAGACCACGGTGACACGGAGATCCACTCCCAGCGCTGATAATTCGGCACGCTGGCCCAGGGTTGAGGCAAGGCCCCGTTCCAGCGGCCGTGCCGGATCGTGCACGGGTATGACCACTTCAATGCTTTGGCTCATGGCAGCGTTCTCCTGTGCAGGCTTTGTTCCTTTGGTTCCGCGATAACCTTACTGTGTGGACAACGATATTCAGGACTCGGTGCTGGTGGACGTGGTTATTGCCGTGCACACGCCAGACCGACCCATCGAACGCACTGTCGCCTCCCTCATGGCGTCGGGACTGCCCACGGAGGCTGCTGCTTCCAACCGCCTGCGCATCACCGTCGTGTGCCACAACACCGAGGTGGGGCCGATCCGCGCCCGTGTGGCGCCTGAACATCAGGGCAGGGTCCGGTTCGTGCACTATGCAGACGGAATCAAGAGTCCGGCGGGTCCTTTCAATCACGGAATCTCCCTGGCCACCGGCACGTGGGTGTCGATTATGGGCAGCGATGATTCACTGGAGCCGGGTGCAATGGCCGGCTGGGTGGGCGCCGTTGGCCGAAACGGGGCCGATGTCCTCATCGCACCCATGGCCCACGCCGACGGAAGGGCCATCCGAACCCCTGTGGTGCGCAGACTCAGAACTGCTGCCCTTGACCCGATTGCCGATCGCCTGACCTACCGCACCGCCCCGCTGGGCCTTATGCGTCTGTCCCTGGTCCGTTCCTTGGACCTGGAATTCCCCACCAAGTACGCAACCGGGGAGGACCAGTCGTTTTCTGCCAAGCTGTGGTTTTCCGGGGCGAGCGTGAGTTACGGGCGTGGCCTGCCCCGCTATGTGGTGCACGACGATGCCGCGGTCCGCGTGACGGCCACGCCTCGCAGCGTCTCCGAAGACTTGGCTTTCGCCACGGACCTGGTGGAGTCGGATTGGTTTGTCGGTCTTGGCCCGGCGGAGCGGGCTGCGATCGTGACAAAGCTGGTGCGTGTCCACCTGTTTGGACACATCATGCTGCGCGCGGATGCCGGCACGTGGGATGCAGCCGATGCAGCAGAAATGGCGGGCGTGGCGCGGACCCTGATGTTCGCGGCTCCGGCAGCGGCCCGCCCGTTGTCATTGGCAGACCGGGCGCTGCTCGATGCGGTGGTCCGGAAGGAGTCCAACCCACGCGTGATGAAGTCCCTGACAACACTGAGGCGCACCTTCACCAACCCGCGGACCTGGTTGCCGCGGGACTTCTCACAGTTGCTGCACCCGGAGGCTCCGTTGCGGTTCATGGGCGCCTCTGCGCTGGTGTCGTAGTCTCCTGTCCGCAGAGCTCGCTTCATCGCCAATGACATTCAAGCCCAGCCCCATCCAAGGAACCCATGAAGATTCTGGTCATTGCCACGTGGTACCCGCACGAGGAAAACCCTGCCGAGGCGCCTTTCAACGCTGAACATGTCGAAGCCATCCGCGGACAGGGACATGTTGTGCGGGTGGTTCATGCCCGTTTGGGAACTGCACTCCGCATGCCGGAAAAGACCAACGGCCTCTGGGAAGGTGTTCCGGTGCGCCGGGTGTTGGCCGACCCCAAGCACCCGGCAACTTTGCTTGCCTGCGAACGCCTGCTCGCCCAGGAGATGGCCTGGGCGGACGTGGTCCACACCATGGCCTTTTCGTCGATTCTGCTGGCGTTGCCGGCCTGGTCTGCACGCACAGCGGTGGGGCGCGGCCGCCCGTGGGTGCACACCGAGCACTGGAACGGCGTGGTCAACCCCGCCAGCGTCTCGCCGCTGTGGCAAAAGCTCTCCGGGTTGCGCAGTGTATTGAGATTCCCGCACGTGGTGACGGGTGTGACGGGCCAGCTGGCAGCGGAGATGCAGCGGTTTGCCCGGCCCCATGCTGCACGAGTGGTGCCTTGTGTGGTCAAGGGTCGCGGACCGGTGGTGCCAGCCACCTTTGGAATGCCGCTGCACTTGGTGGCTGTCGGCGGGCTCATTGAACGGAAACGCCCAGTGGCCGCCATTGAAACCATCGCTTGGCTACGCGACCACGGAACTGATACGCACCTGACGTGGGTGGGTGACGGACCTCAACGGGCCGAGTGTGAGGCCCTGATTGCGAAACTGGGCCTTGCTGGCCAGGTGACGTTGACCGGATCGGTCCGCCCTGCCGAAGTAGCCGCCCACCTGTCCGCAGCGGACTTGTTCTTCCTGCCCACCGCGCAAGAGAACTTTTTCACCTCGGCTGCCGAGGCACTGGCGGCTGGCCGCGCCGTGGTGGCGACCCGCGTGGGCGGATTCAGCGACTACGCCGACGACTCCAACAGCAGGCTTGTGGACGATGTCAGCCCGGAGAAGCTGGGCGCCTCTGTTGTGGCCGCTGCAGCAGCATTCCGGGACGTGCCCGCGGCGGACATTGCAGCACCCATCCGGGCGCGTTTTTCTCCGCCGGCTGTTGGTGTGCTCTTCGATGATGCCTACGCAGCTGCTGTGGCGGGGGCCTGAGCCATGTCCACCGAACCAAAAGTACTTCAGTTCAATGATTGCGCGTTCGTGGCCCGGTCCATGGTGAGTGCCGCCGCTAGGGCAGGGCTGCAATGGGACTACCTGCCCCCGGAGAAGGTGCGCCCCATGACGGCTGCGCCAAAGAATCCGCTGCTGGCCAAGGCCCGCTTTGTTCCCTACCTGCTCCGGCGGAGGGCGGCCCTGCAGGCGGCGGGGGTGGTTCATGTGCACTATGGGACCAGTGTGCGCTTGATCAAGGAAAAAGGAATGCCGGACCGTCCCTATGTTTTGACACTGCACGGAACAGACATCCGGCGCCAATGGAAGGACCCCGCATTCCACGACGAGATCCAGCGGGCCATAGACGGTGCAGCACATGTTTATTACGCAAATAATGACAATGAGCTTGACGCAACGGCGGCCCGTGCGGACGCTGAATTTTTCCCGTCAGTTGTCGACCTGCCCCGGCTGCCGGCGTGGAGCCCGGCACCCCGCCCGCAGGTCATGTTTATTTCTCGGTGGGATGATGACAAAGGTGTCGGCAGGCAATTGGAGCTGGCCGGGGAATTGTCCCGTGCACTCAAAGGCAGGGCGGAACTGATTGGACTGAACTGGGGTCCCGGGGCCGCGGAGGCGCAGGCCAAGGGCGTCCGGCTGCTGGAGAAGATGCCCCAGCACTCCTACTACGAACAGCTGAGCCGGTCCGCCGTGGGGATTGGCCAAGCATCTGAATACTTTTCCACCAGCGAATTTGAAGCCATGTGCATGGGCCTGCCTGTGGCCGCACTGGGCAGCCGGCTGCCGCGGCCCGACGACGGCAGCCGCCCCCCTGTCATGGAAGGCGCACTTTCGGATGTGGTGGCCCAGGTTGTCGAGGCAGTGGCCGACCCGGCCGGTGCCTCAGCTCGCCTGGGCGGAGCAGCCTGGGCGGTGCCCCGCTACGATGCAGCCAACTACATTCCCAGACTCGCCGCCTTGTACCGAAAAGTCGGCGGCTAGCCGAACTCCGGACGTCGTACAGGTGTTACTCGAAAGGAACGGCTGACACTGAGCGTGTCGCTGCGCCGGGCGGCGTGTAGAGGCCTGCGAGAGCAGCCTGCTGGGCGAACTCCGGGTTGGTGTGAACCACCTCGTCAAAGGTTCCCTGAGTGACGATGCTGCCGTCCTTCATATAGCAGACCATGTCATTGTCACGGATGGTTGAAAGCCTGTGCGCCACTGAAATGACGGTCATGTCCCCGTGCAGTTCAGCAATGGCCTTGGCCACGGCAGCCTCCGTGGCGGTGTCGAGGGCACTTGTGGCTTCATCCAGGACCAGTACAAGGGGATCCACGTAGAGTGCGCGGGCAATGCCCAACCGCTGGCGCTGTCCACCGGAAAGCGCTCCGCCGCGTTCACCCACACGGCCGTGAATGCCATTGGGACGGGCTTCGATGGTTTCCAACAATTGTGCCCGCTCCAATGAGACACGCACGCGTTCCTCATCCAGGTCCGAACCCCAGGACAAGGCAACATTTTGTGCCACCGACCCGTCAAAGATCGCGACTTCCTGGGGCACATAGCCGACACGTTTGCGCCAGTCGGACAGGACCTCCTCCAGCGGGGTGCCGTCCAGGGTCATGGAGCCCCGGGACGGGACCAGCAGGCCAAGGAAAATGTCAATCAGCGTCGACTTGCCGGCACCGGATTGGCCCACAACACCGACGGAGGAGCCCATGGGTAGTGTGAGGTTGATGTTGGTTACTGCCGGCGAGGTGGCTCCGGGGTAGGTGAACTCGACATTGCGCAATTCAAGCGTTTTCGGTTCGCGGCCGATCGGGGTCTTGCCCAACTTTTCTGCATTGATCCGGAAATCTTCAGCTTCGCGGATGTCGGCCATGACCAGTTCGGTGTAGGGGAGCGTGGACTGGACCAATGTCACCTGGGACTGGATGGTTGTCAGCGCCGGCACCATCTTGAATCCGGCGAGCGCAAAAATGGCCACCGACGACATGGCCGTTCCAATGCCGCCGTTGAAGTATCCAAAGCTTCCAATGAGCAGGAAGCCGCCGATCAGGGCCATGTCAATGACAAATTTCGGCACGGCCCCAAGGAACCGGATGTTAGAGCGGGATCTGGCGGCTTTTTCCCGGCTGATGTATAAAACGTCGCCGACCTCCTCGGCTTTGTCCCGAAGAGTGATCTCCTTCAGTGCGGCCAACATCTCCGAAACGAGGGTGGACATGCGCATTCCCGAATCACGGTTTATCCGGCCGGCCGCGTAGGACTTCTTCGAAAGGTAAAGGTACAAGAATGCGGCGATGATGCCCAGGTAAATGACGGTTACGAGGGCCGTCTGCCAGGAGGCTGCGATAAGGATGACGAGCACTGAGGCAAATGTGAGGGCCTGGGCCGGCAGGATCACTGCAGGGAAAAGCACTCCGGCGATGGTGTTGGCAATGCCGACGTCGATCATGCGCACCAATTCGGTGGTTGACCGGTTCTGGCGTGAAGTCCATGGCGCACGAATGTAGCTCTGAAACAGGACCGTCCCGATCTCCAACTCGTAGTCCGCAAACCTCCGGGTGGAGATCCACTGCAGCCAGATGTTCAAGAATGACTTCAGGATCATCACGGCGGCTGCACACACGAGAACCAACAGCCCAACGTTGTCCGAGATGGTGCCGACCACTGGCAGCACCATGGGGTTGCCGGAACTTTGGGATTGCATGATCTGGTTCAGCACCAGCGCAAAAGCGCCCAGGGCACCGGCGTCAACGAGGACCAGAACCGAAGACAAAGTTGCGAACAGCAGCAAAAATCTTCTCGCGTTGGATGGGAGAAGGGGCAGCAGCTGGCCAAGCGTACGGCTCAGGTTTTTCAAGTTTTACTCCAGAACGGCAGTGGAAGAATCCTTCCCATACTACGGGGCCAACATGGCCGCTGCCGTGTGCGGTGGCCCACGGCTCCACCGCACACGCGAATGGAACATCGCCAGCAACTCCAGCTGCTGCGAAGATCACCCCCGTGAAAATGCGATGATGGATGGCATGAACAAGGAAATCCGGGCTACGCAGCTCTTTGACTGCGCCGATGTTGGCAAGACCTTTGTCCAAGAGGGGCGGCGGCTGGGCAAACCTTGGAAAATCATCCAGGGGCCGTGGACCCGCGGGGGCACGAAGGCGGCCTATTACCGTTTTATGGTGGAACAAGCAGCTGCCTACCCCCGCACGCAGTTGTGGCACGTCAACATGGGAGGCAGGGCCAAGTGGGCACGTGGACGGTTTGCCCGTCCCTACGCGCTGACGCTCCATGGGACGGACATCCGCGAAAATTATTGGCAGGAACAGCACCATGCCATGATCAAGGCCGATGTTGATGGCGCCGGACACGTTTGGTACACAACACCCGACTTGTGCGAGAAAGCACAAAGGGCGCGGACCGATGCGGAATATCTGCCAGCCCCCATCGACGTCGCCAGTCTGCCAAAATGGGCGCCGGCCAGAAAGCCGAGGGTGTTCTTTCCTTCGAGGTGGGACGCATCGAAGGGTGGGGACGCGTGGGTCCAGACTGCCGCCGACGTTGCCGCAGCTCTCAAGGGCATGGACGTCGACTTGGTCGGGCTGGACTGGGGAGACCGGGCTGCCGAAGTTGGGGCCATGGGTGTCCAATTGTTACCCAAGATGGCCAAGGCGGACTACCTGCTTGAAATGTCCCGTACGCACGTTGCGGTGGGGCAGGTTGCTGGCATCCTGGCCGTTAGTGAACTGCAGGCCATGGGGATGGGCATACCGACAGTCTTTGCCGATGCGCATCCGGGCTATCCGTCCGACCTCGCCACCGTGTCGGTTGCCAGGGCTGACGTTGGGACGGCTGTGCGCGAGTCGCTGGCCGATCCGAGGGCGCTTTCGGCCAGCCTAGACAGCGTCAACTACGTCCTGAAGAATCATGGCCCGGCGGCGCTGCTGCCTCGTTTGGAAGCCGGATACAGGAAAGTACTGGGGGCAGCAGAGTGAGCCGTCCGCATTTGCTCTATGTCTCCTTCTCCTTCCCCCCGAGCTCGGCATCATCGGTCTACCGGTGCACTGCCGTCGCCAACAGCTTTGTTGCAGCGGGTTGGGACGTCACCGTCCTCACCGTCGACGAGCATATTTGGGCAGAAGTGTCGGGCGCGGACCACCGCCTGCTGGATGCCGTTGATCCGCGGATCAACGTTGTTCACGTGTCCGACGGCGGTTCGGAAGAGCCCAACCGCCGCGACCTGCGGCGTTATTCGCGGCTTCGGATCGAGGCACCATACCTGTGGAAGGAACTATTTCGCCGGCGCAGCCGGAAGGGATTCCCGGAGGACTTCCACGCCCTGTGGTTTGCGCCGGCCAGCAAAGCCCTGCATCGGATTCACCGGCAGCAGCCCGTTGATCTTGTCATGGCTTCCGCTTCACCCTATGTGTCTTACAAAATAGCCCGCGAACTCCCCGGCGTTCCCTATGTATTGGACTATCGCGATGCGTGGTCGTTCAGCACGTTCACAGGGGCAGAGATCTTCGCAGCCGACTCGGAACGGGGAAAGCTCGAACACGAGTATTTGAAGGACGCAATGCAGACTTGGTTTGTGAATGACCCCATTCATGACGAATACGCGCGCAGGTACCCGGATGCAAGCGACAAGATGCGGGTGGTACCCAATGGTTTTGACCCGCAACCGGGACACCGGCGCCCTGAGGTCCGGGCAACGCAGGAACCACGCGTCGGCTACCTGGGCACGCTCCAGTACACGGCGGTTCCCTTGTCCGAATTTCTGGCGGGATGGGATTTGGCCTTTGGGAATCAGAATGCGCCAATGGCGCACGCAGTCTTCCGCGGAAAGCTCAGTCCCACCGGGCTGGTTCCTTCGGAGGTCCTGGAAATATTCAATTCAGGCATGCACCGAGGCGTTGCCTATGAAGGCCCCATATCTAAGCGGGATGTCGCCACCTTCTATCAGAGTGTGGACGCACTCCTGCTGATACTTCCTCCCGGCAAGTTTGTCACTGGAGGAAAGACAACGGAATACATGGCGACCGGGCGGCCCATTGTGTCGGTGCATGCCACGGATAGTGCCGCCTCAACGCTGTTGCGGGACTATCCGCTCTGGTTTGAAGCCAAGGACCTGACACCGGAGGGCATTGCAGCTGCCTTGCAGGCATGTGCCAAGGAACTTGCCGCCCCGGACCCCCAGCGGTGGGCCGCGGCATGGGAATTCGGTCAGCAGTTTGAACGTTCCGCGACCCTGCGCCCGGCGATCGCCGAACTTCGCTCAGCAGTTGAAGTACGGGCCGCGCAGCCCCCACTGAACTCCGATCGGAGCAGGCCATGAAGGAATCCATTCAACTTGCCATTCTTCTGGGCCGGGGGGAGCGTGCAGACGTGGCCATTGACGAACTGTGGCGGAACGCCCAGTCAGCCGTTGCACAATGGAATGTCCCAGTGGTGTGCGTCGCAGGCTACGCACAGTTGCCCCACGCGAATGAAACTCTCAGTCACAACAGCGTGAAGGTCGTCGGGCTGAAGATCCCTGCAGCAGGTCGACTGGGGGTTCTCGTGGACACCTTGGCGGCCAAGCACGGCCCAGTGGGAATCGTGGGCCGTCTGGTACAGTACAACCTCGCCTCGCGCCGAGTGGCACGCGCGCTGAACGCGGATGGCAAACTTACGGACGCCTTTTGCAACGCGGACGTCATCGTTGCTGCGGATCCGGAAGCTGACAGGGCTGTTTGGGGTTTGCGCGGCAAAACGGAGGCACGACTCATGCACGGCCCCTTCGCCATGGCCAACGCATTGACCGAGGTTGCCAAGGATTGAGACCGACAGAGAACCGGCTGCCGTCCAAGGCCCGGGCATATGGGATACTTGTGCGGTGAGTCGAACTTGGATAGTCATCCCCATGTATAACGAGGCGTCGGTTGTCGGCACCGTCATCGAGGGGTTGCGAGAGGTGTTCC
Source organism: Arthrobacter sp. E3 (assembly GCF_017353415.1). Lineage (GTDB taxonomy): Bacteria > Actinomycetota > Actinomycetes > Actinomycetales > Micrococcaceae > Specibacter. Next base: position 10,713 of record NZ_JAFMPX010000049.1, read on the forward strand.
CCTACGTCGTCTGCGTGGATGACGGCAGCACCGACGGCTCCCAGGATGCAGCCCGTGCGGCCGGCGCCGTGGTGGTTCAGCACCCTGTCAACCTTGGTCAGGGCGCCTCACTGCAGACCGGCATCGAATATGCGCTCAATGATCCCGATTTGGATTGTATCGTCACCTTCGACGCCGACGGGCAGCACAGGGTGGTCGACGCGCAAGCGATGGCGGAGCGCATCAGGTCAGGCGAGGCCGAGATCGTGCTGGGCTCCCGTTTCCTGGACAAGAGGACGAAGCTTTCCCCAGCCAAGCGCTTGGTTCTTCGAACCGCCGCCGTGCAGTCGCGCATGGCCACCGGATTGGCACTTACCGATGCCCACAATGGGCTCCGAGCCCTCAGTCCGAAGGTTGCCCACGGCATCCACTTGACACAAAACCGCATGGCGCACGCCTCGGAACTGGTTCACCAGATTGCCGAAATGAAACCCAAATGGGTGGAGCAGCCAGTGGAAATCATCTATACCGATTATTCCAAGGCCAAGGGCCAGTCCCTGCTGAATTCTGTCAACATCATCGCCGACCTTTTGTTTAGGTGACATTGTGCAAATCGTTGTTCAAATAGTTCTTGTCCTTGCTGTTGTCATCGTTTCCCTGGCGCTTATGCGCGGAGGATCGAACGCGCGGCACTTGGCGATCAGACGGATCATGCTGGTGCTGTTTGCCTGCGTGGCAGCACTGTCGATCTTCTTTCCCGGTCTCCTGAGCCATGTCGCCATGTTCTTTGGCATCGGACGCGGCACCGACCTGGTCCTTTATGGGCTGATTGTCAGTTTTCTGGTGTTCATGGCCACCACGTACCAGCGCTTCCGCCAAATGGAAACCACCATGACCAAGCTCTCCCGCAGGATTGCCCTGGATGAGACCAACCGGAATCAATCGCCTGCCATGGCAGCCGGCGTGATTGCAGCTGAAGTTGGTTCCGCTACGACCGGTCAGACCGAAACCGCCGAATGAGCCATGCCGCCAGTGCTGCCGAATCGACGGTGCCGGCTGCCGCGGACCAAGCGAGGCCGGCACGCAACTACGGACTGGACATACTACGGATCGTTAGTATTTGCGGAGTGGTGGCCATTCACGTCTTTGGCCTGCGGGTGGGAGCAGAACCCAAGGCAGGCCGGGGTTGGTGGGCCGCTGTCGTCCTGGACATTGGCTTTATCTGGGTGGTGCCGGTATTTGTCTTGATTTCAGGAGCCCTCCTTTTGGGCTCCCGCCAAGTGGTGGAGGCTCCAGCGGCGTTCTATCGCAAGCGCGCCGCCAGACTCCTCCCGGCCTTGGTCTTTTGGAATGCCGTCTATCTGGTTGGTGTCCGGATTTGGATGCGACACGAGGACTTGTCCACTGCGCGGGTCCTGCAGCTTCTTTACGACAGTTCAGTCTTCACCCAGTTGTATTTCATCTGGCTCATTTTGGGTCTGTATGCCATCGCGCCACTCTTGGCGACGTTTTTCGCGGCCAAAGACAACCGGCGCGCCGTGGTCACGGCCTGTAGCTTGCTGGCCGTGACTGTATTGGCGTTCATGATGCCTGGAATTTTGGGACACTTCGATGTTTCCCGGCCGATACCAATGAATATCTTTACCTATTGGATGCCGTATGTGGGCTACTTTGCAGCAGGCTACGCCCTTCGCAAGGTCCGGCTCAAGGGCCTGCCGCTTGTAGTGGTTTCGGTTGTGACCGCGGCGTTGATCGCTTTTAGCATCTGGCAATATGGGAGCCGTGGCACCCTTCCTTGGACGAATAGCCTCTTGTCCATTTCCTACCTTGGTGCGGGTGTGGCTGCGGCGGCGATTGGAGTCTTCGTCGTCGGGCTGTCAGCATCGGTGTTCCTTAAAATTCCCCACTGGGCCGGGGTGCTCCTGGTGGCGCTCTCCAATGCTTCATTCGGGGTTTTTCTTGTGCACCTTGTGATCTTCGAGGTGATTCGCCTCAACGTCCCGGCAGTTCACGGCGCCAAGTCGTTCCCGGCCATCGCTGCGGCCTACGTGGCAACCCTGGCTGCCAGCTTCATCATTTCCCTGCTGGCTTCGAAGGTACCGCTGCTGCGTCGGGTGTTCTAGGCCAGGCGTGGCGGACCTGTTGCGATTGTCGGGGCATGATCGGGAATAATGGACAGCATGACTGACCTTCCCTCTTTGCTCATCCTTACCTTTTCCCCGATTCGGTCCGACCCTCGGGTCCTGAAGCAGGTGGAGTTGTTCAAGGACAAATACCGTGTGGCCACCTGCGCCTATGGGGAGGCGCCCGACGGCGTGGCGGAGCACTTTGCGCTGCCGGAAGATTCACGCGGATGGCCCTCGGACAAGGTGGGGCTGGTCAGCCGCCAGTATGGGAAGGTCTACAACGGCCTGCCTGCAGTGAAGTCGGCCCGCGCAATATTGCCCAAGGGCACTTTTGACATTGTTTTGGCCAATGATCTCAACACTCTTCCGCTGGCGCTGGAACTTGAGCCGAGGCTGGGGGTGCATGCCGACCTTCACGAGTTTGCCCCCAGGGAGAAGGAAGACAACCTTAAATGGCGGTTTTTCATTGCGCCCTTCATGCGGTGGCTGTGCAGGCGCTACCTTGCCTCTGCCGCTTCGGTGACGTCGGTCTCCCAGGGGATCGCCGATGAATACCTCAAGGACTACGGGACGCCCACCGAGGTGGTCACCAACGCGGCCCCCTACGCCGAGGGCACCGTCAAGCCAGTGGGGGAGAAGGTGCGGCTCATCCACAGCGCGGCCGGACAGCGCTACCGGAAGCTGGAAAATTTCATCGAAGCCATGAAGGACGCCCCCGAATGGCTGACATTGGACATGATCGTTATGCCCAATGAACCCGATTATGTGGCCGAACTCAAGGCCCTTGCCGTCGCCGTCCCGTCGATCACCTTTCGCGACCCGGTGCCGTACAAGGAACTTGTGGCCACACTGAGCGAATACGACGTCTCGGTCGTCTTCCTGCCCCCCACCAACTTCAATTTGAAAAATGCGTTGCCCAACAAGTTCTTCGAGGCTGTCCAGGCCCGCATTGGCCTCATTGTTGGGCCTTCACCTGCCATGGTGGGACTGGTGCGGGAATACGGACTTGGCGCGATAACGGAGGGCTTCTCTGCGGCGTCCTTGCGCAAGACCCTGGTGTCGCTAACTCCTGAGACCATCTCCGGTTGGAAGCACGCTGCAGACGCCGCTGCGAGGCCGCTGTCAGCGGAGTCCCAAGTCGTCGTTTGGCAGCAGGCCATCGAGCGGATCGCCGGTGGCGTGGGATCCGCGACGACGGCCTGAGCCTCGTTCCTTCACGCTTGCGCCGCTACGGGGTGTAAGCAGCCAGCTGCGCCTGGAGGTTGTTGCCGAGCGTTCCGGTACCGCCCAAGATGACGATCCGCTTGGGCTTCAAACGGAAGAGCTCTGTCTTGACGGCTGACGAAATGCCGTCCGTCGATGCTAGGAGCACCGGGCTGCCGGTCTTGCCTGCGGCCGCCGCACCTGCAAGGGCGTCGGGGAAGACGATGCCGCTGGAGACATAAGCGACGCCCACCCCGGGTGTGAAGGTGGCCTTGGAAACGGCGGCGCTCGTTGCGTACCGCTCCGCCCCGGAGAGGCGGGTGACATTGGAGCTGTACTTCTTCAGGACGTTTTGCACGTTGTTGGTCAAGACGCCTGCTCCGCCGAGGACTACGATCTTTTTTGGTTTGAGGCGGGTGAGTTCGGCTTTGACCTCGGTGGTCACCCCGTTGGTCGCAGCAAGCATTACGGGGCCTGCTGTTTTTCCCGCTGCAGCAGCCCCGGAGAGGGCGTCGGGGAAGTCTGAACCGCTGGAGATATAGGCAACGGCCACCCCGGCCGGGAAGGTTGCTTTGGAGACAGTGGCACTGGTTGCGTACCTGTCCGCCCCGGAGATGCGGGTGACAGTGGGGCTGTATTTCTTCAGGACGTTGACAACGTTGTTCGTCAGCGTGCCCGTGCCGCCGAGGACAACGATGCTTTGAGGCTTGAGGCGGGTGAGCTCTGCGCTGACATCGTCGTTGATACCATTGGTGGCGGCCAGCAGGACAGGGCCGCCGGTCTTGCCCGCCGCGGCCGCACCGGCGAGAGCGTCGGGGAAGTCAGCCCCGCTGGCGATGTAGGCGATGCTGACGCCGGGGTCAAATGTTGTCCTGGAGACGGCGGCCGAAACTGCGTACCTGTCAGCGCCAGCAAGGCGTGTCACGGGCGCCGTCGGGACGACGGGGGCGCTGGCAGCCGATGCGGCGGACGAGCCTGCCGCGTTGCTGCCCATGGCCTTGAATGTGTACGCCTTGCCATTGTTCAGCCCGTTCACCGTGCACGTGCCGGACCCGGCAGAAATCGTGCAGTTCGCGCCGCCTGGGGCCGCGGTCACGACCACTTTGTTGGCGGCATCGCCGCTGGCGGCCTTGGCCACTGTGACAACGGCACTGGCGGAACCTGCCACGGCCGTGGGTGCCGGCGGGGTTGCGGGCTTTTGCAGCAAGTTGATGGTCTCACCGCCGGCGATCAGATAACTGGTCCAGCCGCTGCCGATGCCGGAAGCCTTGCCAATGGCTGAGTTGCCCTGGACAGGCACGTAGTCGAGGGCTCCAGCCGGTGTCCGCCTGATGAGCCCAACCGATCCGGAGGATGCGAACTCACGTGACACGGTGACACTCGTGTAGGCGTCCCAGCCCGAGGCAATGGTTGTTCGGGGCTCGCTGACGAGTGCCCCTGCGCCGTTTGAGCGGTTCAGTTTGAGGCTTCCATCAGGGTACTGCCCCAGAATGTCCTGCTTGCCGTCGCCGTCAAAATCGACCATGGTCAGGTTGATGCCGTTCCATCCGGTGGCCATCTGCACAGGCGCTCCGAGCGCACTGCCAGCGGTGTTGGGCCACTGCTGCAGCACGCCCGTTGAACTTCGGGTGATGATCTGGGGGTATTTGCTGGCGTTGAGCCAGTAGCCAAGGGTTACCTGCTTGTTGTCAAAGCCGGAGGCAGCAAGCGTGGTGGCGGCTTTGAACCCTCCGCCTGGGTTGCCCACGTAGAGGGAGAGACTCCCCACAGTGCGCTGGGCCACAAGGTCCAGGACGCCGTCGGCATTCCAATCGATGACTTGGATGGAGCGAATTCCCAGCCATCCCTGCCCGATCTGCTTCCGGGCGCCGAAGGATCCTGTCCCGGTCCCTGGGTAGTCCCACAGGATCCCGGCGCTGTCGGCTGCGACCAGATCTGCCGCTGACGTGATTGACGGTGTGGGGACCGGTGCGGGAGTGCTGCCAACACTGCCTTGGGCGAATTTGTTCAGGCTTGCCAACGTGCCGTTCCAGACGTTCGAATCACCGGCAAAGGGACCGGCGTCGCTGTACTGCCAGAAACTCCAGTCGTCCCAACCACCTGGAACCCACGGTGAGGATGCGCCGTATGCGGCAATGTGCAGGGCATGGCTTCCAAACTCCGCGGAATCACCCGTGCATTCCTGCCACCAGTAGTAATTCGTGTAGATCATGGGCAAACGCCCTGTTTGGGCGCGAACCCTGTTTGAAAAGTCCCTGATCCACGTCACCATTGCCGCGGGGGTCATGTTGTAGCAATTGGCGCCGTAGGGATTGTTCTCAATGTCCAGAAGTGGCGGCAGCGTTGAGCCGTCGGCTGTCCACCGGCCGCCGTTCGTGACAAAGTAGTCTGCTTGGGAGACTGCGGAGGACTGGTTTGGCAGAGCGAAGTGGTAAGCGCCCTGCATCAGGCCGGCGGCCTTGGCGCCGACCAAATGCGATGTGCGCGATGCATCGGAGAAGTTATTGCCTTCGGTGGCCTTGACGTACACGAAGCGGGCACCGTTTGACCATTGGCTGCTCCAGTTGACCTGGCTCACCGAATGGGTTGCCGGATCTGCCTGCCATCCGCTGACGTCCATTCCCTGCACACCGACAGGCGATGCCAGCGGTGCGGCAATTTTCGCGGTCGATTTTTCCATGAGCTCGGACATGGCAACTGGCACGCCGGGGTCAAGGCCGAGGGCATGTTTTGCCACGCCCTGGCCCATGTACGCCCCTGCTCCCACAATGCCTGACGGGGATTTCGAACGGCCAGTGGGCGGTGTTGTTGCGGTTGCCGGTTCCGAGTTGGGAGCGGACGGCTTTGCTGCCGGTGGAGGTGATTGCGGAGCGGATGGGTACGCAGGGTCCACATCCGCTGCAGCGGACTGGACTGGCTCCGGGAACGGGGATGCTGGCGCAGATTCAAGTGCAGCAGCTGTCGGGGCTGTTGATTGCAATGGATCCGCTGTTGGCAGCGTGGATGCAGCATGTCCTGGCGCGACGGCCAAGGTAGCAATCAGCGACAGCGCGAGAATGCCGGAGGCCACTGCCTTCCCCACATGTACAACCAGTTTGTGGGATGGTTCGGGGAGGAAATTGGGCAGAATTAACGGCATATAGGTGCTCCGGGGTGTTTGGACATGGGCATGCTGCTGCCAAGCGTTGAAAATTGATCGGTGCAATGGTCAAAACACTGGCGTGGACAGCCTACTATGCCTGTGTTTACCATCACAAAATCGAGCTATTGGACCAGGACATGCAATTCAAGACACAGGCCGCGTCCCTATAAGGTGGGTTGCATGAAGGTTTTGGTGACCGGCGGGGCCGGCTATATAGGTTCACACACTGTGCTTTGCCTACTGGAAGCCGGGCACGACGTCGTCGTGCTTGATAATCTGGCGAACTCCTCGGTGGAATCGCTGAACAGGGTTGAGGAGCTCACCGGCAAGCATCCGACGTTCATCGAGCTTGACTTGCTTGATGCCGCCGGTGTCGATGCACTGTTCGCACGCGAAGACATTGACGCTGTTATTCACTTTGCCGGGCTCAAGGCTGTTGGTGAGTCGGTGGCGGAGCCCCTTCGCTATTACCAAAACAACATCATTGGCACATTGAACCTGCTGGCCTCCATGGACAAGCACGGTGTGCGCACCATCGTGTTCAGTTCCTCCGCCACTGTTTACGGTGCCAGTGAGGAAGTTCCGCTGATTGAAAAGATGCCGCTGGATGCCACCAACCCGTACGGCCGCACCAAGGAGCAGGTCGAGGACATCCTGACGGACTTGGGTGCGGCGGATCCGACGTGGCGTGTTGCGCTGCTGCGGTACTTCAACCCGGTGGGTGCCCATGAGTCTGGCCGTATCGGTGAGGACCCCACCGGTGTGCCGAACAACTTGTTGCCGTTCGTGGCCCAGGTTGCCGTTGGCCGCCGTGAAAAGGTCATGGTATTCGGCAACGACTATCCCACGCCCGACGGCACCGGTGTCCGCGACTACATCCACGTCATGGACCTGGCCGCTGGCCACTTGGCTGCACTGGACTACCTGCCAGAGCACCAGGGAGTTTTTCGCTGGAACCTTGGCACGGGCAATGGGTCGTCCGTTTTGGAAGTCATCGAGGCCTTTGGGGAGGCCGCGGGCAAGCCTGTGCCGTTTGAATTTGCGCCGCGCCGGGCTGGCGATGCAGCCGTGAGCTATGCGGATGCTTCTGCAGCACTCGCCGACCTTGGCTGGTCAGCCCACCGCAACCTCGCGCAGATGTGTGAAGACCACTGGCGCTGGCAGCGGGAAAACCCCAACGGCTACACCGCCTGACACTTGGCAAGGTGTGCCAAAGAGTAGATGCCTGCGGCCCCCAACTTTGATGTTGGGGGCCGCAGGCGTCTGTGACGTGCGGTTGCCGTCTTGGAGTTCCCTCAGGAACTGATCCGTCGTTTTACCGATCGCAGCAGACTCTGGCCAAGTGCGCCACCGCCTTGGGCCCAGGTGGGCTCGGGGTAGAGCTTTCTGGCTTCGGCAAGCTTTCGTTCCACAAGTGCGCCCAGGCCGGATGCCAGCGTGTTGGGCCCTGAAGCCACCGTCTCCACCCCGTCCACAACATGTGCCCAGCCGGAGCCTAGCCCACGCACGGAGCCGTGCTTGACGTCGTAGTAGCCCGCCTTGGCTTCAATCGAGGTGCCCTTGGCCCCTGCCGCCGCAGCCAAGAGGTGGAAATGGAACCGCGTGGTGAGCCACTCCTGTCCGGAATGAAGCGGCAGGCCGCGCCGCCACGTCTCCACGAACGGCACGAAGTGGCTCTCCGGAATCAAGTCCGACAACGATTCGTAGCCCGCGCGGTCTGAGCCGGGAATGGCCTCGAAGTAGTGCACCTCACGCCCGGAATCCAGTGCCGACGTGACCCGTGCACGGACATAGGCCAGCGCGGTGGTGAGGTGGCCGTCGTCGACCGTGTCATTTTGAATGCAGACGCACAGGCTGTTGGGGGCCGCCGAGTCGCGGCCAATTTCGGCGGTAGCACCCAGAAGGGCGTCGTCCAGGCCGAACTTCAGCCCGTAGGCCTAGGCACTATCAGCATCACGGACACTGGCGTATTCAAAGTCGGCGAACATTCCCAGGGGGTCCACCGAAAGGTCCGTGTCCATTGGCATGAGGCCCAATCCCGTCGCATACAGCCGGGCGCCCGTGAGCTCACGCACCGCCTTGACTGCCCTGACCAAGCCGTAGTGCTGGGGCCACATGCTGTTGATGTACCCGCCGCCGAGCAGGTGCAGCGAACGTGCCTCACGCAATTTGAGCAGACCCAGATCGTACAGCGGGGACCCGGTGTCCCGGACCAGCTGCGCCATGCGTTCGCCCATCTGCGACGGCGGCAGGGATGCGGACTCAGCCACGGCCCGCCACAACGTGTTGGTCACCCGAAGCAACGGGTGTAGCCCGGCAAAGAGGATTTGTGCTGTGCCGGGCTGTGGACAGTCTAAGTACACCTCGGTGCCGGGCGCTGCCTTGGCTAAGTGCCGCAGCCATGCTGCAGCAATGAATTCGTCGCCGAAATTTGGATTTCCGGAGGGGGCGACAAGGTAGATTGGGCCGTCATTCATGCTCATAGAGTAGCTCATGGCCACGTGCCGCCAGGGGCTGTCATTCCCGGGTAAATGCTCCAGTGTTATCCACAGATGACAAATTGCCTCTGGCGAGTCTCGTCACTCCGGTCTAGGCTCCTGAACACAGGTGGGCAAACACCGCAAAGGGGCGGAAGTGGTCTGATTGGATGCATTTGCACTGCTCGAGGATGAAGTCAAAGAACTCATCCGGCGCAAAGGGCTTGATCCGCTCCGGCAGGGCGCCGAAGTGCGGGCACTGGTCGAGGCCGCCGTCAATGACTATGGTGAGCGTTCGCTCTTGGGCGCAGTCCCCACCCTCTCAACAGGGGAGGACATCACAAGGCACGTGTTCAACACCGTTGCCGGTTTCGGCGCCCTGCAGCCGTTCCTTGACGATCCGGACATTGAGGAAGTCTGGCTCAACGCCCCGGACCAGGTCTTTGTGGCCAGGCACGGGGAGTCGGAGCTGACGGACATTGTCTTTACCGAACAGCAGGTGCGCGACCTCGTGGAGCGCATGCTGAAGACTTCTGGCCGCCGGCTGGATTTAAGCAGTCCGTTCGTTGACGCTGCTCTTCCGGACGGTAGCCGGCTCCATGTTGTTATTCCGGACATCACCCAAACCCACTGGGCCGTGAACATCCGCAAGTTCACCGCACGCGCCAGCCGTCTGGACCACCTGGTGGAGTTGGGATCTCTCACACCGCAGGCCGCAAGGTTCCTTGGTGCCGCCGTCAGCAGCGGGCTGAACATCCTCGTCTCAGGCGCCACACAGGCAGGCAAAACGACGATGCTCAACTGTTTGGCCGCCGGCATCGGTTCGCGTGAACGCGTGGTGACAGTGGAGGAAATATTTGAACTGAAGGTGCCGCTGCGCGATGTTGTGGGGTTGCAATGCCGCCAACCGAACCTCGAAGGAGCCGGCGAAATCCCACTGCGGCGCCTTGTCAAGGAAGCGCTGCGCATGCGCCCCGATCGGCTCATTGTGGGCGAGGTGCGGGAGGCGGAAAGTCTGGACATGCTCATCGCACTGAACAGCGGCCTGCCCGGAATGGCCAGTGTCCACGCCAACTCAGCTCACGACGCCGTTGTGAAGATTTGTACGCTCCCGCTGCTGGCCGGAGAAAATATCACGGCGGCGTTCGTCGTGCCCACAGTCGCCGCATGCATCGATTTGGTGGTCCACTGCGTCAGGGCGTCCGACGGCAAACGCAGCGTCGGGCAGATCTTGGCTTTGGGGCGTCGGGTGGAGAACGGCATCATTGAATCAGGCTTGGTTTTCGACACCGTCGGCGGTGTGCTGACAGCCTCGGAAACAGCTATGCCCGCACCAGAAAAGTTTGCTTCAGCAGGCTACAACGTGGCAACGCTGATGGCGGACTCCTGATGTCGGCCGTACTGGGGTTGCTTGCAGGCATGGGCCTGTTCCTGATCTGGAACGCGTGTTGGAGCGAGCCGCACCGCCAGTCCCGGGTTGGCCGGCCCAGCAGAATCGAGGCGCTCCTCCACCGGGCAGGAGTCCCACATGTCACGCCGGCTTCCCTGCTGATCAGCGCAGCCGGGTTGGCCCTGTTCGTGGTGCTGGTGACCTTTGTCCTGACCGGGGCTCCGGCCATAGCCCTGTGCTTTGGGCTGTTCAGCGGCTATGTCCCCTTTGCGCTTTTGAACATGCGCGCACGACGCCGGACGGCCGTCATGCGAGAACTCTGGCCCGACGTAGTGGACCACTTGCGCTCAGCCATCCGGGCCGGGCTCTCCCTCCCCGAAGCCCTCGCCCAGCTGGGGACCAAGGGGCCTGTGCAGTTGAGGGAGGAGTTCAGGGCGTTTGGAGCCGATTACCGCGCCAGCGGACACTTTGAGTGCGCGCTGCAATCGCTGAAGTCAAACCTGGCCGATCCAGTCTCCGACAGGATCGTCGAAGCTCTGCGGCTCACTCGGGATGTGGGTGGCTCCGACCTCGGCAAACTACTCGGCACGCTCTCAGAATTCCTGCGCGACCACGCCCGCACCCGCAGCGAACTTGAAGCTCGGCAGTCTTGGACCGTCAACGCTGCACGGCTTGCCGTTGCGGCCCCCTGGATTGTGTTGATGTTGATGGCCAGCCGGCCTGAAGCCATCGGGGCCTACAACTCTCCCGCCGGATGGGCTGTCCTTGGCGGTGGGTTGCTGATTTCCGTTGTTTGCTACCGGATCATGCTGCGCATTGGTGCCCTGCCTGAAGAAGTGCGGGTGTTGCAATGATGGGGAACTTGGGGACTGTGGCAGCCGTTGGACTCGCCATGGGGGCGGGGCTGTGGCTGGTTTTGGCCGGGTTGCCTGTCATGCGCAGGACCAGTTTCTCCCAACGTGTGGAACCTCAGCTGCGCTCGGCCGTGAGTCGTTCCAAACTCTTGGATGAGAACGAAGGCACGGCATTGTTTGGACCGTTGGAAAGGATCTTCCGCCTTGTCCTCTCCGATGCAGTGCACCGTTTGGGAAGGTTCAACATCAGTGTCCGCGGGCTCAATGCCAAGCTTGACCAGGCAGGGCGAACAGAGACCGCGCTTGAATTTCGGGCTGTTCAGTTCCTGTGCGCCGGTGCGGGGCTGCTGTCGGGAATGCTGAGTGCCCTTTTCCTGCTGTGGCAAGGAAACATCAATTTCATGGGTGCAGTGGCACTCACGCTGGCACCCATGCTAGGCGGCTACATGCTATACGACCATTTGTTGGGCGTCAGAATCCGGCGCAGGCAGGCACTTATGCTGACAGAGTTTCCGGCGCTGGCCGAACTCATGGCGCTGGCCGTGGGTGCGGGGGAGAGCGCAGCCAGTGCGCTGGACAGGGTGGCGCGTTCCTCCCAGGGGGTATTGTCGACCGAATTTGGGAAGGTTCTGGCCCAAACCCGCACCGGAACCCCGCTGGTGGAAGCATTGAACGATTTCTCGGCCCGGGTCAACGTGGCCGCACTGTCAAGATTTGTTGACGGCATCAGCGTGGCCATCAATCGAGGCACACCGCTGGCCGAAGTACTCCGGGCACAGGCCCAGGACGTGCGCGACGTGGCCAAACGGGAACTTATGGAGTCCGCAGGACGGAAGGAAATCGCCATGATGGTCCCGCTTGTCAACTGCTACGCTTACTAAATGACGAAGACGGCGATCTACACGAGACAGTCCCAAGACAAGGGCGGCGACGCTGCCGGAGTGGACCGCCAAGAGAAAGCCTGCCGAAAAATGGTAG
>NZ_JAFMPX010000004.1 GCF_017353415.1 Arthrobacter sp. E3
TCGTCGCACCCCAGGTGGTGACGGTCGTGACGAACGAGTTCTTCCGTTTCCCGGGTGCACGGATGGCGACCTTGGCATCCCGCTTGGAGATGTCAATCCCTGCGGCCCGTTCATGAATGAGTTCCATGATGGCTCTCCCAAACAACACAGCATTGATGGACATATGGTGTCTGCTGCGGAGAGGGCTGGGAAAAATCAGGAATCTGACACTCGTGCTCCATGGCAACAATAAACGGTCCCCGCACACCCTCCGTGTCAGGCTAACACTCGGGCACAAGGCACCAAGTTGGTTTCGACATCAACCACAACAGACGCCACCATCATCACCCCAAACCCCTGCCACCGCCAAGGGAAACCTGCCCCCAACTTTCCCCCGTAACGGCGCGCCAGCGGCGCTGGATGGCTAATACGAAAGTGGGGTGACTTAGGCGGTTTGGGTGAGTGTGACTTCGTATTCGAACTGGTGTAGTTCCTTGAGGGCGTGTTGGCGGGTTCTGTCCTTGTTGGCCTGGTTGTAGCGGCGGATGGGTGGTGCGTCGTAGGCGACGCCGTTGGCGAGCATGTTCCAGACGGCAGTGATGAGGGTGCGTTCAGTGGCGACGATGGCGCGGGCCGGTGTTGAGCGTCGCGTGGTTTGGTGATGGGTGCGTCATTGGGGGTGACGATGTGGGCTTTTGCCTGGTGGGTCTTGTTTTGTTTCGTTGGCGGCGTCAGGCTGGCGATGGGTGGCTGATCGCTGCTTAAAAGACAAACGACCCGATGCACAATTTTCGAAGATCCGCATCAGGTCGTTCTAGTACGAAAGTAAGGTGGGTCAGGCTGCCTCCCGCGTGGTCAGGGTGACGTTGTAGCCCAGTGCTTGGAGCCGGCGGATGGCGTTGTTTTTGGTGCGGGTTGGGTCCTTCTTGGTGAAGAAGTCGCCGCCGGGGTCGTGGTAACACTCGCCTTCGGCGAGCATGTGCCAGACGGCGGTGAGGATGGCGTGTTCGTTGGCGACGATGGCCTTGACCTTTCCGCGGCGGACGAGGATGCGCTTGTAGCGTGCCCCGAGGTAGCTGTCCTTGGGGTGTCGGGCGATGGAGAGTGCTGCCGTGCCCAGCGCCCCCTTGAGGTAGCGGTTGCCGGGGCGGGTCTTGGTGGACTTGATGCGTCCGGCAGATTCGTTGGAGCCGGGGCTGACCCCGGCCCAGGAGGCCAGGCGTCCTGGGGTTTCAAAGTGGCTCATGTCCGCGCCGGTTTCGGCGATGATGACATCGGCGACCAGGGTGGAGACGCCGGGGATGGTGGCCAGGAATTCCCGGGCGATGCGAAAGGGTTCCATCGCCTCGTCGATGCGTGCGGTGAGCTTGTCAACCCAGCCGGTGAGGGAGTCGATGCGGTCCAGATGCATGGCACAAATGAACCCATGGTGTTCGCCGAACCGGCCGGTCAGGGCCTTAACCAGCTCCGGGATCCGCTTGCGCATGACGCCCCTGGCCAAATCGGCCAGTTTCTGCGGGTCCCGCTCACCGTTAATGAGCGCGGCGAGCATGTCCCGGGAGGAGGCGCCCATGAGGTCCGAGACACTGCCCGAGAGCTTGATCCCGGTGGATTCCAGGAACTTCTCCAGTCGCTGGCCTTCCCGGGTTCGGTCCTGCACGGCGATGGTGCGGGCCCGGGTCAAATCGCGCAGCTTGCGGATCGGCTCGGGCGGGACAAACGATGCTCGCAACAGCCCGTGGGCTCCGAGCTGGGCCAGCCAGGCGGCATCGGAAACGTCGGTTTTACGGCCCGGAATGTTCCGGGCCGCCTTCGCATTGACGAGCACTACCGGAAGCACGTCCTCAAGCAGGTAGTAGAACGGCTTCCAGTAGTCGCTGGTTGATTCCATGATCCCCGTGGTGACCCTTGCCTCGACCAGCATGTCCCGCAGGGCGAGGATCTGGTTGGTGGTCGAGCCCCAGGTCTTTACCGTGGTGCTGAACGTTCCGGCGCGCTTGCCCGGAACCCGGATGGCGCCTTCGCGTCGCCCTTGGAAATATCAATGCCCGCAGCACGTTCATGAACCAGGTCCACGGGACACCTCCTACAGTTGCTCGTTCACTATGGGTGATGGCGCCTGCCGTGTGGAGGGTGGAATTAAATCAGGATTCTAGTACACGTGCTCACAGCAACAATCCACGGTTCCCGTGGAACCCTCCGCACCACGCTAACGCACGGGCCAACCAACAGCACCAAGAACGAATCGGCGTCGAACACGGCAGACCACATAATTGTCCCGCCACATCGTCCCCGACGCCAGAGCACAGGTGACCCTGCAACAACTTTCGACCCCCACGGCGCGCAGCGGCGCTGGAACGCTAACGCGTAAAGGCGCGCTGATGCTGACGGTAGATCATGATGGGGATTCTGTCGAGTCGGACTTGCTTGGCGGGGTTCTGGAATGTCCTGGGTGTGGGGGCCGGTTGCGGCCGTGGTCCTGGGCTCGGCCGCGGCGGATCCGCCACGGTGTTGGCACGGATTTCAGGGCTGTTGTGCATCGTCCCCGCCGTGCCCGGTGTGTCGGGTGCAAGGTGACGCAGGTGTTGTTGCCGGTGGGCTAGGCAGGGCCTGGCAGGGCAATCGCAGTCACCATTGTCTCCAAATCAGATGATCACAAAACCACTTACACACTCTCCGCACCCCGCAGGCCCAGAACCGCCTTGTCACGGATCCCCGTGACAGTCGTTGTGTCGTGACAGTCCAGCAACGCATCGACCTGATCCCGGGGCAAGCCACGCGGAACCTGGCTCAACCTCCACCCGACAATACCAAGGACAGCCGGGGCTAAATCCGATGATGTCAGCCCGCTGACATGAAGAAACCGAAGAAAGGACCGCAACGCAGTCACATGCGCCTTCGCACTCCAACGACTTCCTGATCCCTGACAAGCCGCAACAACATAAGAGATGATGTCAGCGGGTTCCAATGCCCCTAAGGAACGACCAACCGGCTCGCTTAACGACGCCAGAAGCTTCCTTGACTGCTGCACATAGCAACGCACCGATTCAGGCGCCAGCCCGCGCTCCTCACGCAGCCACTGACGATACTGATCCAACAAATCCTCCAGCCTCACAGGCCGGGCAAAGCCACCCCTAATCTCCATCACGATCCTCCCGAAAAACAGACCCCCGCCATGACGGTCTATCTATCAGGAAAACACAAACCCCGCTTCACGGATTATGCCGACCAGCCCGGCCTTGGAGCCCTGCCATCAAGCGGATACACCCGCCGAGGTCGGCATAATCCGGAACTCTACATTTGCTGACGATTTCGTTTGCGTGATCAGAGGAACGAGTGAGCATGCGGAAGCGCTGAAAACAGAGATCGGTGAGGTTCTGGCCCCGTTGGGGTTGGAGTTCTCGGAAGAGAAGACCGGGATAATCACGATCGATGAGGGATTCGATTTTCTCGGATTCACGATTCAACGACGCCACAAGCGCGGGACGAACAAGTCCTACGTTTACACGGTTCCGTCGCAGAAATCGATCGTCTCCGTGCGGTCAAAGATCGCACAAACCTGTTACAGATCAACCCTGCATCAGGACTTTTCTGAGCTGCTCAAGCGGCTCAATCAAATCCTGGCCGGGTGGGCCAACTATTTCCGGCACGGCGTCTCGAAGCATGTCTTTAACGACATCGATTCCTACGCTTGGCAACGGGTCTGGTCATGGTTGAAGAAGAAACACGGACGCATGAAGATACGGGACATGAAACGTAAATTCTGCATCAATGGATGGCAATTTGCCACGGCAACAGCGCGTTTCACCGGGGCGTCAATCGTCACGGTTACACGATACCGTTACCGTTACCGCGGCAAGAACATCCCGAACCCGTGGCATCAACAGCCCTTGAACCTGAGCATCACCACCGGGCAATGATGCATGGAGAGCCGGATGCGGTGAGAGTCGCACGTCCGGTTCGGCGGGCAGCCACGGCGAAACCCAGCCCAGCAATGGGACAACGGGCGCGCCGTGGCTGACCCAACTAGCGAGTGGATGCTTACGACTACCAAATCTCTGAGTTGTCAATGAGTTATTCAAATTTAGAGCATGCAGCCAACCTTTTGGGGTAACAGAAACAATTTTCGTGTCCTCCACTTGAACTTGTGGAGACCATGGGTTAGATTAATTTCATCCGTCAACGTGGTGAAACATAGTTGGCGGGGAACTCCGATGGGGGGGGGAATTGCTGAGCATATGTTCGGACTTTTATAGGTCTCACCCACGGTAAAATATGAAAAAATAATCGCTTTCAAAGGGACTGGAATCATGATTAAATCTAATCTTCGCCGTGGTGTACTTTCCACCGCAGTTGCTGCGTGTGTCTTGGCCTCGGGCATCGGCATGGCTGGCGTGGCTTCTGCCGCGAACAACTTCCCGTTGGGTAACGTTCAGCAGGATGGCAACGCTGACTTCGCCACAACCGTAAAAACAACCACCGTAACCCGTCTGGCTGGAAATGACCGCATCTCTACCGCGATCGTTGCAGCACAGAGCCGCGCATGGGGCACCAACAAGGATGTCAACGTTGTCATCGCTCGTTACGATGACTTCGCAGATGCACTTTCCGCTGGCCCCTTGGCCGATGCTTTGGACGCACCTATCTTGGTGACCAACTCCAACGTGCTGGACACACGCGTCAAGAACGAACTTGTTGCTTTGGGGCTGAACAAGAACGGCAAGGCGCGCAACGTCAACGTCATCATCGTTGGCGGTCAGGGTGCTATCAGTACGGGAGTTGCTACCGACATCGACGCTGCTACAGGTAGCACGTCATTCCGTATCCAGGGTTCAGACCGCTATGAGACCTCAGTAAACGTTTCCAAGCAGACCATCGACGTCTACTCGACCACGCCTGGTGCAAAGAAGGTCGTCAATGTATTCTTGGCTACCGGCCGGGACTTTGCTGACGCCATGACCGCTGGTTCAGCTGCTGCGTCTAACAACGGCGTTGTGATCTTGACCGCCGACACTGTGGTTCCTGCCCAGACCCAGAGGTTCTTGGACCGTTTGGTAAACACTTTGCCTGCTGGCTATGACCTCGCATCCATCGTTACCGTTGGTGGCCAAGCCGAAGCTGCAGCTGAAGATGCTGACGCTCACTACACCGGTTCTGACCGCTACGAGACGGCTGCACTGCTGGCTGACCACTACTTCGACTTCAGTGGCAACCTCAGCTCGCCGAACACACAGAACGTGGCGATCGCTTCAGGCCACACCTACGCTGATGCTGTTGTAGCTGCCGGCTACATCGCTAACGCGGATGGCCCGCTGCTTTTGAGCAACCCGAACGTTCTGAATGGCTTCACCAAGTCCTACTTGGAGAAGAACGAGATCGCTATCAACCGCGCATTCGTGTTCGGTGGACAGGCAACACTCTCCTTGGATGTCACTGCGCAGGTAAAGTCTGCCCTCGCCTGGTAATTCCGAATAGTTCTTTTAGGGACTGTCTTGGCAGCCCTGACGTAAACTAGAAGTGGTGGGTATCTCCAACCGGAGATACCCACCATTTTACTTTAGAACCTTCTCTCCGAGGTACCCGGAGAACACCAACTCCTGATGCTCCTATAGTTGGTAACTGCTCAGGTGGTTTTGGTGGTTTGCGGCGTGTCTTGTTGATTTGAGGACATATGGGTTCATGCTGTTGGTGTGTCCGATGTTCCGTCTTTTGATGAGCTTCTTGGCCAGGTCGTGCCGTTGCGGTCGGTGGTCGTGGAGCAGTCACGCTTGATCGAGATGTTGCAGGCCGAGAATGCCGTGTTGCGTGTCCGGTTGGGCCAGTCGCCGCGGAATTCCTCCAAGCCGCCGTCCAGTGAGGGATATGAGAAGCCGGCACTAAATCCCGGCGCACGAAAACTGACCGGCCCTCGGGCGGCCAGCCTGGCCACAAGAGCCACACCCTGAAGCGGGTCACGACCCCGAATGAGGTCCTGATCCATGAACCGGCTGTCTGTGGCGGGTGCGGGGAATCGTTGGCGGGTGCGCCGGTGGTTTCCACCGAGTCCCGGCAGGTCTTTGACCTGGCGCCGATCAAGGTGTGGGTTACCGAGCACCGGGTCCATCACCTGCGGTGTGCGTGAGTGTGCGTGACGATGGCCGATGCCCCGGCCGGGGGCTGTGCTCCGGTGCAGGATGGGCCGAGGGTTCGTGCTCTGGGCGTGTACCTGTTGAACGTCCAGCACCTGCCGCTCAAGCGGTCCGAGGAGTTGCTGAGCGAGGTGGTCGGGACGCCGGTCAGTCAGAGCTCCTTGGTCAGTTGGCAGGAGGCGGCGGCTGCTGGGCTGGACGGCTTTGACCAGGCCCTGGTACAGGGCTGGTCCCAAGCGCAGGCGCTTGGCGCCGATGGGACCGGGATCAGGATGAACGGGAAACTGGTCTGGGTCCACGCGGCCCGCACCGATATCCTGATCCGGTACACGGTCTCGCCCAAGCGCGGATACGAGGGGATGAAGGACGCCGGGGTGCTGACGGCCCTGGCACCGGCAACAGTGTTGGTGAGCGACTTCTTTGGACCGTATTGGCGTCTGGAAGTCATCCACGCCGTCTGCGGAGCCCACCTGTCCCGGGAGTTGGGGGCCGCGGCCGAAGCCGAAGCCGACGGGCAGGAAAGCTGGGCGCAGCCGATGGAACGGCTGCTCGCTGAGATCAACCGTGTCGCCCACCGGGCCCGGGACTTTGGTGGGACAGCCTTCGCCCCGGAACTAATGGCGAAGTACCAGCGAAGATACGCCGAGTTCATCCGGGCCGGGTGGGCGGCAAACCCCGGCTTCTCGCCGGGCACGCACGCCACGAAACGGCCTAAGCATGTGAACCTGCTCGACCGTCTCGACGGGCACCGGCAGGAAGTACTGCGCTTCGCCACCGACCTGCGCGTCCCCTTCACGAACAACGGCTCAGAACAAGATGTCCGGCAGTTGAAGATCAAGATGAAGGTCTCCGGCGATCTTCGCAGCATGCCCGGCGCCGAAGCATTCTGCCGGTTGCGCTCCTACTTCGCCACCGCCGCCAAGCAAGGCCAGGCAGCGTTCGAAGCAATGGTCATGCTCCACAACGCCAACCCCTGGCAGCCCGCCATCAATTAACACGGGCCCCTCGCTCACAAACCAGCTGAGTAGTTACTTGCATTTCAAGCTTCACGTTTTCCTTACGCAAATGCTGCAATTCATTCCGCTCGGACTCCGTTAGCTGAGTCAGCCACGGCGCGCCCGTTGTCCCATTGCTGGGCTGGGTTTCGCCGTGGCTGCCCGCCGAACCGGACGTGCGACTCTCACCGCATCCGGCTCTCCATGCATCATTGCCCGGTGGTGATGCTCAGGTTCAAGGGCTGTTGATGCCACGGGTTCGGGATGTTCTTGCCGCGGTAACGGTAACGGTATCGTGTAACCGTGACGGTTGAGGCCCCGGTGAAACGCGTTGTCAAGCCCCGGGTTTGGTGGAGGGTTTATTAGACCCGTTCCATCGTTTTGATGGCGGGCAGGTTTGAGTAGTAGTTGGTTTCTGCTTCCACTGGCGGAATGTATCCGATTTCCCCGTGGAGGCGCCGGTGGTTGTACCAGTCGATGTATTCAGCGACAGCTATTTCAAGGTCATTGATACCGGTCCAGGGGCCCTTGTTGCGGACCAGCTCGGCCTTGAAGAGGGAGTTGAGGGCCTCGGCCATGGCGTTGTCGTAACTATCACCCTTGGCCCCTACGGAAGCGACAGCTTCGGACTCGGCGAGACGCTCGGTGTAGCGGATGGCACGATACTGCACACCTCTGTCCGAGTGGTGAATAAGTTGTAATACATCTTTTCGATCACGCCGACGAGTCCATAATCCCATCTCCAAAGCATCCAGCGCAAGGGCTGTGTGCATGGTGGTGGAGAGCTGCCAGCCGACCACGCGGCGGGAGAAAACATCGAGCACGAACGCCGCATAGACCCAGCCGGAAAACGTCTTAATGTAGGTTATATCCGCGACCCAGAGACAATTTGGTGCCGGGGCCGTGAACTGCCGCCGAACCAGATCCGCCGGCCGCTCAGCCAAAGGCCCTGGCACTGTCGTACGGGGCCCCTTGGCCCGCCGCACACCATGCAGCCCGGCCCGGCGCATGAGCCTCTCCACCGTGCACCGAGCGACCTTGTGGCCGGCACGGTTCAGCGCAGCATAGACCTTCCTGGCCCCGTAAACCCCGTAGTTTTCCTTGTGCACCTGTTTGATCTTTTCTGTCGTCACTGCATCGGTAACAGTGCGTTTCGACTCGGGGCGTGCCTTGGCAGCGTAGTAGGTAGAGGGGGCGATCGGCAGCTGCCTGCAGATCGGCTCGACCCCGAATTCATCCTTGTACTGGTCGATGAAAGTGATCATCGTCGTGAGGGGCGGTCGAGCTCCGCCGCGAAGAAAGCCGACGCTGACTTCAAGATCGCATTCGCCCTCCGCAGCTCGGTGACTTCGCGCTCCAACTCGGCCAGCCGGGTCGCATCATCAGTGGTCGTGCCGGGCCTCACGCCCTGATCGATCTCTTCCGTCTTGACCCAGCCACGGATCGTGTCGGCCGGGATGCCCAGCTGTGCACCGATACGAGTGCAAGCTCCCCGCCGGTCGGCTGGATTCTTCTGGGCGTCCATCACGAGACGGACCGCCCGCTGACGAAGCTCATCTGGATATTTCTTCGGTGGTGCCATGGTGCTTATCCTTTCAAGGATTCAACACCCTCCATTAAACCCGGGGCGGTTCAGTGATGCTGATGCGGGTGCGCCCCGGTTCGGTCAAGGTTGCGTTCACGGCTATGGGGGCGTTGTATTCGGCGAAGTTGTGGCAGAGCAGGCTGATGTGCCCGGCCGTGGAGCTGGTCAAGAGTTGGTGGGCTTTCAGGGTGGCTTGGGCGATCAGGATGCCGGGAACGTGGTCGCTTGCATGATCAAAGATGAACCGGTCGTCTCGATTCCAGGCCAGCTGCCCGGCCAGGGTGTCGGTGTCGAGGGCCACATTGGTCAGCACTGTTCCTTCTTCGGCGGTGCTGTGGCCGGGGTCCGGGGCGGCGCTGCGTCGAATCCCCTGGTAGGTTCGTGCCGGCAGGCAGGTGAAATCACCGCGCCCGGTGCCGATGAGTGTTCCACCGGTGAGCAGATCAGCGCTTAGTTGGAGGTCACGGATCCGGCCGTTGCGGGTTTGCGCGGCATCCGAGCGTACCCGCACCTGCACAGGGCCGGTGTGAAGGGCCGGTATCGTGGCGGGCTCGCGAGTCCAGGTAAAGGAAAGCTCATTGATGATAAACGCCCAGTCCAGGGGCACATCCCACACCAGGTGGGTGTAAGCAATTTTGGCCTGGCGCACCAGCTCCACTGCGAGCAATGTTGCAGGACAGGTCGCACCGGGCCCGGGCACAGGAAGCCCGGGGCTGCCCGGCAGGCCCGGGGGCAGGGACCCCTGGAACACCCAGCACCCCTGAGCGTCCCTAGCCGCCGAGGTCAGCAGGACCTGCTCCGGCGCCCTCTTGTGGACTAGGACGGCATCAATGGGATAGACCATGGTCCTCGATGCCCCCCGTCGGGGTGGAATACCCCAAGGCCGATAAGACGCTAGCGACGCTTTGCACTATCAAGGACTCATCCAAGCCGTTCAATCCGGGCATCAGCACCCGCATCAGCACCGGCCCGGTCAACAGGTCACAAATCCATTCCACGTCCGGGCACGGAGGGATCTCTCCCCGCCCGACTGCCCGGGCGATCACCACCGCGACCCCGGCCCGGCGCGGGACCAAAAACTTCCGGACGAAAACAGTGCGAAGCTGCTCATCACCACGGACGGCTTCCAGGAACCCGGCCAGGCTAAAAAAAACCAGCGGGTCCATGAACAACCGGATTTGATCGCGCTGGATCGCCTCAAGATCACCGGGGAGGTCCCCGGTATTGATGCTTTGATCCAACGCGGTGCCAAAGTGCTCCAACAACAAAGACAGCACCACCTCAGGTACACCCTCAAAGCGCCGGTAGAACGCCGGACGAGTGGTATTCGCCCGGGCCGCAATCGCCCCCACGGACACCCCAGCGAATCCACGTTCAACAATCAATTCCCCAGCAGCACGCACCAGGGCACCATCCAGAGCGGTGTTTCGCGGACGCCCTACCAATGAGACCATAATAATACACAGTGTAACGCTAATAATAAGGCCGGAACGGCCGACACGAGAGCAGGAGCATCTCATTCTTCTCATCTATGGACCAGGCAGAACCGGAACGCGTATCGCGGTCCTGGCCCGTGAGTACGGGGTCGATACAGTGCTGGCCGGCCGGAACCCCACCCAGGTTCAGGCCGCAGCCACATCCCTGGGCCTGCCCTGGCGATCTGCGGCGCTGACGGATACGCCGGCCCTGACCCGGATGCTCGAGGGTGTCGAGACTGTCATCAACACCGCGGGCCCCTTTACCCGCACCGCACCCGCGCTCATGCAAGCGAGCATCGCCCACCGATGCCACTACCTGGACTTATCCAATGAAGCCGCCTCCTTCCGCCACGCCTGGGCCCTGAACGAGGCAGCACAACAAACCGGGATAAGCATCATCCCCGGCGCCGGATTCGGCACCGCAGCCGCCGAAGCCCTCACCGCCCACATCCTGACCAGGATCAACAACCCTGACACCCTCACCCTCGTGCGCATCTCCACCCACCAATCCAAGACAGCAGGAACACGAGCCAGCACGCTAGCGGTCCTGACCCGGCCACCACGCAACGAACGGACCAACCCCCACCACCGCGATCACCAGATCCGCAGCCTGAACCTCCCCCAAGGCCGCACGACCGTCATTCCCATCGACACCGGGGACCCCTACGCCATCACCCAAGCCACCACCATCACCAACGTGCACGCCTACGCCAGCACCACCATGAACCCCGCCAGGGCCCGACTCCTCCTTGCCCTGGCACGCCACCAACCCCGACGGACACACCGCCACCAGCTACCTCACAGCCACCGGCGCAACAGAACTCGCCGCGCACATCGCCGTCCAAGCAGCACAACAAACCCCACACCAGAGCACCACAGGGACCACCACCGTCGGCCAACTCATCAACGCTCAGCACCTCCTCACCCACCCCAACACCACCCTCACCGACCTCTAGTACTGCGTCGCGTCTAATCTTTCAGGTATTTGTGGTAGACGTTCCGTGACGGGAAATTCTTGATGTCACCCGTCCGAAATGGAGTGAAGAAGACCGGGCGTTCCTGCTTGGAATTACCCGGACCGGCGCCCACCCTGCCCAGGAGGTGCGCCGGGCACGGATGCTGCTGGAACTCGATGAGAACGCCGCCGAAAATACCTCCGTCCCCTCGCACGAGGCCGTCGCGACACGAGCAGGCGTCTGCACCGGTAGCGTCGTGAACGTGTCCAAGGTCTACGTGGAGCGCGGCGGGGACGTACGCGCCTCGATCACCCGCGCCAAAAGAACGCTTCCCCCGGTACCCGCGAAAACCACCGGCGAGGTCGAGGCCCGCCTGATCGCACTCGCCTGCACCAAACCCCCCGAAGGTCACTCCACGTGGAGCCTGTGTTGAGCGTCGCGTGGTTTGGTGATGGGCGCGTCAGTGGGGGTGACGATGCAGGCTTTTGCCTGGTGGGTCTTGTTTTGTTTCGTTGGCGGTACCAAGCGGAGTTAACGGGATGGTAGACGGCCGTCCCGTGCAGTTTTGTAACCAGCACGTGATCCTTGCCCGTCTCACCCCAAGTCGTATCCGCCAGCGGGACTACGGCCTTTCCGATGTATGGGGACTGTCCGTCGCGGCTGAGCGAATAACCCGAGTGGTTGAATTTCGGGCCCCAGATTTCTTCCCTGAAGACGAACAGGCCCGCGCAGACGGCGACTACCACAGTGATTGCCACCAGAGTACGGGCAAGGCGCCTGCGGCGGGATGTGCGCTCCCGCCCAAGCCGCCGAGGCTCCTCCAGCTAGTCCAGCGAGGCTTCCGGATCGACCAGTGTGCTCACAGCCAGGCCCAAGCTTTCACTATGGCCTGCGCAGCGGCGTGTCCCGAAGCCTGGAGGGAGGCGTTGTCCGCCACCCACTGGACGCGTGCCGCGCGGGACTGTGCCCCGCCGCAGTCCGGGTCCTCCAGCACGGCGATCATGGCGTTGGCCACGCTGCGGGCGTCGTAGGCTGCAGCAACACCCAACCGGCCTGACTCCACGATGGCTGCACCGTCCCCCTGTCCGGCGAACACCACAGGAGTGCCGCAACCTGCTGCGGCGTAGATCTTCGTGGGCTTGGCGAAGTCGTAGCCTTGGTCGGGCTTGATGCTGACAAGCGCGCCCGCGGCGCCGCGAATCCACGCAGCGGCGTCGGCCGGCGGCACAACCCCGCCGAAGTGCACACCCCCGGGCACGGTCTCGGCGGCAAGGCCCTTCAAGTGGTCCTCGTCGGCGCCCTGGCCGAAGAACCTCAGCTCAGCATTGGGGAACCGTTCATGGACCAGCGGCAGGGCACGGATGAAGATGCCGGCCCCCTGCCATTCACTCATGGTCCCGGTGTAGACAAAGTAGGGGTGTTCGGTGGAGGCAACAGTGCCGTCTGGGCGGAACACGCCCGTGTCGACGCCGTTGCCGACTACGTCGATCCTGTCGGCAGGCACGTTGAAGTGCGCCACTTGGAGTGCCACAGGGTCGGAAACGGCAATGACCTTGGCCGCCCTGCGAAGGACAGCACCTTCCATGGCTCCCATGGTCTTCTTCACGATGCCCGGCACGGACATGGCTGACAGCGCCTCGGTCCAGACATCGGCCGCGTAGTACACGAACGGGCGGCGGCGCAGCAGCGAGGACAGCGCCACCGCGACACCCGTGGTAGGTGGCGGTTCCGAGACGACGACGTCCGCTTGCACCGTAAGCAGCCTGAAGAAGGCGGGGACGTCAAAGCTCAGGTACTGGATGTAGCCGCGAACGTTTCCGCCGGCGTCGCGCAGCACGGGCCAGCGGCTGAGCCCGTAGCTGGGTTTGAAAATCCCGCTGCCCTTCGGCGGCGTTGTGGTGATGACCTGGACGTCGGCCCCTTGTGCTACGAGCCCGTCGACAAGTGCCTTCAAGCGGAAGGCCGCCGCCCCCACTTCAGGCGTGAAAAGCCTGGTGGTGACGACGACCTTCAACGGTTTCTGTGCTGCCACTAAGACGGAATCCCAACAGGGAGCCCGGTGCGGGAGGATTCCAGCACGGCTTCGGCCACGACGAGCGTGTCCTGGCCCTCAGCCATGGTCACCACGTCATTGCCCAAACCCAGCACGGCGTCACGGAAAGCTTCGTGTTCGGTACGCAGCGGCTCGGGCTTGGCGATCGCCAGGCGGGTCACGTTCCCTTCGGAAACGCCGCGGAAGGCACCGATGGAGTCCCATTCGGTGGCCACCGTACCGTTTTCATAGAACGTGAGGTCGGCGGTGACGGTGTCAGCCACAAATGCGCCCTTTTCACCGGTGACGATGGTCAGGCGTTCCTTCATGGGGGAAAGCCAGTTCACCAGATGGTTGGTGATGATGCCATTGGCCAGCTTGCCAGTGGCGGCCACCATGTCCTCATGCGGGCGTCCACTGCGTGTGGTGGTTTGGGCGAAGATTGAGGCGTAGCGGCTCTGCGCCAGCCAGGCGGTCAGGTCGATGTCGTGCGTACCTAGGTCCTTGACTACTCCGACGTCGGCAATGCGGGCAGGGAACGGACCCTGACGGCGGGTGGCGATCTGGTACACCTCACCTAGTTCGCCGTCGGCGATGCGCTTGCGCAGCGACTGCAGGGCAGGGTTGAACCGCTCAATGTGTCCGACGGCGCCGACGAGCCCCTTCGCAGCGAACGCCTCAACGAGGCGCTGTCCGGCGGGCACGCTGGCGGCGATCGGCTTCTCCACGAGGGTGTGGATGCCCGCCTCGGCCAATGCCAGGCCGACTTCCTCGTGCATACCAGTGGGCACGGCAGCGACTGCCATGTCGATGCCGGCGGCGATAAGTTCCTCGACGCTGGAGAGGACGGGGAGTTCCCTGGCCACACCGTGGGGATCGCCAAAGGCGTCGGCCACGGCCACCAGCTCGACGCCGTCGACCTCGCGGATGACGCGGGCATGGTGGCGGCCCATCATGCCCAGGCCGATGAGTCCTACGCGCAAGTTCGCCATGTTATGCCCCTGCCTTGACGATGGTGTTCACTGCGGCGACGATGCGCTCCAGATCGTCCTGGGACAGTGAGGGGTGCACCGGCAGCGAGAGGACTTCCTTCGCTGCGATCTCCGTGTTGGGCAGGTCTTCTGTGCGGTTGAATGAGGGCAGGCGGTGGTTCGGCACCGGATAGTAGACTCCGGAGCCGATGTTGAACTCGCTGCGCAGTCGCTCGTGCAGTGCGTCGCGGCCCTCGGGCACGCGGATCGTGTACTGATGGAAGACGTGCTCGGCTCCTTCGGCCACCTTCGGCGTCCCCACGCCCTCAAGGTTGGCCGTCAGGAACGCTGCGTTGTCTTGGCGCTTCTTGGTCCAGGCCTCGATCTTTGTCAGCTGCACCCGGCCGATGGCGGCGTGCAGGTCCGTCATGCGGTTGTTGAAGCCGACCAACTCGTTCTCGTACTGCTTGTCCATGCCCTGGTTGCGCAGCAGGCGAATATTGCGCTCCACGGTGGCGTCGGACGTGGAGACCATGCCCCCTTCACCGGAGGTCATGTTCTTCGTGGGGTACAGGCTGAACATGCCGAACTTGCCGAAGGTGCCGACCTTTTTACCGTTCAGTGCGGCACCGTGTGCCTGAGCTGCGTCCTCGTACAGGTCAATGTCGTGCTTATCGCACAGCGCGGCGAAGGCCTCGGCGGCGAAGGGGTGACCGTAGAGGTGGACGGGCATGATGCCCTTGGTCTTGTCCGTGATGAGCGACTCCACATGGGCCACGTCGAGGGAGTAGTAGTCCAGCTCAATGTCGGCAAAGACCGGGGTTGCACCGGTCAGCGCCACCGAGTTGCCGGTGGCGGCAAAGGTGAACGAAGGCACGATGACCTCGTCACCGGCGCCGACCCCGCTGGCCAGCAGGCCCAGGTGCAGCCCGGAGGTGCCGGAATTCACGGCAACGCTGGCACGGCCGTCCAGGAGGACCTGGGAGAATTCCGTTTCAAAATCGGCCACCTGCTTGCCCTGCGCCAACATGCCCGAGGCCATGACGGCGTCGACCGCTGCCCTTTCCTCGTCGCCAATGATCGGTTTTGCTGCGGGAATGAAGTCCTGGCTCATGCGTTGTCCTCTGCCTCTTTAAGGGAGTTTGAATCCTCAATGTATTTTGCCCCTGTTTCAGGGCAAACCCAAAAACCGCCCTCCTGCTTCAGCGGAAAGCCAGCCTTGCCGACCCAGCCCAGGCGGCGGGCCGGAACGCCTGCCATCAGCGCAAACGCGGGAACATCCTTCGTCACCACGGAACCTGCTGCGATGGTGGCCCACCGGCCAATTGTTACGGGGGCTATGCAGACGGCGCGGGCCCCAATGGCTGCACCGTCCTCGATGGTGACCCCCACGGGCACCCAGTCGTGGGCGCTTTTCAGCGACCCATCGGGGCTGACGGCGCGGGGGTAGGTGTCATTGGTGAGCACCACGGCCGGGCCGATGAACACGCCGTGGCCCAGGACTGCCGGCTCATACACCAAGGCATAGTTCTGGATCTTGGTGTTGTCGCCGATGCGCACGCCTGTGCCCACATAGGCACCGCGGCCAACAATGCAATTCTGGCCAAGAACCGCGTCTTCGCGCACTTGGGCCAAATGCCAAACCTTGGTGCCTTCACCGATTGCAGCGTCCTCCGACACGTCGGCGCTGGGTGCTACATAACTCATGCTGTTTCTCCTGACTCGGCCCACGGGGTGGACGAATTGAGCTTTCTAGGCCTTGCCGATGACGCGGTAGGTGACGCCGTCCCACTTCTCGGCGGAGCTGACACGGCGCCCGTCAATGAAGGCCCTAACACCCGGCAGGTCCGCCGGGGTCAAATCGCGGTACTCTGCGTGGTCTGCCTGCACCACGGCGGCGTCAACGGCCTCTCCCAGGTGGTACGGGGCAAAGCCAAGCTTTTCCAGCTCGGCATCCGTGTACATCGGATCATGTACCAGGGCCGTGCCACCGCGGCGGTTGATCGCCTCCACCGCGTCAAAGACCCCAGAGAACGCCGTTTCCTTCACGCCACCCCGGTAGGCCGCACCGAGTACGACGACGCGTGCCCCGGCCAGATCGCCATAGGCACCCTCGAGCAGACCGATGGTGTAGTCGGGCATGTCTGCGTTGGCTGCCCGCGCGGCGCGGACCACCGTGGCGTCGGGATCATTCCACAGGTACAGGCGCGGGTAGACGGGGATGCAGTGTCCACCAACGGCAATGCCGGGCTGGTGGATGTGGCTGAACGGCTGCGAGTTGGAGGCGGCGATAACTTGGTAGATGTCGATCCCCGCCTTTGCGGCAAAGCGGGCAAACTGGTTCGCAAGACCGATGTTGACGTCGCGGTAGGTGGTTTCGGCCAACTTGGCGAGTTCGGAAGCCTCAGCGGAGCCGAGATCCCAGACACCGTTGGCGCGGTTCAGGTCAGGGCGGTCGTCAAAGTCCAGCACCGACTCGTAAAATTCAATCGCCTTGGCTGCACCGGCTTCTGACAGGCCGCCAATGAGCTTGGGGTATTTGCGCAAGTCCTCAAAGACGCGGCCGGTCAGCACGCGTTCAGGGGAGAACACGAGGTGGAAGTCCTCGCCCTCGACCAGGCCGGAGGCGGCTTCCAGCGCCGGCTTCCAGCGGCTGCGGGTGGTGCCGACTGGAAGGGTTGTCTCGTAGGAGACCAGCGTGCCTGCGCTCAGGTGCTTACCCAATTCGGCTGTGGCGGCATCCATCCAACCAAAGTCGGGTTTGGCCTCCGAGTCGACGAACAACGGCACCACCAGCACCACGGCGTCGGCGCCGGGAACTGCCTGGGCGTAGTCCGTCGTCGCCCGCAACTTGCCAGCCGGCACGAGCTCGGAAAGCTTCTCCTGCAGGTGTGCTTCGCCGGGGAACGGTTCCGTTCCTGCGTTGACAAGGTCCACAACGGCTTGGTTTACATCCACGCCAACAACATCGTGGCCCTTGGAAGCAAATTGAACTGCCAGTGGCAAGCCGATCTTACCGAGTGCGATTACTGCAATCTTCACGTTTTAGTAGCCTTTTCTTATGTAGCCTGGTGATGGTCCGGAGCATGCTTCCACCGGCAATTACCCACTAGAATATCGGCCTTTGTGCCGACTTCGCTTCAGGTGAGAGCAAAACCACCCCGAGGGGTGCAACAAAGGGACTCCCGCAGGGCCGCTGTTCATCACCAGCAGGCCGTCACTCGGTAGAGTTTTGCAGCGCCCTGCTCATCAACCAACACCGCCGTGCCGGAATCAGCCAAATTCTGCAGCCCGCCAAAGTCTTTGCTGTCGGGATGATTCAGCAGGTATTGGTTACCGAAGTCAAGTACGTACCTGACGTTGAGCTTCCGGACGGCATTGCACACGGCCGGATTGGAATTTGCCGTGTTCAGTTTTTCCTCCACAAGTTCCTCAGCGGGCGTGCCCTTTTGCGAAAGGTGGTAGCGCAACACCTTTCGGTTTGCAAACGCATAGACCAGGCCGGAGCCGTTCCATGGATTGCCTGCAATGACGGCATCTGCAGGCACTTCACTGTCAATCCGAGCCAGCAGTTTGTACTCGTCGTCGGAGAGTATGGATGATGATGTGTTCCGTTCATAGAACACCTTTTGCCCTCCGATGTAGTTCCGGATAGTGCCCACCTGCGTGCCAAGGACCAGCAAGGCGAACAGCACGAGCACCAGCGCAGCGCCCAGCGTTTTGGTCCACCCGGGTGCGTTCCCTGAAAGCTTGGACACGGCTGAGAGAACAACTTCCACGACGCGGCTGAATCCAATTGCTGCCAGAACCACTGCGAAGATGGTCAGGTATGCGGCGACCCGGTTCGTGTCCGCATACCAGATACCCGTAAGGAACGTTCTGATAAATCCCCGGTCCAACGAAGCGTCCGTAACGTACAGCGAGCCGGCCACTGCATAGCTGAGCAACCACCAAATTTGGGTTCTTTTGCCCAAAATGATGGCACCGCCCATGACCGCCAGAATGGAGATGACCCAGGTCGCTTCGGTTCCCATGACACCGTTGGCAACCACTTCGCCGATGGCGCCCGGAACATTCGTGTGGGGTGTCCATCCGCTGTAGTCTCCCGGACGCAGTTTCATCCACAACACATAGGCAATAGCCAAACCGGCGGCCAAGGAAGCTGCCACCATGGCGTATCTCCAGAGCCGCGCCTTCGCCTTCAGCAAGCCCGCGACGTGGACGCCGACAGCCCAAAGGACGATGGGAGCGCCGAAGGCCATCAATGCGCCTATTGCGCTCATGTGGGAGAACGCCAAGCCGGGAACCATAATCACTGCCGCGGCCCACAGCCGCAGGGGCCGTTCCTGGTGATCGGACAGCCTGCACAGCAGGATCACAACGGCTAGAGCCGCCGGCAGGGCACTGACGGAAAGCATATTGGGGAACAGCGGGCCCCAGACAAGCAGCAGGAACGGGAAGGCCACCATGCCTGCGGAGGCAATGCCAGCCGCCACCAGCGCAACGGGTTTGGGACCGGCCACCACCCTTGTAAGAAAAATAATGGAAATGGGCCAAATGATGGCGGCAACCACCATGTTAACGGCGTTTTCCGCCACTGCAATGGGGGTGCCCGTCAGCTGAACAAGCAAGGCAGCAAGGTCATGCCAGACGGCAGGATAAACGGCGCCCAGCCCCTGTCCGCCGGCCATCTGGCCCAGTGTGAGAGTTGACCCATTTCCCGTGTCCAGAATGTGCCTGACAGCGTTGAGCTGAAAGACGTTATCGTAGCGTTGGGAGATGTTGTCCGGGGCCCCCACCAACTGCATGAACCGCCGGGCAATAAGCACTGCAGTAACAGCAGCACCCAGCAACATTGCAACAAGCCCCAGCCAGGAATCCCGGTGAAAGCCGGCACGGTTGGTGTTCTTCTGCCGAAAGTCGGTCACCAGCCACGCTGCAACGCACGCGGTAGCGCCAAGGACCACAACGGGCCAGACGCTCCAATTCACCCGCACAAACGGGGCCACGACTGCTGCAACGCCAACCACCGAAAGCGACAGCAGAGGGGCCAGCCCGAGCAAGGTTGTGCGCCGGAAGCCCAAGGCGTAAGCCAAGGCGCCCCCTGGTACCAGCACAAGGGCAATACATACCAGCACTACTGGCACGGCGGTCCACCAGGACACGTTTTCCTCCAAGGTTGAGGGCGGCCTTACCGTGTGCGGGGATTATCGCAAGATGCTGATTTCCCTGCTGAACAAGCTGCCAGGCAATACTAAGGCTTTTGGGTGCTGCTAGCTGCGAAGCTTAGCAATGACATCGTCAACGGGACCATCCATGATGGCGTGTCCCTGCTGCATCAGAATGCCCCGGTCGCAAACCTTGGCCACGACATCCAAATCATGGCTGACAACAATCAAGGTTTTTCCGGCTGTATGAAGTTCTTTGATTTTAGCCAGGCACTTCTTTTGGAAGGGCTCGTCGCCCACCGCAAGAATCTCGTCGATGAGAAAGACGTCGGGATTCGTATGGACTGCGACAGAGAATGCCAGGCGCAGGTACATCCCGGAGGAGTAGAACTTCACTTCCGTGTCGATGAACTCCTCAATCTCGGAGAAGGACACGATGGAGTCGAAAGCCGCATCGATCTCATCCCTACTCATGCCCAGGATCGCACCGTTGAGGTAGACGTTGTCCCTGCCGCTGAGGTCCGGATGAAATCCCGCCCCCACCTCGATCAACCCGGCCACCCGTCCGCGTGTGGCGATGCTTCCCGTGTCCGGCAGCATCACGCCGGAGATGTGTTTGAGGAGGGTTGATTTTCCAGAGCCGTTCAGGCCAAGCAACGCCACGGATTCCCCGGTGGCAATGTTCAAGGTGATGCCACTCAAAGCGTAAAACTTCTTGGACAGATCCCCCTTTCGGCCCTTCATAATCCACACAAAAGCTTCCTTGAGGGACCGGGTGTGGCGCAGCACGAATTTCTTGCTGACATTTTTGATTTCAATGGAGTTGGTGGTCATTAGAGCTCCTGCGCAAAGCGGCCTTCAAGCCGCCGAAAGACCAGCTGTCCGAGGATGAGCACTGTCAGGGAAATGGCCAGGCCAACCGGAATCCACAAGGAGGCCAAGTTGGGCACCAACGCCACCGTTTCAATTGTTGTGGGATACCAGAATGCCCGATGGAAGCTCTCCACGGCCACCGTCAGAGGGTTGAGTTGGTAAACGGCAAACCAAGTGGGACCAACTTTATTGTGAACCATTTCCCACGAGTAGAGCACCGGAGATGCCCACGTGGCGACCAGCAAGAGCATGTCCACGAAGTTTTCTGCGTCGCGAAAGTACACATTGACCGCGCCGAAGAAAAGGCCAAGGCCTGTAGCCAGCAGACCCACCATGACGAAGGCAGCCAGTGCCACTCCAATCTCGATGAACCCCGGGCGCCAGCCATTGAGCAGACAAACGAAGCCCAGAATCAACACCTGGGGCAGGAAGTGCACGGCCGAGACCCACACCGAGGCCACGGGGAACAGCTGGCGTGGCAGGTAGATCTTTTGGATGAGGCCGGAGTTTCCCACCACGGAGCGTGCGGCGTTGCCCAAAGCTTCGGTGAAGAAGTTGATCAGGGCAATGCCGGAAAACAGGTAGATGGCATAGTTGGGCATCCCGGACCTGTTGGTTGGGCTCTGCTCCAAACCCAGAAATACTCCCAACGCAATGTAAAATACGACGAATTGCATGCCGGGCTTCACGTAGGACCACATAATGCCCAGGATTGAACCGCGGTACCGGACTTTCAGTTCTTTTTGCACCAGAAGGGTCAAAAGATACCGTGACCGGAAAACATCCCTCAGCCCGCTGCCGTGCCCGGGGCTGGTGAGCGGGGGAAGAGTGCCTGACGAACCGGTTCTCCCCACCTTTACTGTCACTTCCCCGAAGCCGTGGTGCGCTCAACAACCGGCGCCGGG
Source organism: Arthrobacter sp. E3 (assembly GCF_017353415.1). Lineage (GTDB taxonomy): Bacteria > Actinomycetota > Actinomycetes > Actinomycetales > Micrococcaceae > Specibacter. The sequence continues at coordinate 21,071 of NZ_JAFMPX010000004.1, forward strand.
TTGGCGGCGAAAGTCTTCTCCCACGTTTCAGGTGAAGTGAAGTTGGGCAGTTCCTCCTGATAAGTCTTCGCCAGCTCATCCCATCGCAGCATGAGCTTCCTGTGCAGGTTCATGCTGCGAAGCAAGTACTTGCGGAATGTCTTGGCATCCTTCTTGTACCAGGATGCGCCGCTCCCGTCGGAAGATGAAACAAGTGCGGAGTTCAAGCGGGCAAGGCGCCACCAGCGGGCATCCATGGCTGGAACAACTGCCTCGGGGAAGTCCACGGACCCGTCGCGCGGATCCCGGGCTGCGCTGAGCATACCTGACAGGGCCTGTGACAGGGCAGCAGGCATGCTTGCCGGTGCACTGGGAACAATACCGAACTTTGGCGGCTTGACACGCTTGACCGGTGGGAACTTGGCCAGGTCCTTGCTGACCTGGGCGTCGGAGAAGGTGCTGCGGATGCGGCGGATCTCGGGTAGTTTGGTGCCGAGGTTGCGGTGCAGGTGTGAGGGGCCTTCAAGGAGGTCCTCGAGGGCCTGCAGCCGCAGTTCAACGGAGGAGTACTGCATGGACAGCAGGTGGCGGACATCGACCATGAGGCTGTCCAGCGGCATGCGCCCGCCACGGTTGTACGGGGAGTACAGCATGGTGGCCAGCCAGCGGTTGCGCTGGTGAAAGTAGGCCTGCCAGTCGATCGTGTCATCTTTTTCAGTCCAAGGCATGTGCCACACGGCTGCACCCGGCAACGTGACCGTCGTATAGCCGGCAGCTTTAGCACGAATACCGTATTCCACGTCGTCCCATTTGATAAACACCGGAAGAGCCAGCCCGATCTCCTTGATGATGGAGGTCGGGATCAGGCACATCCACCAGCCGTTGTAGTCAACGTCGATGCGGCGGTGCATCCACGGTGTGGTGCGCAGGTTGCTGGCACCAAAATCGTGGACGTCCTGGCTATCGCCCGAGGATTCGTAACGGAAACGGTACTCATTGATCACTTCACCAAAGTTGTGAACCACTGCGCGTTCATACAAGTTGAACATGTGTCCACCCACAATGGTGGGCTTGCGCGTGAAGTCGGCGAATTGCACAGCCCGCAGGATGCCTTCAGTTTCCATGAGGACATCGTCATCGAGCAGCATCACATACTTGCTCTTGCCGGCTTTGACCGTCTCGTGCATGCCACGAGCAAAGCCACCGGACCCGCCAAGATTCGCCTGCTCCACGAGCTTGAAGCGTTCGCCCAGGTTCGCTGCGGCTTCCTCGAAGCCCTTCTCGTCGCGAACCCGCTGGTTTCCCTGGTCGGTGACGATTAAGGTGTCCAGGACGGCCGTCAGGTCCGGAGATTCCGCGAAGGTTCGCAGGTGCTTCACGCAGAAGTCCGGCCGGTTGAACGTTGTCACGCCTACCGAAAGCGTTCCAGCCACGAAGCCTTCGGGCTGCGGCACAGACCATTCGGCACGCGTCATGGTGGTTGCCGTGTCGCCCGTGGCCAGGTCGAACCAATACCAGCCGCCGTCGGCAAAGTTCATGATGGACAGGTCAACGGTGACAGCCGCGCCCTTGGTGAGCTGCAGGCTTTCAACCCGGTTGGCGGTGCCGCGCGGAGTGGAGCGATACACGATGACTGTCGCATCGCCGTCGGCCTCCACCGTCAGCCGGACCTTTTCAACCGCGGTGTGGGCGCGCCAATAGCTCGCGGGGAATGCGTTGAAGTAGGTGCCGAGGGACACGCGACGGAAGGCCGGCAGGCGCAGCTCGCGGCGTCCCTGCACATAATCGGTGCGCTGGCGCGATCCCGAAGAACTCGCCGGGGAAGCAACGACTGTGTTGCTGGTACCAGCTTTCGTTTCTTCTTCCTGGACGGAAACCACACGCTGGGCTGCGTTGAAGTCAACATACAGCGGAAGGGTGTCGGTGTCGCCGTCGGTCGGGAAGACCACGCGGTGGACTGTCTTCCACACTGTTGCCTCGACGTCGGTACCAGATTTCTTGGTCTTCGTTGCTACGCTCACGCGTCAACTCCTCCGCTTTGCAGCTTCGCACCGCCGGTAAAGTGCGGCTTGATTTTGTTGTCATACATGTTCAGGGCCGAACCGATGGCCATGTGCATGTCGAGGTACTTGTAGGTGCCCAGTCGTCCGCCGAACAGCACGTCCTGCTCGCCGCGGGCAAGATCGCGGTAGGCCAGCAGCTTGCTGCGGTCATCGCTGGTGTTGACCGGGTAATACGGCTCGTCTCCCTTTTCGGCGAAGCGCGAGAACTCGCGCATGATCACCGTGGCGTCCTTGGTGTAGGAGCGTTCGGGATGGAAGTGCCGGAACTCGTGAATGCGCGTGTATGGCACGTCCTCATCCGGGTAGTTCATGACGGAGCAGCCTTGGAAGTCCTCAATCGGCAGGACTTCCTGCTCCAAGTCGATGGTGCGCCAAGACAGATCGCCTTCGGCGTAGTCAAAGTACCGGTCGACGGGGCCGGTGTAAATCACCGGAACTTGGCCGGTAACAGCCTTGCGGGAGTATTCGCCGTCGTCGAAGAAGTCCGTGTTGAGCACCACTTCGATGTTCGGGTGGTCCGCCATGCGCTCAATCCACGCGGTATAGCCGTCAACCGGCAATCCCTCGTGGGTGTCGCTGAAGTAGCGGTTGTCGTAGTTGTAGCGCACAGGGAGGCGGGAAATGATCGACGCCGGCAGGTCCTTCGGATCCGTCTGCCACTGCTTGCCCGTGTAGTGCTTGATGAACGCCTCATACAGGGGCCGGCCAATGAGCTGGATACCCTTGTCGTTCAAGTTCTCCGGGTCGGTGCCAGCCAGTTCGCCCGCCTGCTCCTGGATCAGCGCACGAGCCTCGCCCGGGCCCATGGATGAACGGAAGAACTGGTTGATGGTGCCCAGGTTGATGGGCATCTGGTAAACCTCGCCCTTGTGGGAGGTGTAGACCTTGTGCTGGTAATTCGTGAACGCAGTGAAACGGTTCACGTACTCCCACACGCGCTCGTTGGAGGTGTGGAACAGGTGAGCGCCGTAGCGGTGCACCTCAATGCCCGTCTGAGCTTCGTTCTCGCTGTAGGCGTTTCCGCCGATGTGGTGGCGGCGGTCCAGCACGGCCACCTTCAGGCCCAATTCGGTGGCGGCACGTTCTGCAATGGTTAGGCCAAAGAAACCCGAACCGACGACAACTAGGTCAGCGTTCACAAACTCTCCTGCGGTGCTTGGTGGCGATTTATGGGCACAGCAGTGCCGTGTTCTCCTCCCTAGGTTACCTGAACGTTATCCACCCTGCGTTGCATGGTGGGAATCCTCACACAGTCTTGGCGGCCTATAACCGATTTCCGTCCTCCACAGGGTGGCCTGTAGGTGCGCTTACTGACAAAGTGCGACGCCGTAACCCAGCGGCGCCGCTGGCACACCTAGGCTCGGAAACAGACAGACAAACAAGCACCAACTAGGAAAGCAACGACTGCCGCTGAGGTGGCTCAGTTGGTCCTGCTGTTGCTGGTTGCCTACTCAACCTTGTTTGCGGGCTGGCCTTCCCGGTTTGTTCATCGGTGTGGGGCGATTGGGAGGTAATGCGATGCTGCTTGAAGTCACGGTCGTGGCTGGCCCCGGTCCCGGCACCGGAACTGTATGTCCGGCTGCTCCCTTTTCACCCATGGAGCTCAGCATCACGTGGCCATCCGGCCAATCAGGGTCAAGCGGTTCAGGTCTGTCGTTGCAACGTGCTTTGGTTCAGCGCTGGCCCGGTTACTTTTTCACTGTTGCAGGCCAGCCGCTCCAGGCTTTGGAGGCGGGCACAGTCCCTCTTGTCAACGGCGCTGTTGTAGTGGCTTGGCAGGAAAGCCCAGGTCACCATAAATCTGGTGTCGCGGACGACGCATCTAGTAACCGCACCCCAGACGTCCAGCGTTCTATAGCCGACTTCCAAGATATTGACGGGTCAATCACAGCAGTGCTGGCGGTCTGTTCAGGACCAGGGGCAGGCGCTATTTTTGCTTTACGCAGGGGAACATACTCGCTGGGCCGTGGGCAGTGCCGCATCCGGGTGGAGGACCCTTCGTTGTCCAGGCACCACGGCACGTTGGTGGTGAATGCCCATGGGATTACCCTGCGTGCCACTGAGGGGTCCAGTGGATTCAGCATTCGCTCCGCCAATGATTCCCCGACTGCGAGCGCTGAGCGCTTCAATGGCACGGTGGTCCTTGAAGTGGGAGATTCAGTTTCCTGCGGGAGCAGCATCCTTGAGCTTCGTTTCCACGATCCCGTGCTGACTCTTTCGGATTTCGAACCGCACCTACTGGATTCTGCAGCGATGAGGCCTTTGTCTGTGTCGCATCCTGCTGGCTCCCAGCGCAGCCGTGTCGCCTTGACTATTGCAGGATGCCTGCCCTTGGTGTTGGGCGTGGGGCTTGCACTGGTGACTGGTTCGTGGATGTTCCTGGCCTTTGCAGCCATGGGTGCCATGGCGGCGTTGGTTCCTTTGTTCGGTGGGCGCAAGCGGCGCAATGCGTTCCGGGGCGCTGTCGACGCTGCAGTTCGGCAGGATGCCAGCCGGCGTTCACGTGCCTTCCCCGATGCAGGAACGTTGATGGTTGCCAGCCGAGCAGGGCCTACACCTCCCCAGCCCCAACGTTCCGGGGTACAGACAACGCTGCGTTTTGGCACTGCTGCCCAGCCAGCTGCGCTTGAGGTGACACCTGCCGATCCAGGATTCTCGGCTCCACGGCTGCCTGCACTCCCTTTCTGCATTCCGCTGTCTGCGATGCCCGTCACCGTTAGGGGTCCTGCTGGTGCAGTGCTCTCACTGTTGCACTATGTGGTGATGCAATTGGATGCTGCCGACATTCCGGTGGTTCTGCTGGGTTCGGCAGGTACCATCCCCTTGGCGGCCAGGTTCCTGCCCCACATAGTGCTTGCAACATCGGGCTCTGCGGCTACCCATGCCCTGGCACAATTACGTCTTGGTGCGGGCGTTGGCTCTGGCGCCCATGCAGCGGTGTTACTACTTGTGGATGAGCCGGCCTGTGCCTGGATCAGTCCCAGCCCAGGGCTGCGCGTTGTGCACTTCGCAGTGCACCCTTCCCGTCACCAAGGCACATTGGCAAGCACCTGTGCTGGCACAGAGCCCCCGCATGGTCCAGCCGGACCAACCGCCGGATCCCTCACTGCCGCCTCATCCGGAATTGACGCTGCCGACAGTGAAACCGCTGCAATGTTCGCCACAGTTGAAATGCGTGCTGCAGGAAACCACCTAACTGGCACTTTTGCCAATCAGGAGTTCACCCCCGATGGTGTGCCACCCACAGTATTTGACGCCTATTGTCGCCGTCGTGCTTTATCCGTGGCGGGTCTGGAAAAGGGACCTTCCGCACAGGGGCCATTGGAGCCCAATACGCTGCCGCTTCGTGAGCTGTGCTCGCGTGATGCCGTCATTGCGCAATGGAAGCTCTCCCATGGAGGCCCACTGCGTCCAATTTCGTTGGGCCAATCAGCTGAGGGCCCCACCAAGTTTGATTTTCTCCACGACGGTCCGCACCTGCTGCTTGGAGGCACCACAGGATCGGGGAAATCAGAACTTTTACGAACTCTCGCGGGGAGCTTGGCAGTGGCGCACTCCCCCGCAGACCTGCAGTTTGTGTTCTTCGACTTCAAGGGTGGCGCAGGGTTGGGAACATTGCGCAAGTTTCCGCACACCAGCTCACTTATTACCGATTTGGGCGGCGACGCCATGGATCGCACCTTGGCATCACTGCGTGCCGAACTCCATCTCCGTGAAGCTGCGCTTGCCGCCTGCGAAGCTGCCGACAGCGACTCCTACCGCGCCGCAGCGCTGCATCATGGTGCTGTTGAACGCACAGGAGCGCATGGCATGGCCCACCTGGTGGTCATTATCGATGAGTTCAGGGTGCTGGTTGACCAGTTCCCGGACGCCATGGCTGAACTGATGCGCATTGCCGCCGTGCGGCGGTCGTTAGGCATCCATCTGGTGATGGCTACCCAACGTCCACAAGGTGCCTTGAATGCGGATATCCGTGCCAACGTGACAAGTTCAATCTGCTTGCGGGTACAGTCCACCTTCGACTCCACCGATGTCATTGGCACCGGTGTGGCCGCAGCCATCAGCGTGACCACCCCAGGCCGGGCTTTCATCAGCAAGGCCGGTGCTGCGCCACAGGAGTTCCAAAGTGCAGCCCTCCGCCTGCCTTCTGTTGGCACCGGCCTGGGACCGGTGTTGGAGGATCCCGGTGAACGGATGTCCTTCCTACCTGCCTACTCCTCAGATCCAGGAGGCATCACAAGCGACGTGGCTGCTGTTGCCGGTCTCATGGTTGAGGCGTGGCAGCAGTACCGTTCCGAGGACACCACGCTTCAGCCGGCCGCTGCCGTTATCGCTGCTGAACTGCCACCGGAGGTGGACGTGGGCCGCACACGCAGCGAAGGTGCCCCCTACTGTGAAGGATCCCCCGTCAGTGAAAGAGCCCTCGGCAGTAATTCATCACTGCTGCTGGGATTCGTGGACGTGCCGCTACGCCAGAGTGTGGAGCCTTTGTTGTGGAACCCGGAACTGAACTCGCACTTGGCTTGTCTGGGTGCCACTCCCGAAAGTTCCCATGCCGTGGCGCTAGCCGCCGGGCAGGTGCTGGCCGCCAATATATCTGCTTCTGGAAGACCAGCATTCAACGGCGCAGTATCCACCAGCTCACCATCCAACGGCCTAGAAACTAGAGGCTCAACAGTCTCCGGCAGTCACGCCCTTCCACGGCTGCTGTACGTGTTGGACGGAGACGGCTCACTGCGCCGTTTTGCCGGCAGCCCTTGGGTGGGGGCACATGTAGGGCCGGACCAGCTTAGAACCGCAGCGCATCTGGTTGGCCGATTAGCGCAGACCGCCGGCGCCACCACCCAAACCCTTGTTCTGTGCATTACCGACTGGGGACGCTGGGCTGCCTCATTTCGGGCCAGCCCCTGGCACGAGACCGAAGACGGCATTGCTGCCCTGATTCGCTTCAGCCAGCCCAATCTGGTGGTCCTTGTGGGAGGCGGACGCGAGCTCCTTTCCACCCCGTTCCTGCCAGAAATCCCGAACCGGATCTTCCTGCCATTCGGTACTAGCTCGGAATCCACCATGTTGTGGCCCCGGATGCCCCGCTTCAAGCCCCTCCGTGGGCGTGGCGCTATCGCTGGGCCCGTCAACGAGTTGGTTTCAGGAGACGGTGGTGACGCTTTACACATTGTGCAGCTGGGAAATATGTCGTCAGTATCGTCGCAAACAGTTGGCAGCCAGAACGGATTCAGTCGTCGCGAAAGCAACACCAGTCGCAACGCACGTATACCAATCAATGGAAGCGCGGCGGCAGGCACGCTCCGTGTCTCAGCTCTGCCGGATTCGGTATCCATGGAACAACTACAGGAGGCTCTTTCCGGAGAGGTTACGGCGCGGGGCAGTCGCGGATCTCGTGGAATATCCGTCGTGGTGGGAATTGGCGGCGACGGCGGTCACCCTGTGCGGGTCAAACTCGGACCCGGCACCGTGCTTCCGGTTCTCGGCAGTCCAAGTAGCGGGAAAACAAGTTTCCTTCAGACCTTGGAATATTTGAACAGCAGTTCTCCCCGTGGCACACGCCCGCCACAGGCAGCGCCGCGGCTGCTCTGGTTGGATGACGCCGCAGCGTTGACTCCCACGGAGTTGCAGCAGGTGACTGAAAGCTTGGCGGCTGGGATGGTGCTGGTGGCTGCCTTCAACTGGCCTGGTCCGGCCGTTTCCAGCCTGCCTTTGTCTTGGGGCCTGCGGACAGCACAGCAGGGCATCGTCCTCAGACCCCGGCGCGCAGCTGATGGTGAGCTTTTTGGCGTTAGGTTGGACACCGTCGGAGCTGAGCCCTACGGGCGCGGGGTGCTGCTGGACCACGGTGAACGGTCTTGGTTTCAGTTTCCGATGCCGGGAACGTGCCCATGACGAAAGCGGCGCACGAGCCTACAAAACCTTGTTACTGGTTCCTGTGCGCAAAGAAAAGGCCACTACTTTCGGCGTGAACAGAAAAAACGCCACAGCCAACGGCGGCAACAGCAGCACCAGGCCCAAGGCAACATTTCCTTCCAGCAAAGTGGGTGTGGCAATGGCAACCATCAGAAGTTGCCATACAAACGCAGCCGACCGCGTCCAACGAAAGCCCTTATACGCATTGACAGCCACCGCGCTTAACGCCACCGCCAAGCCAAGGAGCAGGACGGAAAGAAAAATTGCACTGGCCAACGAAAAAACAGGCTGAGTAAACAGGGAAATGACTGACCATACCCCGGCCACACCCAGCGCCAGCGCTTCCAAACCCACCACGACACTCACGACGTAAACACCTAGCGGCCGCTCCGAAGCGTCAGTCACATCGTTCGTTTCTAGCGATGCGTTGGTCTTGGAATGAGGAGATTTAGCGGGAATCTGGGGATTGTTTTGCACACCTGCACCTTATCGGAGATTGCTGCCTAGCAGCCAAGAAGCCCTGAGTCACTGTGATTTATCGCTCACGACCGGAGCTTGGATTTTCGCCCCAAACCCCTTGTTTACGCCGTGTTTACGTGACACTCTTAAACCAATGACCAACTGGGGCCGATACCGGCCCCTTTCTTATGTGGCCCAATGTGAATTATTTCACAAGAGCCTCGTGTTCTAAAAGGAGTGAGTGATCAGCATGGACTGGCGTAGTCGCGCAGCCTGCCTCGACAAAGACCCGGAGCTGTTTTTCCCGGTCGGAAACACGGGCCCGGCGCTGCTCCAAATCGAAGAAGCGAAGAGCGTATGCCGACGCTGCCCCGTCATCGACATCTGCTTGAAGTGGGCCATCGAATCCGGACAGGATGCAGGAGTTTGGGGAGGCTTGAGTGAGGACGAGCGACGCGCCATGAAACGCCGCGCCGCCCGGGCCCGCCGCGCCAGTTAATATTTTCAGCTGACCCGCAGCAACAACCAGATCATTGCGTGCAATGGCCTTGGGTTGCTTGCTGCGGGTCAGCTGTTTTTAAACCATGGGGGCCTGTGCCAACGGTTAGGTGCGAGACGGCCTTGTACCAAACGGTTCAGTGCCGGCTGATCAACGCCATTTGCAGCTCGACGACGGTGCCGCCGCCTTCCCGCGGCGACCAGTCAATGGTGCCGCCCAGTTCACTGGTGACAAGGGTACGCACAATTTGCAGCCCAAGACCCTCGGCGATGTGTCCCTCCGGCAGTCCAACCCCATCATCAGCGATGGTCACCGTGAGGGCATCGTCTCCTGCAGAGTTCTTGTAGCGGTGGGCTGTGAGCCACACCGTCCCTTCCCTGTCCTGCAGGCCATGTTCGACGGCGTTTGTCACCAACTCGTTGATCACCAGCGCCAGTGGCGTGGCAAAGTCGCTGGGCAGTTCTTCAAAAGCGCCCTCACGTTCTGTGCGCACGCGCTGTGATGGTGAAGCAACCTCCGCCGACAACCGGAACTGCCGGTCGATGAGCTCATCAAAGTCCACGTTCTGCGCCAGCCCCTGGGAAAGGGTTTCATGAACCAGTGCGATGGTGGCCACACGTCGCATGGCCTGCTCCAGCCCTTGCCGTCCCTCCTCGCTGTGCATGCGCCGAGACTGCATGCGCAGCAACGCTGCTACCGTTTGGAGGTTGTTTTTCACCCGGTGGTGGATTTCACGAATCGTGGCATCTTTGGTCACCAATTCCTGTTCGCGTCGCCGCAATTCCGAGACATCACGGCACAGCACCAGCGCGCCGAAACGCTCCGTGGCATCCCGCAGTGGAATGGCGCGTAGTGACAGGCTGACGCCCCTGGACTCAATCTCTGTGCGCCAAGGCATCCTCCCTGTAACCACCAAGGGCAGCGATTCATCCACCATCCGGCGGTCCTTGAGCAAGTCAGTGGTGACTTCTGCCAATGACCGCCCTTCTAACGATTCGCCATCACCCAGCCGTCGGAAGGCTGAGACACCGTTGGGGCTCGCGTACTGCACGATTCCGTCGACATCGAGGCGCAGCAGGCCATCGCCCACCCGGGGGGCCCCGCGGCGCGAACCCGTAGGGGAGGCAAAGTCCGGCCACAACCCCAGCGTGCCCATTTTAAGCAGGTCATAGGCGCATTGGCGGTACGTCAGCTCCAGCCGTGAGGGCATGCGTGAACTGGACAGGTCCATGTGCGTGGTGATGACCGCAAGCGTGTGCCCGTTGCGGACCATCGGGATTGCCTCAACACGCATTGCCATGTCCGAGTTCCAGATCTTCGTCTCATGCGAGCGCTCAATGTTTTGGCTGGTCCACGCCGTCCGGATTAGGGGTGCAAGTTCAGGTTGCACCGCCTCCCCCACGAAATCTGCATGGAACATGGTGTGAGAAGTGGACGGACGAACGTGCGCCAAGGCAACATAGTCCTCACCGCTGGCGGATGGGAACCACAGCACCAGGTCGGCAAACGACAAGTCGGCGATCATCTGCCAGTCCCCTACCAGCAAGTGCAGCCATTCGGCGTCGCCCGGACCCAACCCCGTACTTTCCCTGATCATGTCCGCAAAAATTGCCATGCTGGCTCCTCAAAAAATGGTTGGTGGTGCCCGCCAGAGCAGGCAGGCACCACACAAACTGTTGCAACCGTGCCAGCACCACCGCCGTCCGCGGCAGCGGCTTTAGCGCCGCACGATTGAACGCAAGAGCCTCAATGCTACAGACAGCGAAGCCATGTCGTCCTTTTCAAGGTCGTTGACTTCAGCAAACATGCGCTTGGAGCGGGTAAGTTGTTCCTCGTTCTGCGCTTCCCACTCCGTGATCCGTGCCATGGGGGCGGTGGCGGCGTCGGTGCTGTCCAGGACATTACGGACCATGTCCGCAATGGTCGCATATAGATCATCCCGCAAGGCAGCGCGGGCCAGTGCCTGCCACCTGTCATTGCGCGGCAGTGACGTAATGCGCTCGAGCAGGGCATCCACGCCATAGCGGTTGTACAGCGCGTAGTACACGCCGGCAACCGTGGATTCAGGTTCGTTTTGGCCTTCGCTGACCCTGGCCACGTCGAGAAGTGGGAACGTCTCGAAGAGTTCCGCCCACCGCCGTCCGAGGTCCGCAGGCATCTCAAAGGCAGTGGCACGTTTGTACCAGCTGTCCACACGTTCCACATCGACACCTTGGAGGAAATCGCCCATGCGAGTACCGAGAGTACCGACTACCGGCTTGAACCGCTTGACCACATCTTCGATCTTTTGGTTGACGATGCCTTCATTGAGCAGCCAACGCAACGACCTGTCCAAGTGGCGGCGCATATCCAAATGGACACCACACCAGTGCTCGGTGGAGAAGCTCGGCGGCAGTTCCCGCAAGGCTGAGCGCATGGAGTCAAGGTCAAAGATTTCATGCAGCGCCACAAACGCCTTGGCAATGGCGACTTCACTGGCGGAGGTTTCTTCCAATGCACGGAAGGCAAAGGTAATGCCGCCGAGATTGACCATGTCATTGGCCACCACGGTGGCAATGATTTCCTTGCGCAGTGGGTGACTGTCCAGCTCTGCGTCAAAACGCTCAGCCACCTCGGCAGGGAAGTAGTGCCGAAGCGTTGACTTGAACCACGGATCCTCCGCCAAGTCACTGTTGGACAAGGAGGTGGCCAGTTCCATTTTGGCGTACGCCAACAGGACGGCCAGTTCAGGCGAGGTGAGCCCCTGTCCGGACGCTACCCGTTCACGCAACTCCGCATTGCTGGGCAGCGCCTCAATCTCCCGATCAAGGTCGGCGCGTTCCTCAAGCCAATTCATGAATCGCTCGAAGCTGGGGCTGCCTTCGACCACGTGCTGGCGGTCATTGAGCAGCAGGATGTTTTGCTCGATGTTGTCTTCAAGGACCAACGTCCCGATTTCATCTGTCATGGACATCAGGAATTCCGTACGCTCCGCCGGATCCAACTTCCCTGCAACCACCATCCTGTCAACGAATATCTTGATGTTGACTTCGTGGTCGGAGCAATCGACGCCAGCTGAATTATCTATGGCGTCCGTATTCAGGATCACCCCGTGCAAGGCTGCTTCGACACGGCCGCGCTGGGTCATACCGAGGTTGCCGCCTTCTCCTATGATCTTCACCCGCAGGTCGGCACCGTCGACGCGGATGGCGTCGTTGGTCTTATCCCCCACGTCTGAGTGTGATTCGCTGCTGGCCTTGATGTAGGTGCCGATGCCGCCGTTGTACAACAGGTCCGTCGGTGCCAAAAGGATTGCACGCAGCAGTTCCGGCGGGCTAAGCTTTTCCGTTCCCTCCGGCAGTCCCAAAGCGGCGCAGACTTGGGTGGAGATAGGGATGGACTTCAACGTGCGGGAGTACACTCCGCCGCCTTCGCTGATGAGTTCCTCGTTGTAGTCCTGCCATGAGGACCGTGGCAGGTCGTACAATCGCTGCCGCTCGTCGAAGGAGGTCTCGGCGTCGGGGTTGGGGTCAAGGAAAATATCGCGGTGGTCAAAGGCTGCAACGAGACGCACATGGCGGGTACGCAGCATGCCGTTGCCAAACACGTCTCCGGACATGTCCCCGACACCCACTGCCGTGAACTCCTGGCTCTGGGTGTCGAGGTCAAACTCGCTAAAGTGCCGCTTGACTGACTCCCACGCGCCGCGGGCGGTGATGCCCATGGCCTTGTGGTCGTAGCCAACGGAGCCGCCCGAAGCGAACGCGTCTCCGAGCCAGAAACCGTATTCCGCAGAGATGGCATTGGCCGTGTCGGAGAAGGATGCCGTGCCCTTGTCGGCAGCAACCACCAGGTAGCTGTCGTCAGCGTCGTGGCGCACCACGTTTTCCGGCGGTACCACCACTTCCCCTTCAGGGGTGGCCACCAGGTTGTCGGTGACATCGAGCAAGCCGCGGATGAACATTTTGTAGCTCTCCCGGCCCTCTTCCAGCCAGGCGCCGCGATCGATGGCCGGGTTGGGCAGTGCCTTGGCGAAAAAGCCTCCCTTGGCACCGGTGGGAACAATGACAGCATTCTTGACGGTTTGTGCCTTCACCAGGCCCAAAACTTCGGTGCGGAAGTCTTCACGCCGGTCTGACCAGCGCAGGCCACCACGCGCCACCTTGCCAAAGCGCAAGTGGCTACCTTCGACTCGGGGGGAATACACCCAGATCTCAAACATAGGCAGCGGCGCAGGCAGGCCCTTAATGGTGGAGGGATCCAGTTTCAGGCTCAGGTAGTCCCGATCACGGTGAAAGTTGGTGCGCAGGGTGGAGTCGACAAGGTTGGAGAAGGTGCGCAGAATCCTGTCCGCATCCAACGTAGGCACGTTTTCCAATGCAGCATTGAGCCGCTCGTGGATGTTGGCTTGCATACCGGGCCGGACCGCTTCATCAACAGCCGGGTCAAAGCGGGCCTCAAACAGCTCGATGAGTCCGCGGGTCACCGCCACATTGTGCAAAAGTGTGTCGGCAATCAGGCCGAACGAGTTCGTGTTCCCCATCTGGCGCATGTATTTGGCATACGCACGCAGGATCATGATCTGGCGCCACGGCATTCCTTCGGTCAGCACCAGCTTGTCAAAGTGGTCCGATTCGCTGCGCCCGGTGAACGCGGCACCAAACGCCTCGGTGAGCAGCTCCGCCGTCGCTAACGGATCAACATCGCTCGGATATTTCAAGCCCAGGTCATAGAGGAAGAAGTCACGTTTGTCGCGTGTTTCAATCTCAAAGGGCCGCTCGTCCAGAACTTCGATCCCCAGGTTGTGGAAGAACGGCAAAATTTTACTCAGACTTTGCGGGTGTGCCATGTACAACTTCACGCGCGCATCGGCCTGCATGAGTCCATCCGTACCCTTCGGCAGGTAAACGTGCATGCCGGGCGCGCACTTATCCGGAGACATTCCAGCTGCAACCACAGCCTTGTAGTCTGCGTCAAAGCTCTCAAACCGGGCAATGTCGGCTAGTGCATCCTCCACCTCGAAGCCGACCCGATAACTGGCCGGGAACGCTTCGGACCATTTGTTGACCAGCCGGTCGGCCACATCCAAGGGCTGGGAGTTTCGGAGTACCTGGGCAATGCCTTCAGGCCAGGAACGCGCAGCCAGCACAAGACGCTGTTCCAGCTCCGCCTCGTGAAGCTCGGCAGGCACAAAATAGTCCTTGGGCAGGCGGATGCGGAAGAACAGCCGGGCCAGTGCAGACTCACTCATGCGGGCTTCAAAGTCAATGGAGCTGGCGTTGAAGGTGCGCATCAGTTCCCGCTCAATGCGGTGGCGCACTGCGGTTGTATAGCGGTCGCGGGGAATATATACCAGTGCTGACATGAAACGGCCGTAAATGTCTGGGCGCAGGAACAATCGGGTGCGACGGCGTTCGGCCAGGCGGAGGATCCCGTTGGCGATCTCGATCAGGTCCGCAACCTCGATCTGGAACAGCTCGTCGCGAGGGTACGTGTCCAAGACCGCAAAGAGGTCTTTGCCCGAGTGTGAGTTGGGAGGGAAGCCAAAGTGGCGCAGCACCGCGTCCACCTTTTCCCGCACCACCGGAATATTGCGCACCGAGCCGGTGTAAACCTTGGAAGAAAACAGCCCGATGAAGCGCTGCTCGCCGTTGACGTTGCCTTGGGCGTCAAACGACTTCACCCCAATGTAATCAAAGTATGCGGCGCGGTGGACGGTGGAGCGCGAGTTGGCCTTGGTGATCACCAGAACGCGCTTTTCGCGGGCCTTGCGCCGGCCAGTTTTGGTGAGGTGCTGCACAGTGGGGTGGCCTGAGCCATCGCGGAGCACGCCGAGCCCGCTGCCTTCACGGTTGACCAGAACGTCTTCGCCGTTGCGCTTTTCAAGATCGTATTCACGGTAACCAAGGAACGTGAAGTTGTCAGCCTCCATCCAATGGAGGAGGTCTTCGGCTTCGCGCAGGTCCACCAAGGACTCTCCGGAAAGCACCGAGGCCAGGATTTCGGCCCTGCTCAGGGCCTTTTCGCGCATGGCCGGCCAGTCTTCCACGGCCGCCCTAACGTCGGAGAGGGACTTGGCCAGGCCGGCAAGGATCTCCTCTTTCGCCTGAGCACTGGTTTTGCGAATTTCAACGGCGATCCAGGATTCCAGGAAGGAGTTATTGTCTCCATCGCCTAGAAGGTGGGCGATCGTGGGCATGGCGGAGGTGTCTCCGCTGGCCACTCCGGCGTGTGACGGGACCTTTGTCACCTTTGTCAGGTCGTTGCTGGTCTTGTCCCGCGACACCACAAAGACGGGGTGGGTCACAAGGTGGATGGCCATGTCTTGGCGCACCAGCTCGGCACTGACGGAGTCAACGAGGAATGGCATGTCATCGGTGACGATGTAGACGACACTCGCCTCACGCTCATCACGGATTTCCAGTTTGGGCTGCCCTGGGGTCCGGTTGGCCGCCAGCTCTTGGTGAATCCAGGCTCTGTCATTGAGCAACTCGGGATCGTAGAGACCGGCGTCTTCTTCGGATAGTTGCACAAAATAGTCATCCAAGAACGACTGGCCACCGTACCTGGTTTGGTCTTGCACAGGTGTGTGGCTGTTTGAGTGCGATGACATGAAATTAACGCCTCCGTGAAAAAGTTAAGACCGCTTCATTGTGATCCTCCACTTGAGCCTAGCCTTGAACTTCATGGTTTGCAGTGGCTTTTGCTACAGCACCTTTCATCTTTTGTTGGTCAGCTGCACAAGTGATCTCTCGAATCGCCCGTCGCAGCGGCGCGTCGGGAGCAACCTCCATCAGCAGCCTGCCCTCCAGCAGGGCTTTGTCTGTCAGTTCCGGATCCCACGGCAGAAAGTGACTGATTTCCTGCACCGGCCCAAAACGATCCCAGGCTTGCGCGAGCGCCTTCTCAGGGGAACCACCCACCGCTTTGCGACGCACTTTGTTCGCCACCACACGCACTTCGGCGCCGGGGCACACCTGTGCCAGCTCACCCAACCCCTTGATGAGGCGCGGAATCCCCACGGGATCACTGTTGCCCACGGCATAAATCACATCAGCCTGTGCCAGCACCGCCAAAGTGGCTGCGTTGCGCCGTGGCGCCATGGTGTCGTAGCTCAGCTCTTCATCGCTCTCCAGCGCAAAACCACAGTCCACCACAACCAATTCCGCCATCTCCTGTGCCAACCTCAGAACCCGGTCAACGGCGGCGGCCCGCAATTCCGGCCATCTGTCCGCCCGCGTCAGTCCGGTCAGAAGGGAAAACGATCCTTGTGAAAAAACCAGTTTGGTGGAGATCTTTGCCAGCGCAGCCAAAGTCAATGCTCCTTGATCAGCTGCACGACAGGCCTGGGCAAACGACGCGGATTCATCCAACAGGCCCAAAGAAGCGGCGATGCTGGCACCATAGCTGTCCGCGTCGATCAGCATGACCGTGCGCCCGGCGGCAGCTTGTTCGGCTGCAAGATTGATAGCCACGGTGGACTTTCCCGGCGCACCGATCGGGCCCCACACGGCGACGATGCTGCCGACCATCGTAGGGCCACCGCCGCTGACGTCGCTGGCCCAAGCATCGCCACGGCTTTGAATCCGGGTTGTGTCCCTACTCAAGCTCACGTCTTGGGCTCGATTGCTCCTGCCCTTGCCCTTGGACGTGGACGTGGCCTTGCTGAAGCGGAGACTGTCGGCGATCTTCGCGCCCCAACCTCTATGCCGCACATCGCCGTCGTGTTTCCCTGGGGTTTCAAGATTCATTGGGGCAGCAAGGTCAGCAGTTGTTCGAGTGCTGGGACGTGGCACGCCCGCAGTATGAGGGCTGGCCTTCGGCTTTTTTGCTGCTGGTCTACTTACCCTCTTGCTAGCACTACTGCTGATCTTTTTGTTTGCACCCTCCTTGTCAGCAATATCATTGTCAGCACCTTCACTTGCGCTGCCTTTTCCCGAGGGCCAGGACGCTCCTGCGTCGTCGGCAATCGTAGGCGTGCCATGTTGGAAGTCGGTTCCGGCGGTTGGGACGGCGTATCCGGACACGCTGGGATGGCGACGGCCCTCGACCGTTGCGCAGACAACATCCGCCAGTAAAAGTGTTGTGACATGCGCGGTGACTACAGTGGCACCGATACCGCGAAGCCGCCGCGCCTCCTCGGGCGAATCAGCGACCGCTACGACGCTGACACCCACTGCCGTGAGTCGGTCCACAAGCGTTGCCGTCAGCTCTTCGGTGAATCGGGCCACAACGGCCACTTGGGCCACCCCGCTTTGACAGGCAGCCAGCAGTTCGGCCAGTTCCGGGCAGCGCCGCACAATGCGCAGCCGACCCTGCGTTTGCGCCAGCTGGTCAATGACGTCCGTTTCAGTGTCCCCCACAGCAATAACAGTCACCGCTATCACGGAGCGGCTCCAGGATTCCAGACGACCGAGACCTTGGCCTTGTTCGCTACAGCTCCCAAGAATTTGGGCATTTGTTCATCTGTGACAAGCACCATCAACTGCACATTTCTACTCGATCCAAGCGAGGAAGCAGCGGCATTTACGGCCGCAACCTCCGCCCCAGGCAACATGAGGACCGGGGATTTGAATCCATTGCGCTCATCCGGCAGTGACACCCAGACGTCAACGTGGGAGCCGACAAGGACTTCCTTCGGCAGTGGCTCCTCAACTGTGACCGAAACTGGCTTGCGGTCGAGGGCGTCGGTGCGCCCAATACTTGAACGGGGCACGATTTCACCCTTGGGCACCATGCGCACGGCAACCGCATTTTTAGCCAATGCTTCGCCGGGGTCAAGGTATTTGTCACTGGCTTCCCCCAGTTGCACTTCGATGAGGGTGAAGGACTCGACCGTGATCTTCTGGCCCACAACCAGCGCATCGCGTGCCACATACATGGGTACGGTTTTACCCGCATTTCCCACCAAGGCCACAACTCCTGCCACTGACGCCAGAATCAGCAAGATGCCGATTAAGAGCCTGGGATCCTTCCACGACGGCTTCCGCAGCCGAGGAACTTGCCCCTGTCCGTCCATCGCCATGGTTCCTCCCCTTGGGAAATCACGCCACCACGTGGTGGCGGCACCGATCGAAGGATCTGCCGTCGCATCCAGTGTGGGCGGTTGCGTGCACCACCATGGTGCAAGCTGCCGCCGTCTACCATTTCTACCGCCTCTGCGCTCCGGTTGAAAGACCTTATCCGCACCTTCGTGAATTCTGTGGACAACGAGCAGCCTTGCCTGGCCTGTGGATATCTCTATCCAACCTCGTCAAACACTGTCAAAGGAGAGATAATGACTTCATGCCCCGATTCCTGACATTGGCCGACGTTGCCGAACAGCTGCAAATCTCCGCTGCTGCCTGCTATGCACTGGTCCACAGTGGAGAACTGCCGGCTTTCCAAATTGGGGGCCGCGGGCAGTGGCGCGTGGATGCCGCAAAGTTTGAACAGTTCATCGATGACCGTCATGCTGCTGCCCGAGCCATGTTGGCTGCAGAGGCTTCAACTCCTGGCAGCTGAAGCACGCGCTGACTTCGCGACGCATCGCAACCCTTGCTACCGAGGCAGCTGGCCCTGGCACGGTTGCGGCCATGTTTAGAACTCGTTGTCAGCTTCAGCCGCCAGGGAAACCATGGCAGCCATCGGAACCACAATGCTGCCTTGGCTGTTGTCACGCACCCGACTGACGCCGTCGGACAATTGCAGCAGCTGGACATAGTCTGCACCCACTTGGTCAAGCACCCCCCGCGTGGTGGTTTGGCGTCTACTGTCCAGTTCCAGCACCAGCACCGATCTGTTGCGGGCCAAAACACGCAGGGCAGCAGCAAAGGTGTAGGGGACTTTCGACGGTGCGCAGGCCCGCTGAATGCCCAATCCCAGCACACGCGAGATCATGCCCACGGGCAAGAGTACTGAGCGACTCCCTTCGTCCAGCAATACCCATTCTGCTTCCACCCGGCGCAGCTGCCCGTGAAAGGCAGTGCCCGTTTTCACGATGATGGTCAGCTGGCTGTCCATAGCGCCACGTAACGCCTCAGCCATGGTCAACCGAGATGTTTCAATCCGTGCCAGTTCATTGATGTGGCGCTCAAGGTCCTGCTGTGAGACCGCCTCCATCTGCGTCTCCAAGTCACCAAAAAGTAGTTCCCATCGCATGGCGCAACGCTAGACGTGGGCAGCTAGGGCCGTCAACCAGGCCCGCTGCTACCTTCACCATATATTCCAGCGTCAGAGCAGTGCACTGTGCACAAAATTTGCTCAGCTATGGACATCAGCACTCTAAGTGGGTCAAACTATCTTAAATACAATCTAAATAGGTCAAACAGGTTCAAACTAGCTCAAAGGAGAAAGTTGATGAAACGGCAAATGCGTGCAGATCTGGCCATGACCGCCGCGATCCTCCTACTTGGTGCCTCGCTGGTCTACAGCGGTGTTTCACTCCTGCGTCTTCGCCGGAGCTGGGTTGGATCCGAGCTGGCACAATCATTGGATTTGCCGGAGCTGGTGGGTATTGCCGGTGCTGGTGCAGGCCTCGCCCTGCTGTGCTGGTGGTTGCTGGCCCTAGTCTGCGCTTGCCTTGGAGCCGCGGCTCAATCAATGGGAGCAGTGCGGCTGGCAGCGCTCACCGAAGCGTGGTCACCAGCCTTCATGCGACGACTCGTTGCAACCGTGCTGGGCATGAACCTACTCGCCGCGCCCATGCTGGGCGCAGCTGAAACTCCAGGACTGGACCCGCTGTGGCAGGCCGGCACAGTGGCAACATCGCCGACCAGCACCGTGTCCACAAGTGTCACCGCTGACACCGATCCACCTGAAAATTCCACAGGTGTGGAACCTCAATGGATTCCACACCCGGTCGCAACTGAGCCCGGCCCGATGTTCCGCCCTCCGACCCGCAAAGTCCGCCCACCCATCCCGGCGGAAGCAGGCCAAACTGGAGGATCGGTGTCGAACATCCCGGCGGCGGAACAGCCCGATGAAAACCAAGTCGTAGTCAGAAGCGGCGACAGCCTCTGGAGCATAGTGGCGACAACGCTGGGCCCGTACGCGAGCGATCTCGATGTGGCCATGGCCTGGCCGAACTGGTACAAGGCCAACCGGGCAACGATTGGTCCGGATCCGAACCTCATCCTTCCCGGGCAGGTGCTTTCCGCACCGCCTGTCTACTAAACAACCTGCCTGCCAACCAACCCCTAAGAAGCAGCCAAAATTTCAACTGAAACATCTCATACAACGCAAAGGAGCACCTCGTGAGAACAGCGGCTATCCCCCAAACCGGAGCCCCGACTCGTCTTGTGGTCACCCACATTCGGCCGGTTAACCCCATCAATTCAGCACCCGGCGGGGGCACAGTCCTACCGCTGCCCAGCCAACGCGAACGCATGAATCCCCCGCACCAGCGAGCAATTGCGCCCGGTGTAAACAGCGTGGAGCCCTTGGACCCCGAAGCTGCCGAACGGGCAGTGGTGGAAGCTATGTCACGCAAGGTGGCGCAGGCAGCCGTGGAGGTGCTCAGCGGGGTCCGGTCAGTACAGCAGCTTGCACGCTGGCTAGACGCCAGATGCCTGAGTGCACTCACCACGCGGGCCAGGCTCCATGCCGAGGCCTATAGGGCTCAGTCCCGGCGCCAGAGCCAGGCACCGGGATCAGCGAACGTGCATACTTTGCGACACCAGCCCATCGTGCACTCTGTGCATTGCAGTGCTGTCGCTCCTGGGATCTTCGAAACCTCCGTGGTCGTTGCCGACAAAACACGATTCCGGGCCATTGCCATGCGCTTTGAACTCAACCAGGGCCTGTGGAAGGTCACGGCTTTGCAAATTGGGTAGGCGCAGGGCGTCCAAGGAAAAGATCATCCGCGGCACGGTGATACGGCAACCTCCGACAGCAAAGAAAACGCCGCCGGTCTCCGCAACTGCCTTGGAACAACGACTCCTGGCAATCTCGGCAAACGGCGGCGTTGTGGGCTGCAGCCCACAAGCGAAAAGTTAGCGCTTCTTCTTCTTTTTGGTGCTCTTGCCGGCCGGCCTCTTGGCCGACGGCGGCAGCCCGCCACTGCTGCGGCGTTCCACACGGGTCTCTGCATCACCCTGAGCATCCGGTGCTGTGAACTGCAACTGTGCCGGTTGAGCCGGTGCTTCCAGTCCACGCGCCGTAATGTGCGGGGCATGCTCATGTTCCTGCTCGGACGCTGCATCGCTGGACGGTGCGCCGTCCACGCGCTTCATAAGGTTGACGGGGGCCTCAGCCACCACTCCAACTGCGGTTTCGGGCGCATTCTCCACCTGTACTTCAAGGTTGAACAAGAAGCCGACGCTCTCCTCCCGGATACCAGCCATCATGGCTTGGAACATCTCGAAGCCTTCACGCTGGTACTCAACCAAAGGATCGCGCTGGGCCATGGCACGCAGACCGATACCTTCCTTCAGGTAGTCCATCTCGTAGAGATGTTCCTGCCACTTGCGTCCTACTACAGAGAGCACCACACGCCGTTCCAACTCCCGCATGGTGGCTGATCCCAAGGCTGCTTCACGCTCCTGGTAGGCAACACGGGCGTCGGAGAGCAACTCGACCTTCAGCTGTTCCGCCGTGATACGGCCTTCTCCTCCGGCTTCCTCTGCAATTTCATCCACCGTCACTGTTACCGGGTAGATGGTGCGCAGGTTGTTCCATAGCGTGTTGAAATCCCAATCACCGGCGTGATCGGTTCCCAACGAGGCCTCGATGATCTCATTGACGGTGTCTTCGAGGAAGTGTTGGACCTTCTCGTGCAGGTCGCCACCTTCCAGAATCCGGCGGCGGTCACTGTAGATGGCTTCACGCTGGCGGTTCAGCACGTCGTCATACTTCAAGACGTTTTTGCGCTGTTCAGCGTTGCGGCCCTCAACCTGGCCTTGTGCGGAGGCGATGGCCTTGGAAACCAGCTTGGATTCCAGCGCCACGTCATCCGGCATGGAGGAACGTGACATCAGCCGTTCTGCCGCGCCGGAGTTGAACAACCGCATCAAGTCATCTGTCAGCGACAGGTAGAAGCGGGACTCTCCGGGGTCACCCTGACGGCCTGAACGGCCCCGGAGCTGGTTGTCGATGCGCCGGGATTCGTGGCGTTCAGTGCCAAGCACATACAGCCCGCCAGCTTCCAGAACAGCCTCGTGCTCATCTTTCACGGCCAGCTTGGCAGCTTCGAAAGCGTCATGCCACGCCGCCTCGTACTCTTCCGGCGTCTCTTCCGGGTCCAAGCCGCGGGCAGCCAGTTCGGACACGGCGTTGAACTCCGCGTTACCGCCGAGCATGATGTCAGTACCGCGACCGGCCATGTTCGTGGCCACGGTGACAGCACCACGGCGTCCGGCCTGGGCGACAATCGCCGCTTCCCGGGCATGGTTCTTTGCGTTCAGGACTTCATGCTTGACACCTGCTGCCGCCAATTTCTTCGACAGGTATTCGCTCTTCTCGACACTCGTGGTGCCTACCAAGATCGGCTGTCCAGCCTCGTGCCGCTCGGCGATGTCGGCAACAACGGCATCGAACTTTACCACCTCGTTCTTATACACAAGGTCCGACTGGTCCACACGCCTCATCGGCTTGTTCGTGGGAATGGGAACAACACCCAGCGAGTAGGTGCCCATGAACTCCGAGGCTTCGGTCTCAGCAGTACCTGTCATGCCGGAGAGCTTCTCATACAAGCGGAAGTAGTTCTGCAAGGTCACAGTCGCCAGAGTCTGGTTCTCAGCCTTGATATCCACACCCTCCTTGGCTTCAATGGCCTGGTGCATGCCTTCGTTGTAGCGGCGCCCGGCAAGGATGCGGCCGGTGTGCTCATCAACAATGAGAACTTCGCCATCCATGATGACGTAGTCCTTGTCGCGCTTGAACAGTTCCTTGGCTTTGATGGCGTTGTTCAGGAAACCGATCAGGGGTGTATTGGCAGATTCATACAGGTTGGTGATGCCGAGGTAGTCCTCAACCTTTTCGATGCCAGCTTCGAGAACACCTACGGTGCGCTTCTTCTCGTCAACCTCGTAGTCCTCTTCGATGTCCAGACGCAGCACAACCTTGGCGAACTCGCTGTACCAGCGGTTGGTGTCCCCGGAAGCCGGGCCGGAAATGATCAACGGCGTACGGGCCTCATCGATCAGGATGGAGTCAACCTCATCCACAATGGCAAAGCTGTGTCCACGCTGGACCAGCTCATCTTTGCTCCACGCCATGTTGTCACGCAGGTAGTCGAAACCAAACTCATTGTTTGTGCCGTAGGTAATGTCGGCAGCGTACTGGGCACGGCGAACCGTGGGGTCCTGGTTTGAAACGATGCATCCGCTGGTCTGCCCCAGAAAACGGAACACGCGTCCCATCAGCTCAGACTGATACTGAGCCAGGTAGTCGTTGACTGTGACCACGTGGACGCCCTTGCCGGTGAGGGCATTCAAGTATGCCGGGGCAGTAGCCACCAGCGTCTTTCCTTCACCGGTCTTCATTTCAGCAATATTGCCTAGGTGCAGGGCGGCACCGCCCATAAGTTGAACCCTGAAATGACGCAGACCAAGGGTGCGTGAGGACGCCTCACGCACGTTGGCGAACGCTTCGGGGAGCAGGTCATCCAGAGACTCGCCATCCTCATGGCGGCGCTTGAGCTTGTCCGTTTCCTCGCGCAGCTCAGCGTCGGTGAAGGTCTGGAAGGAATCTTCCAGCGAATCAATGGCGTCGGCAAGGACATTGAGTCGTTTAAGCGTTTTGCGATCGCCTGTGCGAAGAACCCGCTCAAGAAGTGATGGCACGAAATTGCTCCCAATCTATTGCTGCCTAAAAGTGGCGTGTTCAGTCTACGTGAGAAGACGCACACAAGACTGCCAGTTTCGGCTGCAAGGGAGCTGGCAGTGACGCCGAAGTAGGGGGAAGCCGCCCGTTTTACATCCGCCACGGCAACAATGTTCTCGCCCAGCGGAAATGATGAACACGTAACACCCGCGGTTTCCTTCCTGTAACACCGGACACCGCAGCACAGCAACACACCTACCAAACTTGACCGTTAGGTAACCTAACTATTAGACTACCTAAGTATGAGCAACATTGAGAATTTGGAACTGGCTGGCAGCTATCGCGAAATCCTGCGCCAGGCACTGTACGTGGTGCGTTCCATCGACGCCGACGGCGAACTGAGCACAGCCCAAACCAGTACCTTGAACATGCTGGCCGCCGCACCGCAGCGAATCAGTCTCATAGCCCGCAACGCCGGCATTCGCGTCCCCAGTGCCACGGAGCAAGTCACAAAGCTGGCGACCGCGGGCCTGGTTGAACGGGTCCCCAGCAATACCGACTTCCGCGTGGTTGAAGTTCGGCTGACCACGAAGGGCAGGCAAGCCCTCGACGCTGCAAACCTTCGCCGCAACAAAACCATGGCCCAGGCGTTCGAGTCCTTGTCTGCGCATGAACTGGAATCCATCAAGCTGGCCATTCCGGCCATTGAAAAACTCAACGAGGCCTTGTCCCCTTAGCGGGACCCGCACCTCGAAAGTCCCACGGGCCCGAACAACGAGTCTTCACACACGAAAGAGAAACACAGGAGTGCACGTGCAAACGAACAGCATAAAATTCAAGGCCAGTGATGAGGTGCGAACCCTGACAAGGGAGAAGAACTCGATCCTGAAACAGCCCAAGGCCGTGTGGGCCGTTGCTGGTGCATCCGTCTTCGCGTTCATGGGCATTGGCCTTGTCGACCCGATATTGCCCGCCATTGCCGTCAACCTGCAGGCCACTCCCAGCCAAGTCTCACTACTGTTTACCAGCTACTTCCTGATCACCGCGATTGCCATGCTCGTGACCGGTTACGTGTCATCACGCATCGGCGGCAAGCGCACTCTGCTGCTTGGACTAGCCATCATCGTGGTGTTCGCAACTCTCTCCGGGCTTTCCGGAACAGTTGACGCATTGGTCGGATTCAGGGCAGGTTGGGGGCTGGGTAACGCCCTGTTCGTAGCTACAGCGTTGGCCGTCATGGTGGGTGTTGCCTCCGGCGGCGCGGCCACAGCGATCATCTTGTATGAAGCTGCGCTGGGACTGGGATTGTCCCTCGGCCCGCTGATGGGCGCCATGTTGGGTGGCTGGAAGTGGCAGGCACCATTCTTTGGCACCGCAGCCGCCATGGCCATTGCCTTCATCCTCATTATGATTCTCTTGCCCAAAACCCAGCCGCCCGCCGTGCGGACCAGGCTGCGCGACCCCTTGGTGGCGCTGGGCCACAAGGGACTTCGCACCACTGCCGGTAGTGCCCTGTTCTACAATTACGGCTTCTTCACCATCTTGGCTTTTGTGCCGTTCATCCTCGGATTTGATGCCTACGGCATTGGGGCGGTGTTCTTTGGCTGGGGCGTGGCGGTCGCCGTGTTCTCCGTCTTTGTGGCCCCGATCGTCCAGCGTCGCTTTGGTGCCGTTGGCGCCCTGACTGCATCCTTGCTGGGTTTGGCCGTGCTCTTGGTAGGCATGGCCATGGCCGCCGGACACTCGGTCACCACCGTAGTGGTGCTGACTGTTGTTTCTGGAGCATTGCTGGGCATCAACAACACGCTCTTCACGGAAATGGCCATGGCCGTCTCTGACTCCCCCCGTCCCGTTGCCAGCGCCGGATACAACTTTGTGCGCTGGATGGGCGGGGCCCTGGCGCCCTTCCTGGCTGCGCAAATTGCCGAGCACAGCAACGCCTCAATCACGTTCTACGTGGCCGCAGCCATGGTGGTGGTCAGCGCCGGAGTGATTGTTGGCGGACGCAAGTTCCTTGTCTCCCATGAACCCGCAGGCGTGTAGGGGTCTTAACGAGAACGACGCCGGCACTCGGGTGGGGATCTCCCCCTCACCCAAGTGCCGGCGTCGTTAGTGGTTACAACTAAACGCGAGCAGGCTCATCCACTGAACGGTATGCGGAGATCTCTTCGCCCTCAGCTGCGTTTTCATCCAAGGAAATGACACCGTAGGTCCAGCCCTTGCGGCGGTACACCACGGACGGGATGCCGGTTGCGGAGTCGATGAAAAGGTAGAAGTCGTGTCCCACCATTTCCATGTTGTCCACGGCGTCATCCAGGGTCAACGGCGTGGCCGCGAAGACCTTGCGCCGGATCAGCACAGGGGAATCGCCAGCGGGAATGTCATTCTCGATCTCGTAAGGTGTGGTTTCCGGTGCCGCCGCTTCTTCCTTCTGGGCGTAGATCGGCTCGGTACTGCTGACCGGGGTCAGTGACCCGGTGGCCTCGTTGACAGCCACCGGAGCGTGCCTGCCGTGGTGGACCTTCTTCTTGTCCTTGGCCCGGCGGAGCCGCTCGAGCAGCTTCCCGTAGGCCAGATCAAAGGCGGCAAATTTGTCCGATGCTGCTGCTTCAGCGCGGATCACAGGACCCCGTCCGAGAACCGTCAACTCAACAGTAAGTGGAGCGTCTGCGGTGCGGGCCTTGCTGTCCTTGGAAACCTTCACGTCGACGCGCTGGACCTTGTTGGCCAACTGCTCGATCTTTGTGAGCTTCTCGCCTGCATACTCGCGGAATCGGTCCGAAACACTCAGGTTGCGGCCGGTGATCATGAACTCCATGGTGCCCTCCAAATAACTTCGGTGACACGGCGGCCAACTGGCACAGCTGCTGCTTTTTCGACCGCCGACGGGCGGTTTCCTCTTGGAAGAGGTACCCGTTTACTCACGTTAGTTCACCGAACCAATTTATTCATCTTTTGGACGAAAAGAATTTTCCGCGCGTCCTTTTTAGTCATCATTTTCATGGCACTTCTCTGGCGCCCGGGCAGTAGCTAGGACCACTGCCCCACGCACTCGAAACCCTGATTCTGTCAGTGTTTTGGCCCCTTCACGCAACGTGGCGCCCGTGGTGAGGACGTCATCCACCAGCAGCACCTCGACTCCACGAGAATTCGCTTTGAGACGAATGCTCACCCAGCTGCGCCACCTATTTCTCATGGTGTTGTGCACGTTGCGTCTCCGTCCAGCCCGCCCCAGCGACTTTTGATGTTTTCGGTTCCAAGGCAGTCTTGCGCGAACAGCCAAAACCGGCACAATTTCCACTCCTTCAGGCAGCCTGCCTTCCCGGACAAGCGCCCGCAGGATCATGGCGACCGGGTCGTAGCCGCGCCGGCGCCAGCCGCTGCCCGTGCTGGGAATTGGCACAAGCCACAATGAGGATCCTGTCAGTGGAGATCTGCCGGGCAGTTCGGCAAGGGCCGCAGTCAGCGCGCGGGCCAGCACCCTTCCAAGCGGGAGGCAAAGCTCTGTCCGCCCGTGGTTTTTGAAGGCCAGGATGCCAGAAGCCAGCGCATCCCGGTATTCCCCTGCCGCCACGACAGGTAAATGGGACTCCCCAGAGACGTCCACCAACGCCTCCGCGGCGACCTCGGCCCGGAACGGTGAGCATGTCAGCCGGCGCAGCACCGCGGCACACTCTTGGCACAAAGTCTGGTCCTCAGCCCCACATCCCACGCATTCAGCCGGCATGACAAGATTCAGAAAGTCCAGCCATGCAGTTTCGCACCAGTTCCACAGCTGCAACCACGGCGAGCGTGGTCGCCCCCTGTGCCGGACCCGCTGCAATGGGCGTACCGGCAGCTCTGGCCCGCTGGCTCCTGAAGCGGCATCACCGATGTTCATCTCTCCAGCATGGACGCTGTGCTCACTCCGGCAGCGGTGCACCAGTGAATTGTGGAAGCCCACGAGCCCAGCACTTACTGTGCCGGAACGAACATGTGTGGGGTGGTGTCTGCTTGTCTGGGAATCGCCGGCTTCGTTCCCTATCCCGCGAAGGAAGCCTGTTTGAGCTCCTTGGCGACCAATTCCCAGTTATTGCCCGCGTTCGTGTAGAAGTCCGACGAGGTTTGGGCGTTGATGTTTCGTGCTCCGGAGCCGGCGCTCAACCATTGCAAGCCGGGAAGTTCGTCCATTTTTACTGGTGCCTGCGCCAGGTTCAGGATCTGTATGCTGACCGGCGCCGTGTCCGCGGGTGCCATCACTGCAACGCCTGTCTCCCCTTCCCAAACGCCCAACGTGGGAGTTCCTGTATGCGTCAGGCTCAATGGAGGCGTTAGTTCCTTGGGAATTCCTGCGGACTTAAAAACCCCCGTCAGGCTGACCAGGTTGGACCCGTTGGTATGCGACAGCACGAGTGCCCTGGTGCCGTCACGTGAAATTCGCAGTGTGGTCACCTCCCGCCCCACCAGCCAGGGAATCGTCAAGACAACAGGGGCACCCAGCTTCCCGCCGTCGTTCGGGTTAATGGCGATCACCATCCCTGAGCCATCCCCGGCGGCCGACCACAGCCAGCCGTCCGGGGCGAAGGACGGCGGAGTCAGCGCCACACCGGAGATGGCAAGTTCAGGTCTCCCACCAGGGACCACCGAATAGATCTGATTCCCCTCGCCGGCGCGGAAGGCAAAGTTCTTCCCCGAGTATGAAATGGCTGGCACGGCAGGTTGCAGATTCGCCACGGAAGCCATCTTGGGAATCGCCGCAATCTTCGTCCCGTCGAAGGTGACAAGCTCATTCTTGGCCAAGCCAACCTGGGTGGGTGGAACAACGTTGTCAATGATCATGGGTTTGACGGAATCCGCTGCGCCACCCATGTCCACTTCACGGTCGTCAGCCAAGAACTGCACACCTGTGACAGTGTTGAGGGCCTTTTGCAATGTCACGAGCAATTGCGCATGCATTTGCTGACGCTGCTTCACGCTCGTTTCCAGCAGCGGCTGCGCTGTCAGCCCCACCTTGGCCAAGCCGTTGTTCACCGGCACGGAGTCGCGTTCAAGGGTAATCCCGTTGGGGAACGCACTGACCACGGCACCCTTCAAATAGGGAGCTGGCCCACCCAGCATGGCCTTGACAATGGCCGTGGATGTGCGTGAGGAGCGTCCGGTCAGCCACCTCACGTCAGGGACGCCATAAGTAAACGTGGGGTCGTAAAAGTACAGCGAAAACGAGCTGAACAGTGTCTGGAACGTCGCTTCGCTGAGCATCACACCGTCGGGCGCCTCAGAAATCCGCCACTGGCCATCCACCTGCACCACTTTCATGGTGAACGTTTCACTCGCACCACTCTTGGCCGGGGTCAGCACCCCGGAGGCATCCACCGTCGAGACCACGTCAAATTTCACCTCGAAGGTGTCCTTGCCCTTGGCGGGCGTCACCGCAAAAGCGTCCTTGTAAACCAGCGTGCGCTGATCCGGCGCCCATGACTGTGCCAGCCCCGGTGTCAGGTACTGCCGCGCTACCTGAAAGTCGTCGTTGATGCCGGTGCCGGAGTCGACGAAACCGCTGACGATGCTCTCAGCCGAGGCTCCGTCCACCGGGGAGAACTGCTGAAAGTTGATGTTGACCGAGTTGTCGCGCGGCCCCATGGGGTCACTTTTCCCCACTGGTCCGGAGGTGGGAATCGCGGCGCATCCGGCCACCACCAGAAGTACGACGACGGCCATCACCCACGCGGCAAACGTCCCGTGCCGCCGTGTTTTGGCTTGAGGACGCCGAGGTCGGGGTTTGTCCACGAAAACCATCACTGTTCCACCCTGTCGGTACTGCCGCTTTCCGGGTTGTTTCCGCTGGTGCTCCCTGGATCGTGGGCAAGAGTGGGTTTCAGTGCACCCAATGCCCCTACCACGCCCATCGCTCCGGTGTTCATCAGCAAGGACCCGGTAGCGGGTGAGCTTGCTTCGCCAGCCTTCCCGCCGTCGGGAGGCAGCGGCACGGGTGAGTGCTCCAGTACGGTGCCTCGGTGCCGCGGCAGTGTCAGCCGGAAACAGGAGCCTTCACCGGGCACGCCCCAAGCGTCCAGCCAGCCGTTGTGCAGCTTGGCATCCTCCATGGCGATCGACAGTCCCAAACCGCTGCCGCCCGTGGTGCGGGCCCGGGCGGAGTCTGCACGCCAGAACCTGTCAAAGACATGCTCGACTGAGTCGGCTGACATGCCTATTCCGTAGTCACGCACGGCCACGGCAACAGCGTTTTCATCGGCGGAAACAAAGATTTTCACAGGCTTGCCTTCACTGTGCTCGACGGCGTTGAACACGAGGTTGCGCAGGATTCTGTCGATCCGGCGTGAGTCCATCTCCACCACGCACTTTTTGTTGCGCAGCCTGGTCACCACCGAAACAACTGTTGAGTTGGCCTCAGCAACCGGGGCTGCGCCGTCGATTGCGGAATGGATCACCGAGAAAATGTCCAGTGACTCCACGTCAAGGTCGGCCACACCCGCGTCGAATCTGGAGATTTCCAGCAGATCCGCAAGGAGCAGTTCAAAACGTTCCACCTGGTGGAATAGCAGTTCAGAGGAGCGCTTGTTGATGGGGCCAAAGTCTTCGCGGGCGTCGTAGAGGACCTCCGCCGCCATGCGCACAGTGGTCAACGGTGTGCGTAATTCATGGGACACGTCAGAGACGAAACGCTGTTGCATGTCCGAAAGTGTGGCCAGGGCCATGATCTGGTCCTGGAGCGATGTGGCCATTTTATTGAAGGACGTGGCAAGTCTGGCCATCTCATCCTCCCCGGTGACCACCATGCGTTCTTCCAATTCGCCAGCGGCCAGCTTCTCAGACACTGCCGCGGCTTGACTGACGGGGCTGACAACAGTGCGGGTCACATACCAAACAATGACCCCGATAAGTACAAGCAGGATGCCACCGGCAAGCCACAGGACGGACTGTATGTAGTTCAGTGTCACTTGGGCGCTATTGAGGTCATAGATCATGTACAACTCGTAGCGGGTGTTCAACAGGTCAACTTGGCTGCCCACCACCACGGCAGGGTGAACGCCTGCGCTGCCCGTGGGTAGCGCAATGGACTGCCAGAACTGGCCGTCGGTGCTGTTCTGGACCGCTTTGCGCAATTCATCGGGAATGATTGCTGCGGTAACGCCCCCGGAGTCAGAGGAACTCACGGCCAGCTTGCTGTTCTGGCCGGGGATCTTGACCATCAGGTACTTGCGGTTGTCGTCAGCACCTCCCACTTCGAGCAGCTTCAGCGTGTCAACAACATAAGTAGACACGCGTGGCTGGTCGCTGAGGCTCGCGTTGGCAAAGTTCTCCTGCACCTGGGTGGTACCGCGCGCCGATTCATGTTGCGCTTGGACCAGCCGCTCCTTGAACAACCCACTGGAAATCTGCCCCGCAAGGTACCCACCAACACCCACCACGGCCACCGAGGCAATCAGCAACGTCGTCGCCACCGTGCGAAACTGCAAGGAGGTGCGCCAGCGCATGGACCAACCGTCACGGAACCGGCGGGCGGTGCGGCGAACAGCCCGGCCAGCGGTGAGAAATACCTTCTGGCCCACGACGACAGCCGAGGCTGCGGTGGAAGGGCGGGTGAGTGAGTCGTCCGCGGACTTGACCTTGTTCATCGCCCCGTCACCGCTGGAACCGAATCAACTGCAACCCCATCCACGGGAAAGCCGGTGCCTATTGCCCGGCCTTGTAGCCAACACCGCGCACGGTCAGCACCACTTCGGGTGCCTCCGGGTCGCGTTCAATCTTCGAGCGCAAGCGCTGCACGTGCACATTGACAAGGCGGGTGTCCGCAGCATGGCGGTATCCCCACACCTGCTCGAGGAGGAGCTCGCGGGAGAAGACCTGCCAAGGCTTGCGAGCAAGCGCAACCAGGAGATCGAATTCAAGGGGCGTCAGGGAAATTCGCTCACCAGCTCGGCGGACCGCATGCCCGGCCACATCGATGCTGATCTCACCAATGACCAGCGTTTCCGGGGCCTTCACGTCGCCCGGACGCAGCCGTGCACGAACGCGCGCCACCAGTTCGGCAGGCTTAAAGGGCTTGGCCACGTAGTCGTCGGCGCCGGCTTCCAAGCCACGGACCACATCCGAGGTGTCCGACTTGGCTGTCAGCATCACAATGGGCACATCCGACTCAACACGAATGAGCCGGCAAATTTCGATCCCGTCCATACCCGGCAGCATCAAGTCAAGCAGGACCAGATCCGGCTTGTGGGCCTGAAAAGTCTCAAGCGCCTTGGCTCCGTCAGCACAAAAAACGGGGTCAAACCCATCATTGCGCAGCACAATGCCAATCATCTCGGCCAGTGCCTCGTCATCGTCAACTACTAAAATACGTGCCTTCATACTTCTATATTTGCCTATTAGCGCGCCATTGTCCGCATCGACGCTCCACCAAGGGCGGCTCAGTGCAGATATCTTGCAGCAACAGAGGGGTTTTCGGTGTCCGGTCGCGGAACCTGCCGATCAAATTCGAAACGGCAACAGATGGCAAGGCCAGCGCTCAACATTGGCAGCTGCTGCAAACTCGATGCAGGAATGGCGGCCCGCGCGGACTCCTGCCGCCATTACTTTCCGCAATGCCCGGGCGTTCACAGGGAAAATGTGGATCTTCCCGATAGGGTTTGATGATGGGCGCAGCAGGATGCCTGGTCCGAGGCCGACGGCGGCAACTTGACGTTGCGCTCGAACAGCCGCCTCCCGCCAGCAGCTTTGCGTGCCGCGTACGTTTTCGGGGAATCTTTCAGGGGAGCATGATGACGCAGGAACCGCAGCAACCACCAACAGAGCCGGAGGGCCGGAACAACCACGCTGGCCAGCAGGTGCCCGATGGTCAGCAGCTGCCGCCTCAGGAACCCCTGCAGCAGCCCGCATACGGCCAGTCACAGCCACCCCAGTGGGGCCAATTCGGCCAGCAGCAACAACCGCCCTACGGCCAACCGCAGCAACCTCAACCGCAGCAGCCGCAGTGGGGGCAATACGGCCAACCCGGCATGCAGCCCGGTTTCACGAACTATGTGGCTCCACCCAAGCCCGGAGTGATCCCGTTGCGCCCACTCGGCCTGGGCGAGATCCTTGACGGCGCTTTCCAGGCCGCGCGGCGCAACGGCAAGGCAATGTTCGGTTCGGCCCTGATCTTCCAGCTGGCCACCACCGCGTTGACACTGCTCGTCATGTTTTTGACGCTTGGCACATTTCTCACCGACGTGTTCGGCATGGATCCGAACACGTTCAACGAGTCCGATCCGGCCGCCATGGAAGCACTGAGCAGCGGACTTATCTCCTTCGCGGCGTCTATTTTACTGGCATCATTTCTCGCCGTCATCATCCAGATGGTCCTGCAGGGCGCACTTGTCGTGCCGGTGCTGCGCGCCGTGCTCAACCGAAAAACCAGCTTCGGACAGATGTGGCACCTCACCCGGCCGCGGGTCGGCAGCCTGCTCCTGCTCGCGATCCTCTACGCCGTGGCAACCCTGCTGGCCATACTCGTGTTCACCGGCATACTCGTGGCCCTTTTCCTAGCCATGGGCCTGCTGGACAACACCGCTGGCGGAGTTCTCGGTGCCGTCGCCCTGGCCCTCGGGCTGAGCCTGCCGTTTCTTGCGCTCGGTGTCTGGATCGGCACGAAGGTGCTGCTCGCCCCTGCCGCGATCGTCGTGGAGAACATTGGCGCCATCGCCGGCATCAAGCGTTCATGGCAGCTGACCAAGAACAACTTTTGGAGGACGTTCGGCACCTCGCTCCTGGCCGCCATCATCGCAGGCGTCATCGCCGGGATTATCACCACCCCCGTGAGTTTCCTAGCTGGCCTCATCATGCCCATGTTGCTCGGTGCCAACCCCACACCCGAACAGGCCATCACCCAGTTTTTGATCGTTCAAGCCATCTCCGGCGTTGTTGGGGCTATCGTCGGAGCCGTGACTTTGGCGTTCCAAGCCGGTGTCATGGCCCTCATCTATGTGGACCTGCGCATGCGCCGCGACGGCTTCGACATTGCCTTGCTGAAGGAATCCGAGACTGGGAAGGACGACGGCGGGATCCCCGGCTCCCCCGCATCCGGCACCTTGGTGCCGGGAGCCTACCCAACGGGTCCGGAGTCATACACGCAGCAGCCCGGAAACTATGGACAATAGGCATCCTCGCTGATGGCATTGACACCATTTTGGCCTCCAACGCACCTTGCCGAGGTCCCGCTTGTTCCCGGTGCGGACGAAGCCCGGCAATGGGCAAAGGACGAGCTTGCCCAGCAGGTATATCAAGACGCCAAGCCGGGCTTTGCCGAACAAATCCTTGCCCTGCTCCAGAAGGTCTGGGACGAGCTCATCAATTCGGTGGGCGCGGTGGATGGAACTGCAGGGCTCGTCATTGCGATTGGTGTGGTGTTGCTGGCCGTTGCCGTCATCATCTTCTTTGTCAGACCACAACTGAACCGCCGAAAGTCCGCCACTGCTGCCGTGTTTGAAAACGACCTGGTCATGACAGCGGCGCAGCACCGCAAGCTGGCGCAGGCGGCAGCCCATGCGGGCGACTTCAGCACGGCACTCAGTGAACAGTTCCGCGCCGTCGTCCGTGCAGCCGAGGAACGCGATGTGATTGTTCCAGCTCTCGGCCGTACAGCAGTGGAGATAACCGCTGACCTGGAGCAGGCCTTCCCCGCCCACAAGCTGGCACTGCGGCATGGCGCGGAATTGTTCAGTGCTGTGCGCTACGGGCAGGTACCGCCCACCTCGGCCATGTTCGCGGAACTGGTTGACACGGACCAGGCAGTGTCCGAAACCTCACCGCAGTATGGCGACGTGTTCGCGGCGGTGCAGCCATGAGCGCTCCAACGGCGCTCGTGTTCCGGGCAGAGGACTCCAGCACCACCGTGCGCACTGCCCGCTGGTGGAAGAAGTACAGGTTCTGGCTGCTCTGTGCCGTGGCTTTCGTGGTGCTGTCCCTGTTGGGCATCATCATGGGCAGTGGCGGCAAAAGCACCACTGGAACATTGTCCATCACCAACCCTGCACCTGCAGGTGCACAGGGCGCCGCTTCCGTACTGCGCAACCAAGGTGTTGAAGTGACGGCCACGGCATCGCTGGCAGAGACGGCCGCGGCCCTGCGCAGCAACGGCCATGGCAACAGCACAGTGTTGTTTTATGATCCCCGAAACCTGCTCTCACGCACACAGGCCGCCGATTTGGCAGCAGCTGTCGCTGATTCGGGCGGCAAATTGGTGGCCCTCTCCCCCAGCCCACTGACCGTGAAAGCGCTCAGCGCCGAGCTCTCCAGCGTTGGCACCACTGCCGGAACCCCGGCAGCCGACGCGCAATGCACCAATCCTGATGCAGTGGCGGCTGGAACCATCGACGGCGGAGCCCCCGACCTGGATGTCTCCGCCACCTCCGTCACCATGCCCCTGAAGCTGTTCAAGGGCACCGAAAACTGCTTCGCCGAGGCGTCGAAGAATCCCGCCACCGGCGGCTACCTGGCCTATAACAGCACCGGTGACGTTGCCGCACTGGGCAATCCCGGCATCATCATCAACCAAAATTTGGCGAGCAGGGGCAATGCCGCGCTCACGTTCCGGCTGCTGGGCAGCACACCCAAGCTGCTGTGGTACACGGCCAGCCTGAAGGACATCCCGGTGTCGGAGCAGCCGCCAGCATTGTCTGACTTCACCCCGGAATGGATTTTCCCGGCCTCGCTGTGGCTGTTGCTGGTGGGAATACTGGCCATGGTGTGGCGGGGTCGGAGGCACGGACCGCTGGTGACTGAACCGCTGCCGGTGGTGGTGAAGGCCTCGGAAACGCTGGCCGGCAGGGCCCGCCTGTACCAAAATGCGCGGGCACTGGACACTGCCTCGGCTACGCTGCGCCACGCCACCATGACCCGCCTGTCCCACGCGCTCCGATTGGGTCAGACTGCCGCTCCGCACGCCGTGGTTGACGCGGTGACGACCCTGACCGGACACACCCGGGCGCACGTGCATGATCTGCTGCTCGGCCCTGCCCCCACCACTGAAAAAGACATGTTGTCCATGGCCGTGGAACTCACGGCACTAGAGGAAGAAGTGGCACAGCGATGAGCCTGCCCCACCACCAGCCCCAACCTGTTGCCGAACAGCAGTGGAGTTTCACCCCGAGTCCCGCAGGTCAAGCGCTGCTGGCTGTGCGCAGCGAAGTCGCGAAGGCCGTCGTCGGACAGGATTCCACTGTCACAGGATTGCTCATTGCCCTGCTGGCCGGCGGCCACGTGCTGCTTGAAGGCGTACCCGGTGTGGCCAAAACCCTACTTGTCAGGGCCCTGTCCACAGCCTTGAGCCTTGATACGAAGCGAGTGCAGTTCACCCCTGATCTCATGCCAGGAGATGTGACCGGTTCATTGATTTACGACGCCGGCACCTCCTCCTTTACTTTCCGTGAGGGTCCGGTCTTCACCAACATCCTGCTGGCCGATGAAATCAACAGGACGCCGCCTAAGACGCAGGCGTCGCTGTTGGAGGCCATGGAGGAACATCAGGTTTCCGTTGACGGTGTTTCACGCCGGCTGCCCTCGCCGTTCATGGTTGCGGCTACGCAAAACCCGGTGGAGTATGAGGGCACCTACCCCCTGCCGGAAGCACAATTGGACCGCTTTCTGCTTAAACTCACCATGGATCTGCCAGGGCGTGATGAGGAAATTGAGGTGATTCGCCGGCACAGCCTGGGCTTCGACCCGCAAGACCTCCATGGTGCCGGGGTGCGCGCGGTGGCCGGTGCCGCCGAGCTGGAGCAGGCACGCAGGGAAGTGTCGGAGGTGGGTGTCGCCGCCGAAATCCTCGCCTACGTGGTGGACCTTGTTCGGGCCACCCGCACGGCACCGTCGTTTGCGTTGGGTGTGTCCCCACGCGGGGCCACGGCCATCTTGAAGTCCGCCCGCGCCTATGCATGGCTTTCGGGGCGTGGATTCATCACCCCGGATGACATCAAGGCCTTGGCACTACCCACCTTGCGGCACAGGGTTGCGCTGCGTCCCGAGGCTGAAATGGACGGCGTGGCCGTGGATGACATCCTGCGCTCCATCCTGGCCACCGTGCCGGTTCCACGCTAAGGGCGGGCACACGTCAACATGGCAATTTCGGGCAGGTTCTTCTTCCTGGCACTCGCGGCGCTGGTGCCCATCATTGCCCTGCCCGGCCCCGTGACCTGGCTGCTGGCCGTCGCTGTGCTGGCACTGATTCTGATCGTTGACACGGTTCTCGCCGCGTCACCGCGCAAGGTGGCCTTGCAACGCAGCCTGCCGTCGGGGGTTCGTTTAGGTGAACCCGCCACGGCTTTGCTGCGGCTGGCCAACGAGTCGCCGCGCATGCTGCGAGGCCAAGTCAAGGACGGCTGGCAGCCTTCAGCTGGCGCCGCCAACGCACTGCAAACCCTGGAGATTCGGCCCGGGGAACGGGCCGCCCTGAGCATCACCCTGCGCCCCTCCCGGCGCGGGGACCTGCATACGGAGCATGTGTCCATCCGCTCTTTTGGCCCCTTGGGCATGGCAGCCCGGCAAACCACTATTTCCGCCCCCGGGACGCTGCGTGTCCTGCCCCCGTTCAATTCCAAACGCCACCTGCCTTCCAAATTACGCAAACTGCGTGAGCTGGATGGCAGGGCGGCCGTGCAGATCCGCGGCGCCGGCACGGAATTTGATTCACTGCGCGACTATGTGCGCGGCGATGATGTGCGTTCCATCGACTGGCGCGCCACGGCCCGGCGCCAAGACGTGGTGGTGCGCACGTGGAGGCCGGAGCGGGACCGCCGCGTGGTAATTGTGCTGGACACTTCACGCACGTCGGCTGCGAGGATCGAGGATGAGACGGCCCTGGACACTGGCATTGAGGCTTCCTTGCTGCTGGCCGTCTTGGCTGAGCGCGGCGGGGACAGGGTCAGCCTCATTGCCTACGACCGCCGCGTCCGGGCCAAGGTTTCCTCCACCGGCAAGGGCAATATGCTCAACGCCATGGTGCAGGCGCTTGCGCCGTTGGAACCCGAACTCATCGAGCTGAACACGGCGGACATTCCCCGCCAGGTTCGCGACGTCACGGCGCACCGGGCTCTCGTGGTGCTGGTGACATCCCTCGACGCCGGGGCTGCCGAGGAGGGCCTCATCCCGCTAGCGGCAACACTGGCGCAAAGGCATGTTGTGGTGGTAGCTGCGGTGCGTGATCCAGCCGTGGATGCGGCACACCTTGATCGTTCAAGCACGACGGCGGCCTACCGGGCTGCCGCCGCCGAGCACGCGCTCAACCGCCGTTCAGCCATCACGGCAGTCCTGAAGCAGTCAGGAGTGGAAGTGGTTGACGCCGCTCCCGAGGACCTCCCGCCACAATTGGCGGACAGGTACATCAAGCTCAAGGCAGCCGGGCGGCTCTAGCGCATTGGCTCAAAGGACACCAAGGCTCCGGAACCATCAGTGCGCCGGACCGTCAAAGTGCATGGCCGCCAGCTGATCCGCGAGCACCTTACTGAGACCTTTGTGACCAGATGCGGTGAGGTGCACGCCGTCGATCATTGTAGTGGCCGTGCCATAGCGGGTGAGCCAGTCACTGGGGCTGAGGAAGTTCACGCCATTGCCTTTCGCGAAACCAGCCAGCAGGGTGTCCACCTGGCTGCGCCGCCCGCCGGAGGCCCCACCCCTGGACAGGATGCCGATGAACAGGAACTTCGAGTTCGGGTAGCTGGCCTTCAACTCACGCAGCAGCCCGTCCGCGTTGGCCAGAATCTGGGCGTCGGAGACTCCCTGAGCGGCGTCGTTCCCACCGCCCTGGACAACCACGAGTGCAGGTTTGCCATAGGGCAGCACAACCCTGCCGCTGGAAACGGCGTCAAGGTAGTTCATCCCCGATGGTGAGCTGGCCACGTATCCTGTACCCGGCGCTCCCAGAAAACGCACCTTGTACCCTCGGGCGGCAAGGCCGGCCTCCACCCAGGTGTCGATACCCTTCATCCCGCGAATTCCACTGGATTGTGAGTCTCCGAACAATACCGCCTGCTGCGCTACCGAAGGATCAATGACTTCGTGGCGGCCGGACACAGGATTGAACACCATCGATCCTG
Organism: Arthrobacter sp. E3; assembly: GCF_017353415.1. GTDB lineage: Bacteria > Actinomycetota > Actinomycetes > Actinomycetales > Micrococcaceae > Specibacter. Next base: position 59,779 of record NZ_JAFMPX010000004.1, read on the forward strand.
CCGGCAAGTCCCAGACCGTCGCGGCTTCAGCTTTACTTGTGGGATCCATGGCCCGGGCGCCGTCCGGAACCGGGTTTAGCACAGGGATGGTCCGCACAATCGGCACGGCGGTAGGCACGGTGGTCGGAAACAGTTCGACTGCGGCCGCCGGCGAATTTGCCGGAACGGGGACTGTGGGGGCCACGGCCAAGGCTGTGGCCAGTGCCACGACTGCAACTCCGCAACGAACCAGCCCGCGTCGAACCATGACCACCAGCCCCTGTTACATGCTGCTGAAAACTTAATTCTACCGATACCAGCCACATACGTAGGAACTAGCTGTTGCGAATATTACTCAGCGCGTCAGCCAGTTCAAGTGCCCGTGTCACCACGGCCCGCGCCTCTTGCGGTGTAAGCGTGGCGAGCCCAGCTTCCGGTGTGATGCGCAGCTGGTTTAAGGACGACTCCGCCAGCCCCAGCCCCCGCCACGGGCGCATGATCCGCTCCACTAAAATCGAGTACGACGGCGGTGCTTGGCCTCCAGCCACCGGGACAGTCCCCGCCCACACACCAAGGCCCGATTCAATAGCCCCGGCCAGCTGTTCCCAGTGCCGCGTGTCGAGGCGGGGCAGCGGTACGGCCACCGCGTCAACGCCGCAATCAAGGGCCGTCTCCAAGGCAGTGCGCCACGCATCGTCTTCGGCAGCCGGGGACTCGTCTGTAGACTCCGGGCCCAGGCCTTCACCGGTCCTGGCAAGGTTCAGCGCCACTGCGGCGAAGCCTGCCTCACGGGCAGCAGTGACAAGGTCCGTCCAGGTGTGGCGTAGTTCCGCCGCCGCGATGGAGCGCAGTGTCCTGTAGCCCGAAGCGGTGGGGATGGTGCCAGCCAGGGCTGCCGCCACCTGGGGCTCGTCAATTTGCAAGGTCAGGGCCGCTCCCGGAACGGCGGCAGCCACCTTGCGGGCGTGGATGGCCAGCCCTGCTGCCAGTGACTGCGCAATGTCCCGCCTGGCACCGTGGTCGCGAAGCGCCCGCTCCCCGTAGTGCAGGTGAATTGCCGTTGCCAGAGCCACAGGCCCGGCAACATGCACTTTCAGGGATGGCGGGATAATTTCCCCCGCGCCGGCAACATCGGCCAGCACATTGATGTCCGTGGACAGAGCGGACACGGCACGGCGCTGGTCCAAGCCCGGACGGTCGGCAAAGCGCCAGCCGTAGGGTTGGACGTCCACCGGCAGTTCCACGAGCATTGCTGCGGTGCGGCCAATGGCGTCCGAGCCCACACCTCGGGAGGGGAGGTCCGGCAGGGACGGCAGGTGCGGGTCGGTGAACAGGCCCAGGGAGACCTTCGCGGCTTCCACCGGGTCGGTGCCCGGCCAGCCGCCGAGGGACGTTGCCGTAGTCTCAACTACGGGTGCAGGTGAGCGGCTCACGGAAGCTGCGTGCCGCCGTCGTCCATGGTTGTGGGGGTGGCGGACCGCGCTTCGGAATGGCCCTCGAAGCCTTGGCCGTCCGCCCGCTCCACGGGAATCGCCCCGGTGGCGGCGACGGCTGAATGGCTCTTGGAAATCGCCTGGTGGTGGTGGATGACCTCGCTGATAATGAAATTCAGAAACTTTTCGGCAAAGGCAGGGTCCAGATGTGCAGACTCGGCAAGGGCCCGCAGCCGCTGGATCTGGGCAAGCTCACGGTTGGGATCCCCTGGCGGCAGCTGGTACTTGGCCTTGAGGATGCCCACGCGCTGGGTTGCCTTGAAACGTTCAGCGAGCAGGTACACCAGAGTGGCGTCGAAGTTGTCGATGCTGGAGCGGATGTTCAGCAATTCCGCCATGACTGCTGGATCGACGGCACCTGTGAGGGAACTGGCGGCCGGATCGAAGTCTTCAACGGATAAGTGCTCTGCGTGGCTCGGTTCGGTCATAGGGATAAGTTTAGGCGGTGCACCGGGAAGAAAAAACTCTTGTCCATCCCGGGTACCGCCTTTACTTCAGCGGCACTTCCGCCGTCTACTCTCCCCGCAGGAGTGCCTGGTGGATGGCCCGGCGCTCGGCCTGCTCGGCAGGGTTCGGCACGGGCAGGGAGGCAAGCAGGCGCTTGGTGTAGTCGTCCTGCGGGTTGCCCATGATCTGGTTGCCGATCCCCTGTTCCACCATCCTGCCCTTGTAGAGCACCCCGACCCATTCGGCCAGGATGTCCACCACGGCCAGGTCGTGGCTGATAAACAAAGCCGCAAACCCCAGCTCGGTTTGGATCTCGCGGAACAGTTCAAGCACCTTGGCCTGGACCGACACGTCAAGGGCGGAGGTTGGCTCGTCGGCTATCAGCAGCCGGGGCTTGAGCGCCAATCCACGCGCCAAGGACGCGCGCTGGCGCTGTCCGCCCGAAAGCTCATGCGGGAAACGCTTCGCATAGGCCCGGGGCAGTTGCACCGACTCCAGCAGGTCCTCCACCTTCGCCGTAATGGCGGGCCCGGAGAGGTCCGTGTGGATGATCAGCGGCTCAGCCACGCACTCGCCAATACTCAGGTGCGGGTTGAAGGACGCAGCCGGGTCCTGGAACACGAATCCGATGTCCTTGCGCAAGGGGCGAAAGGACCGTTCCTTGAAGTTCAGCATCTCGTAGCCAAGCACGTTCAGCGAACCGCCCGTGGTGCGGTTGAGTCCGGCGATGGCCCGGCCAATGGTGGTCTTTCCGGAGCCAGACTCCCCCACCAAGCCAAAGACTTCCCCGGAGCTGATGGTGAAGGAGACCTTGTCCACCGCCTTGAAGGCGGGGCTGCCCAGGCGCCCCGGGTATTCAATTTCCAGGTCCCGCGCCTCCACCAGCACTTCCTTGTCCTGGAACGCCCTCTCGGTGAAGCCGGCAGATGCCGAGTTTCGGCCAAGGTGCGGCACTGCGGCCAACAGCTGCTGGGTGTACACCTGCTTCGGAGCGGAGAACAACACCTCTGAGCTGGCCAGTTCCACCACGTCGCCCTGGAACATGACAACAACGCGGTCGGCCAGGTCCGCCACCACGCCCATGTTGTGCGTTATCAGCACAATGGAGGTCCCATATTGGTCGCGCAGATCCCGCAACAGTTCAAGGATCTCGGCCTGGACCGTCACGTCGAGGGCCGTGGTGGGCTCGTCCGCCACAATCAGCCCCGGGTTCAGTGCCAACGCTGCAGCAATGACAACACGCTGCTTTTGCCCCCCGGAGAATTGGTGGGGGTAGTAGTCAACCCGCGTTTCCGGCTCGGGGATCCCCACCTTGCCCAGCGCCTCAATGGCAAGTTTGCGCGCCTCCTTGCGCCCCACCCGTTTTCCTTCAGGCCGGTGGGCACGCAGACCCTCGGCGATCTGCCAGCCCACCGTGTAGACGGGGTTCAGGGCCGTGGAGGGCTCCTGGAACACCATGGCGACGTCACGCCCGCGGATCTGGCGCAACTGGTGTTGGCTGACAGTGATGATGTCATTGCCGCTGATGACCACGGCCCCGCTGCTGAGCGCAGTTTCCGGCAGCAGGCCCAGGATGGCCTTGGCCGTGACGGTCTTGCCGGAACCTGACTCACCCACAATGGCCACGATCTCCCCCGGGGCCACCGTGAAGCTGACATCCTTCACGGCCTGCACATCCCCCACGTCTGTGGCGAACGTGACCTTCAACTTCTCAATGCTCAGCACGGGCTGCGTTTCGCCCGCCTCCGCAGTGGTGTTCTTCATGGCGCGGCTCATGCGTCCACCACCTCATCCTGGGTCGTGTTGTTCTTTTTTCGGATCTTTTTCCCGGACCTTTTGCGTCCGCGCAGACGCGGATCGTTGAGGTCGTTCATGGACTCGCCCAGCAGTGTCAGGCCCAACACGGTCAGCACAATTGCGGCACCGGGGAACACCCCTGTCCACCAGATCCCGGCTGTGGCGTCCGACTGCGCATGGTTGAGGTCATAGCCCCACTCCGCCGCAGTGGAAGGTTCAATACCGAAGCCCAAGAAGCCCAATCCGGCCAGTGTCAAAATGGCCTCGGAGGCATTCAGCGTGAAGATCAGCGGCAGCGTCCTTGTGGCGTTCTTGTAGATGTGCCGGGCCATGATTCGTACGCTGGAGGCACCCACCACAAGGGCGGATTCCACAAAGGGTTCTGCCTTCAATCGGATGGTTTCGGCGCGGATCACCCTGAAGTACTGCGGAATGAACACGACGGTGATGGAGATGGCTGCGGACAGGATTCCCGACCAAACAGTCGAGCGGCCCTGGCTGAGCGCAATGGACATGACCATGGCCAGCAGCAATGTCGGGAACGCGTAGATGGCGTCGGCCACCACCACCATGATCCGGTCGAGCCAGCCGCCAATATAACCGGAGAGCAGTCCCAGGATCACGCCGAGGAAGATGGACAGCACCACCGCCACCACAATCACCAGGAATGCCGTTTGGGCACCCCAGATGGTGCGGGAAAAGACGTCGTAACCTCCCGCCGTCGTACCCCAGATGTGTACGGACGACGGCGGCCCCTGGGCCACGTCGAAGCGCTGTGTTGCCCCGTACGGTGCAATCAACGGCGCGAGCGCGGCCGTGAGCAGAAACAGCACTGTCAGGACAATGCCGGCCACGAGCATGCCGCGCTGCAGGCCCATACTCTTCTTGAGCTGGGAAATGATGGGCAGGCGGGAAAAGAGCGACTTTTTAGTCTCCATGTCCTAGTACCTCACCCTCGGGTCGATGAGCGCGGCAATGACATCCACAATGAAGTTGGTCAGTGCCACAATGACGGCCAGCAGGGCAACGATGCCCTGCACCGCGACGTAGTCACGCGCCGTCAGATATTGGGCCAGCTGGAAGCCCAGCCCCTTCCATTCAAAGGTGGTTTCCGTCAGGACGGCCCCGCCCAACAGCAGGGCGATCTGCAGGCCCATGACGGTGATGATGGGAATCAGCGCCGGCTTGAACGCGTGCCTGGTCAGCAGGCGGTATTCGCTGACGCCGCGCGAACGCCCGGCTTCAACATAGTCCTTGCCCAGCGTGCCAATGACGTTGGTGCGGACCAGCCGCAGGAAGATGCCGGCTGTCAGCAGGCCCAGGGTGACCGCTGGCAGGATGGAGTGCTGGACAACATCCCAATACGCGTCCATGTTGCCGCTGCGCAGCGCATCAAGCCAGTAGATGCCTGTTGGCGCTTCAATCTGTGTCATGAAAATTTCGGTTGGGATGCTTGCACGCCCAGCCACGGGGAGCCAGCCAAGCCAGACGGAGAAGACCAGCTTCAACAAAAGCCCTGCGAAAAACACCGGAGTGGCGTAAAAAGAGATGGCCAGCACACGCGAGACGGCATCCTCCCACTTATCCCGCTTGTAGGCTGCAATGATGCCGAACGGGATGCCGATGAGAAGGGCCACGATGAGGGAGTTGATGGCCAGTTCAAGGGTGGCAGTGCCGTAGGTGGCCAGCAAGTCGGAGATCAGCATGTTATCTGAGATGGTGCGGCCAAAGTTGCCGGTGGCCATCTGCCCCAGGTACTCGAAGTACTGGATGAAAATGGGCCTGTCGTAACCGGCTTGGTGGATGCGTTCGGCCAGCTGCTCCGGTGGCAGCCGCCCGCCGAGTGCAGCGGTGATCGGATCACCGGTGAGCCGCATCAGGAAGAACACCATGGTGACGAGAATGAAAATGGTGGGGAAGATCAAGACGAATCGGATGGCAAGGTATTTGCCCAGACTGCCGCCGGACTTGTTCTTGCTTTTGGGTGCCTGCTCGGCGGGTCCGTCCACCGGCAGGTCAATCATTGCGGTCATGTGCGCCTACTTCTTATGTGAGAAGGTGCCGTGCAAAAGGCGGGGCATCCTTTGTAAGAAAGCCCCGCCTCATTGCCGACTTGTTATGCCTTGGGTAATTGCCGTATGGGCATTACTTGGACAAAACGCCCAAACGGAACTTGAAGGAGGCGTCCAAGGTGTCCGCCGTTCCCTTTACGTCCACGTTCGAAACCGCCACCTGCGCGCCCTGCAGAAGCGGCAGCGTGGAGAGGTCCTTCGCTTCAGCTGTTTGGATGTCCTCAATCAGCTTTGTGCGCTTCGCGGGGTCGTTCATGGTCAGCTGCTCGGTGATCATCTTTTGAATGGCCGGGTTGCTGTAGTGGTTCTTCAGGAAGTTGTCAGTGCTGAAGAAAGGTGTCAGGTAGTTATCAGCATCGGAGTAGTCCGGGAACCAGCCCAGCTGGTACATGGGGTATGCATCAGCTGTGCGCTGCTTCGAGTAGGAAACCCACTCAGTTGACTGCAGGTTGACCTTGAACAGCTTGGTGTCCTCAAGCTGGGACTTGATGGCCGCATACTCATCGCCTGATGAGGAACCATAGTGGTCCGGGTTGTACTGCAGATCCAGCGTCACCGGCGTTTCTACGCCGGCATCCTTCAGCGCCGCGGTGGCCTTGGCAACATCCGGGCCACCGTTTCCGTCGCCGTAGTCCGCCTTCAGCGGCTCAATGGCACCGGTGAAGCCTGCGGGAACGTAGGAGTACAGCGGCAGGTAAGTGCCTTTGTAAACCTGTTCCGCAATGGCGGCACGGTCAACTGAATCAGCCATGGCCTGACGCACTGCCAGCGACTTCGCGGCATCCGGGGTCGCCGTCTTGGCGCCGAACGGCATGGTGTCGAAGTTGAAGACGATGTAGCGGATTTCACCACCGGGGCCAATATCCACCTTCACGCTCTTGTCAGACTTCAGGCTTTCAATGTCCGTGGCCGTGAGGCTGCGCCAGGCAACGTCGATGTTGCCCTTTTGCACGTCGAGTTTCATGTTGTTGGAATCGGTGTAGTACTTCATGGTCACCGACTCTGACTTGGCCGGGCCCAGCAGGCCCTTGTAGTCAGGGTTTTTCTTGAAGGCAATCAGTTCGTTCTGCTTGAACGAGTCAATGGTGAACTGTCCGGCGAAGGCCTTGCCCTTGATGATGTCTGCATCAGTGGTGATGGCATCGGCACTGAACACGGAGTCATCCACGACTGGGCCTGCTGGGCTGGTCAGCACCTGCGGGAACGTTTGGTCGTTTCCGAGCTTGAGGTTGAACACGACGGTGGTGGCGTCCGGGGCGTCAACGCTTGCCAGGTTGCCCAGTAGGGTGGCCGGGCCGTTGACATCGTTGATCTTCAGCTGGCGATCGAAGGAGAACTTCACGTCCTTGGAGTCAAGCTCGGAACCGTTGGCCCACTTCAAACCGGGCTTGAGCTTGACCGTGTATTCGGTGGGGGTGGTGAACGACGACGATTCAGCCAGGTCCGGCTTGGGGTCGGCGCTGCCCGGTGCCGAGTTCAGCACGAAAGGGTAGATCTGGTTCATGACCATGAAGGAACCGTTGTCATAGGAACCGGCGGGGTCAAGGAAGGTTGTCTTGTCAGTGGTGCCAACAACAACAGGTCCGCCGGTGGAGCCGCCTTCGGTGCCTCCACCACCGCCTGTGGTACCCGTGCACGCTGTCAATGCCAGTGCGGAGATGCCTGCAACGGCGACCACCGACCGCATTCCGAACAAATTCTTAGCCATCAGCAAACTTTCTGTTGTGGTTCGCACAGAACAGCCCACACGTCCTCGTGTGAGCTGAACCACGCCTTTGATGCTTATATTTTTATCAGACTTCCATGTATCTTGTTGCACTAGTGGGGAAGTTGAAACCAGAAGGTTATCTAAGGGAGGCGACCTGGGGGCCGGTGCGAAAATAGGGGCTGCGGCCGAACCATCCGGCCAGCCGGGCGTAGGAATCGGACGTCAACGGAACCCTAACTTCCGGTCCGATGCCGCGTTCCACGCTGCGATGCTCAGGTTTTACCATCCGTTGGGACCACGCGAGCGACTGTTCAGCCAAAGCGGGGTCCAAAACGATGGGCACTCCAGTGGCCCGTACCAAGTCCCAGGCATGGACCGTGAATTCGGTGATTTGCAGCCCAATGCGGCTGCGCAGCGGCGCCTCGCCGCCACCGGGCAGGGCCACTTGGGCACTTAGGTCCGCAGTGAGCCAGGCCCGCATCAACAAAGTGGCGCCGTCGCTGAACCGCGTGGACCAGTCCGCGCCGACGGTGGCGTCTGCGGCGAGCGGGTCAACATTGTGGCCACGGGCCATAATGGTGTATCTGTGCAAATCCTGCACCACTAGGTGGTGCAGGAGGTCTTGTACATTCCAATCCGCGCAGGGAGTGGCCCACTCCGCCTGGTTGGCCGGTATGGCGCCGATGACTTCGGCGCACTGATCGAGCGCACTCTCCAAGAACTGAAGCGGGTTGGGAACTGTATGCGGGGGCATGTGCGTATTCCTTCCGTGATCCAAGTCACCTTTAATGGAAGTTTACGCCAGAGGGGCAAGCCCTCGGGTTTGCTACGGCAGCTCCGGCCGCGCCAAGGACCGTGCAGAATCAATCGTGGCCTGTCCCAGCACACGGCTTCCCTGATACAAAACCACTGTTTGACCCGGGGCCACACCGCGCAGCGGCTCGCCCAAGGTGACCGTCAAGTTTTGTCGGGACACGCCGTCGTCCACTACTTCAGTGACAAAGGCGCGGGCCGGGACGGGATCCCCGTGAGCGCGGACCTGGGCGTGGCAGTCGAATTCGGCACCGGTGGCGACCTCGGCGATGGGCAGCCCGGCCCAGGAAACCTTGATGCCCTTGAGCTCGTCGATGGCCAGCAGCGCGTAGGGACCCACCACGACCTTGTTTTCCTTGGGGCGGATTTCCAGAACGAAGCGGGGCTTACCGTCGGCGGCGGGGGTGCCCAGTTTCAGGCCGCGGCGCTGACCGACAGTGAACTGGTTGGCGCCGGTGTGATCGCCAACCTTGGCGCCGGACTCGTCGACGATCTCGCCGTCGTGCATCTGAATTTTCTCCGCCAACCAACCGGCGGTGTCGCCGTCGGAGATAAAGCAGATGTCGTGGCTGTCCGGCTTTTTCGCCACGGACAACCCGCGTGCCTCGGCTTCGGCGCGGACCTCGGCCTTGGAGGGGGTGTCCGCCAGCGGGAACATGGAGTGCTTGAGCTGCTCGTGGGTCAGGACACCCAGGACGTAGCTCTGGTCCTTGGCCCAGTCGGCGGCGCGGTGCAGCTCCGGGTTGCCGTCGGCGTCGGTGATGACCTTGGCGTAGTGGCCCGTGCAGACCGCGTCGAAGCCGAGCGCAATGGCCTTTTCCAGCAGGGCCGCGAACTTGATCCGCTCATTGCAGCGCATGCACGGGTTGGGGGTGCGCCCGGCGGCGTATTCGTCGATGAAGTCCTGGACCACGTCCTCCTTGAAGCGCTCGGAGAAGTCCCACACGTAGTACGGGATGCCAAGCAAGTCACAGGCGCGCCACGCATCGTTGGAGTCTTCCACGGTGCAACAACCGCGGCTTCCCGTGCGCAGAGTCCCGGGCATGCGCGAAAGCGCCAGGTGAACCCCGACGACGTCGTGCCCGGCATCCACTGCCCTGGCTGCGGCTACGGCAGAGTCGACTCCACCACTCATGGCGGCCAATACTCGCATTACTTACCTTTCATTGAAACTAAAAACTATTCTTACAGCGTTCCACAGCGTCCGCGATGGGCCCCCGGAAGCGAGGGCCCCGATGCGAGCTTGCGAGCATTGGGAGCTTCTGGGGACGGGCGGGGCCATGCAAGGCGAAGGAACGTCGCATGACTACCAAGTGCTGGCGGTTTGGATTCTCGATGGGTGCCCTGCCATACCAGCTTGTTTGGCCATGGTGTGGGCTTGTGGCAGCGCCGCCACAAAGGCATCAACGTCTTGTTGGCTCGATGTATGCCCCAGACTAAAGCGTTGTGCGCCACGTGCGGTGTCTTCGTCCAGGCCCATGGCCAGCAAAACGTGGGACGGCCGTGGAACGCCGGCGGTGCAGGCCGAGCCGGTGGAGGATTCGACCCCGGCCATGTCCAGTAGGAACAGCAGGGAGTCGCCTTCGCAGCCGGGGAACGTGAAGTGGGCGTTGCCGGGGAGCCGGGCGTTGGGGTGGTCTGCCGGGTCCGTGCCGCGCAGAACTGCGTCGGGGACCGCCTGGCGAACGGCGTCAATGATTTGGTCACGCAGCCCTGCGATGCGGTTGCTTTCGGTCGCCATGTTTTCCGTGACGTCTTGGGCTGCGGCAGCAAAGGCGGCTATCCCCGCGGTGTCCAGCGTGCCGGAGCGAACTGTTCGTTCCTGTCCCCCGCCGTGCTGGACTGGCGTGAGATTCACTGCACGTCCGAGTAGCAGTGCGCCCACACCAACGGGGCCGCCGATCTTGTGGCCGCTGATGGACATGGCCGCCAGGCCGGAGTCCTTGAAGTTCACCGGAATCGAGCCGAAGGCTTGGACGGCGTCCGAATGCACGGGGATGCCGTATTCGGATGCGAGCGCCACGATCGCGGCGATGGGCTCGATGGTGCCGACTTCATTGTTGGCCCACATGCAGCTCAGCAGCGCAACGGAGTCCGCACCGCCGTCGTCCAGTTCCTTTTTTAGGGCCGTTAGGCTGACGGTGCCGTGTTCATCAACGGGCAGCCAGACCGCGTCTGCACCCTCGTGCTTCTCAAGCCACTCAACGGTGTCTTGAACGGCGGCGTGCTCGATGCCCGATACAAGGATGCGTGTGCGTCGCGGGTCGGCTGCGTTGCGGGACCAGAACAGTCCCTTCACAGCAAGGTTGTCCGCCTCGGTGCCGCCGGAAGTAAAAATGACTTCGGTGGGGTGGGCGCCGGCGGCGGCGGCAATGGTTTCACGGGCCGCCTCCACTGTGGCGCGGGCGCGTCGGCCCGATCCGTGGAGCGAGGACGGATTGCCGCTACGGGTAATAACGGAAGTGAGTGCGGCGAGGGCCGGGGCCGAAATTGGCGTGGTCGCCGCGTGATCTAAGTACACGGGCACCTGTTGATTCTACGCCATTGGGACAGTTCGGCCGTCCGCGGGGTTGGTGAACATTGTCCGAACGGCCAGAGTTTCCGGTCAATTCCCACATATCGCCACTGACACCCTTGTTAGGGTTCCACCTGCGCTGTCAGGATGTGGATGGTTTCCATCACACCACTGTTCCGAAGGGTCACGCACCGGAAGAATGAACTATTCCGACGCACGACCGCGGCTGCCGTGTGCTCAGTCGCCATGGCGCAACCGCCATGCTCGGCGGAAGCGCCATGGCCGCACCACCGCATCAGCAATCCACGCCCGTGGACTTTCCCGCGTCCGACGGCGAGCTCATGAGTTACGTGGTCAATGCGAAAGCCGGCAACGCCAAGAAGACCCGGGATGCGGTACAGGCTGTCACGGCAGCCGGCGGCGGAGGGAACACCGGACGGAATTGACACCCCCGTGGGAGAAGGCTCCGCAACAGCGCAAAAAGCAGCTGGCCGACACGGACCTTTTCTATGGCGATGCCACCTTCGACGGTGCCGCCGCCGATCCGCGCGAAGCTGAGCAATGGAGCCAGATCCAGATCAAGGCGGACAAGGCCCACCAGGTCACTGATGGTTCCCGCGATATCCTGGTTCGCGTCTTGGACAGCGGCATCGACCCGATCCACCCGGACCTCCAATCGAATATCGACGTGGCCAACTCGGTCAACTGCTCCAACGCCGGGCGACCGGACACCTCACCGACGGGATGGAATGCCACCACCTCATCCCACGGCACCCACGTGGCCGGCATCATCGGTGCCTCTCGCAACGGCGCGGGCACTGTCGGCATTGCCCCCAATGTGCGCATGGCGTCCGGCAAGGTGGTCAACGATGCTGGCTCGATCCACCCCGAATACGCCACCTGCGGTTTCATGTGGGCTGGCATGAAGGGCATGGCTGTGACCAACAACAGATACTACGTTGACCCGATGCAATTTTGGTGCGATGACCAGCCGGACCAGAAGGCCGTGCGCGTTGCCGTTGAACGAGCGGTCGAATGGTCTACGAGGCAAGGTGTGGTCCATGCTGCCGCCGCTGGCAACGCCTCCTATGACTTGGCCAACAAGACCACCGATGATGTCAGCCCCAACGACATAGCCGGGATTGAGCGCCAGATCAACACTGGATGCAAGGACATGCCCACCTAGCTGAAGGGGGTGGTGACGGTCTCTTCCACGGACCAGGCCGGCAAGCTCTCATCCTTCTCCAACCGCGGACTGAACGTCATTGACGTGGCAGCTCCCGGATCCAGGATTCTGTCCACGTTGCCGAACAACGGCTACGGCTTGCTCAGCGGCACCTCGATGGCTTCACCCCAAGTTGCCGGCGTGATGGCACTGATGAAGTCCCAACACCCGGGCTGGAAGCCAAAACACCTGATCTCACAACTGCGCAAGCAAGCCGAGGACCACATCTGCATGCCGTCAGCAACGCCGACCAGTGCCGAGTGCATCGGCAAAATGACCAACAACAGTTACTACGGCGAAGGCATCGCAGACGCGTTGCAGGCGGTGCTGTAAAGCACGAATTGCCAAGCACGAATTGCCAAGCAGGAAGCGCCAGGCAAGAACAGCAGGGCGCTGGATTCCCCGAACATGCGTTGCCACTTTTCCGGCGGCTGCCCTTCCAGGCGGCCGCCGGAAACGCTTTAAGGCTCTTTCAGGACCAGGCGTGCGCAGCAGTGCGAAATCTCTGCGTCGGGTTCAAGGTTGTGGCATGAGTCGGCGCAGCCTTCCAGCGCACCGCTGAGCAGTGAACCGTTGAGCGAACACACCACACCCGCATGTTCCTTGGACAGTTGGTGGAACGGACAGTTGGCCATGATCGTGCCGCCGTCGCCGTCGGGCTCGGGGCTGTAGCCGGTGTTGGCCAACAATTGGTGGATGTTGCCGGCTTCGGCCCCCATAAGCTTGCCCGCCTCGAAGGCCACTTCGGACACGGACTGCTGGATGCCTTCCCCGGAATCGATGGAACGCTGCACAGCCGCCGCCAGCAGACTTGCCGCCAGGTCATAGTGGCGTGGTGGTACCGACGCACTGATTTCACTCCGCGCCGCCGTATACAGCTTGGTAGGCCGGCCAGAGCCGGGCCCGGACTTGTCACCCATTTTTCGAAATTCCACCCGCAGCAGCTTTTCTTCCACCAGGCGGTCTAATTGTGCCCTGACGGTGCTTTTGGGCAGGCGCAGTGTTGATGCACATTCGTCACGGCTCACGGCTCCTGCGGAATCGCGCACCAATTCAAACAGTCTTTTTCGCAGTGGATCCCCCAGTGATGCCATCGCGCGCAGGCGCTCGTGCTCGTTCAAACCCGTGCGGCTGGGTGCCAGGCGGCCCGCTTTGGTGTGGTCGGAGTGCTGGAGTACACCATGTTGCTGCACGGGCTGATTCATGACTAGTGGCCTATGTGCTCTCTTGCCATGTCGCATCGGCAGTACTGGCCGCCTATGCCTGACAGTTCGTTGTTTATGACATGCTTGCTTGACGCTTTGAGTCTGCGCTTCTAAAGTCAATAATACAATCTTTAGAAAGGGTTGGATATGTCCCTCACCAGTGCAGCGCTGCCTGACTTGCTCACCTTTGAAGAATCGGAACCGTTGACACTCCCGTTCACGATCGATCTTCCGAGAGCCGAAGCAGCCATTGCCGAGTTCCTCCGGGCACTGGGCCGTGACGAAACCAACCCCCACCTTTTAGACACTCCCCGCAGGGTGGCCGCCGCGTATGCAGAAATGCTCACCCCTCGTGAAACTTCATGGACCACATTCCCCAACGAGGACGGATACCAAGGTCTTGTGCTGGTGAAGGACATTCCCTTCCATTCACTGTGTCAGCGCCATCTGTTGCCGTTCCGGGGCGTGGCCCATGTTGGCTACCTGCCCGGCGACCGGCTCTTTGGGCTCTCAAAGCTGGCCCGCGGCGTTGAACTCTTCTCCCGCGACCTCCAAGTGCAGGAACGCCTCACCCAACAAATCGCCGACTGGCTTGAGAACACGCTGGCCCCGCGCGGGGTGGGCGTGGTCATGGAGGCCGAACACACCTGCATGTCGCTGCGCGGCGTGCAGACCTCCGGCACCGTGACGCGCACCTCAGTGTTTACCGGCCTGTTGTCCGACGCCGGCCCCTTGCGCGAGCAGTTCCCCCACTAGCACTTTCACTAGGCACTTCGGTGCCGTGGGCCTACATTCATACAAGAGACACAAAATTTCCGAGGAAAGAGTTTCGATCATGAGCGAATCAAGCACACCTTCCGCCGCAGACGCAGGAATGGTCATCATCGGTGGCGGCCTCACCGCAGCCACCGCCGCCGAAACACTCCGCAAGGAAGGCTTCACCGGTCCCGTCACGATCGTGGCCGACGAGCCGGAAATCCCCTACCAGCGTCCGCCCCTGTCCAAGGGGTTTTTGGCCGGCAAGGAAGGCGAGGACGCCCTGTTGCCGTTGCCTGCGAGCTGGTACCCGGAGAACAACGTCACGGTGCTGACCGGCACGGCCGCCACCACCCTTGACCCCGCCGCCCACACGGTTGGCTTGAGCAACGGCACCACACTGCCGTATGCCAAGGTGCTCCTGGCAACAGGTGCCGCCCCGCGCCACATCCCGTTTCCCGGCGTCGACCTCAAGGGTGTTTACACGTTCCGGACCAAGGCAGACAGCCTGGCCATGAAGGAGCTCTTCACCGGCGGCGGCAAGAACGTGGTCATGATCGGCTCTGGTTGGATCGGCATGGAAATTGCCGCCACAGCCACGGAGTTGGGCAACAAGGTGGCGTTGATGGGCCTTGAGGACGTGCCGTTGTCGGTTGCGATCGGCAATGAGCTGGGCACGGTGTTTGCCGACCGCCACAAGGAAGCAGGCGTGCAGTTTGTGCTCCCGGCCAGCGCCGCCGAAATCCAGGGCACCGACGGCACCGTCACCTCCGTCCTCACCACCACGGGCGTCACCCTGCCGGCGGATATTGTCATTGTGGCCGTCGGTGTGGTGCCCAACGTTGCGCTGGCCAAGGACGCCGGGCTGACCATCACCAACGGCATTGAAGTCACCTCGAGCCTGCAAACCTCCGCTGCGGACGTGTTTGCTGCGGGCGACGTTGCCAACGCCATGCACCCCGTCACCGGCGCCTACGCCCGCTCCGAACACTGGGCCAATGCGATTGCCAGCGGAAAGGTCGCAGCCAAGTCCATGCTGGGGCAGACCGCCGTGCTCGATGACATCCCCTACTTCTACACCGACCAGTTTGACCTCGGCATGGAATATTCAGGCTTCGGCGCACTGACCAAGGATGCCGAAGTCGTTATCCGCGGAAGCCTGGAGAAACGCGAGTTTGTGGCGTTCTGGGTGTTGGAAGGACGCGTGGTGGCCGGCATGAACGTCAACATTTGGGACGTTCAGGACGGCATCAAGGCTCTCATCTCCTCCGGCCGCACCGTCGACACGGCCAAGCTGGCTGACCCGGAAACCCCGCTGGAAGATATTTGATGGTGGGTATGACCACTTCCGCCCCTGCCACGGCAGCGCCGTTTTACACGCCGCCGCTGCTCCACCCAGTTCACCGGTTCGGCACACGCACCATTGATTTCAGCCGGCAGGTGGCGCTCATGGCCATCATCAACAGGACCCCAGATTCGTTTTACGACGCCGGTGCCACGTTTGCCCTTGACGCTGCGGTTGCCGCGTCGCTGGCGGCCGTGGACGACGGCGCCGACTGGCTTGACATTGGCGGGGTGCCGTTTGCGCCGGGGCCGGCGCTGAGCGCCGGGGAAGAGGCGGATCGGGTGGTGCCGGTCGTCGCTGCCGTGGCTGCCGCCAGCGACGTGATCATCTCCGTTGACACGTTCCTGCCCGAGGTGGCCGCCCGCAGCATTGCCGCAGGGGCCACCGTCATCAACGACACCACCGGCTTGTCCAATCCGGAGCTGGCTTCAGTGGTGGCGGAGTCCGGTGCGCATTTGGTCATCACGCATTCACTGGCCAGCCCCCGCACCGCATACCCGCACCCGCACTATAAGGACGTTGTTGCGGAGGTCGCTGCATTCCTGGCAAGGAAGGTGGAACTGGCAATGTCACTGGGCGTCCCGGCCGAGAAGATCATGGTTGATCCGGGGCATGATCTCAACAAGAACACCCTCCACACGCTGGAAATCACGCGCCGCTTCAATGAGATTGCCGCCCTTGGCTTCCCAACGTTGGCGGCAGTCTCCAACAAGGACTTCATTGGCGAAACCCTGGATCAGGCCAAGGGCGAACGCCTTGAAGGCTCGCTGGCGGCCGCAGTGGTGTGCATTCTCGGTGGGGCCCGAATTCTGCGCATGCACAATGTGGCGGCGGCGAAGTCGGCCATCAACATGACGGAGGCGGTTCTGGGGTGGCGCGCGCCAGCGTACCTCAAGCACAACATGGGCGACGTCAACTACCCTGCACCATCCACCAGTTCAGCCAGCTGGTAAGGGCTGCACCCAACGATTCAGTGGAGGACGTCCCCCATGATTGAGAGAATCTTCCCCGACCCTGCCGTACTCTCGGCCTCAGCCTTGGAGCACGAACTCCTGGTGCCGCCCCCAGAGCGCGGACGAGCCGGAACGCCATGGGTGAGTTTCAACTTCATTTCCAGCATTGACGGTGCCGCCTCCGTGGAAGGCCGCTCTGGACAGTTGGGCAACGCCTGGGACCAACGCGTTTTCTCGCTACTGCGGCAAAGTGCTGACGTCATTGTGGTGGGTGCCCAAACCATCAGGTCCGAAGGCTACGGCGGCGAGCTGCTGAGCAAAACCGCACAGAAGTGGCGGGAGGAGAACTGGCTCTCTGCACACCCGCCCTTGGCCATTGTCTCCGGAACCTTGAACTTGGACACCGATCTGGAAGTCTTTCAGAACACGCCGGTGCGGCCACTCATTTTGACGCTCGAATCAGCCCCCAAGGAGCGCCGGGAGGCACTGTCCGAGGTGGCTGAGGTCATCACGGTGGGCACAGACTCCATGGATGTCCCGCTCGTCATTTCCGAGCTCGCCGCACGGGGTTTCACCCAGATTCATTCCGAGGGCGGGCCTACACTGCTGGGCACGTTCGCCGCAGCCGGGAAGGTGGATGAGCTGTGCTTGACCATCTCACCCATGCTCGTGGGAGGCTCGGCCGGGCGCATAGCGAGCGGTCCCGCCGTCGAGCATGTTTCGGTTGCCGCAGGCATGACCCTGACCCGCATCATGAAAGCGGATTCCATGCTTTTTCTGCGCTATGTGCGCCCCACCGTCGGCTAGTTCGACGGCGGAGCCACCGACAATTTCTCCATCACCGCAGGCGTCGTGGAAGCCAGCAGCACGTCACTGGGGCACGCCAAGGTGACCAGCAAGCCGGTGTTCGCCGTGCCAAGCATCCGCGCCCACACCGTGCTGGCCATGACACCCTTGGCTGCCTTGGTATTGAAAGCCAGAAAGGAAATCTTTGGCCCGGGTTTGCCGGCATCGGCAACCCACGGCAGGGCCGACTCCGTCAGTGACGAATCCATGACGGAGGGAATCAGGTATTTCAGCAGCGCTGTGGAAGACGTTTTGTCGTCGCCCTGCGTGATGAGCGGGCCCTGGTTGGTGGTGGTCCAATAGGCCAGCTGGCAGCCAGCGTCGTTGTTGTACTGCGTCCGGCCGGCCACGTTCTTTTTCAGTAGTTTCCAGTCAGGCGGGCCAGGCGCTTGTGCATAATCCTGCGGCGGCTGCCCCAGGATGTCACTGAATTCAACGGCCACTCCCGACGATAGAGTTGCACCGGCGGCAAACGTCATCGGGGATGCTGCCACGGCGGCGGCGTCATGGCCGGCCACCACCGTGGGCGCCACATAGGTGGCTGGAGGGGCGGGCTGCGCCGACGTTTCCGGCACGGACGAGGGAATGGCAATGCTGCACCCACTCAAGGCGGCAAGCGTCGCAATGGCAAGCCCCACAGTTGCCCCTACTCGTTTCGTTGAGCGTCCCCTTAGATTCACAGGATCCACTGTACCTACCGCTGCGGCCGCCACTAAACCCACAACCGCAGGGCTGACGGGTCCACTTTGACGGTGGCCGGCAGCGGACCAATCCGCTCCCCGTCAGCGTAGGCCACCATGCCGGGTGAATCGATGAACACTTCACGCACGCGTTCAATGCTCACCACCCGATGGCTGGTGTGCTGGCCGGAGAACACCTTGGGATAGATGCGCAGGAACGCCAACCGCGACACCGGCGAGACAACGAACAAGTCCAGCTGGCCGTCGTCGCACTTGGCGTCGGGGGTGATTTTCATACCTCCGCCGATGGACACTAAATTGGAAATGGACATCAAGATGGCCTGCTGCCTGCGTACGTCGCCATCCACCACCAGTGAATAGCTCAACGGTTTCAAGGTGGCCAGCTCACGCAAAATCGCCAGGTTGTAGCGCATGGGACCGCGTGGCCATCGCCAGCCGTTGGCCCGCTCGTTCACCAGTGCATCAAAGCCAGCTGACAGCGCGCACATAAACCAAACCGGCGGATGGCCTTCACGCTCAATGCGGCCCAAGTCAACGGTGCGGGGTGCCCGCTGGCAGGCTTCGAGGAAGCATTCGACGGCGGCGCGCGGGTCGTTGGGGTCCAGGCCCAGTCCGCGGGCGCCGTCATTGCCCGTCCCGGCCGGGATGATGCCCATGGGAACGGCCGTGTGGGCCAAGGTGTTGGCGCCAAGGTGGACCATGCCGTCCCCGCCCACCACCACAAGGGCTTGGGCGCCGGCGGCAAGCTCGGCTTCGACGGCCTCACGCAGGGCTGCGTAGTCACGGCGCCGCAAAACGCTGACATAGTGCCCGGCGCTACGCATGCGGGCCACTGCCATCTCCCCGATGCGTCCTGGCGAGTTCATCCCTTGCCCGCCAAAGGCCGCCCGCGGGTTGATGGCCACTACGATCCGCAACGGCTCGGGCGCCCTCATCGAAGGGCTGCGCAGCTGCGGTGGACGGTGGCGGGGATGGTTCTCATGGCTCCTGCAATTATGCCAGCGGATGTGTGTGCCCTGCGGAATTGCGGCCCGGCGCGGGCGGCTAGACTGAGCTTTTGGCACTGCCTGGCTAACGAAAGGTCCCCGGTGGGCGAGAAGTTCCTCACGCATTATCAAGTCCTCGGGCTTGCACGCACGGCCACTGAACGCGAGATCAAGATCGCCTACCGCAAGGCAGCCCGGATCGCTCACCCTGACAGGGGTGGGGACCCTGCCTTGTTCCGCCAAATCACGCAAGCATATGAGGTTCTTGTGGACCCGGCACGCCGGCAGGCATACGACAGGTCCTACGGGGCGGCCGGACGCAGCACCGCCCCGGCCGGATCGGGTTCACGGGCTGCCGGCACATCCGGAGAATACTCCGCCCACTCCTCCGCCCGCGCCGCCTCCAACAGCGGTTCCGGTGGCTTCAACACCCGCCGCAGCAATAGCAAAGCCCGTTCCGCGGCAAGTGATCCAGCAGTCTACCTACCGGCGTATGAAGACCTGGCCACCGGAGAAGCTCCACTCATGCCGCGCATCAGAGCGGCCCAACCTGTGCATGGGTCCCCGCGAAAGCGCGGACTTTTTGGGGCGTCTTCACGTCTGGCCCGAGAAGCACGCACGGCACAGTTGATCATGCAGCAGGTTCTGCCTGGCATTCCCGCAGCCCGACTCATCAACGGCCTCACGGCACCTGGCGGCAAAGGTTATGTGGATCATGTGCTTGTCTCCGGCTACCGCATAGCGCTCATAGGTTCCATGCTCGTTCCCAACGGCGCATTCCGCTGGGACGGCAGCACGCTCATTCACGGCAGCAAGGTGGCTGCACCTCCCCAGCTGATTCCTGCCGCCAGGGCGTTCCAGGAGCTTTTCCCCGAATGCAATGTCACCGCTTGGGTGTGCGTGCACAGCAGCACCGGAAATCTGTTTGAACCTGTCATCGACTATGCCCGGGGCACCGACCCCGACGGCTCCAACACCATCAACGTGGCCAACGCCGCCCGTTTTGTGCGCGAGGCCAAAGCGTTCCTGGCCTCCGGTCCCTCCCCCAACGTCGTTGACCTGCACGTTCTGGACAGGCTGCTGGGCGGAATGTACTAGCACCGTCCGGTTCAAACACCGACGCCACTGACGGTAGGATAAAAATGTGTTTCGCATCCTCTTCCTGACCCCCGAGATTCCTGGCAACACCGGCAATGCCATTCGTTTGGCCGCCATCACCGGTGCTGAACTGCACCTTGTTGAGCCGCTGGGCTTTGACTTCTCCGACGCCAAGTTGCGCCGGGCGGGTCTTGACTACCACGACCTTGCCGTGGTGACTGTCCACAAGACGTTGGAGGATGCATGGGCGGAGCTGGCCCCGGAACGCGTCTTTGCCTTCACCTCCGATGGTGAAAGCAGCTACACGGACATCGCTTACCGGCCATCAGATGTTTTGATGTTTGGGAAGGAATCCTCAGGCCTGCCCGCCGAGGTAAAGCTGGATCCGCACATTACGGCCCGCGTCCGCCTGCCCATGCTGCCATCGCTGCGGTCGTTGAATTTGGCCAACGCCGCCTCGATCGCCGTTTACGAGGCCTGGCGCCAAAACGGTTTTGCCGGCGCGCAAATCAACGCCTGATAATTTTGGTGGTCCTGCGCCGCCTGGTCCATTTCACCCACTGGAGGAAAACATGTCCGCTCGCGATCCTGGCTTGGCATTCACCGATGGCGCGCTGCAATTTGAGGCGTGGTCGGACAAGCTGTGGGACCCCATGGGACGGGCTGTGGTGGCAACAGCCGCTCTCCAGGCAGGGGAAAAGGTTCTTGACGCATGCTGCGGTACCGGGGCTGCAACCATCCCGGCAGCTTTGGCCGTAGGCCCCACCGGAACGGTCGACGGCGTCGACCTTTCCACTGGGCTGCTGCGCATTGCGGCTGCGAACCTGGCCGAACAAGGCATTTTCAACACGACATTGACAGAAGCCGACGTGACTGCCTGGCGAGGACACCGCACCTTTGATGCCGTCCTGTGCTCCTACAGCATGTTCTTCTTCGCCGACATGGAAGCAGGGGTCGAACACCTCGCTTCCATGCTCCGCCCCGGTGGCCGCATAGTCACCAGCACGTGGGTTGAAGGGGCGTTGGAGCCCTTTGCCGGGCGCATCCTGGAAGCTGCCATCAAGGAACGTCCCCGCCTTGCCGGTGTGATCCCGGAACCCAACAAGAACATGGCCCGCATCGCTTCAGCGGACGCGCTGACCGTGTGGCTGACGGGGCGGGGGCTGGAAAATGTGTCGGTGGCAGCTCATCCGCTGACACTGACCGTTGACGACGCCATGGCGTGGAACCTCGTCATGGGCAGCGGATGGCGGACCCTGCTTCCCCGTGACCCGGAAGCTATTGCCCGGGTCCGCCGCGACTTCATCCATTCCGTGGGCCCGCAGGTGGAAATGAATTCCGACGCCCTCATTGGCAGCGGAACGGTACCCGCCTGATTAGCTGGAATTTGCCACACATTGTGAATAATGCCGCCGTCTGCCAAAAAAGGCCAGGGTTTGTCCCGTTGTACCGTGGCATTTCCGTCAAACTGCGGCATTTTTGTACACCCCGGGAAGCTTCGAGCCTGCGGGCCTAGGTTTGGGGCAGTCCAGCCTGGCGCAATATGTAGGTAAACCTGTCAGAGTTCATCATTTCTTTCCAGTCCCATCTGGTAAATCCCACGCCGTGGGCGCGGATCTGATCCTCGCGTTGCTTTTCAGTGATGATTCTGGCTTGGAGTGAAAGTCCCCCACCCCAACCTGACCTGAGGTACTTTCCCAACCCGTCAAATTCAGCCACCACCTGCTGCTCTTCGAACCAAAAGTCAACGAAGGCATCACTGCCACCGCGGCATGTATCCCGCCGTGTTTACGCCAGGGGCCGTAAATCGGTTGACAAGGCCACGGTTTTCGGGGAGGCGCAGGCTCGAGTCGCGGACCGCAACGGCGTAGGGGAAGGAAAAGGTGCTGACCAACTGCAATGTCGTGGTGAGTTTGTCGGTGAGCAGGAACGGTCCGCATTGCCTCACCCCCTTGGACAGGGAAGCCACATGACGCACCACGCTGCTGGTACTGCGTCCACTGGTGGCCACCTCCGTCACGGAGTGCAGCTTTTGCAGCATACCCACAATCCATAGACGCCACAAAAGCGCCGCTGTGGCATGACAAAAAAAACTGGCTTGTTTTCCGCTGACTGGGCCCGGGCCAATGCGCGCAAACCGTATTGTTCCTTCGGCTGGAGCCCGTTCCATTCAGTTGATCTCACCTAAATACCGCGGCGTATGCGTACAATTTCGCCCCTGTGGT
Source organism: Arthrobacter sp. E3 (assembly GCF_017353415.1). GTDB lineage: Bacteria > Actinomycetota > Actinomycetes > Actinomycetales > Micrococcaceae > Specibacter. Next base: position 81,943 of record NZ_JAFMPX010000004.1, read on the forward strand.
GGAGCGTGGCGAGCTTGCGGCGGTCCTGACCAAGCCGGGCGTAGTCCGCCGACCTGATGAGCTTGGGCGCGTCCATACCTCAAGCCTTGCACCAGTTTCATGGGCGGAACAGCCGGATCATGCCAACTGTGGATAACCCCGGCGGTTCGCGTTAAATGTTGGGGCTTGTCGAGATCGTGGATCCCGACAAGCCCCAACACCGGTTGCGCTCGGTTATGCGCGGCGCTTTTTGATCTCTTCGACGGCCTGCGGCAGGACCTTGAACAGGTCGCCCACAATGCCGAAGTCGGCAATTTCAAAGATGGGCGATTCCGAATCCTTGTTTACTGCCACAATGAGCTTGGAGGTCTGCATGCCCGCCTTTTGCTGGATGGCACCGGAGATGCCCACCGAGATGTACAGCGCAGGGGAGACCTTCTTACCGGTCTGGCCTACCTGCGAGGCGTGCGAGATCCAGCCGGCATCAGTCGCGGCACGTGAAGCACCCACCGCTGCACCCAGCACGTCGGCCAGTTCCTCCACGGGAGAGAAGTCGCCGTCAACACCGCGGCCGCCGGCCACAATGATGCGGGCATCCTCCAGTTCGGGGCGACCGGAAGCCGCACGGGCGGTGCGCTTGGTGACGCGTGCGCCCAGGCTTGCAGCGGCAAACGCAACCTCAACTACCTCGACGGCGGGAACGGCCGCTTCGCTTGCCAGGGACGCCTCGACACTGTGCGCCTTGACACTGATGACGGACACGGCCGAGGTGGCCCGTGCCTCAACGGTGTAGGAACCCGCCAGGACGGATTTGTGCGCCACGAGCGCGTCGCCGTCGTACGTCACGGACACGGCGTCGGTGATGACGCCGGCATTCAACGCAATGCCGGCGCGCGCTGCGATTTCCTTGCCGGTGGCGCTGTTATCCACCAACACGGCACTGGCCGATACGGCCGCGGCAGCCTGGGCCACGAGGTCGGCCTTCGGCGCAACCAGGAACTCGCCCAGTTCAGCCTGCTCGGAGTGCAGCACCCGGGCCACACCGTACGCGCCAAGCTCGGCAAGCAGTTCCGCACTGGCCGGACCGGCCACCACGGCCACCGGTTCCCCGGCACCGCGAGCCAACGTCAGCAGTTGCGCAACGGTGGTGGAAATCTTGCCGGAGGCGTCGAGCTGATCAACATAAACAACAATTGCAGTCATGGAGGGGTCCTTAGATCAGTTTCTGCGCGGCCAGGAAGTCAACGAGTTGAATGCCTGCGTCGCCGGAGTCGGTGATGATGGTGCCGGCCGTACGCGCGGGGCGTTCGGCGGCGGCACTGACCGTGGTCAGCGATCCGGCAAGTCCGACGTCGGAGGCGGACAAGCCCAGATCCGCCAAGGACATGGTGGTCATCTTTTTCTTCTTCGCGGCAATGATGCCCTTGAAGTTCGGGTAGCGTGGATCGTTGGCCTGATCGGTCACGGAGACCAGGGCAGGCAGTGATGCCTGGATTTCCTCCGAGTAGTCATCACCGTCACGGCGTGCCGTCACGGTACCGCCGTCAACCTCCAGCGCCGAGGCGAAAGTCACCTGCGGCAAGCCTAGACGGGCTGCCAACTGGGCAGGAATGATCGAGGTTTCCCCGTCAGTGGATGCCATGCCGGTAATGACAAGGTCCACCGGGCCGAGCGTTTTGATGGCTGCGGCCAGGGCGAGGGAGGTGGCCCAGGCGTCGGAACCGGCCAGTGCATCGTCGTTGACGTGCAAGCCTTGGGTGGCGCCGATCTGCAGCGACTTTTTCACGGCTACTGCTGCGGATGCGGGGCCCAGCGTCAGTGCCGTCACCACGTTGCCGGCCTTGGCACCGCCACGGGCATCAGTCAAGGCCAACGCGGCCTCCAAGGCGTATTCATCCAATTCGGAAAGGATGCTTTCGCTGCGGTCGATGGTGTGCGCGTCACCGATGAGGTGACGGTCAAATTGCGCATCTGGCACGTACTTCACGAGTACCACAATGTTCAGTGCTGAATTTTCCACTGCTGTCCTTTGTGTCATGGACGGATGGTGAGCAGCTCCCCAACCCCGTGTCGGGGCGGGTGCGGCGGGTTCGCCCTTGGCCTACCCCAACAGCTTAGTTCGAAGCTGCCGTGGCGTGTATCCACTGGGTCGATTCTTTACTCGTGGCGAACACGCCGACCCTGAAACTGCGCGAAACGACGTAAGTACCACGGCACATCACACAACAAAAGTCCCCTTCCTGCTGCCGTTGAAAGACGGTGGCCGAAGAGGACTCTTGTTGGTGCGTGGCGGCAGTTAGTTCGCCGGCATGGTGTCGAGGGTGACGTCCACTGACTGGGCGGCTCCGTTGCGGGTGAAGTTGACCTTAACCGTGGCGCCACCTGGCTGCTCACGAACCGCTGCGGTGAGATCTGCCGGGTCACTGATGGTGCGCTGACCCATTTGGGTGATGACATCATCAATTCGCAATCCCGCTTTCGCGGCGGCACTTCCGGGCGTCACTGTCTTCACCGTGGCACCGCTGGAGAACGCGCCGTTGGAGCCGGCCGCTGATGTCCCGCTCACCGAAACGCCCAATTGACCGTGAGTGGCTGTGCCGGTCTTGATGATCTGCTGCGCCACCTGCTGAGCGTGGTCGATCGGGATGGAGAAGCCCACACCGATGTTGCCACTCTGGCTGGAAGCGCCGGCGGAACTGCCAGTGGAGGCGATGGCCACGTTCACGCCCACCACTTGGCCCTCCGAGTTGACCAGCGCGCCACCGGAGTTGCCGGGGTTGATGGCCGCATCGGTCTGGATCACGTTTAAGTTCACCGTGCCCTGGGCTGCCTGGGTGTCCTGCCCGCCCCCTGGAGGGGAGAAGCGGAAGCCGTTGCCGCCGTCGGGCGGGGTTTGTGAGGAGTCGCTTGGCGTTGTCGGTACGGCTGAGGAAGCCACCTGAATGGTGCGGTTCAGCGTGGAGACAATGCCGTCGGTGACCGTGCCGTTCAAGCCCAGCGGTGAGCCGATCGCAATGACAGTGTCACCAACATTGATCTTGCTCGACTGGCCCAGGGTTGCCGGAACCAGGTTCGGGGCGTCAATCTTGACCACGGCAAGGTCGGAGAGCGGGTCTGTTCCCACGATCGTGGCCTTGTAGACCTTGTTGTTGCTCAACTGCACCTCGATGTCCGCGTGTGCCGCAGCGCCGTCAAGAGTCACCACATGGGTGTTGGTCAAAATATGGCCCGCAGTGTCCAAGATGATACCCGAACCGGTACCGCCGGAGTTGCCGCTGGTGGCAGAAATGGTGACAACAGACGGCATGGCCTTCGCTGCAGCCGCGCTGACTTGGTTGACGGAGGTGGGGTTGTTGATGACAAGGGGCGCGCTTTGCTGGCTCGAACTGGCCACCGTGTTGTTGCCCTGTTGGTCAAGCAGGAAGCTCGTTCCGCCTGCTACCAAGCCGCCCACCAGTGCCGCCGCCAAGACGCTGGCGGAGAACAGGCCGATGCCGACTTTCTTGCGCTGCTTCGGCTTGGCCGTGACTGCTGGTGCCAAGGTGTGCGGATACGCGTTCGACGCCGGGTACCCCGGTCCGGCTTGGCCCGTCCCCGCGTGGGTGGCAGGGCCGTATTCCTGACTTGCGTGCGCAGGCTGGCCGTACTCGTTTGTGTGTGGCTGCTGGCCCTGCTGGTTGTGGGTAGCAAAGTGGGTGGGAATACGCTCTGTCGGATTCTGCGAGAAAGCCGGATTCTGGGACGAAGCCGGGCCGCCGTAGCTCGGAGCTGCGTGCTGCTGGGATTCCGGGTACTGCTGAGTTTCCGGGTTCTGCTGAACATTGGCTTCGGTGGCTTGGATGGCTTCGGTGGGCTGCTGCGTGGCGGCCCGTTCCGGTGTCTGTTTGGGAGTCACGGGAGCCTGCTCGTACTCGCCCTCATTAGATGTGGTGTGTTCGCCGTTGTTCTCTGACATCAGCTTTCCCTTCATTGAAATCCCAAGTGATGAACTCTCTATTGACTTTCATCTTCTCGTTCGCTGCTGATGCATTGACGAACGTTCGCTGGAAGGCAGCTGTGAAGGTTCGTCAGATTTCATTATGTCCTATTCCGTTCAGCAGCAACCTTGCCCCGGCTTGTCCGCACCTGTTCGCAGCGCTCCGGAAATCCGCCCACCAATCAAAACAACGCCATAGTATCGTGTGAAGTGATAAGAGCGAATCCTGCAATGGTCCAACATCCAAAAGGTGAGCAATGTTTGCACGTTTAAGGCTATTTTCCCCCTTTCTGGCAGCGCTGGCGCTGGTAATTCTCCTGCTGGGCCCGGCGTCCTTGGCACAGGCCGAACCGCCGGTGACCATCCCCGGTGGTACCTACATCGTTGACAACGCGAATGTGCTCGGCAACCAAAAGGCAGAGGTTCAAAACGCGCTCACGAAATTGAGCAAGGACCACGGCGTTACGCTCTTCGTGGTCTATGTCGATTCCTTTGACGGGCAGGCCCAGGAGACGTGGGCCCAAACAGTCGCCACCGAGAAGAACATGGGCCAGTTCGATGCCCTGCTGGCCGTTTCCGTTCAGACAAAACAGTATGCATTCATTGGCGGCACCAACACGTTCCTGACGGCAGCCCAAGGCTCCACCATCCAGTCGAGCGCCATCAAACCCCAGCTCTCCGCTGGAAACTGGGCCCAAGCAGCCATCGACACCGCCGCCGCCTTGGGCGATGCAGCCGGCGGAGGCAAGGGCAACGTTCCCAACCCCACAGGAGGATTCGTGGCGCTGGGAGTTGGGGGCGTCGTCGTCGTTGGTGGTGCAGGCACGGCCCTGTACCTGCGCAACAAGCGCAGGAAATTAGCGGCGGAGGCCACGGAAAAGGGCTACGGAGCGGACGGGAAGCCGCTTGACCCCAACGCCGGCATGACCATTCCAGAGCTGCGCACCAAGGCTGGCTCATTGCTGATCGCCGCCGATGACGCCATCAAGAGCAGTGAGCATGAGGTTGGATTTGCCCAGGCTTCCTACGGCGATGAGGCAGTCAAGCCTTTTCAGGCTGCTCTGGCCAGTGCCAAAACCCACTTGGCGGAGTCTTTCAAGCTGCAGCAGCAGTTGGACGATGAAATTCCCGACACCATTGAAGAGCAACGGCAATGGCTTGGTGAAATCATCAAGCGCAGCGAAGACGCCAACGCCGCTTTGGATGCGCAAAAGACTGCCTTTGACGAATTGCGTGAACTGGAACGAACCGCCCCTGAAGTACTGGGCACAATCCGCGCCCAGACGCTCGAAGCGCGTGCCGCAGTGGCCGGGGCTGAGCAAAAACTGACCGACCTGACGGCACGCTACTCCGAGGACGCTGTGGCGCCCGTGCGCGATAACGTGGCGCAAGCCACCGACCGCCTTGATTTTGTCGACACGGCCGTTGCCGATGCCGATGCGAAGCTGACCGTCGCAGATACGGCAGGCGCTGCGGTGTCCGTCAAAGCTGCCCAGGAAAGCCTCCTGCAGTTCAAGGTGCTGTTGGAGGCCATTGACAAAACGGAGGCGGCCATCAAGGATGCCGCCGCAACCATGGGGACGGCGCTGCCGGACGCGCTGAAGGATTTGGAGCAAGCCAAGTCAATGGTTTCTGCGGAACAATTTGCCCGCTATGCACCCACAGTCCATGCTGCTGAAGCGCTGCTCAACGAGGTTCACACCAACGCCTCGGCTGGCAAGCCGGACCCACTCGCCCAGCTGGCGGCTGTGCAGGCGGCACATGGCCAGCTCGATGAACTGCTCACCGGCCTGCGCAACCAACAACAGCAGGCACTGCGTGCCCAGGACGCACTGCAACAAACACTCGCTGGAGCCCAGGCGACCATATCCACCGCTGAGGACTTTATTGCTGCACGTCGCGGAGGGGTCGGCTCGGCGGCCAGGACTCGATTGTCGGAGGCCCAACGCAACTTCGACTACGCAGTTTCCGTTTCCGAGTCCGATCCTGCCAACGCGTTGACGTATGCACAGCAGGCCCAGCAACTGGCCAAACAGGCCATCCAATATGCTCAAAATGACGTGGACCGCTTTGGCGGTGGAGGCCGTGGTGGCGGCGGTTCCATGGGTGGCGGGATCGGCGGCGCCGTCCTTGGCGGCATCATCGGCGGACTGCTCTCAGGAGGCGGAGGAGGCTTTGGCGGCGGTGGAGGTTTCGGCGGCGGTGGAGGCGGCGGCTTCGGTGGAGGCGGCGGTGGCGGCGGTGGAGGTTTCGGCGGCAGCGGCGGCAACTTCTAGGCAGTCACTGGCCCGGCGAAGATTGCGAAGCAAGTCGGCAAGGGCAACAATGGGAGGGGTCCCTAGGGTGTTCAGCACTCCTGGACGTTCTTGGCAGCACCCATCGAGATTTTGTACTGATAAAACCAGCAAATATAAGGGGATAGAGAATGGCAAAGCAGTCAATTTTTGGCCGGATCGCGCAGTTGGCCAAGGCAAATATCAACGCCCTGCTGGACCAGGCCGAGGATCCACAGAAGATGCTTGATCAGATGGTGCGTGATTACAAGGCCAGTATCAATGAAGCTGAATCGGCCGTAGCGCAGACCATCGGCAACCTGCGCATGCTCGAGGATGACTACAACGAGGACATCAAGTCCGCACAGGATTGGGGTTCCAAGGCACTGGCTGCCAGCCGCAAGGCCGACGAATTCCGTGCTGCCGGTAATTCCGCCGACGGGCAGAAGTTCGACAACCTGGCCAAAGTTGCCCTGCAGCGCCAAATGTCCTCCGAAAGCGAGGCCCGCTCTGCTGAACCCCAAATCGCTGCGCAGACCGATGTTGTCGACAAGCTCAAGACCGGTTTGCAGCAGATGCACGGCAAGCTGGACGAGTTGGCCAGCAAGCGCAACGAGCTGATCGCCCGTTCCAAGACGGCCCAAGCCCAGACCCAGGTCCATGACGCGCTCAAGAGCATCGACATCATGGATTCCACCAGCGAAGTCAGCCGCTTTGAGGAGAAGATCCGCCGCGAAGAGGCGAAGGTCCGCGGCCAGAACGAACTTGCCGCTTCCAGCCTGGACGCACAGTTCAACTCGTTGGAAGACTTGGGCGAACAGACCGAGATTGAAGCCCGGCTGGCTGCCTTGAAGAGCGGCAGTGCCCCGGCGCAGGCCGCCATCAACGCCCCCGACACCGTGGATGAGACCGAGTTCGACAAGCTGTAAGTTCAGTATTGGGTGCCCCGCGCAGCAGCTGCTGTGCGGGGCACTTTTTGGTGAAGTCCGCGCGGAACTGCACGTTCAAACTTCTCATCTACGAATGAAATATAGCGAAAATTACGCAGATGCGGATATAACATGGGGCTATGGCACTTATTCGCGTATCTGAAGCAGCTCGTTTTCTGGGTGTCAGCGGCGACACCGTACGTCGTTGGCTCGAGAACGGAACACTGCATGGCAGAAAGGACCAGCAAGGCCGCATGGTGGTCGACGGCGTTGAGCTGGCTGCGCTGGCCAAAAAACAGTCCGCACCACCCCAGGATCCAACGCGTGTTGGCAGCTCGGCCCGGAACCGCTTCGTAGGGCTCGTGACCACCATAGTCATGGACAAGGTCATGGCGCAGGTTGAGTTGCAGTGTGGTCCGTTCCGGGTGGTGTCACTGATGAGCAGTGAAGCCGTCCGGGACTTGAAGCTTGAACCGGGGTCGGTGGCCACCGCGGTGGTTAAATCCACCAACGTCATCATCGAAGTACCCAGCGACGGGAGCCACTCATGACACTGTTCAACACATCAATACGCCCAAGACGGCTGCGGCTTGGCGCCGTTGCTGCCGGCACCGCAGCGCTCGCTTTGAGCCTGTCCGGTTGCGGGCCGGCCGCGACGGCCCCGGGTGCCGAACCGAACACAACAGGAACTGCAGCTGCCGAGCTCTCCGGCACGTTGAATGTCTACGCGGCAGCGTCACTAAAGAAGACGTTCACTGTGCTTGCCAACGAATTTGAGGCGGAGAATCCCCAAGTCAAGGTGTCCTTGAGTTTCGACGGCTCCTCCACACTTGTCACCCAAATCACCCAGGGCGCCCCGGCCGATGTGTTTGCCTCGGCCGACCACGCGAACATGAAAAAACTCAGCGCTGCCGGTTTGGCCAAGGACTCCCCCGTCGACTTTGCCAGCAATGTGCTCACCCTCGTAGTGCCCCCGGACAATCCTGCCAACATCACCAGCTTTGCCGACGCCGCCAAGCCCGGCGTAAAGCTGGTGGTGTGCGCACCCCAGGTTCCCTGCGGTGCCGCCACTAAGGCGGACGCCGCCGGTGCAGGCCTCACCTTGTCACCTGTCAGTGAGGAACTGTCGGTGACAAGCGTTTTGGGCAAAGTCACCTCCGGCGAGGCTGACGCCGGACTCGTTTACGTCACCGACGCGACCACGGCAGGGGATAAAGTCATCAGCATTCCACTGAACTTGGCCAATCCCACAGTCAACCAGTACCCGATAGCTGTCATCAGCACAACGAAGGTACCGGAATTGGCACAAGGCTTCATCGCCCTGGTCACTGGCACCGAGGGACAAAAGGTGCTGCAGAATGCCGGTTTTGGTGCTCCCTAAAACCAGCCGCCCGGCTGCCCGTGTGCACGGACGCACATGGCAGTACACCGGCGTTCCGAGGTGGGTCTACCTCGTTGCGGCGGTGGGGGCCTTGTTCATCCTGCTTCCACTGGCCGGGATGGTGGCGCAGGTCAACTGGGGACAGTTTGGGGCGCTTATCACCTCGGAGCCTTCTGTGGCTGCACTGCTATTGAGCCTGAAGACAGCTGCGGCCAGCACAGCCCTGTGCATCGTTTTTGGAGTTCCACTGGCACTGCTGCTGGCCCGGGCGCAGTTCTTTGGCCAGCGTATTTTGCGGGCGCTGATCCTGCTCCCACTTGTGGTGCCGCCAGTGGTGGGCGGTTTGGCACTGCTGTACACCTTCGGCCGCGAGGGCTTGATCGGCAAGTCGCTGACGGTGGTGGGCATCAACATTGCCTTCTCCACCACCGCCGTGATCATGGCACAGACCTTTGTGGCCCTGCCGTTTTTGGTGCTCAGTCTGGAAGGCACGCTGCGCACGGCTGGTCAAAAGTATGAGGCCGTTGCCGCCACCCTCGGTGCACGCCCCGGCACAGTGCTGCGCCGGATCACGTTTCCGTTGGTGCTCCCCGGGCTCATTTCGGTGGCAGTCTTGTCCTTCGCCCGTTGCCTGGGCGAATTTGGCGCCACGCTGACATTTGCCGGCAGCTTGCAGGGTGTCACCCGGACCCTGCCGCTGGAAATCTACTTGCAGCGTGAAACCGACCCCGAGGCCGCCGTCGCCCTGTCATTCCTGCTCATAGCCGTCGCCGTGCTCGTGGTGGCACTGACATACCGGGCACCGAAGTCCCCGCTGCGCGCACTCATGTCGCCGGAGGCTGCACCATGACTTTGGAGTTCAACGCCACCATTGCAGCACGCAACGTGAAGCTGGAGCTGACCCTCGACGCCGGCGAAACACTCGCCATCATGGGGCCGAACGGTGCAGGGAAGTCCTCCGTGGTGCAAATGTTGGCGGGTTTGCTGAAGCCCGACTCCGGCAGCGCGGTTCTGCAGGGCCGTGCCCTCTTCAGCCTCTCCCCCGGCGCACAATGGCTGCCACCGCATGAGCGTGGGCTCGGTGTCCTGGCCCAGGACCCGCTGCTGTTCCCGCATCTGAACGTTCTGGAAAACGTCGCCTTTGGTCCGCGCAGCCAGGGCCGGGGCAAGGCGGACAGCCGGGTCTCCGCTGCCCATTGGCTGCAGGAAGTGGATGCCTCAGGGTTGGCCACCCGGCTCCCATCTCAGCTTTCCGGCGGCCAGGCACAGCGTGTTGCGCTGGCCAGGGCCCTAGCCACCGAACCGGAGCTATTACTGCTCGATGAACCCATGGCAGCCCTCGACGTGAACAGTGCACCATTTCTACGCAGCCTGCTGAAACGTGTGCTGGCGGGGCGCAGCGCCATCATCGTCACCCACAGCGTCCTCGATGCCCTTCTGCTGGCAGACCGCATCATCGTCATGGACGGCGGGCGCATCGTTGAGTCCGGCCCCACGGCAGCTGTGCTGGCTCATCCGCGCAGTGCCTTCGCCGCATCCCTGGCGGGGCTCAACGTCCTCCAGGGAGTCTTGGAATCAGGCTCACTGCTTATGCGCGACGGCGGACGGGTCGCCGGCCGCCTCGTTTCAGCGTTCGCGGAAGCACCTCAGCCGGCAGGTGGGCTGGAAGGCATGGCTGCGTTCGCGCCGTCGGCCGTGTCTGTGTTCCTGGCACCGCCGCAGGGCAGTCCGCGCAACTGTTTCAAGGTCAGCGTGGGCGAGTTGGAGCCCCAGGGCGAACAGATCCGGGTGCGTGCCGGTGCGCTGTCTGCGGATATTTCCCCGGCAGCGGCGGCGGAACTGGGCCTGCAGCCGGGCACTGAAGTGTATTTTGTGGTCAAGGCCGCCGAAGTGGTGCTGTACCCGGCGTGAACACCCGGCGGAAGCTGGCGGGTTAGCGACGGGAAGATTGTCTTTGGACAACGAAAAACCCCCGGCCGTCTGGCCGAGGGTTTCTCTCATCTGGTTGCGGGGACAGGATTTGAACCTGTGACCTCCGGGTTATGAGCCCGGCGAGCTACCGAACTGCTCCACCCCGCGTTGCGTCCTCAACAGTACAGTTGATTCCACCAAACACCAAATCGATGAACCCTACAGGACGCCTCCAACAGCAGGTTCCGTGCAGGAACGCACCTTGACTGCATAAACGGACGTTCTTTCCACCGTATAAGCAGCCAAGGTACGTTTGTGCGGAAAACCCACGTCCAGGTGCCCGGCTAGCGGTGCTTGAATTCGGCCGGACGCTTCTGTGTGAAGGCGGCCATGCCCTCTTTCTGGTCCTCAGTAGCGAAGCAGGCGTAGATGGAGCGCCGTTCCATCCGGATACCCTCGGCTAGGGTTGTTTCGAAGGCTGCGTTGACGGCTTCCTTGGCGATCATGGTCACCGGCTTGGACATGGAGGCGATGGTTGCCGCTGTGTCCAACGCATCTTCCAGCAGCGAGTCAAGCGGAACCACCCGGGCCACGAGCCCTGCCTGTTCGGCTTCAAGGGCACCCATGACGCGGCCCGTCAGCACCATTTCCATGGCCTTGGCCTTGCCAATCGCCCGGGTCAGCCGCTGAGAGCCACCCATGCCAGGGATCACGCCAAGCTTGATCTCGGGCTGGCCAAACTTGGCGTTGTCCGCGGCAATGATGAAGTCGGCGATCATGGCCAGCTCGCAGCCACCACCCAACGCATGCCCGGCCACGGCCGCGATCATAGGCGTGCGGACGCGTGCCAGCTCATCCCAGACGGAGAACCAGTTGGCGGAGTACATCTCCACAGCCGACTTCTGTGCCATTTCCTTGATGTCCGCACCGGCGGCAAAGGCACGCGAGGAGCCCGTGAGGACAATGGCACCCACTCCCGCATCCGCGTCGAAAGCCTGGGCTGCGGCCAGAATTTCATGGCCCATGCCGTCGCTGAGCGCATTCAGCGCCTCGGGCCGGTTCAGCGTGATGAGGCCGACTCGGCCGCGTTGTTCGGTCAGGATCAAGGAAGGCTGCGTCATGGTGGGGGTATGTTCCGTTCGCGGGTTGAAGAGGTGGAAGAAGGCGGGATGCGGGAAGACGGACGCCTAATCGGTGTCAGCGTCGTCTGTGTCAGCGTGGTCTGGGTCAGCACTGGCTAGGCCCGCACTGTCAGAGGCGTCCCGGATGGAATTGATGATGGCGGAGAAATCCGTGCCGGCGCCGCCATGCAAGGCAAACTCGCGGAAAATCTCTTCGGCGGAGCGGCCCAGCACGGCCTCGACTCCTGTTGAGTTCAGCGCCTCTACTGCCAGCCCCAGGTCCTTGGCCATTAACGCCCCGGCAAACCCTGGCTGGTAGTCACGGTTGGCCGGGCTGCCCGGCACGGGGCCGGGGACAGGACAGTTGGTGGTCAGCGACCAGCACTGCCCGGAGGCGTTCGCTGCCACATCGAAGAGGGCGGCGTGGGTGAGCCCCAGCTTCTCCGCCAGCACGAATGCCTCGCTGACGGCAATCATGGAGACTCCCAGGATCATGTTGTTGCAGACCTTCGCGGCCTGGCCCATGCCGGGTCCGCCACACAGCACGATGCGCTTTCCCATGACGTCAAAGAGCGGAAGGCCTGCGGCAAAGTCTTCCTCTGCACCACCCACCATGAACGTGAGCGTTCCAGCCTCGGCACCCACCACGCCACCGGAGACCGGTGCGTCAAGCCCGCGGTGACCGCTGGCGACCACCAGTGAGTGGGCTGCCCTGGCATCTTCGACGGAAATCGTGGAGCATTCCAAAAACAGCGCCCCCGGTTTGGCCGCAGCCAGCACCCCTCCTCCGGGACCCTCGCCTTCAAACGCGGCAAAAACATGCTTCCCAGCAGGGAGCATCGTGATGATGACGTCGGCCCCGTCCGCCGCTGCGGCTGCAGATTCCGCCACCACAACACCGGATGCCTGTGCTGCCGTGAGCGCTTCCGGCACCACGTCAAAGCCCGTTACCGAATAACCGGCCGCCACCAAATTCGCGGCCATGGGCCCGCCCATGTGACCCAGACCAATGAAGGCAACCTTCCTCCCGGTCCCGCCCGCTGCTTCACTGCCTCTCGCGTCGCTGCCTTTGGCTTCGCTGCCCGTCTCTGAACTGCTCGTCGCTGAACTGCCCATGGCCGTTTCCGTTCACATCATTTCTGCGGCGCGGACAAAGCCAGTTCGCGCTCACCCAAACCGGCGAATGCCTCCGCCACGACATCGGCGGAAACCTCCGCCAGCGTGGCCGGCGACCAGGCCGGATTCCTGTCCTTGTCCACCAGCTGTGCCCTGATGCCCTCGGCAAAGTCGGGCCAGCGCAGCGCTCTCAAGGAAACCCGCAAGTCCTGATTCAAGCCTTCCTCCAGCGACGGCAGAGTCCGCGCCCGCCGCAGCGCCGCCAACGTCACTGTCAGCGCCGTGGGTGACCTGCCGGCCATCGTCTTCGCAGCCGCCTGCGCCGCCGGATCGTCAACGCGTCCGAGCCGTTCCAGGATGGTTTCGGCGCAGTCCGGAGCGTACGCCTCATCAATCCACCAGCGCTGGTGTACCAGGGCGGACTCCGGCGGCTCCTGTCCCCAACGTGCGACGGCGGCCGCTGCCTTGCGCTCGGACAGTTCGGCTACCAGCGCGGGAAGTGACTCCGAGTCCACGAAGTGGTCGGCCAGCCCCATGGCGATGGCGTCCGCACCGCTAACCATGGTCCCGGTCAGTGCAGCGTGAGTGCCCAGTTCCCCGGGTGCACGGGAGAGCAGGTGCGTGCCACCGACGTCGGGCACGTAGCCAATGCCGGTTTCGGGCATGCCCACCCTTGACCGTTCGGTGACCACCCGATGCGAGGCATGGGCCGAGATTCCCACGCCTCCACCCAGCACCACCCCGTCCATGAGGGTCACAATGGGCTTGGGATAGCGTTTGATACGGGCATTGAGGCGGTACTCAGCACGCCAGAACGCTTCGCTGGCGTCTCCTTCACCGGACACGGCATCGTGGTAGATCGTGACGACGTCGCCGCCGGCACATAAGCCCCGCTCGCCAGCACCTGAGATGAGAACTGTTTCAACGCCGTCGTCCGCCTCCCACGTGTCCAGCGCGTCGGCGACGGCGGTGATCATTGCGGCATTGAGCGCATTCATGGCCCGGGGCCGGTCCAAAACCAGGTGGCCCAGGTGGCCCGTGCGCTGGACAAGGACGTCATTGTTCTCCATGAACCCATCAAACACTGCTTAGCGCTCCACCGCCAGACGACCCACGATCAGTTGCATGATTTCATTGCTACCCTCAAGAATTTGGTGCACACGTAAGTCACGGACCAGCTTTTCCAGCCCGTATTCGCTGAGGTAGCCGTAACCGCCATGGAGTTGCAGTGCCTGGTCGGCCACATGGAATCCGGCATCCGTGGCGACCCACTTGGCCATGGCACACAGTTTGACGGTGTCCGGGGCGCCGTCATCCAACGCCCGGGCAGCCCGGCGCAGCATGGTCCGGGCAAGCTCCAGTTCCGTATCCATGTGTGCGATTTCAAACAATAGGTGCTGTTTCTCAATGAGCGGGCCGCCGAACGCCTGCCGTTCCTTCAAGTAGGCGATGGACTTTTCCAGCGCAGCCCGGCCCCCACCCAGTGAGCACGCACCAATGTTGACCCGCCCGCCGTTGAGTCCCTTCATGGCGATGCCGAACCCGTCACCCTCGGCACCCAGCCGGTTGGCCTGCGGGATGCGGACGTTGTCAAAGAACACTTGGCGGGTGGGTTGGGCGCGCCAGCCCATCTTCTTTTCATTCGCGCCAAAGGACAGCCCGGGAGCATCGTGGGGAACCACGACGGCGGTGATGCCGCGGCTGCCTAAATCGGCGGTGCGGACCATCACCAGATACCAGGCCGAGGCGCCGGCACCGGAGATGAACTGTTTCGTGCCGTTGATGAGGTAGTCCTCGCCGTCGGCCACGGCCCGGGTGGTAATGGCGGCTGCGTCGGAGCCCACGCCCGGTTCGGACAGGCAGTAGCTGCACAGCTCCGTCATGGCGGTGATCCCGGGTAGCAACCGGGCACGCTGTTCGTCGTTGCCGAACGCGTCAATCATCCAGGCCACCATGTTGTGGATGGAGATGTAGGCGGCAATGCTGGGGTCCACGGCGGCCAGCTCTTCAAAGATCAAGGCAGCGTCCGTGCGGCTCAGGGCTGAGCCGCCAAAGTCCTCCGCTACGTAGATGCCGCCCATGCCCAGTTCCCCGGCGCGGGCCAGGACATCCACGGGAAAGTGCTTCTCCTCATCCCACGCTGCAGTGTGCGGGGCAAGCTCGACGGCGGCAAAGTCGCGCACCATCTCCACCACCGCCTCTTGGTCCGGTGTCAGGTTTTCCACGATGCCTCCTGGTTTGCTTGTTTACTTGTTTGTCCCCCGCCCGGCATCCGTGCTCCGGTCCAGCATGGGGCGCAGCTTATTTCGTAACCTTTCCCATCAGTGACGCGATGGGGCGAAGGAACAGTGGGCTGGCCAGAAACCATGCCCCGGCCATGACCACCAGCGACAAGGCAAAAATGCCAAAGCCCCACCAGTTCACCGCGTCGCTTGAGGCGTACATATGGTTGAGGTTGCGCAGTGCACCGGTGGCCAGCACCAAGGTCACGTGGACCACGATGAAGAACACAAAGTAGATCATGACGGGGAAGTGTAGCGCCCTGGCAGCCTGGATGGGGTAGATCCTGTTCAAGGCGGTGGCATTCTTGGGCCAGGCCCCCGACATGCGAAGGCCCGTGATGATGGCCAGCGGCGCCGCAATGAAGACGGTGATGAAGTACGTCAGAAGCTGCAGGCCGTTGTAGTTGACCCAGCCGTTGTCGGTGGGCCAGTCAAGGGAAAGGTATTGCAGCCCTGCGGAGATGGCGTTGGGAAAAACATCCCAGCTGGTGGGCACGATCCGCATCCACTGGCCGGTGAAGAAAAGCACCACGATGAAGATGGCGCCGTTGAGCACCCACAGCGCATCCAGGCTCAAGTGGAGCCACAGGTCAAGACTGATTTTCGTGGGGGCGTTTTTCGTTTTGATGAGGCCCTTGTTGTTGCGCACCCAGTGAGCCGGCGGGCGCTTGGTGGTGCGCACCTGCCAGCCTGAACGGATGATCAAGATAATGAAGAACATGTTCAGGAAATGCTGCCAACCCAGCCACGCAGGGATACCCACCGGCGCCGTTTCAGGCAGTTCAGACTGCCCCGGGTACGTCGTCATAAAGGACTGCATGGACTCCAAGGACACCAGCCACCGGGCGGCAAGGACGGCCACCAGCAGGACAATGACCAGGACAGCGGCGGCTACCCCGGTCCGTGCCCACGGGCCCAAAGCCTTCCAGCGTGCACCGATGCCGGCGGCCTGCTTATTCAAGGGGGTCGACATGGTTCAAAAAACCTCTTTCGAAGAACGTCCCGGAACCGTCGCGGTCCGGGTGCCGGGGATGCAGTTCACTGCGTTTTCCCCTGTTGCCTATCCTACGGCTGCAGGGCTGCGTGGCACCGCAATATCCACGGCGGTCCCCCGGGCAGCTAGATATACCAGATGGCTGGCCGTTTCAGCCAGCGCCAGGCGAAGCGTAAAGCCACGCAGAGACACAAAGCCGCGCGACCACGTCAACTTCCTGGACACGTCCCAGACAGTTTCCGCCGTGCCTGATTCCAGCACTGCCAGAACCTCGGCGGAACGGGTCAGCGTGTGCTCTTTCAGCTCCGCGACGCGTTCGGGCAGTCCGCGGAAACGGTACTCGTGGGCGGGCAGCACCTCCATATCCGCGCCAACTCCCATGGCCTCCAGGGATGCGAGATAGTCCCCCAACGGGTCCACTTGGTTAATGGTCTCCAAGCTGATGTGCGGGGTGATCCTCGGCAGCACGTGGTCACCCGTGAGAATCAGCCCGTTGGCTTCGTCCACCAGGCAAATGTGTCCGGGCGTGTGTCCCGGCGTGGCCAGCACCCGCACCTGCAACCCCGCAACGGGGAGCAACTCGCCGTCGGCCAGGCGGTGTTCCGGCTCCTGTAGATTGGCCATCTGATTCCATGTGTCGTTGTGAAACGTCACCTCGTCCAGGAAATCAGCAGGCACGCCCCAAGCCTGAAATTGCTTTCTGTCCGCAGCCACAAGGGCGTCCGGCTCACTGCCCCAACTCCCGGCCCGCGGCTCATGCTCACCCAACGCCACCCATGCCCCGGATGCTGCTCGCAGCCGTGCAGCCATGCCCAAGTGGTCGGGGTGGAAGTGCGTGACAACTATCCCGGAAACGGACGACGGCGTGAGGCCCGCAGCTGCCAACCCCGCCCTGAGTGCCTCCCACCCCTCGTCCGAGTCCCAGCCCGGGTCCACCACGGCAACTTCCTGCTCGCCCACCAGCACGTACGCCAGCGTGTAGCGCATGGGGTTGTTGATGAAGGGAACGGGAACGGAGAACACGCCCGGGCGTACCTCCTCGACGGGTGGCAGCAGTTTCTCCTGCCAGGCCTTGAACTGTTCCCTACCGGTAATGGTAATCATTGGGTCCTATTTCTGTGCTGCGGTGTAGTTCTCGCGCAGTTCACGCTTGAGGATCTTGCCCGCCCCGGACATGGGCAGCGCCGGAGGGAACTCAAAACTGCGCGGTACTTTGTAGCCGGCGATGTGTTCGCGGCAAAAGGTCTGCAGACTCTCCGCGGTGGCGGTTTGCCCGGGGGCCAGCACAACAACGGCATGCACGCGCTCGCCGAAATTCTCGTCCGGGACCCCGATGACGGCTGAGGAGGCAACTGCGGCGTGCTTGCTCAGCGCATTCTCCACTTCGGCACAGTACACGTTTTCCCCACCCGTGACGATCATGTCCTTGAGTCTGTCAACGACATAGACAAAACCTCTGGTGTCCAGGTAGCCAAGGTCTCCGGTGTGCAGCCAGCCCTCGCGCAGAGCGGCAGCGCTTTGTTCCGGGTTATTCCAATACCCCAGCATGACGTTCGGTCCCTTGCAGCAAACCTCCCCCACCTCTCCGACGGGCACTTCGTTGCCTTCAAGGTCCAGAATGGCCACCTGGCAGTGCGGGGCAGCCCGGCCGCCTGAGCGCATGGCCTCGCCTTCATGGTCGTCCGGCAGCAGCAGCGTGATGACGGGGGCGGCTTCGGTCTGCCCGTAGGCCTGGGTCAGACGCACCCCGGGAAAGCGCTCCTTGGTGCGCTTCAGCACTCCTTCGGAAATGGAGGAGCCGCCGTACAGCATGCGCTTCATGGAGGACAAGTCGTAGTTTCCTGCGTCGGGGTGGTCCGTCAGGATTTGAATCATCGTCGGAACCAGGAGCACATCCGTGGGCTGGTGTTCCTCGATGGCCCTAAACACGGAGGTCGGTTCAAAGAAGGACACCATAACGTGGGTGCCCCCTAGGATGGTCAGCCCGCACCATGCAGCCAAGTCGGCCAGGTGGAACATGGGAGCCGCGTGCAGCAGCACGGATCCTGCCTTCAGCAGTTCCCCGCTTGCAACGGTGCCCATGCCGGAGCTGACAAAATTCATATGGCTGAGCATGACACCCTTGGGGAAGCCCGTGGTTCCGCCGGTGTAATACACCCCTGCCAGGTCGTCGCCGCTGCGGTAGGCGTCCGCCACAGGTTTGTTCTCTGCCACCAGTTCCTCATAGGCAAGCATGCCCTCAGGGGTGGGCCCGTCGCCGCAATGAATGAGGATTTTCAATCCGGGCGACTTCTCGAGCAGGATCGGTGCCATGGGCACGAACGCGTCGTCGATAAACAACACACGCGTGTCCGAGTCATTCATCGAATAGGCGATCTCCGCCGGGGTCCATCTGATGTTGACGGGATTCACAGCCGCACCCGCCCACGGCACAGCCAACAGGTATTCGGCGTACCTGTCACTGTTCATGGACACAATGCCCACCCTGTCCCCGGCCTCAACACCTAGATTTTGCAGGGCTCCGGCCAGCCGGGCGATGCGGTCGGCGTGCTCGACGTAGCTGCGGACCCGGTCTTTGTAGATGGTGGCAGTCCCCTGGGGGTCTGACTGCAGGGATCTGTGCAGGCCTTGGGTGAGGTACATGTAACACTCCTTCGTGTATGGTCATCATCTTTTTCACTGCTGCTGGATCATTGCCTAGCGTCCCTTGAAGACGGCGGGCCGGCGTTCACCCATGGCCTGCACGGCCTCCAACAAGTCCTCGCTGTGAAGGAATGAGGCATTCCACAACGCCACATGCCGCAGTCCGCGGGCAATGCGCTCTTCCCGCTCTTCGTTGAGCACCGCCTTCGTCCCTGCAACGGCCAGCGGGGAAAGTGCCGCCATCTCCGCCGCCATCGCCAGGGCCGCGTCCGCCAAGCTGCGTTGGTCGGGATGGACGTCATTGACCAGGCCAATCCTTTCGGCCCGCTCAGCGGTGATGTCCTTCGCCGTCAGCGCCAGCTCACGCAGGTGCCCTTCGCCGATGATGCCGCGCAGTCGCTGTAGGCTACCCACGTCGGCCACGATCGCCAGCCGTGCCTCCCGGACGCTGAACTTGGCGTCGGCGCTGGCCAGGCGGACATCGGCGGCACTGATCAAATCCACACCGCCGCCAATGCACCAGCCGGAAACAGCGGCAATGACGGGCTTGCTGCACGACGCCACGGCTGTGACCCCGGCTTGGAAACTGGCTATGACGCCGAGCAGTTCAGTGCGTGCCGCAGCCTGCGCGGCGGCACCAGGACCGAGCTTCTCCAGCCAGTTACCGAGCACCTCCTGCACGTCCAGGCCCGTGCTGAAATTGGTCCCCGCACCCGTGAGCACCACGGCACGGACGGACTCATCGGCGTCGAGGGCGGCGAAGACCTGCGGGAGTTCGGCCCAAAAGACGAGCCCCATCATGTTTCCGCGCCCCGGACCCACCAGACTGACGACGGTCACCCCGTCCATGGGTGCCGGTTCTACGGTGAAGGCATTCCAGTCCCTGGTGAACGCCGTCCCGGCAACAGCGCCTGCCACTAGAACGTGTCCTCGTTCTCGGCCTTGGCTACGAGCGAAGCCGGTGGCAGGAAGTGCTCACCATACTTGCCCGCAAGCTCACGAGACCTGCCCACAAAACCAGCCAGTCCGCCGTCGTACCCGTTCATGTACTGCACCACCCCGCCTGTCCAGGCAGGGAAACCGATGCCCAAAATGGAGCCAATATTGGCCTCTTCGACGCTGCGCAGTACTCCCTCATCCAGGCACTTGACGGTTTCCAGGGCTTCGGCGAACAGCATGCGCTCTTTCATATCCGTGAAGGGGATTTCCTTTGTGCCGCCGTAGGTTTCACGCAGCCCCTCCCACAACCCGGTGCGGTGGCCGTCGGTGTAGTTGTAGAATCCGGCACCGGCCAGCTTTCCGGTGCGGTGGAGGTCTTCGACTATGGTATCCACCACGTCGGTGCCGGGGTGGTGGCGGTACTGTTGCACCCCGTTGTCAGACTCGAGCCCGGCTTTGGTCTCCTTGTGGATCTTGGCCAGCAGGGACAGGTTCAGCTCGTCCGCAAGCTGCAGCGGCGGGGCAGGGTAGCCCGCCTGCAGCCCGGCCTGCTCGATGGACGGGGCCGCGATGCCCTCGCCCAGCATGGCCAGGGCCTCGTTGATGAACGTTCCAATGACGCGGCTGGTGAAGAAGCCGCGGCTGTCGTTGACCACAATGGGGGTTTTGCGGATTTGCTGGGCAATGTCGAAGGCCTTGGCCAGGGTTTCATCGGAGGTGTTTGCCCCGGCGATGATTTCCACCAGCGGCATCTTGTCCACCGGGGAGAAGAAGTGCAGGCCGATGAAGTTTTCCTGGTTCTTCACACCCTTGGCCAGCTCGGTGATGGGCAGGGTGGACGTGTTCGAGCCGAGCACGGCGCCCTGTTCCACCAGGTCCTGGATTTCCTTGAACGCAGCCTGCTTGACTTCCACGTTCTCGAAAACGGCCTCAATGACAAGGTCACAGCCGGCCACGTCTGCGGCCTCCGCTGTGGGCGTGATCTTAGCCAGCAGCGCATCTGCCTGCTCCTGGCTTGAGCTTCCCCGGGCCACTGCCTTGTCGGTGAGTGCCTTGGAGTAGCTCTTGCCGCGTTCGGCTGCTTGCACGGAGACGTCTTTCAACACCACGTTCATGCCGCCGCTGGCACACACGTAGGCAATGCCGGCACCCATCATGCCCGCACCCAGCACAGCCACCTTCTTGGCCGTGTATTTTTCATATCCTGCCGGGCGGGTGCCTCCAGCGCTGATGCGGCCCATGTCAAAGAAGAAGGCCTTCGTCATGTTCGTGGAAACCTGCCCCGTCACGACTTCCACGAAGTAGCGGGACTCAACCTCAAGGGCCGTGTCAAAGTCCACCTGGGAACTTTCAACGGCGGCCGCCAGGATTGCGCGCGGCGCCGGGTAGTTGGCACCCCTTAGCTGCTTGCGAAGATTAGCGGGGAAGGCCGGCAGATTTGCCGCAAAGGCCGGGGTTGACGGTGTTCCGCCGGGAATCCTGTACTTGGGCACATCCCACGGTTGGACGGCGTCGGGGTTGGCCTTGATCCACGCCTTGGCGGCCGGGACAAGCTCCTCCACAGTGTCAACGACCTCGTGGACCAGACCGACTTCCAATGCCTTGCGCGGCTTGTATTTTTGTCCCTGCAGCAGCACCTTCATGGTGGCCTCGGCCACCCCCATCAGCCGGACGGTGCGCACAATGCCACCGCCGCCCGGCAGCAGGCCAAGGGTGACTTCCGGCAGACCGATGACTGATCCCTTGGCATCGGCGGCTATGCGGTGGTGGCAGGCCAGTGCAATTTCCAACCCACCGCCCAGTGCCGCACCGTTGATGGCCGCAACCACGGGCCGGCCGAGCGTTTCCAACGTCCGCAACTGGGCCTTGATGTTTTGACCCAATGCGAAGATCTTTGCAGCATCCGCCTTCGTGGCCGCGATGAGGTCCTTCAGATCCCCGCCAGCAAAGAACGTCTTCTTGGCCGAGGTCAGTACGACGCCGGTGATGTTCTCCTTCTCAGCGGCAAGCCGTTCAACAGCTGCCTGCATGGAGACGTTGTAGTCCGCGTTCATGGTGTTGGCGGACTGGTTCGGGTCATCCATGGTCAAAGTGACAATCCCGTCGGCGTCCTGCTCCCAGCGGATGGTGTTCGTTGTCTCGCTCATGTTCCTAGACCCTCTCGATCAAAGTTGCCACGCCCATGCCGCCGCCAATGCACAAAGTGATGACCGCCCTGCGCTTGTCCGTGCGTTCCAGCTCATCCAGCACGGTGCCAAGAATCATGGCACCCGTGGCTCCCAGCGGGTGCCCCATGGCGATCGCGCCGCCGTTGACGTTGAGCTTTTCTTCCGGAATATCCAAGTCTTTTTGGTACTTCAGCACCACGGACGCAAAGGCTTCGTTGATTTCAAACAAGTCAATGTCGGCCACGCTCAGGCCGGCCTTCTTGAGCAGTTTTTCCGTGGCAGGGGTTGGCCCGGTGAGCATGATGGTGGGGTCGGCGCCTGAGGTTGCCGTGGCCACGATCCTGGCCCGCGGCTTCATGCCCAGCTTCTCGCCCATCGCAGCGCTGCCCACCAAAACCAGCGCGGCGCCGTCGACAATCCCGGAAGAGTTGCCTGCCGTGTGGACGTGGTCGATGCGTTCCACGGCATGGAACTTTTGCAGCGCGACGGCGTCGAAGCCACCGGCGTCGCCCATGGCGGCAAAGGCCGGGCGCAAGGTGGCCTGCGACTCCGGGGTGGATTCGGGACGCATATGCTCGTCATGGTCAAGGACCACCAGCCCGTTCTGATCCTTGACGGGGATCACCGAGTTGGCGAAGCGTCCCTGTGCCCAGGCCTGCGCGGCCAGGCGCTGCGAGCGCACGGCGAAGGCATCGACGTCGACCCTGCTGAAGCCTTCCATGGTGGCGATGAGGTCCGCGCCAATGCCCTGCGGCACGAAGTAGGTGTCATAGTTGGTGGCCGGGTCCATGGCCCATGCGCCGCCGTCGGATCCGATGGGCACGCGGGACATGGATTCCACACCGCCGGCGATGATGAGCTGGTCCCAGCCGGAGCGGACCTTTTGGGCTGCCACGTTGACCGCTTCCAGACCTGAGGCACAGAACCGATTCAGCTGCATGCCGCCCACGGTGTTGGGCAACCCGGCTGCAATGACGGCTGTTCGGGCGATCACGGCGCCTTGGTCTCCGATGGGGGAAACGACGCCGAGGATCAGGTCGTCGATCAGGTTTTCATCCAATCCCGGATGGCGTTCACGCAGGGCCTGGATCAGTCCCACCACCAGGTCAATGGGCTTGATGCCATGGAGTGAGCCCTTCTTGCCACGGCCGCGCGGGGTACGGATCGCGTCGTAGACGAAGGCTTCCGGTGCAGATGCTTCCGGAACAGGTTCCGCAGATACAGAGTTTGCGCTCACGTGAGCTTTCCTTCCATGGTCATTCCTCCGACACGGGCGTGCAGATACTTGCAGATCCTTGCCACACCACCCAGACCAGCACTGGTCCATGCCACAGAAATTGAAGTTGTTGACATACTGCCAATAATTCAGGATTATTGACAGCGTGTCAACGGTTGATGCAAGCCGGTATCCAGTTCACAAAGGCGATGTCCATGGCAGCAGCGAATTCCACCCCCGATTCAGCCATCACCTATGCTGTGGCAGAGGGCATTGCGACAGTTGCGCTGAACCGTCCGGAGGCCCGCAACGGCTACACCCCCGCCATGGCCGATGAACTGGAGAAAGCCTTTAAGGCCGCAGACGCGGACCCCTCGGTGTTCGTGGTGGTGTTCACCAGCGTGGGCCCCGACTTCTCCGTGGGCGCAGACCTGCGCAGCGGTGGTTTTGAGCTGTCCATTAACGACGACGTCGGCCAAGGGTGGCAGGAGCCGGCCGGACGCTGCTCGAAAACCATCTTTGGCATGAACAAACCAGTCATCGCGGCCCTGCGTGGGGTGGCGGTGGGCGGCGGTTTGACCATCACGCTCTCGTGCGACTTTCGGCTCGCCTCACACGACTCGCGTTTTGCGTTCCCGTTCAGCCGCCGCGGAGTCTTCCCCGAGGGTGGTTCTATCTGGTACCTGCCTCGGCTTGTGGGCATCCCCCGGGCCACCGACTGGATGCTGACCGGGCGGGTTTTTGGTGCCCAGGAAGCGCTTGACGCCTCGCTTGTCACGTCCTTGCATGCACCCGATGACGTCCTTGACGCCGCGTACGTACTGGCCCGGGACATCATCACCAACACCGCTTCCGTGTCGACGACCGTGATCAAGCAAATGCTCAACCGGCTCAGCACCCTTGACTCGCCCCTTCCCGTTCATGCCCTTGACTCGCAGCTCATCGCTGAAATCCCCAGGCACAGGGACGCCGTTGAAGGAGTACGTTCCTTCTTGGAAAAGCGGCCACCCCACTTCCCCCTGTCCGTGCCAGCCGATCTGCCACCGTGGCTGCCCTGGCTTGACGGAGACGAGGCACCATGAACGCTCCCAAACCGACCCCGCACCCAAACCAGACTTCCGCTGCCAAGGAGGTCCCCGGCGTCGTACATGGAATAGAGACCACCGGTGGTGCCGTGCCGGATAAGGTCGTGCTTGGCAATGTGGATACCGAGCCGCGCAGACAGCGGCTGAACCCCGATGAACGGCGCCGGCAAATCTTTGTGTGCGCGCAAAAACTTTTCAATGCCCGCCCCTACGAGGACGTCTCTGCGACCGACATTGCGGCGGCCGCCGGGGTGGCGCGCGGGCTGGTCAACCACTACTTTGGCAACAAGCGCCAACTGTATTTAGAGGTCATCCGGATCAGCTCGACGGTTTCCGAAGTGGCGATCGCCAAACTGCCCGAAGGTTCGCTGGACGAGCGCATTGAACTGGCCGTGGAAGGTTTTTTGGACTCGTTGGAGGAGTCTGAGGCCTCATGGCTGGCACTCGGCTCCGGCGGTATGGGTCGGGACCCGGATCTGGAAAGAATCTTGATCGCTTCGGAAAATGACACCATTGAGCTACTGATCCAGGCCTGCGGGCTGGCCGGGCGCAAACAAAGCCGGGAGCAGATCCGCGCCATGTTCCGGGTTTACGCGCACTTGGCCCGCAGCGGGGCGCGTGAGTGGCTGCTGCGCCAGACCCTCACGCGCCCACAGGCGCACGCGCTGCTAACCGGCACGCTGCAGTTCATCACCAAGGAAGCCCTGCAATTGCCGTAGCCACGCTTCCCGCTTGGAAGGGCTCGGAGCATCAGGGGTCCACATACAGGTCCACCATGAGTTCCGCCGTCGGATCCACCGCATAGGCGGCGAAGTCCACCATCCCGCGGGCGCGCAAAAGCTTCTCGTCGATGATGGTCTGGCCGGTGAGTTCCCTGCTGGGCGTGGTGAGGATTGCGTGTGCGGCGTCTGCCATGATGGTGGCATGCCGCGAGCGCCGGATCATCTCCTGCCCACCCAGGAGGTTCGCGACGGCGGCAGTGGCGATCGTGGTGCGCGGCCACAGCGCGTTGGCTGCCACTCCCTGCGCAGCGAACTCCGCCGCAAAGCCGAGCGTGGCCAGGGTCATGCCGTACTTGGCCAGCGTGTAGGCCGGGTTGGGGCCCAGCCACTTCGGGGCGAGGTTCAGCGGCGGACACAACGAAAGGATGTGCGGATTGGCAGCTTCCAGCAGGTGCGGAAGTGCGGCTTTGGTGAGCATGAACGTGCCGCGTACATTGACGTCCTGCATGAGGTCATAGCGTTTTGCGGACACGTTCAACGTCCCGTCAAGGGAGATGACACTGGCGTTGTTGACCACAATGTCTATCCCGCCAAAGGTGTCAACGGCGGATTGCACGGCGGCGGCGATGGTGTCATCGTCGCGAACATCACCCACCACGGCCAGCACTTTGCCCCCGGCTTCCTCGATGGCCGCTGCGGCAGTGTGGATGGTGCCCTCTAACCGGGGGTCGGGGGTGTCCGTCTTGGCGACGAGAACCACATTTGCTCCGTCGCGGGCGGCGCGTTCTGCGATGGCCAGGCCAATGCCTCGCGACCCTCCGGACATGATGAGGGTTTTCCCGGCCAAGTTGGCCTGGCTGCTCTGGCCACTGGTAGCTGCTGATTTCTCGGATGCGGTGTTCTCTGATGCTTTGTTCATGATCCCTCCCAGGGGGTCTCGTTTGAGTCGTATAAGGCAATGGCCACTTTGCGTCGGTGGAAACAGCCCCGGTTCTGCAGGAGCGTCAGTTAGTGCCAGGCCGGGGGGCGCCTTTCTTGGAACGCTTGCATCCCCTCAGCCGCTTCCGCCGTTCCGAAGAGCCGTGTGGAAAGCTCCGTCATTTCCTGCGCACCTGCCTCTAGTCTGGCCAGCATGGACGCGTTGGCGATCTTCTTGCTTTCGGCCAGTCCTTGCGGGGAGCCGAGGCGGATGGACGCCAACAACGGAGCCAGGGCGTCGCCCAGGGTCTCCGCCGCGCACGTGATGAGTCCACAGGCTTGTGCCTCGGCCGCCCCAAAGCTCTCCCCCGTGAGGAAGTAGCGGGACACCGAGCGGCTGCTCATCCGTTCCCTGGTGGTCAGCGAGATGATGGCCGGGGCCACGCCGATCCGCACCTCCGAGAAGGCAAAACTCGCCACAGTGCTGGCCACCACCATGTCACACGCACCCAGGATGCCCAGCCCGCCTGCCCGGGCGGCGCCGTCGACCCTTGCAATGACGGGCACCGGCACCGTCAAGATGGTGTGCAGAATCCGGACCAGGTCCTGTGCACCAGCCTCCACGCCACCACCGGTCTCCGGCGCGGCGCTCGCCTCGGACAGGTCGGCACCGGCGCAAAACACCTTGCCTGTGTGGCTGAGCACTATCCCGCGCACGACGCCGGCCGCGGCCTCCGCGGCGGCCTGCCGCAGGTGCCCCACGAGCTCGGCGACAAGCTGCCGCGACAAGGCGTTGCGGTTGGCTGGCGAGTCAAGGGTGAGGGTGGCGATACCGTCCTCCACCGCATAGTGCACCAGCTTGCTGGGTTGGGCGTCGTTGCGGGTCTCCATGTCAGTAACTCTTCGGCAGGCCAAGGGAGTGCTGGGCCACGAAGTTCAGCACCATTTCGCGGCTGACGGGGGCTACTCTGCCGATGCGGGCAAGACCCAGCATTTGAGCCAGCCCATATTCCTTGCTCAAACCGTTGCCACCCAGGGATTGAATGGCCGTGTCGAGAGCGTTGATGCTGGCTTCTGCGGCTGAGTACTTGGCCATGTTGGCAGCCTCCCCTGCGGCCTTGTCCTCCCCTGCGTCGTAGAGAGCCGCTGCGTGCAGCATCATGAGCCGGCTCAGTTCCACTTCAATGTGGCTCTTGGCCAGCGGGTGGGAAATACCCTGATGCGCGCCAATGGGCTGGCCCCACACGGAACGTTCCTTCACATATTCGGCGGCTATGTTGATGGCGTAGCGTCCCGTGCCAACAGCAATCGCCGCGGTCATGATGCGCTCGGGGTTCAGCCCCGCAAACAAGGCTTCCAGGGGCGCGTCCGCCCCTCCCACCAGAGCTTCGGCGGGTAGGCGCACATCGTCAAGGAAAAGCAGGTACTGCTTTTCACTCTCGATGATGTCCATGTCTACTTCCCGGTATTCGAAGCCGGGTGTTTCCCGCGGCAACACAAACATGGCCGGGCGCAGACGGCCGCTGCGTTCATCCACAGTGCGCGCCACGATGAGCACGTAGTCGGCGTTATTCACGCCGGTCACATACACCTTGCGTCCGTTTAGCACCCAATCATCCCCGTCGCGGCGGGCCACAGTGGAGATGTTGTGGGTGTTGGAGCCGGCATCGGGCTCGGTGATGCCGAAGGCCATGACTATGGAGCCGTCGGCAAAACCTGGCAGCCAGCGCTGCTTTTGTTCGTCCGTGCCGTACTTGGCGATGACGGTGCCGCAGATGGCCGGGGAGACCACCATCATGATCAGCGAGGCACCCAGGGTCGAGGCTTCCTCCAACACCGCAGCCAGTTCATAGATGCCGCACCCGCCCCCTCCGTATTCTTCGGGCACTGCCACACCCAGAAAGCCTGCCTCCCCCATCTCCTGCCACAGTTCAGTCATGGATTCACCGGCACGGGCGTGCTTGTTGGCGTATTCAACCCCGTACCGGCCCACAATGTCCCGCACAGCGGAACGCAAAGCCTGCTGCTCTTCTGTTTCAACGTGTTTCATGTGCTGCTCCTTCTTGAATCATTCCGAAAGTTCTTGAAAGTACTACAAATTTCATGGCTATTCGTTGGTGTCTTCCACCACGGCCAGCACGGTGCCCACATTCACTGTGGCGCCCACAGCAACAAGCAGTTCCACAACAGTTCCGTCGGCAGATGCGCTAATGGTGTGCAGCATCTTCATGGCTTCCAGCACCAGCAGCGGCTGCCCGGCGGTGACGAGATCCCCGGCGGCAACGTGCACCACCACGACAGCCCCTGGCATGGGCGCCGTCAGAGAGCCGTCCGGCACTGCCAAGCTGGGGTCGGGGAAGCGCACCACCTCGGCAAACGTGACGGCACCGCCATCGCTGTCGACTTCAAGGACAGTCCCTGTCGCCGTGTCATGGTGCGCCACCGTCCACGTGCGGACCAACCCATCAACATCCAGACTGACCACTGCCGGATCCAGATGGACGACGACGACCCCCGCAAAACCTTCCGCCTGCAGTCCCGCCCGGGTCAGGGCATAGCTGATCTCGTGGTCGCCCGCAGGGCCCGCAAGCGTTGCGCGTTGGGGCAGGGAGCGCAGGTTCCGCCACCCGCCGGGCAGCCCACCCAACACCGCGGCTTGTTGCCGGCGCAGGGCGGCTCCGGCCAAGGCTGCGGCAAGGGCGGCAAGGCGCTCTTCCTGTGGTCCGGCAACGGGGGCGGCCAGCGTGTCAAGCCCGTGCGTGGCCAGGAACGAGGTGTCCGTCTCTCCCGCCAAAAAGGCGCTGTGACGCAAAATGTTGACCAGCAGGTCTCGGTTGGAACGCACTCCGTGAATGCGTGCCCGCACCAGCGCCCGGGACAGCAGCCGTGCCGCCTCGGTGCGGGTGGGGGCCCAGGCAATGACTTTGGCCAGCATGGGGTCGTAGTGAATGGACACGGCGGAGCCAGCCTCCACAGCGGAATCCAGGCGCAGGCCGCGCTCGCGGACGGGCAGGGCAAAGGCCGCTGCTAAGCCGTCAAAGTCAAAGGCCCGCACCATGCCTGTCTGCGGCGCCCACTCGGCGGCCGGGTCCTCCGCATATAGCCGGACCTCAATGGCAGCCCCATGCGGGGCGGGTGCCAGCCCGTCCCGTTCAGCACCGCCCGGGACGCAGTCGGCGAGCGCAGCACCTGCGGCCACGTCCAGTTGCAGGGCCACCAGGTCAAGGCCGGTGGTGCATTCGGTGACAGGGTGTTCCACCTGCAGGCGCGTGTTCATTTCCAGGAAGTAGAAGCGGCCCGACTCATCGGCCAGGAACTCCACGGTACCGGCGCCCACATAGTTCACGGCCTTCGCTGCGGCCACGGCTGCGGCAAACAGTTTTTCACGCATGCCGGGCGTGCGTTCCACGAGCGGAGAGGGTGCCTCCTCCACGACCTTTTGGTGCCGGCGCTGAATGGAGCATTCACGCTCCCCCACCGCCCACACCGTGCCGTACGTGTCTGCCATGAGCTGGACCTCAACGTGATGGCCTGCCTCCAAGTAGGGTTCGCAAAACACGGTGTCGTCGCCAAAGGCGCTCGCCGCTTCAGCGCGGGCGGTGGCCAATTCCGCTGGCAGATCCGCCACGGCCCGCACTATGCGCATGCCGCGCCCCCCGCCGCCGGCCGAGGCCTTGATGAGAACAGGAAGCTGTGCCTCCCTCACGGTGGCGGGGTCAAGCTTCGTCAGGACAGGCACACCACCGGCGGCCACCAGTGATTTCGACTCGATTTTCGAGCCCATGGCGTCCATGGCTTCCGGGGACGGGCCAATCCAGAGCAGCCCGGCCTCCTCCACGGCACGGGCAAAGCCACCGTTCTCCGACAGGAAACCGTAGCCCGGGTGGATGGCGTCAGCCCCCGCACGGAGGGCGGCTGCAATGATCAAGTCCCCGCGCAGGTACGTTTGCGCTGCACTGCTGCCCGGCAGGTGCACCGCGGTGTCCGCTTCAGCCACGAAGGGGGCTCCGGCGTCGGGCGTGGAATACACGGCTACCGTGTCAATGCCGCGCTCGCGGCAGCTGTGGAACACGCGCCGCGCAATTTCACCGCGGTTGGCCACAAGGACCTTGTGAATGGTGGTTGGTGCCATGAGTGTCATCCTTGGCTCACATCCGGAAGACGCCGAAGCCCTCGGCGCCCTTGATGGGGGTGGTGGCGATGGCCGAAAGTGCCAAGCCCAAAACAGTGCGGGTGTCGCGGGGGTCGATGATGCCGTCGTCGTACAACTTGCCGGAGAGGAAGGTCGGCAAGGACTCCGCCTCGATCTGCCCCTCGATGGCGGCCCGCATGGTGGCGTCGGCAGCCTCGTCAAATTCGCGCCCCGCGGCAGCTGCAGCGGCGCGGCCCACGATTGACATGACGCCTGCCAGTTGCGCGGCGCCCATGACGGAGGACCGAGCCGAGGGCCAGGCGAACAGGAAGCGCGGGTCGAAGGCACGTCCGCACATACCGTAGTGGCTCGCCCCGAAGGAAGCACCCATCAGGACCGAGAGGTGCGGGACGGTGGAGTTGGAGACGGCATTGATCATCATGGACCCGTGCTTGATGATGCCTGCCTGCTCATATTCCTTACCCACCATGTAACCGGTGGTGTTGTGCAGGAACAGCAGCGGGGTGTTCGCAGAATTGGCCAATTGGATGAACTGGGCGGCTTTTTGGGATTCGGCGGAGAACAGCACACCACGTGCGTTCGCCAGGATGCCCACGGGGTAGCCGTGGATTCTGGCCCAGCCGGTGACAAGGGAGGTGCCGTACAGCGCCTTGAACTCGTCAAAGTCACTGCCGTCCACCACCCTGGCAATCACTTCGCGTGGGTCAAAGGGCACTTTCAAGTCCCCGGGCACCACTCCCATCAAGTCTTCTTCAGCCAGCAGCGGCTCCTGGGCGGGAGCCGGCGCGGCCCCTGTCTTGACCCAGTTGAGCCGGGCCACAATCCGGCGTCCAATCCGCAGCGCATCCATTTCATCCACCGCGTAATAGCCGGCCAGGCCGGAGATGCGTGCGTGCATGTCGGCACCGCCGAGGGATTCATCATCGGAGATCTCCCCGGTAGCCATTTTGACCAGTGGGGGCCCGGCCAGGAAAACCTTGGAGCGTTCCTTGATCATGACCACGTGGTCGCTCATGCCGGGCACGTAGGCTCTTCCGGCCGTCGAATTGCCAAACACCAGCGCAATGGTGGGAATGCCCGCGGCGGACAGCCGGGTCAAGTCGCGGAAGAGCTTCCCGCCAGGGATGAAGATTTCGCTCTGCGTGGGCAGGTCAGCACCGCCCGATTCCACGAGGGAGATCACCGGCAGCCGGTTTTCCCGGGCGATGTCCAGTGCCCGGAAGATCTTCTTCGTGGTGTACGGGTTGGAGGTGCCGCCCTTCACCGTCGGTTCGTGGGCGACGATCATGCACTCCACGCCCTCCACCACACCAATGCCCGTCACCACGCTGGCACCGACATGGAACGCAGTGCCCCATGCGGCAAGGGGCGATAGCTCGAGGAACGGCGCATCCCTGTCAAGGAGCATTTCCACCCGCTCCCGGGCCAGCATCTTGCCCCGCTTGCGGTGACGGGCCACGGCTTTCTCCCCGCCACTTTCCAGGACTTTGGCGTAGTCCCCGTCAAGGCCGGCCAGCTTCTGCGCCATGGCTACCGCATTGCTGGTGAATTCGGGGCTCAACGGGTCAATCATGCTGTGTAGAACGCTCACAGGAATTCCTCCGGAATCTCAAGATGGCGGGCACGGAGCCACTCACCCAGGGCCTTGCCCTGCGCGTCAAAACGGGCGTTGGATGCCACACCCTCACCCAACAGGCCATGGATAACAAAGTTGACGGCGTGCAGCTTCGGGAAGACATGCCGTTCCACGTCCAGCGCCCTAGTCTCCGGCAGCAACTCCTTAATTTTTCCCACCGTCAAGGTGTTGGCGAGCCACGGCCAGGCTCGCGCGTTGTCCACCCACACACCCACATTCGCGTCGCCTCCCTTGTCCCCGCTACGAGCCGCCGCAATGTGCCCCAGCGGGGCACGTCTCGCAGCGCCTGCCTCCGTTCCTGGTGCAGGGAACGCAGGCAGTTCAGGCTCCTCAACTGCGGCCAGTGCGACGGCGGCGGCAACCGTTCCAGCCAACGGTGGCAGTGGGATTTCGCTGCCGTCTGGCCGCACCACGATGTGTGGAACCTCGGCCGCGTTTACCCATCCGGGTGTGTAGACTCCGTAGGGAACTGCGTCCCCGGGCGGGGCAGTGAGGTGGAAGCCGGGGTAGCTGGCCAGGCCAATCTGCACGGCAGCGTTGGAGAAGGCACGGCCGACCAGCTTGGAGTCCTGGCCGCGGGCCACGCAGTGCAGCAGCGCGCTGGCTTCCTCACAGCGCTCGGAGTCGGGGTGGTCGGTGCGGGCCAGGGTCCAGGTGGTCCCTTCGGGCACGGTGTTTTCGAGCTGGGATTGGACCAAGGAGGCCTTTTTCTCAATGTCCAGCCCTGTCAGCACGAACGTGACCTCATTGCGGAAACCCCCCAGCTCGTTGATGGACACCTTGAGCGTGTCCGGTGGGGCTTCTCCCCGCACACCGCTCAGGCGCACCCTGTCGGGGCCATCTTCGGCAATGTCAATGGAGTCCAGGCGCAGCACGGCGTCGGGACCGGCATAGCGGGCCCCGGTTATTTCATAGACCAACTGCGCAGTGACAGTGCCGCAGGTGACAGCGCCCGAGGTCCCGGGGTGTTTGGTGATGACGCTGGAGCCGTCGGCGGAGATCTCAGCGATGGGGAAGCCGGGGCGGTGCATGTCCGCCAAGCGATCGAAGAACGCGTAGTTCCCTCCGGTTGCCTGTGTCCCGCATTCGATGACGTGCCCGGCGGCCATGGCACCGGCAATCTTGTCCCAATCAGTGCGCTGCCAGCCGAAGTGCCAGGCTGCTGGGCCGACCACCAGCGAGGCATCGCTCACCCGGCCCGTCACCACGACGTCGGCACCGGCATCCAGTGCCGCTGCTATGCCCCAGCCGCCCAGGTAGGCGTTAGCGGACAGTGGCTTTTCTGCCGATGTGCCAAAGCCCAGCTCCTGAGCCCGCTCCAAGAGGTCGTCACCGTAAACATGCGCGATTTTGGCATCCACGCCCAGTGTTTCTGCCAGTTCGCGCAACTTCGCAGCCAAGCCGGCAGGATTCAACCCTCCGGCGTTGACAACAATCCGCACACCTTTCTCCAGTGCCAGCGCCAGGCTCTGGCGCATCTCTGCCAGGAACGTCTTGGCGTAGCCAGTGGTGGGGTCCTTGGCGCGGTCACGCGCCAGGATGAGCATTGTCAGCTCGGCCAGGTAGTCGCCGGTGATGACATCTACCGGGCCGCCATCCAGCATTTCCCTAAAGGCCCCGGCCCGGTCCCCGTAAAACCCTGAGGCATTGGCAACGCGCAGCACGCTCATGAAGCGGCCTCCGCGGGCTTGGCTGCGCCGCGCTGGGCCTCACCCTGGAATTCTTCGCCCTCGGCTCCCTGACTCTGCCGTCCCTTGCTTTGCCGTCCCTGCCCGGGAGGGCCGGCAAAGGCTTGGACAATGTCCAGCCATTTGTCCGCGTTGGGTCCATCAGCTGAGACGGCCAGGTCGTCGCGGTGGCGGCGCTGAGTGGCCAAGAGGCAGAAATCCTTGGCCGTTCCGTACACGCTGTCCACCGCATCCGGCGGCCCCCACACCCAAAGTTCACCCGAAGGGCTTTGCAGTTCCACCCGAAATTCATCCGCCGGAGATGCCAGTCGGTTCAACGCGAAGGCATAGTTCCTTGCCCGCACGGCAAGATGTGCAACGTGACGCAGCCTGTCAGTGGCTGGGCGGCCAACCCCCAGGGCATCAACAATGTCCTGGCCGTGAGCCCATGTTTCCATGATGCGCGCCGTCGCCATGGACGTGGCGCTCATGGGCGGCCCAAACCAAGGCAGCTTGGCACCCGGGGTGAGCTGGCGCAGGGACGCAGCCATCCGGCGTCGTCCGCTTCTCCACTGCGCCAGCAGTTGATCCGGGGGCAGTGCGGCAAGCTGCTCAGCGGCCGAGTCGATCGTGATAGCTCCGGAACGCAGGTCCTGCCCGACTGCGGAAAAGGCCGCAGCATCTCCGCGGGCAGCGGCTGCGGCATCAATGACAACGCCGTCGGTCCACGCCAAGTGCCCCAGCTGGTAGCCCATGCTCCAGCCAGGAGCGGGAGTGGGGAGCGACCAGGACTTGGCCGGCAATGCCGTCAGGATGGCATCCAGCGCAGCAGATTCCGCTTCAAGATCGGTCAAGACATCCACTAGATCCGCCATTGAAGGCACTCCTTCGTTGCGAGGCTTGGGAGCCCCTTGCCGTTCGAAATACGGGCCAGTAGGAATCTTCCGTAGCCTCTTCACCAGTATGTGAGGTGACGCACAAAAAAGCAATCATGCTTGCTTGTTTATAATTTGTGCTAGCGTCCCTCCTGTGAGCAGAATAGCCATCGAGCCCAGGCAGGAACGCAGCCGCGCCACCCGCGAGCGGCTGTTGGAGAGTGCCGTCACACTGCTGGCGGAGGCGGGCTGGACGAACACCACAGTGGCCACAGTGGCCACCCACGCAGGGGTTTCCCGCGGTGCCGCACAGCACCATTTCCCTACGCGAGACGACCTTTTCACTGCGGCCATTGAGCATATGACCGTTGCCCGCGTGCAGGAAATCCAGACCACACTTACCGCTCGGAGCAGCGGTCCCGTGCGTGTGCGCGAGGTTCTTGATTCTTTGGTGGACATGTACACCGGCCCTTTGTTCAAGGCCGCCCTGCAGGTGTGGAATGCCGCCGCCGTGGATCCAGCGGTGCGCGAACACATCATTCCACTTGAGCAGATAATTGCGCGTGAGGCCTTCAGGCTGGCTGCCACACTGTTAGACATTGACCGTGAAACACCCCAGTTGCGGGCAATTGTGGCTGCAACACTCGACTTGGGCCGCGGTCTGGGCCTGGCCAATATTCTCACTGACGACGCCAACCGGCGGTCTTGGGTGCTCGATGCCTGGAGCGAGGAGCTGCAAGCAATTATTGCGCGTGAAACTGCCTGAACTGCCTGTGACGAGCACCTCCGGATGGAAGCCTTCCAAGGCCATTGGGGCATTTCGCTGGAAGCATCGAAACGGGCAGTCAATGAGCGAAGCAAACACCATCCCATCGCCGGACCCGCACCAAAACTCTTCGGGGGCAAAGGTGCTGTTAGGTCTGGCGGCAGCCGTCATAGTGCTTTTTGGGCTGAGCCGAATCTCTTTCATTTTCGGCCCGGTGTTTTTGGCGCTCGTTCTGACAATCTCCGTTTATCCGCTCAAATAGCGGCTCATCAACCGGGGTGTCCCGGCTGCGCTGGCCACCATTTCAATGATTCTGGCCGTCTACGCAATGGTCGGTGCCTTGATAGCCTCACTCTGGGTTTCGGCTGTGCAGCTCACCCGGTTGCTTCCGCAGTTTGCACCACGAATATCGGAACTGCGCGGCCAGTTGTGGATGTTTCTCCACGACAACCTGGGCATAGGCGACGACCAGATATGCTCCATTGTGGATTCTGTTGATCCCAGGGTTCTACTGGACACCGCCTACAACCTGCTGGCAGCGCAATGAATGTCGGTTCAGGCACCATATTTCTGATCCTCTTGGTGATGTTCATGAGCGTCGACGCCGTTTACTACCAGACGATCCTTGCCGTTGTGCAGTAAAAGTGCGCGCCCGTGGTCGAGGCACTGTCCAACTTCGCCAAGCTCTCACGCTCGTTCATGGTCATGACCACCATCTTTGGTGCCATCGTTGCCGTGCTGAGCCTGATCCTGCTGCTTGTGCTGGAAGTACCGGGTGAGGGACTTTGGGCGTTGCTGGCCTTTGTCTGCGGCTATATCCCCTTCATTGGCTTTTGGATCAGTCTGGTCCCAGCCGCGATCATGGCTTTGCTGGCGGGGGGCCTGCCGGCCTTCATTGCCGTTGTGGCGTTCTACGGCGTCATCAACTCGCTGATCCAATCGATCATCCAGCCTAAGTTCGTCTCTGGGACGGTCAACTTGAATATGACGCTGACATTCCTGTCTGTCATTTTCTGGTCGGAACTCTTGGGTCCGCTGGGCGCCTTGATGGCCGTTCCGCTGTCCCTGTTCGCCAGGGCGATCCTCGTGGATTCGCACCCGCAATCGGCGTGGCTGCGTCCGTTCATCGGCGACGTGAATGAGCCAAAGCAAATGCTTCAAGAGCAAAGAGCAGCGGCCAAAACCGAAAAGCTCAAGAGAAAAACCGCTACGTAGGAGATCCACGGGCGTGGTTGGGCCCACGCGCCCGAGGGGCCCCGAAGGCAGACGCGCCAGCGGCTGGCGTTGGGGAGGGCGTGGTTGGGCCCACGCGCCCGACGGGCCCCGAAGGCAGACGCGCCAGCGGCTGGCGTTGGGGAGGGCGTGGTTGGGCCCACGCGCCCGAGGGGTCCCGAAGGCAGACGCGCCAGCGGCTGGCGTTGGGGAGGGCGTGGTTGGGCCCACGCGCCCGAGGGGTCCCGAAGGCAGACGCGCCAGCGGCTGGCGTTGGGGAGGGCGTGGGGACTATTGCAGGTTGGAGGTCAGTCTTGCAGCGCTGTCCCAGAACTTTTCCCAGCGTGGCCGGTTGATCCAGTCTTCGAGCGCAAGCTCCTTGCTATTGGCACGGTACCCGTCCTCCACTGCACGCATTTGTTCCACGAATGATGCGCTATGAATCAACACTGAGATTTCCATGTTCAGCGAGAAGGATCTGATGTCCATGTTGGAAGATCCAATCACGGCGACGTCGGCATCAATACTGAAGTGCTTGGAGTGCAACACCTCGGGGGACTTGTACAGAAATATCTTCACACCGGCACGCAGCAGGGCCTCATAGTAGGAGCGTTGGGCATGATAGACCATGGCCTGATCCCCTATCTCGGAGACGAATAGTTCCACGGACAAGCCTCGGCCAGCTGCGGTGATGATGGCCAGCAACACTGAATCTTCAGGCACGAAGTAAGGGCTGGTGATGCTGATTCGGTCGGTGGCTTGGTGAATCATGGAAACAAAAAGCTTCATGCTGTTGTCATTTTCAAAACTTGGCCCACTCGGCACTACTTGGGCATCCACAAGATGCTTGGCCGGGTCCATGATGACCGGCGAGGTGTCCAGTTCCAGCAGAACGTCGGTCTCGCTGAACCAATCGGTAACGAACACGGCGTCGAGCTCGCGAACCACGGGCCCGCGCACGCGCATCATCAGCTCATGCCAACGCAGTCCGCGGGCAATGTTCTTTTTCTTGTTGTAACTCTCATGGACCAGGTTTTGCGAGCCGGCAAACCCCACCCGGCCATCCACCACCAACAACTTGCGGTGATTACGCAGGTCGATCCGCTGAAAGTTCCCCTTCCACGGCCGCAACGGCAGCATGGCATGGTATTCGGCACCCATGTTGGACAGGCATGCCAGAGTTTCCTTTCGGCCCGGGTTCATCAATGAGGCCAAGTGGTCGCTGAGCACTCGCACCGTCACTCCTCGCCGGCATGCCCGCTCCAGCGCATCAAAAAAAGGTTTTGTGGCGGTGTCGTGGACCAGGATGTAGAACTCCACGTGAACGTAGCGTTCGGCTGAATCAATCGCATGGGCCATCGCCGCGATGGAGCCGTGGTAATCCGGGAGAAGTTCGACGTCGTTGCCGCCCACCATGGGCAGCGCGCCCAGGTTGTTGTTGAGCGTGACAAGTGTGGACAGGCCTTTGGGCCAGTCCTCACGGTGGCTGTGCTGGTCCAGCCCTTCAGTCCGCTCCATGATGAGTCTATTGACGTGGATCTGCTTCTCTCGGCGAGTCTTCGGCAGGCGGGTAAACCCAACCAGCAAGAATGCCACAAGGCCAACATATGGGATGAAAATAATGGTGAGCATCCAGGCAATGGCCGTTGCCGGCCGTCGCCTGGCGGAGATGTACGCTACTGCGATTGCCCCGACAACCACGTGTAGAACCAGCAGCAGCCACGCTATATTCTCGGCGTCAGCGAACCAATTGCCAATACTCAACAAAACACACTCCTTCACGGAAAATGGGCGGAATCAAAAACAAGCAACGGCGGAGCCGTGGAGTCCGCCGTTGCTTCACTAAGTTATTCGCATTTTAGTCCACGCCGCTCTGGCGCGGGTGGTTGGATCCAGTCGGATCGCAGTGGCTTGATGCAGCCTGTCCAACGTTCCGTTAGGCAAGTGCCTTCGCCTTGAGCTGCATGTACTCAATTTCCGTGATGGTTCCTGAATCCAACAGGGACTTGGCTGCCGAGATCTGGTCTGCTGGGCTCTGAGTTCCCGCGACCCTGCGCAGATATTCCTCGCTGCTCTGCTGAGCAGCATTTGCAGCGTTGGCGCTCCGCGGCGCCATTCCATTGCCGCGGGCAATAAGGTAAATGAGAGCCGAAATATATGGGGTAACAAACAGGACGAAAATCCAAATTGCCTTGGAAATACCCGAGAGCGAGCCGTCCCTAAAAATGTCGGCCATGATCTGAAAAAGTAGGATTAAATAGGCCAGGAAGAGGAAGGCGATGGTAATTGACCAAAATACGTCAAAGAACTGCATTGTTGTTCCTACAATTCCTCTTTCACCAAGGGCGACCATTGCACCGTGGCTAGAGCCTAAATTTGCTCTATCCACTTTTCGTGATGTCAGAATAGCACCAGAATGCAGTCCTTTGTCCTTGTGAAAAGTCACAATTCATACGCGATGTAGAACCACACCCACGATTTTCAGCCACCGATGTGTTCATTGAGCTGGATGATGCGTTCTCCGGGTCCGGTGCCCAAATGGTGGTGCTCATCGCGACCCTTTTTGTGGTTGCCAAAGCCATCCGCGGGGAGGTGCACCTGATCAGTGTGCAAAGTGCTGCCAGCAAACCGCTGAAACAGGACACTTTGAGCCCAGGTGACTTTCTCGTGATGCGCGGCAAGGCTGCTCACATCGCTGAGTTAGCCCAGGCCCACGGGATAACGAGGGAAGCTGCGTTGCCTGCGGTCTTGTGAGCAAGTCCTTTGGAGCGGCGGAGGTGCTTGTGGCTCCCCGCTCGAACTTGATCGGCACAGAAGTTTATCCCGGTATGGTCACCGAAAGTGGCTCCTTGGTGGTTCTTGCACACCAGCGTGCAGGAAAGTTTCCTGCACCACCCACACGGGCGGGCCACGTCAGAGCCATCCGTGTTCATGCCGGCGACACGTTGTTACTGCATGGCAGCTGGCAGGCTCTCGACAAGCACACACTGGATCAGAACGTTTTACTCGTGGACTGCCCCTACGCCATCCGACGGCAGACGGTACCGCTGGGTCCCCGCGCAATTCCGGCACTTATCATCCTGCTCGCCATAGTTGTCATGATGACCACCCGCTTTGTTCCCGCATCCGTGGCCGCACTGCTGGCAGCATTCGCCATGGTCCTGAACCGCGTCGTAACCATGGACCAGGCCCGCAGATCCATGGCGTGGCAGACGCTTATTTTAGTGGCGGGAATGATTTCATTCTCCGCTGCCATCACCAAGACAGGGACCGCCAAGATGCTGTACCTAGCCGTGGCTGTGTTCTTGGTGCCCGTGTTCTAGACGTTCTAGACTTCAAGTTTAGACAACGAAAAACCCTCGGCCAGCTGGCCGAGGGTTTTCCTCATCTTGGTTGCGGGGACAGGATTTGAACCTGTGACCTCCGGGTTATGAGCCCGGCGAGCTACCGAACTGCTCCACCCCGCGTTGCAATTACTACCTTACGCGGGGGCTGCCTTGGCAGCAAACCCGCAGCACGTGACCTTCGTCTCCCACACGATACGGGCCTGCACACAGAAAGAAGGGCCCGGCCACCGTAGGGCAACCGGGCCCTTCAATCAATACACGTGCACGACGCCGTAGCTACGGTGTGGCACTCGGCTCCGCGCTCGGTGCTGCTGACGGTGCCGCAGGCGTGGCCGCGGCACCCTCGGCTGCCAACGCTGCAGCGATGGCTGCCTCCAAACGCTTTTGGGCTTCCCCGTATGCGGTGAAGTCACCCTTGCTGAGTGCGGTCTGGCCGTCCTTCAAGGCAGTGCTTGCGTCATTGAGCGCCTTGCCCAGCGCCGCATTTCCGTTGGCGGATGGAGGAGTAACCGTACCTTCCGTGGAACTTCCACCTGTGCCGGGATCCTTCTGGACGCCAGCATCACCTGCCGCTGCGCCGGAGTCACCGCCAAAGAGCTGGTCAAGGGCCTCGTTCAACGTTGCCGCATAGCCAATCTTGTCACCAAAGGCGACGAGCACGCGCTGCAAGGTGGGGTACGACGTCGAGCCCGTGGACTTCACGTAGACCGGCTGCACGTACAGCATGCCGCCACCCATGGGAAGGGTGAGCAGGTTGCCATTGATAACGTCGGACTGGCCCAGCTTAAGCACGTTCAATTGTTCTGAAACCGAGGGGTCGGACTGGAACGTGTTTTGCACCTGTCCCGGTCCCGGCACCTGCGTGGCGTCAGGCAATTGAAGGAGCTGCAACTTTCCGTAGTCAGGGCTCTTGACGCCCTTGACATTGCCGGCGTCACCATTTGCAGCCATGAAGCCATACAAAATGTTGCGGGAATCAGTGTTTTTAACTTCCTGGGGAAT
Organism: Arthrobacter sp. E3; assembly: GCF_017353415.1. Taxonomy (GTDB): domain Bacteria; phylum Actinomycetota; class Actinomycetes; order Actinomycetales; family Micrococcaceae; genus Specibacter. Next base: position 122,254 of record NZ_JAFMPX010000004.1, read on the forward strand.
GAAGTCCGTAGTCAGGGAGAAAGCAGTCTTGTCCTGGCCTGGCATCTTCAAAGACAGGTAGTAGGGCGGCTGCTTGTCAACGGCCTTGGTTGTGGGGTCGTCCGGGACGCTCCACGCCAGCGTGTTCTTAAAGAAGTTCGTCGGATCGGTCACGTGATACCGGCCCAACAGTTCACGCTGCACCTTGAACAAGTCTTCCGGGTAGCGCACATGGGACATGACATCTGCGGACATCTCCGTGAACGGCTTCACGCTGGTGGGGAAGATCTTCTCCCATGCCTTCAAAATCGGATCCTGCGCATCCCACGCGTAGAGCTCCACCGAGCCGTCATAGGCGTCCACTGTTGCCTTGACGGAGTTGCGGATGTAGTTCACTGAAGCATTCGGAAGCGGCCGGATGCCACCTGTGGCCGTCAGGGAGTCCGTGGTGGCTTCCTGCAGCTGCTGCTGCTGTGAATACGGATAGTAGGAACTGGTGGTGTAGCCGTCCACAATCCATTTGACCTTGCCGTCAACAATGGTGGGATAGGGATTGCCGTCCAAGGTCAGGTACGGGGCGACCTTGGCAACACGTTCGGCCGGGGTGCGGTCGTAAAGGATCTGCGACTTTTCATTCACGCCGTTGGTCAGCAGCAGATCCGAGGACTGGAACTTCAATGCATACATGACCCGGTTGAACCAGTTACCCACATTGGGGCCGGCATTGCCAGTAAACGTTGTCAGTGACTCGTCAGCTGGGTTGTCGCTGGTGGTGGTGGGGCTGTTGCCTGTAGGCCGGTCCAATTCAATGGGCGCAGTCCCCTTCGGTGCACCAACAATTGAGTACTCACTGGTTGACTGACCAAAGTAGATGCGTGGCTGGTAACTGGTATCCGTTCCCAACACACCCTCGGAAGGCACACCAGACTGCATGAACACGGGCTTGCCGTCGGAGGTAACAGTGTTTCCGTATGCGGCAACCACGCCATAACCGTGCGTGTAGACCAGGTGCTGGTTGTACCAGCTCTGCTGGTCGGGGTCGATCCCGTTGGGATTCAACTCGCGCACAGCGATCACAGCATCCTGGACCTTGCCGTCAATGGTGTAGCGATCGACGTTCAGGGTCTTCGGGAACTTGTAATACGGGCGGTACTGTTCAAGCTGGGCAAAAGTGGATGAAATCAAGTTTGGGTCCAGCAGCCTGATGCTTGCCGCCGTGTCTGCGTCTTGGCGCAACGCACCGGGCGTCGCCGTCGTGGTGGCGTTGTAGGGCGTGACTTCCATGCCGGACAGCCCGTAGGCCTGACGTGTCATATCGATGTTCCGCGCAATGTATGGAAGCTCCACATTGCCTTCAGACGGTTTGACCTGCCATTCCTGGACAGCCCACGGGTACAAGCCACCAGCCACAATCGCGGTGACAACCAGCATGCCGGTGCCAATCAGGGGAAGCTTCCACTTACCCAAGAAGGCAGCGACGATGAAAAGAATCGCAACTATGATGGCGGCGGCAGCCAAGATGGCCTTGGTGGGGATCACGGCGTTGACGTCAGTGAACATGGCACCGGCGCGGTAGCCAGAGTTGTCCTGCAACGTGGCGAAGCGGCCCAACCAGAAGTTGACGCCAAGCAGCAACAAGAACACTCCGGCCAGGATGGCGATGTGAATCTGGGCTGCGCGGGAGGTGAAGATGCCGCGTTCAGTCAGTCGGATGGCACCGTAGAGGTAATGGGTCAGGACTCCGGCAATGAACGCAATCACCGTGGCGCTGATGAGCATGCCCGTTGCAAAACCCAGGAACGGCAACGTGTTGGTGTAAAAACTGACGTCCATGCCGAATTCTGGGTCAGTGGTGCCAAACGGTACTTGGTAGAGGAACAGCATGACTTTTTCCCATTGGGCCATGGCGGCCGTTCCGGCAAACAAGCCGAAGACAATGGGAACGCCCAGCATGACAACCCGGCGCACTGGTTCAAGTTGTGCCTGATACCGGTTAAGACTGTCCTCATGGGCGCTGTCCGGGGCATAGACGGGCCGGGCCTTGTACGCGGCCCGTATGGAGAAATACACCGCCAAGGCCATGATGAGGAACCCTGCAAGGAAAATCAGCAGCTTGGCAATGCGTTCTGTCCAGAACACACCGGCAAAACCGACCTGGTTGAACCAGAGCATGTCCGTGTATATTCCGGAGAAAATCACCAGTGCAACCACCAGCGCTGCCACCACAATAATGGTGGGCAGCAGGGCGCTGCGACGCTTGGGCCTGACGGTTTTGTTCGGCGACGGGGATGGTCGGGATGTCACTCTCTACCTCTTACTCGACTGGTATTTATGAAAAATTGCCTGGTGCTCATACGTTGTGCCACGAATGGTGTGTGGCACGAGTTCCGCATGATGCACGATCGTTACTCGTAGCTGTTCAATCGTTATTTACAGGTGGGCAAGGTTGAACCGTCCCCTCCGGAACCAATGAGGGAAACAGCGTTGTAGGCCTCTTGGAGTGTGTTGACTTGTATGACTTGCAGCCCTGCGGGCACATGGCCCACAACATCCGCACAGTTCGCGGCTGGAGCCAGGAAGTATTCTGCCCCTTCGCCGCGGGCCCCAACCATCTTCTGCGCAATTCCACCAATTGCGCCGACTTGGCCCTGTGGATCAATGGTTCCCGTACCGGCAAACTGCTTGCCACCGGTGAGGTCCCCCGCGGTCAGTTTGTCCATGATGCCCAAGGCAAAGATCATCCCTGCGCTGGGACCGCCAATGTTCTCAACGGAAATCTTGACATCGAAGGGGAACTTGAACGTGTTTTGCAGGGCAATCCCTAAAAGATACTTTCCATCGCTGTTCTTCTTCGGTGTCACTGAAACTGTCATGTCCTTGCCACTGCGCCGGATTTCAAGTTCCTCCGCAGTTCCGGCTCCCTTGGCCAGCACAGTTTGGATGACGGACAGGCTTGTCACCTTCTGCCCTCCAATGGCGAGAATGACGTCGTCGGGCTTGAGAATGCCGGATGCAGCACCACCGTCCGGGATCGAGGCCACGGCCAAGTTTGACTCGAATTTAATGCTCAATGCGGTCAGGGCAGCCGCCGTGGCATTTTCCTGCGACCCTGTCATGGCCGCAGAGTTCTCGCTGTTAACGGTTTCCTGGCTGACACCCGGCGCATAAATGAGTTCAGCCGGGTACAGCGTTTGTGAGGGGGTGAGCCAGGACTTGAGCGCATCGAAGAAATTGATGTGACTCTCAGGTAATCCGCCGGTTAAGCGCACGGTGGTCAGGTCCAGGCTGCCGCTGTTGGAAGGAAAGCTCTCATGCCCAGCAACAGTAATGATGGGCTTTCCGTTGAATTCGCCAATCGTGTTGATGGCCGGGCCGGGAGATTCAATGACGTATGGAACAGGGAGGGTCATAGCCGCCACCGCGAGCACCACTGCTATGACGCCGGAGCCCACCATCAAGGAGAATCTGCGGTCGCGGACTGCCGTGGGCGGGCTCTCCGGTTCTAAAATCTCCTGGCTCAAAGCGATGACCTTTCCAAGCTCTCTTGAGTCGCACCGACGCCTGCACGAACAACGGGCGCCGAACCCCTAGCCTACTGCGTCAAGTTGTGCTGTGCTTGTGCCGGTGCTGTGAGTTGGCAATGAATGACAGGCTGGAGTATGGGGCAGGTGCGAACCCTTTGCCTAGAGCGAACAGTGCCCTTGCCTAGGGCGACAACGCAACAGGACGGCGGTAACGTGAGGTTATTCAGCGTCCATGCCAACGATCGGGCCATCATGTCTTCCACACCAGCCAATAACGACGACGAAACCCCGAAGGACCCCCTTCAGGAAATGCTCGCCAACCTTTTGGGCGGGCAGGGCATGGAGGGTTTTGATCCAGCTGAGCTGGCCAAGGCCGCCGGGCTGCCCTCTGATCCCAATGCACTGGCACAAATGTTTGCCCAGGTTCAGTCCATGATGAGCGGTTCCTCGGACACCCCGGTCAACTGGGAGCTCGCCCATGACGCTGCACGCAAGGCCGCCGCCGGGGATGATCCTTCGGTGACCCCTGCCCAGCAGCGCGAAGTCGACGAAGCATTGCGTCTGGCCGAAATGTGGCTTGACCCATACACCGACCTTGCTGCAACCTCCATCATTGGCCGTGCCTGGTCACGCGCCGAATGGGTGGAAGAAACCCTGGGCACGTGGCAGCGGTTGACCGAGCCGGTGGCCAACAGCATTGCCTTTGCCATCTCCACCGCTATGAATGAGCAGCTTCCGGCCGAGATGAAAGCCATGATGGGCGACGCCGCCAACATGATGCAGAACATGGGCGGGGCCTTGTTCGGACTGCAGCTTGGACAGGCTGTGGGCGCCTTGGCCAAGGAAGTGCTCGGTTCCACCGACATTGGCATCCCGTTGGCCGATCTCCAGATGGCGCTGCTGCCGGCAAACGTCAAGGCATTCGGAGAGGGGCTTGAAGTCCCCGAACAGGAAATCCGCCTGTTCCTTGCCCTGCGCGAGGCCGCCCATGCCCGTTTGTTTGTCCAGGTCCCGTGGTTGCGTGGCCACCTGCTGGGCGCCATTGAATCTTACGCCCGCGGAATCCACATCGACATGTCCCGGATTGAGGACCTGGCCCATAACCTGGACCCGTCCAATCCCGAAGCAATGCAGGCGGCCTTGTCTGAGGGCGTCTTCATGCCGGCCCGCACGCCCGATCAGGAAGCCGCGTTGTCGAAGCTGGAAACTGCCCTTGCACTCGTGGAAGGCTGGGTTGATGAGTTGACCTTCGAGGCGGCGTCAAATCTGCCCGCAGCCGCGGCTATCCGTGAAACCATCCGCCGCCGCCGTGCGACGGGTGGCCCTGCCGAGCATGCCTTTGGCTCACTTGTTGGCTTGGAACTGCGCCCCCGCAGATTGCGCGAGGCCGCTGCCCTCTGGGCTTCACTGAAGGAACAGCGCGGGATCGTTGGACGTGACGCGATCTGGGCACATCCGGACCTGCTTCCCACCGCAGCAGATCTTGACGATGCAGCAGGCTTCAGCGCCCGCCGCAGCGCTGAAGATGCTTCCGAGGCCGACGTGGATGCAGCCCTGGCGAAGCTTCTTGACGGGGGCTTCGAAGACAACGAACCCCTGAAGCACGAGCCTCAAGAGTCCGGAGAGCCGGAGCCTGGTAAACAGGACCCCGATACGGACAACCCTGCTGACCTATGACCAACGGGCTGATCCTTCCGGCCGCGCGCTGAAACCTTAGCCTTCGAACAACGCACTTCTGGAGTCTTCGGCAGGGTCATCCGTACCGCCTTCCAGTCCACTGATGTTCCGGGAGGCGGCAAAGGAGGCCCCCTCCAGAAACGACTTGGCCATTTCGACCTGCGGGTAGCCGGCCAGCACGGCCCAAAACGCCGGGCTGTGGTTGGCATGGATGAGGTGGGCGAGCTCGTGCAGCAGGACGTAATCCAGCACCCATTCGGGCATGCCTTGGACATGGTGTGAAATTCGAATGGTCTTGCGCGCAGGCGTGGCTGAACCCCAACGGCTGTTCTGGTTACGCACCCACCGCACGGAGACCGGGACAGCGCGTGCGCCAAGGTACGTTTTTGATAGCTTCAGGCTGCGTTGCAAGAGTACTTCGTCGCTGGACCCCATCCCGCCCCGCCCGAGTTGTGCACTTGTCCCCTGTTCAAGTTTAGCCACCATGCGCGGCACCCAATACTGTTCATCCTCGATGCTCAACCGAGCAGGCACAGCGATGACGGCCTGCCCGGCTTCCCAGAACGCGGCAAGCCCGGTTTTTCGCCTGGCTGTGCGCCTGACTACCACATACTCCCCGGTGCTGAGCGTGTGGTGTGAGAATGAGTCGCCCAGCGGCCCCGGCGTGTCCTTCCCGATGGGTGCGCGGCACTGCGCATCCAAGGAGTTCGGGGTCCTTGGTTTGTGTGCTGTTGATCGTGGTGCTGATGGTGCTGCCATGTTTCGACGGTACAGGCATAGGACCGCCGCCGCACCCCTGCGATATCCCACTGTGGAGAACTTCTACCTGTGGATAACGCCCAGCATGAACCCGTACAAGATGCCATGATCGTGATTGGGGGAACCGTTCGAAGAATCTGAGGCAACGAGACCGCAGGAGGCCGGCATGACCACCATCAATCCAGGGTTGCGCATGGTGCGACGCGGTCCGCATGGAGTCCAGATCGGGGTGGGCGCAGGCGGCCTGATTCTCGAGGGCCTGTTGGATTCAGAAATGACATTTGTGCAGGCCCTGCGCCATGGAATCTCCGACGCCCAGGTGCTGACCCAGGCAGTTTCGCTTGGAGTAGCGGAGCTGCGGGCCCAGGAAATCTGCGCCATGCTTGCGGGTTTGCTCTTTAGCGACGCCGAACTTCGCACACAGGGCTTCAGGGCGGAGCGCCTGTTGCCCGAGCGATCAGCCCTTCTGGGCCTGCATCAGGGCCCCTGTCAAAGCCTCATGGAACGTCGCGAACACGGCGTCATCCACCTGATCGGGCTGGGGCGCACGGGTGCAGCCCTGGCCGCAGTTCTAGTCAGCGCCGGTGTGGGCACCATACTGCTCGAAGACGACTGCCCTGTCACGGCGACCGATGTGGGGCCCACTTCCTTCAACCTCAGCGACATAGGTTTGTCGCGTTCAGTGGCCGTGCGCAGGCACTTGTTGCGGATCGATCCGGGCTGCCAAGCGCACATCGTGCACGACGGCGGGGCCGGAGGTCCCAGCGCGCAGTGCCTTGACCTTGCCGTTGTGGTGGGTCACGACGCCGTACCGGCACCGACAACAGCTCGCTTCATGTCCGCCGAGCGTCCTCACTTGCTGGTTCTGTTGCGCGAACAGGACGGCACGGTGGGCCCCTTGGTCGTGCCTGGTGTTACGGCGTGCGCCGAATGCGTTGAGCGGCACCGCAGCGTCCACGACCCCTTGTGGCTTGAAGTCTGCACCCAACTCGCCGCGATTCCCGAACCGTCAGCTGACCGTAGGCCGCGAGCGGAATCGCTGGAGAATGCCGCACTGTCCACGACACTGGCCGGAACGGCAGCGGCCCAGGTGCTGCTCTTTCTGGACGCGATCAACCAGCCCAGCTCCTGGTCCTCGGTCATGACCTTCCACCCCGACAACGGCCGGTGGACCCAGCAGGACTTCCGCATCCATCCTGACTGTGGGTGCCAATGGCAAAATCAGCCCTTGGCCACGATCTCCAGCACGGACTCACCGTAGCGTTCAAGCTTGGACGGACCCACGCCGGGCATTGCTGCCAATGCGTCAAGGTCTTGGGGTGCCTCCTCCGCGATAGCCATCAATGTGGCATCGGTGAACACCACAAACGCCGGCACGGCGGCGGAGGTGGCTTCGGCCAGCCGCCACTCGCGCAGTTCCTCAAAAATGGCTTCGTCGTAGCCGGGCGGGCAGTCGGGACAGCGCCCCACTTTGCGTTCAGCACCGGTGTTGAGGATTTTCCCGCACACTCTGCATAACGAAGGCCCTGCAGTCTTGCGCGACTTACGTGAGGACGCCTGACGTGGACCGGCAGGTGCCCCACCCACCGAGTTGGGACGCATCCCGTCAAGGAAACGGGAGGGTTTGCGGTTGGCGCGCCCTCCCGGCGTCCGTGCCGTGGACCAGGAAAAGTTCAGGAACTCCCGGGCTCGGGTGATCCCCACGTACAGCAGACGCCGTTCTTCATCAACAGTTTCAGCCGTGTCGGCGAAGGAGATTGGCATGAGCCCCTCGCTGAGTCCGACAAGGAACACCGCATCCCACTCCAAGCCCTTGGCCGAGTGCAACGACGCCAGTGTCACCCCCTGGACGGTGGGTGCATGCTGAGCCGATGTCCGTTCCTGCAGTTCAGCCACAAAGTCAATCACGTTGAAGGTGTGCTCGGGCGTGCTGCGGGAAACCACCAATTCATCTGCCAGCGCCACAATGGCTGAGAGCGACTCCCAACGTTCCCGGACGGCACCGCCGGTCTTGGGTGCCTCGGACTGGTAGCCCAAATTACTGAGCACATCACGCACCAGCTGGCCCAGTGGCTCGTCCTCGGCGGCCCGCGAAGAGGCGCGCAACTGCAGCATGGCGTCGCGGACTTCCTTGCGTGCAAAGAAGCGTTCCCCGCCACGCAGCTGATACCCCACACCAGCGGCCGTCAGCGCCTGTTCGTAAGCTTCAGACTGGCCGTTCGTGCGGAACAGCACAGCAATCTCGCTGGCAGCCGTGCCGTGCGACATCAGGATCTTGATGCGGGCTGCAACGGCGGCGGCTTCTGCTTCATCATCGCTGCACTCAAGGAATTCCGCCGACGGCCCGTTCGGGCGCTGGGCCACCAACTCCAAGGGTGCCGACCACAATGCATCCGCGGTGAGCCCGCCGCTGCGGCGATTGCCCAGCAGCGAGTTGGCCAATCCAACCACTTGCGGTGTGGAGCGGTAGTCACGCACCAGCTTGACCACCTGGGCGTCGGGATAGCGTTTGGGAAAGTCCAGCAGGTGCCGCGGCGTGGCGCCGGTGAAGGAGTAAATCGTCTGGCTGGCATCGCCCACCACGCAGAGCTCATCGCGCCCACCCAGCCACAAGTCGAGCATGCGCTGCTGGAGCGGGGACACGTCCTGGTACTCGTCAACCACGAAGTGCCGGTACTGGCCCCGAACCGTGGCCGCCACGCGCGGGTCTTCCTGCAGGATGCCCACGGTGATTAGCAGGACATCCTCAAAGTCGATCTGGTTCCTGTCCGCTTTAACATCTTCATAGGCCTGAAAAAGCCGTCCCACAGCCACTTTGTCCAGGCCTCCGGGTTCACCACGGTCTACTGCCTTGAGCAGGTACGTCTCCGGCGTCAGCATGGAGACCTTGGCCCACTCGATTTCAGCGGCCAAATCCCGGATGGCGGCCCTATCGGTGGGCAATCGTAAGCGTCGGGCCGCCTCGGCGATGGTCTGGGCCTTGTGGTCCAGCAGGCCCGGCAATTGACCGCCGACGGCGTGCGGCCAGAAATACTGCAGCTGCCGCAGTGCTGCGGCGTGAAAGGTGCGGGCTTGGACTGTCCCCACTCCAAGATCGCGCAGCCGCGTGCGCATTTCAGCCGCGGCCCTTGACGTGAACGTCACGGCGAGCAGGCGGTTGGGGTTGTAAACGCCCGTATGCACTCCGTAGGCGATGCGGTGGGTGATGGCCCTGGTCTTTCCGGTGCCTGCACCGGCCAAAACACACAGCGGCCCGTTCAAAGTGGTGGCGACTGTGCGCTGCTCCTCATCCAGCCCGGCCAGGATGCGTTGCTCCGCTGTGCGTTCATCCATGACCGGCAGCCCAGATTGATGCGGGTCAAAGCTCACGCCTGTTCACCAGGTTCCAGGATGGGGCCGCCATACCAGTTCTCAATCAAAGAGCGGGCAATAGAGGCCTTGTGCGAGATCACGGCGTCACCACAGAGAACTGCGGCCTGCAATTCCTCCCTCTCAAACCACCGCGCAGCCCTGACTTCGCTGCGATCCGGGGTGGCTTCGGTGTCGTTGGTGTACCCGATGAATCCGAACATCAACGAGCGCGGGAACGGCCAGGCCTGTGAGGAGACGTACGCCAAGGAGTGCAGGTGAACACCGACTTCTTCGGCTATTTCACGCACTGCTGCCTGCTCTGCGCTCTCCCCCGCCTCAACAAATCCCGCAACTGTGGAGTACCTGTTCTCGTTCCAGGCATAGTTGTTCGCAAGCAGGATTCGATCATCGGCTCCAACGATTGCAACAATGGCTGCGGGGTCGGTGCGCGGAAAATGTTGCGAACCGTCGGCGGTGCATCGACGCATCCACCCAGCGGACTGCGACTCAGTGGAACTCCCGCAGCGTGGACAGTGCACATGACTGCCATGCCATTGGGCAACAGCCTGGGCTTCAACAAAAACTTGGGCATCCACTGCATTGAGATCTTGGGCGACGTCGCGGTACCCGGCAAACACGTTGCCCAGCGGTGCCCAGGACAGTTCTGTGGCATCTTCCGGCAGTGCATTAAGAGGCAGGGATAGGAGCACGATGTCCGTGGCTGCAGCCAGCCTGTGTGTTTGGCCAGGTCGCACCTTGCCCAGGTATACGTGGGTACCGCCGAGCGGGAGAGCGTCCCCTGCAAGGTCGCGATACGCCGGATCAATGGACTCAGGGTCAAGATATGCCAGGTTTGTGCCGTCCATGAGTGCCCTGCCGCGGTGAAAAACCACCACACGATAATCGTCGGTCTCCAGTACCGCCGCGAGGTACCCCGGAGTTGTTCGCTGTTCGCATTGCCTATCAAGTGCAGTTACCGGGGAAGCATTAGTTGTGAGCATAGTTATACCGTACGCATCAGGAGCCATTTTTCGTATTCAAGAGCACGTGATTGTGGACAATCCAGCGTCTTTGCCCAAGTCGGCGCCCACCGTTTGGGAAGGACTTCTTACGACTCGCCGCCTCAGCGACGCGGAGTTGGAGCTTTTGCGTTCTACGGTGGAGGTGTGAGAAGAATGACTGCAATCGAATTGGCCGCCATCGCCAGCGCCGCCGTGCCCGGACTCAATGTCACCGCGTTTGGGCCCGGACCCGACGATGCAGCTGATTTCTGCTCTGCTTTGTTGGTTGACTCGGAAAAACGCCGCTGGCGTGTCCGTTCCCCCCGTCATGCCGAGGCGAGCACACGGTTGGAAACTGAGCGCCAGGTTTTACGTGCCTTTTCCCCTGCCATCAGGGCGGAGCTGCCTTTCCTGCTGCCCACCGTGGCCGGGACCGTGCGTCAGGGAGAATTGATCACCTTCGTGTACTCGCACATTGTGGGCAAGGCCGAGTCGGTGGAGTACCTAGCTGATGGCAGCGACGCTTTGGCGAAGGAAATTGGTGTGGCACTTGCCGCCATCCATGACCTTCCGCAGGGGCTTGTCACAACCCATGACCTGCCCAGTTACACGGCCAACGAGTTCCGCCAACGCAAGCTCAACGAACTGGATCAGTCCGCCACCACAGGCAAGATCCCGCCGTCGCTGCTGCGCCGTTGGGAGCACGCCATGGAGGACGTGGCACTGTGGCGCTTCAACCCCTGCGTGGTCCATGGAGACTTGCATGAAGACAATATCCTGCTCGACCGCGACAAGGTGACGGCCGTCATGGGCTGGACCGAGCTGCGGATCGGAGACCCTGCCGACGATTTTGCCTGGCTGGTTGCCGTTCATGAACCTAGATTCGTTGACGCTGTTATGCACGCATACGCCCTAGCCCGTCACGAAACACCCGACCCCCACCTGCTGCGACGTGCCGCCCTCAGCGCCGAATTTGCTCTGGCCCAGTGGCTTGTCAAGGGCTACGCCGCTGACAGTGCCCGGATGGTGGAGGATGCTGAATCCATGCTGCGCACCCTCGAAGCAGACATTACCGAGCACGGTGGTCAAGCCATCAGTGTTGAGCCGCCCGCCGCGCAGCCTTTCGTAGCATCGGCACCGACGGCAGAAGCGAAGGCTGTACCCGAAGTGAAGCCTGTAACTGCTGCACAGCCCGCTGGGCCCAAGGCCAGCGCTGCACCCAAGACCACTGCGGCCGCCGAGACGAGTTCGGCTGCCAAGCCGGTTGATGTGACCGCGCCCGGTGCTGCCGTCCGCGACGCGGACGCTCCTGCGGCAACCGGCCCTGCTTTCGCACCCGCTTCTGGGAGCGCCGAACAAGGCACGAAAACAGACACGAAATTGGAGAAAGACGCACTCAAAGAGGGTGCGGCTGACACTGCTGAGGGCAGGGATGCAGCAGCCACTACGGGCGACACCAGCAGTGCTGACACCACGGCATTAAACGTTGTTCCGCTCAAACGCGAAAAGTAGCAGCACACACCTTCATACACAACATGGCGCACACCCAACCCTGCATTGCGGGCACGGATCCGCGTCAGGTTGTGTAAGCACAGGTGACAATCGCTTCAAGTTCCCGCTGCCCCGCTAGGTCCACGGGGCGGATGAGTTTGTCCTGCCCAACATAGTAAAACGCAGCCCTCACCTGCTCCAGCGGAATCTCCTTCAGGCGGGACCACGCCAGCCTGTAGACTGCCAGCTGCACGCCGCGCACTGCCAGTTGCGCCTTCGAAGGCACCTTGCCGGTTTTCCAGTCGATCAAATCCCAACCGCCGTCGTCATCGCGGAACACGGCATCGATACGGCCGCGGACCACCACGTCGGCAACCCTTGTTTCAATGGGTACCTCCAGCTCGGCCGGAATCCTGCCAGCCCACGTTGAGTTCTTGAACGTCTCCTGCATCTCGGACAAGCCGTAGGCTTCGTCAACATAGGAGTCAGCGCCGGGAGCTTCATCAAAATCGAACTGGCCGGTCGTGGCAAAAAACTCCTCGATCCAGGCGTGGAACGCCGTCCCCTTGCGTGCTGCCATGCCAGGTTTGGTGGGTACCGGGCGGCGCATGGCGCGAGTGACTTTTTCCGGATCTTCACCCAAGGCAACGAGCCGCGACGCTGAAATATGCGGAGGCAGTTCTACACGCAGTTGTTCAGACTCCACACGCTCCTGTGCGAGCAGCACGCTCGCCTCCGTGCCCCACCGCGGATGGTCTGCCAGGAAGGCTGCGCTGCCGGGCTCTTGGGCCGGCAGCGCAGCAGCGGCCATCACGGCAGCGGCGGAGCGCTCCACGTTCTCACGGCGTCCCGTCCGCGCAGCCACCCCTGACCGACCCACAATTTCCGGTCCGTTCAAAGGATCGTAAGGCCACGCGGCGCTTTCAACTCCGGCGCTGATGGGGTTCTCCGTGCCTTCCTCCGGATCCTCGCTCCAAACGGCAATGGTGGCGCTGTGCCCGGCCCCTTCGGTGAGGTCCAGCAGTTCAGCCAGGAACGGCGACGGCGACAACGGTTTCTTCCCGCTGCCCCAGACTGTGCTTGAGCACATCAGAAAATCGCGGGCTCGGGTAAATGCCACATAGGCCAGGCGCCGTTCCTCCTCTTCTCCGTGGAGCAGCACGTCAGCGGCAAACAGTTTCTCGTTGTCCATCAAGTTCTTCAGGTCCGCCACGTCAGTGTCCCAGACGGGCAGATCGCCGCTGTCCCCTCGCAGCGGCCACGGCAGCGACTTGGCGCCGGTGCTCCACCTATCTGCCCGCGCGCTGGGGAACGCACCTGCATTCATGCCAGGAACAAAAACCACATCCCATTCAAGACCTTTGGAGGCGTGCACAGTCAGCAGCGCCACGGAGTCCGGGTTGCTTTCCACCGGTGACATCTCCAGTCCGCCCTCCTCGGATTCGGCCGTTTCCAGCCAGCCAAGGAAGGCGTCCAGGTCCACCCTTTGCGCGGCCTGCATGAAGGTGGTTGCAGCATCGGCAAAGGCGTCCAGATGGCGCCGGGCGTGGTGGATGCTCGCCCCCGGTTTGGCAGCCAGTTCAACGTCCAGGAGCATGGTCCGCTCCACGACCCCGAGCAGGTTGGACAGATCCTCCCCAACGAACGTGCGCAGCACCCGCAGTTCGTCGCGTAGTGCCAGCAGCCTGGTCCTGGCCACATCGCTGAGCGGCCTCAGCCCCTCCGGCCAGAAGTCCGTGCCCAGGTAGTCCAGCGCCTCCACCAGCGACGATGCGTCCACCAAGTCCGCCGTCACCACTGCTTCGGGTTCCACTGCCCCTGATTCCGCAGTCGCCGCTGCCGCAGCTTCCCCGGTGCTCTGGGTTCCCCGCACCGCGGCAGTGTCGAAGTCCACCTTGTGCCGGGCAGCCCATTCCCTGCGCCTCGCCAAGTAACGGGCCCAGTCGGCGAACGCCATGAGGTCGGCGGGACCAATCCGCCACCGTGCCCCCGTCAACAGTCGCATGAGCGCATCCGATCGGCCTGGATCCGCCAAGACCCGCAATGTCGCCACAAGGTCCACGATTTCCGGGGTGCCTAGCAGCCCTCCCAGCCCCACGATTTCATAGGGGATGCCGCGTGCTTCAAAGACCGACTGCAGGGCCGAAAACTGCGCACGACGGCGGCACAGCACCGCCACTGTCATCTCGCCCTGGGCTCCCCGGCGGTGGGTGAAGTCGCCCTTGCGGTCAAGGATCTGCTCGGCTATGGCTTCGGCTTCGGCCAGTTCGGTCTCGTAGCGCGCCAGCAGCACTTCGCCGTCGGGGGCCTGGGGTTTTTCCCGCAGTGCGGACACCACCACGCGGGGCCCTGCCGCCGCACGTTCTTCCGCCGTGAGGCCAGCGGCCAGCTTGGCGTTGGCCTTGCGGTTCTGGGCCTGGGTGAGCTCTGCGGACATGACGTTGGCAGCAGAGAGGATGTGCGCGGAGTTGCGCCAGGCAATGGTGAGTTCGGCAGTCGGTGCGTACCCGCCGTCGGCCTTAAGGAAAATCTCCGGGAAACGGAACAGCTGCCCGGCCGAGGCGCCGCGGAAGCCGTAAATGGACTGGTGCGGGTCCCCCACCGCGGTGACGGGATGTCCAGCGCCGAAAAGCTTGGCAAAAAGCTGCAACTGGGCGTGCGAGGTGTCTTGGAATTCATCCAGCAGCACCACCTTGTAGCGCTGGCGTTCCATCTGTGCCGCATGCGGCACTTCCTTGGCAATGCGTGCGGCCAGGGCGACCAAGTCGCCGTAGTCCAGCACGTTGCGGCGCCGCTTGGCCTCCGCGTACTTCAGTACGAGCCCGGCCACCGACATGCGGGTGCGCAGCACGTCGAGCTGCTTGTTCACCACCGCTGTGCGCGGCTTGGCGGTTTCGGCAATGTAGGGCAGTGCCTCAAACCGTTCCAAATACGACTCAAGGGTGCCCATGACGTGTTCGGGCTCCTGCAGGTGCTCGGCGCACTCCCCTGCCAAATCCATGACCGACTGAATGAGGGTTGATTTGGCTGCCGTGAAGTGGTCGTGCGCACCGTCGTGCGCTTCCACCACCTCACTGGCCAACTGCCAGGCCTCGGCCGCACCCAGCACGACGGCGTCGCGTTCGATCCCGAGCCGCAACCCATAATCGGTGACGATTCCGCTGGCATAGGAATGGTAAGTGGAGACTTTCGGTTCAAGGGCGTCCCTGGCTGCGGCTGCCGATGCCAGTTCCACCTCGCCGGAACGGGCAAGTGTTCCCAGCTTGGCCAGTTGCCCGCGGATCCGCGCGGCCAGCTCGCCGGCGGCTTTGCGGGTGAACGTGACACCAAGAATTTCCTCAGGCAGCACCAGCCCGTTCGCCACAAGCCACACCACACGGTCGGCCATGGTGGTGGTCTTGCCTGAACCTGCCCCGGCAATGACAAGCAGCGGTTCCAAGGGCGAGCAGATGATGCCGGCCTGTTCGGGCGTAGGTGGGCGCTGCTCCAGGAGTTCGGCTAGTTCGTAGGGAGTCAGCGGCTGTGAAAGGCTCATTCGGTGATTTGTTTCCCTTCCGGGCACAGCGGGCAAATGGTGGGCAGCGGGCAGCCGTTGCGGGAGGACCAGTCGGAGCCGTGGCGGGCGGGGAAGACGGCTTGGGCCATGAGCAGTGCAGCCTCCATGACCTTGTGGGTGGGATCGTTTTCCGCGCCGGCCACCATGGGTGGCTGGTCCTGGGTTTTGACACTTTTGGTGCCGTCCCCCAGCGGCAGCAGCGCCGCACCTCCCGAGACGCAGCCTCCGGAAACACCGCCCGGCAGCCCTGCTGCCCTGGCCTGTTCCTCGAAGCCGCCCGCGGTGACGGCCACCTGATAGGCGCCCAGTTGGGGGTGCTCGGTGACTTGGTCCTTGGTGGGCTTGGTGCGTCCAGTCTTGATGTCCACGACCATGAGGCGGCCCTCGGAGTCGGCCTCGAGCCTGTCCACCTGTCCGCGCAGGCGCACAGTGTTCCCACCGGGCAGCTCGCCCAAGTCCACGGTGAAGTTCTCTTCCACGCCGACCAGGGTGCGGCCCTGCATGCGGGCGTCAATGACGTATTGTGCCAACTTGCCCAGCATCTCCTGCGCCCGTTTGTAGTCAACGTCCGCTTCCCATGACTCCGGCAGTCCCAGCGACGGCCAGCGCTTGTCCAACTCGGCCAGGTACTCGTGCCCGGCGCCGTCCGGGATGTCTTGGGCGATGGCGTGGATGAGTGTACCCAGACTGCGGGCAAAATCGGTGGTGGCTTCTCCCCCAGCAGCTTTGACGAACCAGTTCAGCGGGGACTTGAGCACTTCTTCAACCTTCGACGGTGAGACCGTCACCGACTCCCCGGGCGCCACGATCGGTGCGTCCGAACTCAGCGGCAGCAGCCCCCACCATTGGGCCGGGTCTGCGCCGGGAATGTTCTCTGCTGCCAGCACGGCCAGCAAGTTGGCGGCCTCCAGATCGGCGTGCATCTCGGATTCCTGGCGCAGCTCCGCCACGAGGGAGCGCAGCGTCATGGGCCGTGGAACTTGTTCCACGGGCCGCACGGGGTATTGGGACTCCCCGCCTGAATCGGTCACCGGAATGAATGGTGCGGCAAGGTCCAGAAACTGCGAGGGTTGGAGGTCATGCCCGGCAGCAGCCGTCAGGATGAGCTTTTCACCGGCGCGTGAAATTGCGGCGGCGAAGCTGCGCAGCTCGTCATAGCGAATCTGGCGCAGCCGGGCGGCCGGATCGATCTGTCGGGCCGCCTCGGCACCACTCTCAAGCACATCCACCAACAGTTGGCTGCCTAACAACTCCCCGCGCAGCCGCGTATTGGGCCACACCCCTTCCTGCAGTCCCGCCACAATGACCACAGGCCATTCCCTGCCTGCCGCACTGGCAGGGGTCACGATCTCCACGGCGTCGGCGCGCTGGGCACGGGCCGCCAGGGTGTCCATGGGAAGTTCCTGGCTCAGCAGATAGTCAAGGAACTGTTGCGGGGTGGAGCCGGGCAGCTGGTCCACATAGCGTTCGGCCGTTTGGAACAGGGCCATGACGGCGTCCAGGTCCCGGTCGGCGCGGATGCCGGTGGGCCCTCCGCGCAGGGCTTGGGACTCCCATGTTCCCGACGTGTCACAGGCATCCCACAGTGCCCACAAGACGGTTTCAGCGTTGGCCCCGGGCTGGGTCACGGCTTCACGTCCGGCGGCCAGCATGGCTCCAATGCGCCGCGCATTGGCCGCTTCCCACCCCAACGGGGCCAGCTTCTGCGGGTTCAGCAGCGCCTCAACCAATAATTCGTCGCTGGCCCGACCGCCGCCGGCGTGAAGCTCCTGCTGCCGCAGCGCCTGCCGCAGGCGGCGCAGATGCAGCGACGTGGAGCGGCCCAGGCGGGATGTCAACAGGGCAACGCAGGATTCGGCGTCGAGCATTTCAGGCTCCAGGGCCGCACCAAACGCCTCCAGCAGGGGCCGCACGGCAGGTTCGTCGCGGACGGGGTTCTCCGCTACCGGCACCTTGACGGCGATGCCCTGCGAGCTCAAGTACCTTTGCAGCGCTGCAAGGGCTGATCCCGTGCGCACAATGACGGCGATCTCGCCCAAGCTGTACCCGGCCAAATGCTGCAGGTGCAGGATGCGTTCGGCCACCAGGCGCAGCTCATGAACCTCCGAGGCCACCACATGGGCGCTCACAGGTGGCAGCGCATCCACTGCCGATTCCCTTTCCGGGCTTCGGGCTGGAGTTTGCAACGGATCGAGGTCATGCGGCCACACCAATTCACGGGCCTTGTGCCCGCCACGCACCTGGAAGATCCGCTCAGCCACCCCCGACCATGCTGCTGCCAGCGGACCACTCATGCGGTGCGAGGTGGACAGTGAAAATTGCTGTAGCGGCTTTTCATCCGTGGAGAGGGTGCCGGACAGGGAGGCAACAAGATCCGGGCGGGCTCCGCGGAAGCCCTGCACCACGGTGTCCGGCGAAGCGGCCACGAGGACGTCTTTCCCGCGGCCCACCAACTGCAACAGTTCATGCACGGCCTTGTTGGCTTCCTGGATGTCATCCACCACAATCAACGCCAGGCGGTGGCGTTCCTGGGTCAGGAATCCGGCGTCGATCTGCAGCAGCGTGGTGGCGGCCGTGATGATGCCGGCCGGGTCGAAGGAGCCCGACTTCCCCCAATCGACCACATCCCTGTACTCCTGGTAGAGCGACGCTGCCGCAACCCAGTCGGGGCGCTGGTTGGCCGTGCCCAGGGCAGCAAGCTCCTGCGGCATGAGTCCATATTCAATGACCCGGTCAAAAAGCTGGCGAATCTCTTGGCGGAAGCCGCGGGTTTCCAGGGCCTCTGCCAATTCGGCAGGCCAGTCCGGGGCCGTGCCCAGCCCCAGCTTGTGGCCGGCCAGCAGATCCTTGATGATGAGGTCTTGTTCGGGCCCGCTCATGAGCCGCGGCGGACCGTCAAGGTGCGGCATCCGCCCTTCCACCTTGGCACGCCTGAGCAGGTCAAAGGCGTAGGAGGACCAGGTCCTGGCCGGGGAGGTGCTCAAACTCTTGGTGAGGCGGGCGCTAAAGCCGTCGCGCAGCCGTGCGGCAGCCAGCCGGGAAGGGGCCAGCAGGAGGGCTGCTGCTGGATCAACGCCGTCGTGCTCCATGCGCTTGACCGCGGCCTCGATGAGCACAGTGGACTTTCCGGTGCCGGGCGCACCCCACACAAGGACAGGTCCTGCGCCTGGGGCCAAGTCCACAACAACCTGCTGGTCCGGGCTCAACCGCGGGGCACTGCGCACGCTGCCGGCCGGAGGTGCCAGGACAAGCCGTGGCGGTGCCAACGTGTTCTGCTGCTCCAGCATGCTCCGCTCTGCCGGATGCTGCCTTGTTTGCGTGCTCATACCCCTAGTCCATCACGAGGCACTGACATTGGCTCCGCCACTGCGGGCACCTGGTGGTGCGGGGCGTCGTCGTGCGTCAATCGCGCGGCAATGGCGTCAATGCGGTCAAGCTCAGCATCGCCAGGGTTCCAGCGTGCAAGCTTCACCTCCACCCGCCACGACGGCGCCCGGCCGGAAGAGGGCGCCGTGGCAGCCGTATCCCCGCGCAAGGCTGTCTGCTCCTGAACGTAGTGCGCCAACGCCCTGCCTTCGTGGCACACGGGAGCCGCACCACTGGCACGAATAACCCGCCACCAGGGCACTGCGCTGCCATGGGCCGACATCACTGCCCCCACCTGCCGCGGCCCGCCGCTCTCCAGCAACGCCGCAATGTCCCCATAGGACAAGACACGGCCGGGAGGAATGAGTTCCGCCACGGCCAAAACCGCTTCCACATACTGCTCACGCATGCCACAAGCCTAAGTCCCCAACCGTCCGCCTGCTGCCTGGCGGCGGCCTGCCGGTGCCATCTTGTCCGTGTCAGCAGGTAGCGTTGAGGCATGACTAGTTGGAGCATGCACCCCCGCGCCGCCTTTGACCTGGAAACCACGGGCAAGGACCCCCGCACGGCAAGAATCGTTACTGCCTCCATCGTGGTGGCTGACGAGGCTGGAGTAGTGGCCGACACCCACGAGTGGCTGGCTGACCCCGGCGTGGAGATTCCCGAGGAAGCTGCCGCCATTCACGGTGTGAGCACCGCGCATGCCCGCGAACACGGCCGCCCGTCCGACGTCGTGACGGCCGAGGTGGGTGCCGTGCTGGCGGCCCTCTTTTCCAACAACATCCCCGTCATTGCGTTCAACGCGAGCTACGACTTCACCGTGTTGGCCCATGAAGCGCGCCGGCACGGCCTCGCCCAGATCACCGCTTCCCCGGTCATTGACCCGTTTATCTGCAACAAGCACGTGGACAAGTTCCACAGGGGCAGCCGAACCCTGGTTGCCCTGTGCGAGGAATATGGCATTAAGCTCGACGACGCACACACCTCCGCGGCCGATGCGGAAGCGACGCTAAGGCTCGCCGATGCCCTGGCCGCCAAATACAGTTCCCTGCGCCTTGACACCAAGGAACTGCACACCGCCCAGGTGGAGTGGGCGCGCGCGCAGGCCGCTGACTTTCAGGCCTATCTGCGCCGCAGCAAGGACCCAGCCGCGGTGATCGAAGGCAGCTGGCCGGTGTTGCCGCTGGAGGAGCTGGCATAGCTTCACATGATATAAATCACAAGCAATAATTGGGCGGATCCTGCCTGCATCAGCACGTCAGTCATGCAGTCAATAAGCGCTCACCCTGACTCCAGCATGACGATGAAACGCTGTTGATCGCAGCTTCTTCTACGAAATGTGCTTTTCAGTGCTCACTCGTTCGCAGGCGCCATACTTTGGACCCACCTGACATAATTTAGTTTTGTTGGTTGAGTTCTGCTAGGAATCTACTGAGAGTTTCCTCCAGCTCCCCACACGACGCTTATTCCCCCTCCTGAACCTTCTTTTCGGGCTGGGCACCTGCAATGAAAGTGAATGTTTGATGAAGAAATCAGCCCTGAAGTGGCTCGTAACCGCCCCTGTTGCCTTTGCCCTCGCCTTCTCGCTCGCAGCTTGCGGCGGCAGCGCCGGCGACACAAGCTCCGCCAAGCCCACTGATGCCCTTGCCGGCAGCGACAAGGTTTCGCTGGACAAGTACACCACCGCAGATGTCACCCCGTTGGATAAGATCGACGTCGCCAATCTTGGCCTGATCACTCCCGGCACCATCACCGTGGGCACCTTGTCCGACGCGCCACCGAACATCTTCCTAGACAAGAACGGTAAGTTCACCGGTTTCGACAATGAACTGCTGCGCGCCGTTGCTGACAAGCTGGGCCTGAAGGTTGAATTCAAGTCCACCGACTTCGCTGGCCTGCTCGCCCAGGTCCAGAACAAGACGTTCGACGTCGGATCGTCCTCGATCTCCACGACCGATAAGCGCCGCGTAAATGTTGGCTTCACCAACGGCTATGACTTCGGCTACATGGCCGTTGTAGCCAAGAAAGACTCCGCGGTCAAGGGCTTCGCTGACCTCAACAAGGATCTGCGTGTCGGTGTCGTTCAAGGCTCAGTTCAGGACGACTATGTCACCAATACGCTGGCGCTGGAGCCGGTTCGTTTCGCCGACTACAACTCGCTCTACGCCAATTTGAAAACCGGCCAGATTGACGCCTGGGTTGCTCCTTCGCAGCAGGCATCAGGTCAGGTCAAAGACGGCGACGGCACGGCAATTGTTGAGTCAATCATCAATACGCAGAACTTCGTGGCCTACGCCGTGAACTCCGGCAACAAGCCACTCATCGACGCCCTGAACTCCGGTTTGGACGCTGTTGTGGACGACGGCACCTGGGCCAAGCTGTCCAAGGAATGGTACCCGGAGCGCGAAATGCCTAAGGATTGGACCCCTGGGTCCAAGGCTGCAAAGATCTCCTAAGGCATAAGATATGGACGTACTCCAGCAGTTCCTAAAAACATTCTTCGACTGGCAGGCCATGGGGCAAGTTGTCCCTCAAATGCTCACCGTCGGTTTGCCCAACACTCTGATCCTGGCCGCATCATCGGCCGTTCTTGGCTGCTTTTTCGGTTTGATACTGTCCGTCATGGGAATCGCACGCAACTCAGCGTTGCGTTGGATATCACGGATCTACACGGATATTTTCCGTGGGCTTCCAGCGATCCTCGTCATCGTGATCATCGGCATTGGTCTTGGGCCCATTCTGCGTCAGGCAACGGGCATTACCAACCCCTTCCCGCTGGCCATTTTTGCGCTGACATTAATGGCGGCAGCCTACATTGGTGAGATCTTCCGATCCGGTATTCAAAGTGTTGACAGGGGACAGCTGGAGGCGGCTCGGGCTCTCGGTTTTAGCTACGGCTCAGCTATGCTTCTGGTGGTTATCCCGCAGGGTATCCGCAGGGTTCTTCCCGCTCTGGTGAATCAGTTGATCGCCTTGATCAAGGATTCCTCACTGGTCTACCTACTGGGTGTTACCGCCACCCAGCGTGAAATCTATCGAGTCGCCAACGACTCGGCGGCCAACTCGGGGAATATGTCTCCCTTAATCGCCGCTGGCGTGCTGTACCTGATCCTGACCATCCCGCTCACCCACTTGGTGAACTACATGGACAAGCGGATGCGTGAAGGAAAGGCGCAGAAGATCGAACCCGATGAAGCAGCGGCACTTGTTGGAAAGGGCGGCCAAGCATGAGTGAATTCAAGTCAGGTTCCCTGACCGCCACGAACATCCACCTGGCGTTCGGCTCCAACAAGGTGCTGCGCGGCATCGACTTGCACGTCCCGCAAGGCACCACGGCCTCCGTGATCGGCCCATCAGGATCAGGCAAGTCAACCCTGCTGCGCGTCATGAACCGGCTCATCGAGCCAGACCAGGGCGACATTCTGTTGGATGAACGCTCTGTGTTGAAGGACAACCCGGATGAGCTGCGCCGTCGCATTGGCATGGTGTTTCAGCAGTTCAACCTGTTCCCCCACAAAACCGTGGTGGATAACGTGTCTTTGTCACTGCGCAAAATCCGCAAGATGCCCAAGGATCAGGCGCATGCCAAAGCCATGGACCAGTTGGAGCTTGTGGGCCTGGCCCACAAGGCCGACGCCCGCCCCGGCAACTTGTCCGGTGGCCAGCAGCAGCGTGTTGCCATTGCCCGCGCGCTGGCCATGGAACCGGAAGTCATGTTCTTTGACGAAGCCACCTCGGCTTTGGACCCGGAACTTGTCAAGGGCGTTTTGGCGCTCATGACGGACCTGTCCAAGGGCGGCATGACCATGGTTGTTGTCACGCATGAGATGGGATTCTCACGCAACGTCTCAGATACGGTGACGTTCATGGACGGCGGCGTGGTCGTTGAGACCGGCTCCCCCGATGAGCTGTTCACCGCCCCCAAGACCGACCGGCTAAAGGGTTTCCTTTCCGACGTACTGTAAGCCCCTGATGGTTGAGCCGATCACCAACACGCACAAAAGCCCCGTTCTCGTTGCTGTCACAGCAACGAGAACGGGGCTTTTCCGCGCCCGTGTGCAGAGTTCTGGCCCGCCACCGCCTTGCGGGGGCTGTTGTGGTGATTAGAGGCCGCTATAGGGGCGTCCGATCACCACAACAGCCCCCGGGACGTGAGCCGCACCGCCAGTCAGTCTCGATCACAGACGGCAGCGTTTATGCTTTCGCCGCAGCTGCAGCCTTCGCCGCCGCGGGCAGGGCGGCAAAGATCCGGTTCATGGCGGCATCATCGTGGGCGGCGGAGAGGAACCAGGCCTCAAAGACGCTCGGCGGCAGGTACACCCCGGAATCCAGCATTGAATGGAAGAACGGTGCGTAGCGGAACACTTCCTGGGCCTGTGCGTCGGCGTAGTTGTGCACGCCGTTTGCAGCGGTGCCAAAGGCCACGGAGAACAAGTTCCCGGCGCGCTGGACGGAGTGATCCACTCCTTCAGCCGACAACGCAGCGGCGACGGCGGCAGACAGCTCCAGTGAGCGGGCGTCAACTATGGCGTAGACGGCCGCGGTGGCGGCTGTCAGCGTCGCAACGCCAGCCGCCATGGCCACGGGGTTCCCGGACAACGTGCCGGCCTGGTAGACCGGGCCCAAGGGGGCCAAATAGTCCATGACCTCCGCGCGGCCACCGAGCGCCGCTGTCGGAAGTCCTCCGCCAATGACCTTGCCAAAGGTGAACAGGTCCGGCGTCCAGTGCTCGTTCGCGTCGGCAGCACCGCCGGTCAGGCCCCAATATCCAGCAGGTCCGGTGCGGAACCCTGTCAGTACCTCGTCCAAGATCAGCAGGGCGCCGTGGGTCGTGGTGATGCGCGAAAGCCCTGCATTGAAGCCTTCGCCGGGGGTGACAACACCCATGTTGGCCGGGGCCGCCTCGGTGATGACGGCGGCGATCCTGTCCCCGTGGGCGGCGAAGGCGGCCTCGACGGCGGCAAGGTCGTTGTAGGGCAGCACTAGGGTTTCGGCGGCGGTTGCGGCCGTGACCCCTGCCGAGCCGGGCAGGGCGAGGGTGGCCAGGCCGGATCCGGCGGCGGCCAGCAGGGAGTCCAGGTGACCGTGGTAGCAGCCGGCGAACTTGATGATCAAATCGCGGCCGGTGTACCCGCGGGCCAGACGCACGGCCGTCATGGTCGCCTCGGTGCCGGTGGAGACCATGCGTAGACGTTCGACGGCGGGTACGCGCCCCTGCACCAGAGCGGCAAGGTCGCTCTCGGCCGGGGTGGAGGCGCCAAAGCTCAGGCCGTGGTCCACTGCCGCATGGACTGCGGCCAGCACGTCCGGATGGGCGTGGCCCACGAGTGCCGGGCCCCAGGAGCAGACAAGGTCCACGTAGTCGCGGCCGTCGGCGTCGGTCAGGTAGGCGCCCTTGGCGTTCACCATGAAGCGGGGCGTGCCACCCACCGAGCCAAAGGCGCGCACGGGTGAGTTCACCCCGCCAGGCATGAGGGTTTTGGCGCGGTCAAAAAGTTCCTGTGAGCTTGTCATGGGGATTCCTTTGGCTAACTGATGGCGGAAGAGCGGGGGAAGAGTTAGTTTTCGCGAAGCCAGCCGGCCAGTTCGGCCGCCCAGTACGTGAGGATCATGGTGGCCCCCGCGCGCTTGATGCTGAGCACCGACTCCTCGATGGCAGCGCGGCGGTTGATCCAGCCGTTGGCTGCGGCGGCCTCGATCATGGCGTATTCGCCGGAGATTTGGTAGGCGGCCACGGGCACGGGTGAGATTGCCGCCACGTCAGCCAGGATGTCCAGGTAGCTCATGGCTGGCTTGACCATGACGATGTCGGCACCTTCGGCCAGATCCAGCTCCACCTCGTGGAGGGCTTCGCGGCGGTTTCCGGAGTCCATCTGGTAGCTGCGACGGTCCCCGTGCAACTGCGAATCCACGGCTTCACGGAACGGGCCGTAGAACGCGGAGGCGTACTTCGCGGCGTAGGCCAGCACTGCAACATCCGTGTAGCCGGCTTCATCCAGAGCGTCGCGGATCACGGCGACCTGGCCGTCCATCATGCCCGACGGCGCCACCACGTGCGCGCCTGCCGCGGCCTGGGCCACGCCCATTTTCGCGTAGATGTCCAAGGTGGCGTCGTTGTCCACATCGCCAGCTTCGTTGAGCACGCCGCAGTGTCCGTGGTCGGTGAATTCGTCAAGGCACAAATCGCTCATGACCACCAGATCGTCACCCACCTCCTCACGCACATCCCGAATGGCCTTGTTCAGCACGCCCAGCGGGTCAAGCCCTGCCGAGCCCTGTGCGTCGCGCACGGCGGGAATGCCAAAGATCATGATGCCCCCCAGCCCCAGTTCGACGGCTTCGCGGGCCGCCGCCAAAAGACTGGCCGTGGTGTGCTGCACGACGCCCGGCATGGACGTGATGGGGTTCGGTTCGCTCAAGTCCTCGCGGATGAACACCGGCAGGATGAGTTCCGACGGGGCCAGTCGGTGCTCGGCGACGAGACGGCGGATCGCGGCGGTGGTGCGCAGGCGGCGCGGGCGGTGCTGGGGAAAACTCATGGTGTCTCCTGACGTGCTGCTGGTGAAAAATGTGGGCGGGCGCCGGCCAGGGCGGCCACGATTCCCTCCGGTGTGGGATGTTGGGCAGTCGCGGCGATCCGCAGGCCAAGCCGCGCGGCTTCGACCCGCGTGGGCTGCCCGATCGCAATGAGCAGGCAGCTTTCCGGCAGTGGTGCCATGGTTTGGGCCACCCTACGGGCCGCGCTTCCCGAGGCAAGCACGACGGCGTTCATCGCCCCTGCGCGGATCTCCACTGCCGCTTCGGCTGGGGTGAGGACGGGCGGCTCGGCGATGGAGCCAAATGACCGGCCCGCCAACGTGGAAGTTAGGCGGAGCTCCGGACGCGCAGGATAGTCCACCGTCCAGTAGGCCGTGACAACGTCCGTCGTCCAGCCGGCCGCCTCGATCCCTTCCACCAGGGTGGATGAGGCGAGGTTGGACTGGGGCAGCAGGACACGCGCACTGTCGATGTGCACCGTGCCGCCCTCCGGGCCGCTGTCCGTTGTGGCGGGCGGCCACAACGCCACCAGGCCGGCAGCAGACTGCACATCAAGAGGGGCCAAAACGGCGTGCACCCCTTCGGCTGCAAGAACGGCAACTGAGGTGGGGCCAATCGTGGCGACGTTTGTTCCGGCCGGAACAAGCTTGGCAAGTGTGGTACCGGCCCCGTCGCACCACTGCTTCAAGGCGCGCACGGTGGTGATGGAGCTGATGACAAGCCATGCGTACTCCCCCGCTGCGAGGCTGCGAAGGGCTGCACCCAGGACGTCTTGTTCTGCAATCTCAAAGTCGATGAGCGGTACCAGCACCGGCTCCGCACCGGCCGCAGCCAGCGCCTCGGCCAGCGCCCCGGCCCGGTCAGCCGACCGTGTGACGGCAACCCGCAAGCCAGAAAGCGAACCCGCCTGAGCCAGGTCCGGTGTTTCCGTAGGCGACATCAGGGAGGCCGAGGCCGCCCGCGGCCGATCGGCCGGAAAGTCGCCGAGGGAATGCCGGTCCTGGCCGGGCCCGCCGTCCACCTCGTCGGCGAAGGCGCCGTCGCCGGTTGAGCTCACTTGCTGGAGCCGGCCAAATCCGCCAGCTCGGCTGCGCCGGCGGCGAGCAGTTCTTCGGCCAGTCCAATGCCCAACAGGGTCGCTCCAACGGTGGTCAAGCCGTCGGTGGCCTTTTTCAGGCGTAGTGAGCGCGTGCCGTCGAGTGAAACCACAACAGTTTCCAGGTGCAGCATGGAGCCCTTGCGGCGCGCGAGGGCTCCTACAGGGGCTGCGCAGCCGGCTTCCAGACGTGCAAGGAGCGCACGCTCGGCGGTGACGGCCAGACGGGTGTCGTGGTCGTCGACGGCGGCCAGGGACTGGCCCAGGACGCCCGTGAGCTCGGTGCTTTCGGTGCGGCATTCCAAGGCGAGGGCTCCTTGGCCGGGGGCCGGGAGCATGACCTCCGAGGACAGGAACTCGGTGACGGCTTCAAGCCTGCCGATGCGTCCCAGTCCTGCTGCTGCGAGGACGACGGCGTCGAGGTCACCAACTTTGCCGGGAACGGTTTCCTTCACAGGGTTTCCAGGCAGCCCGGGAACCCTCCCCAAACGAGTTTCGACGTTGCCGCGGATGTCCACGATCAACAGGTCCGGACGGGCGGCCAGCAGCTGCGCTGCGCGCCGCGGCGAACCGGTGCCGACGCTGGCGCCCTGCGGGAGTTCGGACAACGTCAAGCCATTCCGGGCGCACAGGGCGTCGCGGGCATCGGCCCGAAAGGGAATGGCACCTAGTGCCAGGCCCTGAACGGCCACTGTGGGCAGGTCTTTGAGCGAGTGCACTGCCACGTCCACGCGCCCGTCTAGGACGGCGGCGCGCAGCTCCGCGGCAAACACCCCTGTGCCGCCCATTTGGGACAGCGGGCCAGTCAGGACGTCGCCGTCGGTCTTGATCGCGATGATGTCTGCGTCAAAGCCGCCGACCGCACTGAGCTGGTCAACAATTTGTCCCGTTTGACTCAGGGCCAGTTTGCTTCCGCGGGTACCAATTTTCACACTCGAGGTCGTCATGAAGTCTGGGAACCGCCTTGGGCCGGGGATGCCTCACAAAGCGAGCCCACGGTGCTTCCAACCTCCGAGATGGCGGGCTTTTCGCCGCGGAAGTTGGCGCAGCAGCCGGGGTTGCACACGTCGAACCACGGGCCGAGCTTCGTCATGGCGGGGCGTTCGGCGATGTGGTTCTCGATGGTCCGCTCACAGATCAGGTCCACAAGGCCCTCAACGAACTTTTGGTGCGTGCTCGGCGTGGGTGCACGGTCAAAGGCCAGGCCCAGTTCAGCGCACGTTTCCTTCGCTTCGGTGTCCAGATCCCAGAGCACTTCCATGTGGTCACTGATAAAGCCCAGCGGAACCACTACAACACCGGCCACGCCTGCCGCGGCCTGCTCAGCCAGGGCGTCGTTGATGTCGGGTTCCAGCCACGGCACGTGGGGTGCGCCGGAGCGGGACTGGTAGACCAGCGACCACTTCTGGTCGGGATCCACTCTGGCCATGATGGCTTCTGCGTTGGCAAGGTGCTGCGCAACGTAGGCTGAGTCCTGCTCGAACACCAGGGGCTGCAGTTCCGAACGGCCGGCAGCTTCTGCATCCCGGGTGGGGATGGAGTGGGTGGCGAACATGACGTGTACGGGTGCATCGGATTTGCCGGCAGCGGCAAGTTCCGCCTTGACCTTCGCCAGTGATGCTGCGGTTCCCTCGATGAAGGGCTCCACGAATCCTGGGTGGTCAAAATACTGGCGGATCTTGTCCACGGCCAGTTTGCCGTCAAGTCCCGTCTCCGTCAACGCAATGCCAATGTCCTCGCGGTACTGGCGGCAGCTGGAGTAGCAGGAGTAGACGCTGGTGGTGAGCATCAGCAGACGGCGGTGTCCGGCCTCGTAGGCATCCTGCAGCACGGCGGGGATGTAGGGGTCCCAGTTGCGGTTGCCCCAGAGCACGGGCAGCTCGATGTTCCGGACGGCCAGCTCGGCTTCAAGGGCAGCCTTCAACGCACGGTTTTGGGCGTTGATGGGGCTGATGCCGCCGTTGGCGCGGTAGTGGTGGCTGACTTCCTCCAGACGCTCGTCCGGGATGCCGCGCCCGCGGGTGACGTTACGCAGGAACGGAAGGACGTCGTCCTGGCCCTCGGGGCCGCCAAAGGAGGCGAGCAGGATGGCGTCGTACTGTGCAGGTTCAACTACTCGGTTGTTCATTTCAGGACCTCGGCGATCTCGGCAGCGGCAATGCGACGGCCGGTGTAGAAGGGGATTTCATCGCGCACGTGCAGGCGGGCGTCGGTGCCACGCAAGGTGCGCATCATATCAACCAAATCGGTCAGTTCGTCGGACTCCAGACCCAGCAGCCACTCCCAGTCTCCCAGTGCGAAGGCCGAGACGGTGTTGGCCAGGACCTGCGGGTAGTCCCGCCCCAGCATCCCGTGGTCGCGCAGCATGCGGCTGCGGTCCTCGGCGGGCAGGATGTACCAGTCGTAGGAGCGCACGAACGGGTAGACGCACACCCAGCCCTTCGGTTCGTTCGGGCCCATGTAGCTGGGGCCGTGGTTCTTGGCGAACTCGGCCTCGCGGTGCACACCCATGGCCGACCACGCGATCTCGGTTGCGGCGAATAATTCCAGCCTGCGGATGCTGCGCACGGCCCGCTGCAGGCTTTCCGCGTCGGCGCCCACCAGCCACATCATGATGTCCGCGTCGCTGCGCATGGCAGAAACGTCGTAAGCGCCGCGAACGGTGATGCTCTCCGCGGCCAAAGCGGCCACCAATTCTTCATAGTCGGCTACCGCGGAAGCGGTCCCTGCGAAGGATCCGGTCCGCTTGAAAACAGTCCACAGGGTGAACGGGGTTTCCGCGGGGCTTTTAGTGACAGATTGTGCGTTTGTGTGGCTCATGCGTACAAGTCTGCACCCAACCGTGAGAAAAGCTAAAACCGGCCTTCTCTACATGACGTAGAAAGTGTGCAAGGTCACAGTCTCTTGGAGGCGTCCACCACGGCACGGATCTGCCGCCGGGTGCCGGAGACCACCGCCGCCAATCCGTTGCCTGTCATCCACGCCCCCGTCAATACCAGGCCGGGGACGTCATTGGCCAGCGAATGGACGTGCGCGATCTTTTCGTGATGCCCCACTGCGGCAAACGGGAGCGCACCCTGCCACCGGACCACGTCCGCACCCAACAGGTCGGCCTCGCTCACTTCCACGCCGAGCATGGTGGTGGCATCTGCCAGCGCCGTGGCGATCAAGTCGCTTTCCGTGGGCGTGTTCGCAGTCAGCCGCACCGCATCGGCCGGCTTGGTCCCGGCACGGCCGTAGGACAAGCGCACCACGTGGGTTCCGGGCCCGGTGGAATCCGCCAACCAGTGCCATTTCGCGGTGGAATGTGTGAGCGCCTTGGCCGTGATGGTCTCCACGGACGGGGCCACCAGGACTCCTGTGCCGCGCGGGGCCGAATCCAGTTCGGGCACATCCACCACCAGCGTCACCAGACGAATATCAGGTCCCGGGGCCGGAGTGAAGGGCAGCAGTTCGGGCATCTCCGGAGCCAGCAACTTAACGGCCATGGGCCCGTCGGTGGCCATCACCAACAGCTTGGCGGCCAGATATCCGTGCGTCGTGCCGTGCTCCCATTCAACAATCCACGGTGAGGGCTCGCCGCCGTCGTACGTCGGTGTGGGGGCGTCGTCAATATCACCGCGGTAGATGGCCTTCACCTTGTGCCCGAGGTGCATCGAAACACCGGCCTCCTGCAGCTTCTCCACGAGGGCGTCCACCAGCGTGTGCATGCCCCCGACCAGCCCTCCCACTGCCGCCCCGGGCTTGCTGCCGAGGCCCCTGTCCCGCTGGGCAGCCACGGCCGCAGCCAGCGAACCGTGGTCGCGAATGCCGGCGCGCAACCCCGGCGCCACCACGTCTACGTCCAGCAGTTCCGCACTGGCTGAATGCACTCCTGCCACCACGGGGGCAACAAGCCGTTCAAGAACCCGCTTGCCCATTCGCGCACGCACCAGGTCAGCCACACTCATGGTGGCTTCGGTGGTGCCGATGTTGACCGGCATTTTGGCGTCAAGGGCGGCACGCAACACTCCCGAGGCGCCCAACGCCTGACGTACTTCCGGCGCGCCAAGGTCCGAGGGAATGCCCAGTACGCCTGTGCGCGGCAGGGGAACGGGTCCGTCGGGCAGCCATACCCAGGCCCCTGCTGGATTGGGTTCCACAACCTTGTCCCCCAACCCCAACTCTGCAGCAAGTTCGGACACCGCCGTGTTGCGTGTGGCAAACGATTCCGCACCCGAGTCAAGGACCACCCCGGCCACTTCGTGCCGGCCTACGCATCCACCCCAGGAGGCGGAGGCGTCGTAAATAGTGACCTTGAAGCCCGCTTCCTGCAAGTCCCAGGCCGCCAGCAGCCCCGAAATGCCACCTCCCACCACAACCGTTTGGTAGGGGGCCGGGTGGCTCAGTGGTGTGAAGGCCTTGGCGGCCTTTCTGCGGTTTTCCATGGTGTCCTCTTTGTGGCAGGTGCAGGTGTCGCTGATGCAGGCTAGATGGAGTGGATCAGGTCCACAAGGCGGGTCAGGACGGCCGGGTCTGTTCCAGGCGGCACGCCATGACCCAAGTTCACCACATGAGAGGGCGCAGTGGAACCGGCCCGAACAACTTCGCGGGCGTGTTGCTCCAAGACCTCCCAAGGAGCGCTGAGCAGTGCCGGATCAATATTCCCCTGCAACGGCACGGTGCCGCCGAGCCGGCGGTTGGCTTCATCCAGCGGGAGTCGGTAGTCAACGCCCATCACATCCACGCCCACATCATGCATGGCACCGAGGAGTTCACTGGTTCCGGTGCCAAAATGGATCAGTGGCACGCCCAGGTTGCGGACGTGGTCCAAGGCCCTGGACGACGCCGGCGCCACATGATTTGTGTAGTCGGCGAGTCCCAGCGACCCTGCCCAGGAATCGAAAAGCTGCGCGGCGCTGGCTCCGGCCTCAATTTGGGCTCGCAGGAATTTTCCTGAGGCGTCCGCAGCCCAGTTCATCAGCTCTGCCCAGAGCTCCGGCTGGGCATGCATCATGGTGCGGGGGCCAAGGTGGTCGCGCGAGGGACGCCCTTCCACCATGTAGGCGGCCACGGTGAAGGGAGCACCTGCAAAACCGATGAGCGGGGTGCTGCCCAGCTCGGCCACCGTCAGGGCCACTGCCTCGCGGATTGGGTCAAGGGCTTCGTCCGTGAGCTCCGGCAGGGCTGCGATGTCTTTGGCGGTGCGGATGGGTGCATCCAACACCGGGCCCACGCCCGGGACAATGTCCACGCCAACGCCGGCGAGTTTCAGCGGGATGACGATGTCTGAGAAGAAGATCGCCGCGTCCACGTCGTGTCGCCGGACGGGCTGGAGCGTAATTTCCGCGGCCATGGCCGGCAAAAGGCAGGATTCAAGCATGGTGGTGCCTTCACGCAGCTTGCGGTACTCCGGCAGTGAGCGCCCTGCTTGGCGCATGAACCAGATGGGGCGGCGGCTTGGCGTACCTCCCCTGTAGGCCGTAATCAAAGGGGAGCTGGCGGTGCGGCCATCCATCAGGGGGTGGCTGGAGTTCAGTGTCATGGCACCACCCTACAGAGCCAACTCAAACTGTTTTGTGGACAAACTGTCACCGCAAAGAGAGGACATGTTGACGGCCGCTTGTAAGCAGCATCACAAAATCTTAGTGACGCTTTGTTCCATCATGTCCATAAACCATCAGCTTGGGGGGCTACGATATTGGCATTGTGGTTCTATTCTCCCTCGTTGCTTCGCACAGCAGCATTGATCTGGAAACCGTTGCCCGCCTTAGCGCCGGGGCCGCGGCAGTCAGTGCTGAGATCATCCCACCGGAAAATGCAGTCACCGGGCTCATCACTTTGGCCACCTGCAACCGCTACGAACTGTACGTGCACGCCCGCAGCAGCGAGGACCTTGAGTCTGCCCGCAGCTCGCTGATCGAATCGATTAGCAGACATTCCGGACTTGCCGAACGGTACGTTGCAGCAGCGCTGTCCACCTTGGAGTCCGACGCCGTACCGCGGCACCTCTTCGCGGTGAGCACGGGACTGGAATCTGCCGTGGTGGGTGAGCGCGAGATTGCCGGGCAGGTGCGCCGCGCGCTGAGCATCGCCCAGGAACAAGGCGCCACTACGCCCTCCCTCGTCAGACTATTTCAGGCCGCTGCCAAGACTGCCAAGGACGTGGGCTCCCAAACGGCACTCGGACGCCGCGGCATGTCAATCGTCTCCGTTGCGTTGGATTTAGCCGCAGAACTACAGGACCGTCCACTGGGCTCACTTGCTGGCAAGTCCGCTGTTCTCTTTGGCACCGGCGCCTACGCGGGGGCAGCCATGGCACAGCTCGTGCAACGCGGCTGTACCGACATTTCCATCTACTCCCCCTCCGGCCGAGCTGAAACCTTCACCGCTTCCCGCGGAGGCACGGCCCTGAACGAGGAATCGTTGCCGCAGGCCTTGTCCAAAGCATCACTGCTCCTAGGCTGCAGCGGTTCCGACCATCAAGTGACGCGAACGGATTTGGCGCAACTGCGCCACAACGATTCGCAGCAACTCACTGTCATCGACCTCGCTCTGAACCACGACTTTGCCGCTGACATCGATAGCCTGCCCGGAGTGGACCTGATGACCTTGGAAACGGTCCGCCAAGCAGCCCCAGCGGAAGAGGAATCCACTCTGGCACAGGCTTCGTCACTCGTCTCCGCAGCAACGAGGGACTTTGAGCGGGCCCAAAATTCCCGCTCCTTGGACCACGCAATTGTTGCGCTGCGCAGGCACACCATGGGTGTCCTTGACGATGAAATCGCGAAGGTCCGCAAACAGCACGGCTGCACTGCAGCCACCGCTGAAGTGGAATTCGCCATGCGTCGCATGGTCAAGCAACTACTTCACGTGCCGACGGTTAGAGCGAAGGAGCTCGCGGCCGCCGGGGATCCGGACAGTTACTTGGCGGCCCTTGACGCCCTGTACGGGCTGAAGATCGACCCTGCTGTCATCGGCTCCACCCTGACTCAAAGCCTTGATCCGAACGAAGCCGCAGGTTAATCGAACGCGTTGACGCCCGTCAGCTCAGCCGACAGCATCCAGAGCCTCCAGGCACTTTCCGGATCCACCGCGTGCGCGTCCACACCGGCAAATCGGGCAAACTCCGACTCCTGTTCGGTGGGACTGGCAATGTCGCAGTCCTCGCAGTACACGCCTCCCTTGCCATCAAGCAGCGGCGAAGTTGCAGCCCACACCGATGTTGCTGCCCCTTCTCCGGCAGATTTAAACCCATCTTTGAGCTTCCCGGTGTCATCCATCCACCCTGCCGCCACCATTTCCTCGTTTGTGAGGTGGCGCTGGAGCCCGGTCATGATGCCTCCGGGGTTCACGGCGAAGGCCCGCACCCCGTAGTCCGTGCCCTGCGCATCCAGTTCCACAGCGAACAGGCTGTTGGCAGTTTTCGCCTGCCCATAGGCCTGCCACTTGTCATAGCCGTGCATGAATTGGGGATCGTCAAAATGGATGCCGGAGATTTTGTGCCCCGTGGAGGACAAAGCCACCACGCGTGCCCCGCCGTCGGCCAGCACCGGCCACAACTCGTTCACCAGGGTGAAGTGCCCCAGATGGTTGGTGGCAAACTGCGCTTCCCAGCCCGGACCCACCCTCGTTTCCGGGCATGCCATGATGGCGGCATTGTTGATCAGAATATCCAGACGGTTTCCGGAGGCCACATACTCGCGGGCAAACTCCTTGACGCTGGCCTGCACACCCAGGTCCATGTCGAACACTTCGACCCCGCCAAGGTCTGCTGCCGCCAGCACCCCGCGGGCATGATCGGGACGGCGTGCCGGAACAAAAACCCGCACCCCGACGCCGTCCAGCGCACGGACCGTCTCCAATCCCAACCCTGAGTAGCCGCCGGTCACAATGGCAACACATCCGGAGAGATTCATTCCCTCCACAACGGCTGCGGCAGCGGTGTAGTGCCCAAATCCCGAAGCAAGTGGCTGCTGCGGTGTTGGTTGATGCCCGGCGTGATTCAAGGTGCGCCTCTTTAAGTGAGTGCCGGCCCCAGAATTACGAGGAAGGCCTACCAAAAAACTTACTCCTATGCGGCGGGTTTGTCGCTGGGCAGCGCGCATCGATATGAATGGCAAAATCCCTGGGACAGCGCCATTGTCTGGCACGCTGAATCGAGTTTCCGTGGGACCGCTCTACCGTTGTTGGACTCCGGGAGCGTTCCTGCCACGGAGTTCGGCAATGCGGAGCCGCAGAAAAACAATAGCCAGAATCAAAACCCAGATGACAAGTACAGCCAACATGTTAATCACGCTTCCTCCAGGATTCTCCGGGCTGTAGCATCGAGTGAAAGTCGCGATCCGGGGAAAATAATGAAACGTGTGTCCGTGCCGCTTTTCGCCGCAGCAGGTATTGCAGTTCTCCTCTTGACGGGCTGTTCCGATCAGGCAGGGCTCAAGGCCCTGGAGCGCACCGCCACACCCGAAGACACATTGCCTGCAACGGTGAATCTGTCGACGGAAATGAACAGGGACAGTTCACGGCTGCTTGCGACCCAGGACGGGGTGCAATTCTTCGGCATCCAAAGCGGCGATGCCAGCACCACCTGCGTGGCCGTTGTTCCGCCAGGTGAGGATCCCGCTTGGCAGGTAGGTTGTGGAGATACCAGAGGCAGTGGCGAAATCACTAAAATATCGTCGGTGAACACGCAGCTTTCCACGATCCTTCTGGGCGACGACTTCGACACCGGAAAACTGGAACCGGGCTGGACCAAGATCGCAGACAATATTCTCATCTCCGCTCGATAGCAGCCCGCCACGACCTTGTTTCAGCCGTTGGCAGCCCACGCATCCATACCACCGTCAAGATGCACGACGTCGGTGAAACCGGCCGTGCGCAAGCTCACCAGTGCCTGGGCCGAGCGAGTACCGGCCTTGCAGTGCAACACCACCGGAACGCCGCGCGGCACTTGCCCCAGCGCCGTTCCGTCCTTGATGCCTGCCAGCGGAATCAGCACCGACCCGGGTATCCGGGCGATCTCAAACTCCACCGGCTCCCGCACGTCTATCAAAACAAAGTCATCGCTGCCCTGCTCTCGCCCGGCCAAGCGTTCGGCGAGCTGCCCGGCGGAGATGAGGTCGGCGTAGTCGTCATGGTGCGCAACAATGCCGCAGAAGACCTCGTAGTCCACAAGCTCGGTGATGGGTGCCGCCTCCGGGTCCTTGGCGATCCGAATTTCACGCCACCGCGAAGTCAACGCATCAAACACGAGAAGGCGCCCAAGAAGACTCTGACCAATGCCCGTGATGAGCTTGACGGCTTCTGTGACCATCATGGCCCCGATGGAGGCGCACAGCATGCCGAACACGCCGCCCTCCGCACACGAGGGCACAGTGCCGGGGGCCGGCGGCTCGGGGTACAAATCACGGTAGTTGGGGCCGAACTTGTCCCAAAACACGCTGACTTGGCCGTCAAAGCGCAGGATGGATCCCCACACGTAGGGCTTGCCCAGCAGCGCAGCCGCATCATTGACGAGGTAGCGGGTGGCAAAGTTGTCCGCACCGTCCAGGATGATGTCATAGTCGGCAAAGAGGTCCAGGGCGTTGGAGGAATCCAGGCGCACGTGGTGCAACACCACGTTCACGCCCGGGTTGATGTCAAGAATGGAGTCCCTGGCCGATTCGAGCTTGGTGCGGCCAATGTCCGCCACCCTGTGGATGACTTGGCGCTGCAGGTTACTCAACTCCACGACGTCGTCGTCGATGATGCCCAGCGTTCCGACGCCTGCCGCGGCCAAATACAACAATGCCGGGGAACCGAGCCCGCCAGCGCCGATCACCAACACGCGGGCGTTGCGCAGCCGCCGTTGCCCTTCCAACCCAATTTCCGGAATCAGGGCATGGCGTGAATACCGTTCCAGTTCCTCGGCAGTCAACGGAGGTCCGGGCTCCACCAGAGCTGGCAGACGGGTGGCAGTCGTGGAGGTCAAGGACTGAATGAGGGAAACCATGCTTCTTAATCTAGTCCTGCTTGCAGCCTGTGGCGCATTGCCCGCGAGTAGACTGACACAAAACAGCCCAGCAGCACCTGGGGGCAATGGAAAGAAAGGCTGCTGTCATGAGTTTGGAACCGTCTGCCAAGGAACGCGCCGTCACCAAAAGCGCGCCCACCCGGCTGCCCCGCGATGAACGCCGCGCACAACTGCTGTCCGCAGCTTTGGAAGTTTTCGTCAACCATGGGTACCACGGTGCAGCCATGGATGAAATTGCCGAGACCGCCAAGGTCAGCAAGCCCGTGCTATACCAGCACTTCCCCGGTAAACGGGAACTGTATTTGGCGCTGTTGGACAGCCATCTTGAGTCGTTGACGTCCATGCTCGTGGACGCGTTGAGCTCAACTACGGACAACAAGTTGCGCGTCCAGGCCACCATGAAGGCGTATTACACGTTCATGGCCAACGACGATCAGGCCCACAGGCTGGTTTTCGAATCCGACCTCGTCAACGACCCTGATGTGGCCGCCCGGCTGGAAAAGTTCAATGCGAACTATGCCGATGCGATTGGCCAGGTCATTGCTGAGGACACCAAGCTCTCCGCCGTTGAGGCAACCCTGCTGGGACGCGCACTGGCGGGCATGGCCCAAGTCAGCGCCCGCTATTGGCTTGAGACCAAGGACAATATTGACATCGATGTGGCCAGCGATCTGGTTTATCGTTTAGCTTGGCGCGGAATTAGCCGCTTCCCCAAAGAATCCTGAGCCGCTGCCCCTACAGTGGTTTGTACATACCTTTATCGCAAGTTTGCACCAAGGAGACAACAGTGGAAATTAAGATCGGCGTCCAAAACGTCAGCCGTGAAATCGTTCTTGAATCCGAGCAGAGCGCTGATGACGTTGCGGCCTTGGTGACTGAAGCATTGGACAAGGGCACCGCGCTTCGTCTCAAAGACGAGAAGGGCCGTCTGTTGATTGTTCCCGGAAATGCCCTGGGGTACGTTGAATTGGGTGGCGAGAAGGCCCGCAGCGTCGGATTCGGCGCCCTCTAAGAGCCCCCACCCTTTAGCTGGATAAAAGAGAGACGAATCTTCATGGTCGCGTTGGTTATCATTGCCCTTTGTTCCGGCGCCCTGGGTGCCATTGCCTGGGCAGTGGACAAGTACCGCAGTACATTCGGCGCAGTGCTTCCAGCCGGTGCGGCCGTGGTGGCATCCTTGCTTGTCTGGATCATCACCATGGCCGTGGGACTGGGCAATGACAGCTCCACCGCCTGGATCCCGTGGATTTTCTCCATCGTGGTGGGTGGCGCAGCAGCGTGGGCCACAGCAGGCTTTGTGGGCCGCGCCCGCCACACCCAGCTGGTGCAGCAGGCCAACGCGATCTTGCACATGCAGTAGTCCAACCGTATAAACGCACCTTCGCCGCATATTCGTGCTTCGGTACATGCCGATAAGCGGCGAACCCTCTACGTCAGGCTGGTTGTGAGTCATTCGTGTCTTTTGATTAAAGGAGCCAGCCATGTCATCAATTACGAAGGGTTATACAAGGGATGAGATTCGTGGGTTGGTCCATGAATATTATTTGCAG
>NZ_JAFMPX010000050.1 GCF_017353415.1 Arthrobacter sp. E3
ACTCCTCATCCGTCAGGTCCGAGGGATAGGGACGCGGAGCCGAAACATCCTTCATGATTCAATGCTGGACCTGCAGCCTGGGATAGTCACCCGGAAAACACCACAGGCTTTCCCAACACGTTCTTAGACAGCGCACGAAACTACCAGCGGGTGGGACTCTGCCGGTTGGGCGCTTTGTCACTTCGCCGTGAAAGAGCGGGGTTTCCTTTGACGGCCACGGACCATGCACCGAGTACCAGCGCCGCGGCAATCACAACGTCGAACAGTACTTGATCCGCCCCTGACCCCGTGAATAGGTGGACTACCCCCAACACTGCAAATGTGGCTGCCGCTGCAGCAACGCACAAAGACAGGCTCATCGCCCACCGGGGTAGGTTTCGAAGTTCCTTCACAGCTGCCAACTCCTTCGGACTAGCACGAATCGACTAGGTGCCCCAGCATACGCTAGGACAATATTTCCCCTCGGGCGGACAGTGGGCAGTGGGTGCAGGCTAGGGAATGGGAACGCCGACGCGCTCGGGTGCATCCGCGTTACCTTGTGTACCTGTGGGTCCGCGCTTGCTGAGCTTGGAGGGCCACCAAACGTGGTTGCCGACGTCGTAGGTCACGGCCGGGACCAGCAGTGAGCGCACAATCACGGTGTCCAGCAGCACACCGAACGCCACAATGAAGGCCAGCTGGGCCAAGAACAGCAGTGGGATGACTCCTAGTGCGGCGAAGGTTGCAGCCAGCACCACGCCGGCGGAGGTGATGACACCGCCAGTCTTTCCGAGGGCCCGCAGCACCCCGGCATGGGTTCCCATGAGCAGGGATTCCTCCCTCACCCGTGTCATCAGGAAGATGTTGTAGTCCACCCCGAGGGCCACGAGGAACACGAAGCCAAACAAGGGGACCGTGGCGTCGGCGCCGGGGAAGCCGAACACGTGGTTGAACACCAGTGCCGAGATGCCCATGGTTGCGGCGTAGGAGAGCACCACTGAGCCAATCAACAACAGCGGTGCCACGATGGAGCGCAGCAGCAGCATCAATACGATGGTGATGACCACAAGCACCAGCGGCACAATCTTTACCAAGTCCCGTTGTGCCGTGACATTGGTGTCCAGCGCAATGGCCGAAACACCGCCCACCAACACACCCGAATCCACGGCGGGCAAATGATCACGTAGATCCACCACGACCTGCTCTGCGGCGTCGGAATCCGCCTGGTCCTGCAACGTGGCATTGAGCAGCACCCGGCCATCCTTCACGACGGGCTGTGCCGCGGCGTCGGGCCTGCCGTTACCGGTGTAGAAGCTCGCGTCGGCTATTCCTGCTGTGCCGGTGACGGCCGCCAGCACCTGTGCCTGCTTGTTTTCGTCAACAATGATCACTACGGGAGATCCGCTGCCGCCGTCGAAATGCTTGGCAAGGGCCTTCTGCCCGTCCACGGCATTGCTTTGTCCCAGAATCACCTCAGTTTGGGAGACGCCATTGGCCTGCAGTTGCAGGACTCCGGTGCTTGCCGCAAGGAGCAGCACAAGTGTCACCACCCACGTAACGCGGGGTTTGCGGGCAATCAGCAAACCCACCCGCCGCCAGAGGCCGCCAATGCCAGCAAGGCCCAGCTCGACGTCGTGCATGGTCGCCTCGGTCAGCGGGGACTTGGACAGGGCCACATGTTTGTGGGCGTGTGCATGCTCAACTTTGGGGCGGAAGGGCCAGAAGGCGACACGGCCAAAGACCACTAGCAGCGCTGGCAGGAATGTCAGAGCAGCCAGCAGGGAGAAGAGGATGCCGATCGCGGCGATGGGGCCTAGGGAGCGGTTGGAGTTGAGGTCTGAAAACAGCAGGCACAGCATGGCCAGGATGACAGTTGATCCCGAGGCGAGGATTGGTTCCCAGGCACCGCGCAGGGCTCGGCCCAGGGCAGCCCACTTGGACTGGACCTGGTGCAGTGCCTCGCGGAAGCGGGCAACCAACAGGAGGGAGTAGTCGGTAGCGGCGCCAATGACCAAAATCGAAAGAATGCCCTGGCTTTGACCACTGAGCTTGATCCAGTCCCAACTGGCGAGGTAGTAGATCACCAAAATGGACGCGCTCAGTGCCACCACAGACGTGAAAAGAACCAGGATGGGCAGCACTACTGAGCGGTACACCACCAGCAAAATAACGAACACGGCCAGCAGCGCAACGAGGAGCAGCACGCCGTCAATGCCTGCGAAGGCACTGACAAGGTCGGCGGTGAGGCCGGCAGGTCCCGTGACGTAGACGGTCAGGCCTGCGGGAGCCGAGTCCTTGAGGACTTGGCGCAGGTCGCCCACCACCGTGTTGATTTCCTCAGTCCCTGTAATCGGCACCAGAAACTCCACCGCCAATTTATCGGCGGAGGGGATGGGGCCGGCAATGCTGGTGGTGGCAGGGGGCTCGGGCTTCTGCACCCCTGTGATCGCCCCCATTTTCTGTGACAGCGCAGCGATTTCCCCCAGCTGGGTCTGGGTCAGGGGCTGTTCGCTCGTCAGCAGCACAACGGCGGGAATGGCTTTGGTGTCCACAAACCGCGTCTGCCAGTCGAGCACCACGGTGGACTCGGCGTTGGCGGGAAGGAAGCTTGCTTGGTCGTTGGTCGACACGTCGGAGATTTTCCCGAACGTAGGCCCGCCAATGCCGGCAGCCGCAAACCAGATGAGAATCAAAATGGCGGGCAGGGCAATTCTCAGCCAACGCTTGGGGGACCAGTCAACAGTTTTCATAGTGACATGATACTTCCATAATGGAGAGATTCTATAGTGAAGATATAATATAATCGTAGAGCCTGTAGAGAGAGAGGATGATTGATCCCATGAAGCCTCAACAGCCGCATGCGCAACTCTTCGCAGCGATGCGTGAGTTCACCTTGGAATCAGATCGTTACGTGGATCGGGCAGCCTCCCTGCACGGGCTGCACCGCACCGACCTCAACGCTCTGGGCTTCTTGATTCGTCCCGGACGTGACGCCAAAGCGATGACGCCGGGAAAGCTCGGTGAGGCCCTGAATCTCAGCTCACCTGCAACCACTGCACTGGTTGACCGCCTCGAGCGGTCCGGGCACGTCAACAGGCTGCGCAACCAGACGGATCGCAGGCAGATCCAGCTCGCCATGACCGATCATGCCAAAGATGTGGGCCGTGCCTTGTTCATGCCGCTGGCCGCACAGCTGGCAGGAACGCTGAACAACTACACTCCAGAAGAACTGGCTCTGGTGCAACGATTCCTCCATGACATGACGGAGGCGACCACAGAAGCCATGGAAAACCTCCAACCGCCTGAGCAGGCCCCCGAGTAGACGAGTAGAGCGGCACGGGCAAAGCTCCAGTTGTGGGTAGTGTGAAAGCACACACCAACGTCAGGGAGTCAATGATTCGTCGCGCCGCAACCTTGCTTCTCACCTTCGGCCTCGTCCTCGCTGGCACGGCCTGTTCCCCGCAGGACAACGGGACCTCCACCGCAGACGCCCTCGCCAAGGCGCTTGGCTCCCACACAGTGGGGGAGTTGAGCTTTGACAAGCCTGCTGCGGACGTGCAAAAAGAACTCACCGTGCTATCAGAGAGCCTTGCCCCGGTGTGGCCCACGGTCCGCGTCGCCGGTGTTGCTATCACGGATGACACCGCCCGTGTCTCGCTGGACTACTCCTGGGCCATCCCGAACGTAGCGACGCCCTGGACGTACACCACCAGTGCCGACATGAAACGCAACGGCAACGACTGGACCATCGTTTGGACACCGGAAATGGTCGAACCAAAACTGGCCGCAGGAGACCGTTTCAAGCTCACCACCACCCACGGCGTCCGCGCCGGCATCCTCGCAGCCGATGGTGAAGCGATCGTCAAAGAGCGCCCCGTGAAGATCGTGGGCATCAACAAGGACGGCCTTACCGATGCCGAGACCAGTGCCAAGGCGCTCGCAGCCCTGGTCAACATCGATCCAGCGGCTTATGCGGCCGAGGTCAAGGCCTACGGCCCTGTCGCATTTGTCGACGCAATCACCTTGCGGGCGGAGGCTTTCGCTGCTTTGGACCCGGCCAAGCTGGACGCCGTCAAGGGCGTTCTCGTCACGTCCGCCACTGAGCCGTTGGCCCCGTCACGCACCTTCGCCCAAGCCCTTCTGGGATCGGTCCACGAGGCCACTGCCGAGGACATTGAAAAGTCCAAGGGGAAGGTTGTTGCCGGGCAGGTGGTGGGTTCAGGCGGGTTGCAGGCCTCCTTCGACGCCCAACTGGCTGGCACCCCGGGCGTCACCATCAGCGCAGTTGGGGCTACTACAGCAACGCCAGCGACTTCCACCCCTACAGCTTCCACTGCCACGAACGACGCCGGAATCCCGGCTGATGCGGCCAGCCCGCCAGCTAGGACCCTCTACTCCGTGGACCCCGTCGACGGTAAAGATGTCAAGACCACTCTGCTCACGGGGCTGCAAAGTGCTGCCGAAGATGCACTGGCCGGGGTCAAGACACCCAGCTCCATCGTGGTGATGCGCCCGTCCACCGGAGCCATTTTGGCGTCTGCCAACGGCCCGGACAGTGCAGGCTACAACACCGCCTTCCTAGGTCAATACGCGCCAGGATCAACGTTTAAGATTGCCACCTCACTGGGACTGCTGCGCCAAGGCATGACCCCAAGCTCCATTGTGAACTGCACCCCTGAATTCACGGCAGACGGCAAAAAATTCTTCAACGCACCCGGCTACGCTCCCGAGGCGACCGGGGAAATATCCCTGACAACCGCCGTCGCGCATTCCTGCAACACGGCCTTTGTCTCCCAATTCGAAAACCTCTCCCAAGAAAAGCTGGCCAATGCAGCGGGTGCACTGGGCATTGGAATGGAGAATGATCTGGGTCTGGCCGCCTTTACCGGTTCAGTGCCGCGCGACTCGGCTGGCACCGAGCATGCCGCCTCCATGATTGGCCAGGGCAAGGTGCAGGTCTCCCCGCTGGCCATGGCCACCATGATGTCTACTGTGGTGAAGGGTACTGCTGTGGTCCCCAGCCTTGTGGATGGGCACGACGGTAAGGCCAAGGCTGCCGAGGGCGCGGCGCTGACTGCCAAGGAAGCAGCAGATCTGCGCACGCTGATGCGCGCAGTTGTCACCGAGGGCTATCTGAACATCCTGGGGGAGTTGCCTGGACCGGACGCGATCGGTAAAACAGGCACTGCCGAATATGGCAATGATGTGCCGCCGCGCACGCACTCGTGGGTCATCGCTGCCCAGGGCGACATTGCCGTTGCCGTCTTTGTTGAGGACGGTGACCTGGGCGCTGTCACGGGTGGACCCTTGGCCAAAACCATTCTGGCTG
Source organism: Arthrobacter sp. E3 (assembly GCF_017353415.1). Lineage (GTDB taxonomy): Bacteria > Actinomycetota > Actinomycetes > Actinomycetales > Micrococcaceae > Specibacter. The sequence continues at coordinate 5,309 of NZ_JAFMPX010000050.1, forward strand.
CTGCCGCGGGCAAGTAACAAGCAAGCAGCCGCAAACCATGTTGGAGATAAGTGTGCAAGCGAACCGTCATGATTGAGATGCCAACCCCCAATCGGGACTTGAGCCCGCTGACCGGATACACGCGCGGGCACTGGCTGGCCGCTGCCGACGCGCAGTTGAACGCGGTGCGGCCGTTCGCTTCGGCAGATCACGCGTTTTTCAACCTCCCCGGCATCGCCAGCATGTCCGGCACTGTCTCCGACGGGCTGGAAGGATTCACCCGCACGTTCATTCTCGCCGCATTTCTTGTTGCCGGGGAATCCGGGGCGGACCCGCACGGCCACCTAGATTTTTACCGCAGCGGTCTGCTGGCCGGCACCGATCCCGCCGCCGAAAACCCTTGGCCCCGCATCGACGTCACACGCCAGGCCATGGTGGAAGCGGCTTCGCTGGTCCTTGGCCTGCACCTGACCCGCACCTGGCTCTGGGACACCCTGTCCACCCAGGAACAAGATCAGATCATCTTGTGGCTGGGCCACTCAGCTGGCATGGCTGTCCCGGACAATAACTGGGTCATGTTCAAGGTCATGGTCCAGGAGTTCATTGCCTCCACCGGACGGCCCTTCCACGAGGCAGACATTAACAACGGACTAGCGCGCATTGAGGACTGGTACGTCGCGGACGGCTGGTACAGCGACGGCGACGGGCAGCGCTTTGACTACTACGCGGGCTGGGCCCTGCACCTCTACCCCTGCCTTTGGACGCTCATGGCAGCACCGCGCGTCCCCGAACTTGCCGCCCAGAAGGCCGCCCTCTACAAGGAACGCCTGGCCCGCTATCTCCAGGACTTCCCCTACTTCTTCGGCGGCAACGGAGCCCCGCTGTTCCAAGGCCGCTCACTGATCTACCGATTCGGTGCCACCGCCCCGCTCTGGCTCGGGGCGCTCATGGGCGTCACCCCGCTGGCGCCGGGTGCTACGCGTGCACTGGGCAGCGCAGCCCTGCGCTATTTCAACGACGGTGGGGCCTTTGGCGCGAACAACGTGCTGGGCTGCGGTTGGTTTGGTACGTTCCGCCCCATGACCCAGATCTACTCCGGCCCGGCCTCACCGTACTGGACCTCGAAGGGATTCCTTGGCCTGCTGCTGCCAGCGGACCACCCCGTGTGGGCCGCACCGGAACAGGCTGGCCCCGTCGCCGAAGCCGACTCCGTCCGCGTGCTCCATGCCCCCGGCTTCCTGCTTTCCAGCACCGCCGCGGACGGCGTGGTGCGCTTGGCCAACCACGGCAGCGACAACTATCCGGGCATCGTTCCCAGCGATGACCCCCACTACTCGCGCCTTGCCTACTCCACCCATACGGCCCCGGAATACTGCGCACCGCTGGACAATCACATGGCAGTCCTGGATGCCGTGCAGGCACCGTCGCGCCGCACCGTCATCCACCGCCGTGAAAGTACGACGCCGGATACTCTCGCCAGTGCCCACCGTCCAGTCTGGGGGGACGAGGCTGTGGAGACGGACTCGCCGTGGCGCATCACCTCCGCCACTGCCGTTCGCGGCCCGTGGGAACTGCGTGTGCACGTGGTGGAATCGGACACACCCCAATCCGCAACCGTACGAGAAGGCGGATACGCGGCGCCAGCCCATGGCGCAGTGTCCTCGCATCTCATCCCGGTGCTGGGCTGGGGCCATCCCGGGCAGGGAGGTCTCGGGCAGGGGAGCCGAGGGCCTTGGGAGTCGGGGGTGGAACATGCCACGGACACCAACCCGATGGCGGCGCAAACCCTCATTCCGTGGCTCACAGGTGAATGCTCCGGAACGCGCAGCGTCCATGCATCCCTGGCCGTCCTGACGGGAGACCATGCGGTATCCGCGCTACTGGACGGCTTCGACGCCGCCATGCTCAGGCCTGTCCTGGTCGACGATGCCAAGGAGGACGGGTCAGTGGAACGGCACAGAGGCACTATGACGCTGACCATCATGGCTCCGGACGGAAAGCCGCTGGCCGCCGGATTCCGGCTAGAACCATAGCGTGCCCGGCTGGATCTCGGCCTGCGTCAGGCTGCCGAGCAGACCCAGCCCTCCGGCGTCGTGCCTGTCTCGAGGAAGGCCAGAAGTTCACTGCTGGCCGACGTGCCAAGGATCTCATCCGCCTGGGTGTAGATGATGGGCTCCTCCTTGGAATTGTGGTCATCCAAGAGGGAAAGCAAGTTGGTGCAGTCGTTGCGCATGGCAGCAGCGTCGGCGCCGTCGGCCAGCTGTTCCTCGACAGTGTCCATCTGGCGCCATAGCTGGCCGTGCTCGCGCAGCATGACGAAGATGGGGCCCATGAGCCCGGCCGCCTTCAACGGCGGAAACAAGAACTCCTCTTCCAGATAAATATGCCGCCGCAAGCCGCTCAGCGCCGAGAGCAGCGGTTCCGCGTTGGCCGTTGCCGCACCGGAAAGGGAGGCGATGTAGGCTTCGATGCCGCCATCAATCGCACGGTGTTCGAGTTCCAGGGCCTGTCCCAACGTCATTGATTCCATGGTTCCTCCTTGGCTGGTCTCTTTTCTTCAGGCTACTCCGGCACGCGCCATTCCGGGCACGTGCTATTCCGGCACAATGTCCCGCGTACTGAAACGCCACATCCCCAAGCCGCCCAGCAACGCGGCGATCAGGCACAGCACCACAATGGGCAGCAGGGCGAAGTCCTCGGCAGGCATGCGCGGAACGGCGCCAAACGGGGTGGCCTTGATGGCTGCTTCGGAGAGTGAAAACAAGCTGCCGAACATGGCCAGCATCACGGAAATCCCGTACACTGCCCAGCCCAGGCTGACACTGAGCCGCGGCAGGAAGCCCTGCAGGAACAGCAGCACGCCCAGCATCAACAGCACGGCCGGCCAGTAAGCGAATGACGCCTGCGCCATGGTGCCGCCGGTGGCCGCCCCGTTGGAGGAAACGCCCATGAGCCAGCCGCCCAACAGCAGCATCACAGCGGAACCGGCGGCGGCAACCACGACCTGGGCGAAAAGCCATCTGCTGCGCGACAGGGCCCCGGCCAGCTGGGATTCCAGCCTGCCGCCGGCCTCCTCGGCCCGGGCACCGGCCAAGCACTGTACGGCGAAGGCGCCGGCCAGCAGACCGTTGAACAAGGCAAAGATGCCCAGCACGCTCTGGAGCATGCTGCCACCGCTATTGCCCACGAGCGCCCGCGCAAATGGGTTTGACGGGTCCAGCAAGTCGCTCATCGCCTTGCCCACACCGCCAAAGAAGAGGCCGGCAACCACCGCGCCGACAAGCCAGCCCAGCAGGGAGCCGCGCTGCAGCCGCAGCACAAGACCCACGGGCCTAGCCAGGAACGCCGTGGCAGTTGCCGGGCCCCGCCGTTGCGGCAAAAGCCCCATGCCCAGATCGCGGCTGGTTTCGATGCGCAGGGCGGCGGCACACCCCACAACCGCCAGCAGGAGTAGTGGCAGCAGCGGCCACCACGTGTTTTGCCCGAACGCCCGCATGTTTTGTGCCCAGCCGATGGGGGAGAACCAGCTCAAGGGGCTGACGTCGGTGCCCTTGGTTTGCAGGTCCGCCCCGGCACGGATGAAGTAGAACACGGCCAACACCACAACGCCCAGGGAATTGGCGCCCCTGCTGGTGGAACTGAGCTGGCCGCACAGGGCGCCAATGGCAACAAAGGCCAATCCGGTGCCGGCGATCGAAGCTCCCATGATGAGGGAACCCGATGTCGGCAACTTCACCGACAGGCACAACAGCGCAACCAGCAGCCCCACCACCACGCTCAATGCGCCGGCCACCGCATAGTTCGCCACGCTGTAGGCGTGCCGGCCCAGCGCCGCGGAACGCAGCAGTTCGGTGCGTCCTTCCTCCTCGTCGGCCCGGCCGTTGCGGGTGACAAGAAAGATCGAGGCAAAGGCCAGGGCGACGGCAAGTGTCATCCAGATCTTGATGACGAGGATGCCGCCCAGCGAGCCGGCGGCGTATGGCAGGCCCGTCATGGCGGCCACGGCGGGGGTGTTGGCCACCTGTGCGTAGGCGTCCCGGGCGGCCTGCGTGGGGAATGCCTGCTGCTGGGAGTCGTACACCAGGGGAATCATGACTGCCAGCACTGCCGCCCATACCAGCAGCCTGATCCAGTTGCGGCGCAGGATGAAGCGGATACAGATGGACAATCCGGTCATGGTGCCCGAAGACGGCAGGGACGGGGAGCCTGCGCGGGAACCAAGCGTGGCGGTGTTCATCGCGTCCTCGCCCTGTGCTTGCCTGCCGCGGGTGCCGCGGGTGCCGGTGCACCCGCGTAGGAAGCGGCAGCTGCGTCGGAGAAAGCGGAGGCGGCTGCCTGTCCGCCGTAGTGGCGCAGGAACAAATCCTCCAGCGACGGCGGACTGGACACCAGCGTGTGCGGCGCATACGCCGACAGGGCCGCCAGCACCCCGCCCAGTTCAGCTTCCCCCACGGTGAAGGCGGCCTTGGGGCCGTCGACCACCAGATCGTTAATGCCAGCCACGGAGGCAAGCACGGAAGCATCCCGGTCCAGCACAATGGACACCGTGGTTCTGTGCAGGTGCCGCAGCTCATCCAGCCGGCCGGCCTCAACAGTCCGGCCCTCGCGGATGATCGTGACGGTGTCGCACAACTTTTCCACCTCGGCAAAGATGTGGCTTGAGAGCAGCACGCTGCGGCCCTCCTTCTTCACTTCGCGGATGCACTCGGTGAAGACCTGCTCCATGAGCGGGTCAAGGCCCGACGTCGGCTCGTCAAGGATCAGCAGTTCCGCGTCGGAGGCGAGCCCCGCCACCAGCGCCACCTTTTGCCGGTTGCCCTTCGAGTAGCTCCGGGCCTTCTTTGTAGGGTCAAGTTCAAACCGCTCCAGGAGGCTGTCCCGCCTGGCGGTGTCCACGTGGCCGCGCAGGCGCGAGAGGATGCCGATGGCCTGACCGCCGGTGAGGTTCGGCCACAAGCTCACCTCCCCGGGAACATAGGCAATGCGGCGGTGAAGCTCGACGGCGTCACGCCAGGGATCCCCGCCCAGCAGCCGGGCGGTCCCGCCGTCGGACTTCAAAAGACCGAGCAGGATCCGGATGGTGGTCGACTTGCCTGAGCCGTTGGGGCCCAGGAAACCGGCCACCGTGCCGGCCTCCACCCGCAGGTCGAGGCCGGCTAGTGCAATAGTCCTGCCAAAACGCTTGTGCAGGCCCGTGGCCTCGATAGCCAAATCGTTTGCGGACATGACATTTCCTTATCGTGGTGGCGATTGCCCTGCGGGGCCCGCGGTTGGGTGATGAAGGCTGCCACCTTGTTGAAGGTACTGCTCCAGATAGCTCCGGTCGGTGAGTAGCCCCTCGGTGAATAGTTCCAGCGTGGGGAGCATGGTGTCCGTGTAAAACTGTTCCGTGACGGCCTGGAAGTCGTCCAGGGCGGTGGTGGGATTCATGGTCATGCGGACCACCAGTGCGCCGACAGCCTGGTAGACGAGGAGCCGGACGCGGGCTTCCTCGTCGCGGCTTGGGACCACCAGCCCTCGGTCAACTGCCTCACGGGTGAGCATGAGTGCTTCCGCCACCAGCGCCTCGATGAATTCGCGCCCGGCCGAGCCTCCTTCGCGCACACTGCGCAGGATGTACACAAGCAGGATCCCGCTGCCCTTGGCTGAGGGGAACGCGGCAAACAGCTGAGCCGGGCTTCTCTGGATGCTCTCCGCCTTGAGGGTTCGGTAGCGATCGAGAACCGTTGCGTCGCACTCCGCGCGAAGCGCCTCTTTGGAACCAAAGTGGTGGCGTACAAGCCCGGCGCTGACACCTGCTCGGGCGGCAATGGTGCGCAGCGACTCGTCAAAACCCTGCGCGGCGAAGCCTTCAATGGCCGCGTCCCGCAGCCTTGCCCTGCCCGTCAAATCCGTCTGGACTGCCCTCATGAATAGCAGACTACTCGCATGTATAGTCACTGGCAATGGGTTGCTGATGGGCCATACTGGCACTATGGAAAATCGCTCGGGGCTTGCGCCGCTGGAAGATGCCTGCACGGTTGTTTTGCTGCGGGACGGTGCCGGAGGCCTTGAAACGTTGATGCTTGAACGGCCCAGCTCAAGCAGCTCCTTTGGCGGTGCCTGGGTCTTCCCCGGAGGCAAGGTGGACCTGGAAGACCGGGCCGGCAAAAATGGAGCCATCCTTGATGAGCTCGCTTCCGCGCGCGCCGCAGGCCTGCGTGAACTTGCCGAGGAAACGGGGCAGCGGCTTTCCCCCGACGATCTGGTGTGGCTGGCCCAGTGGACGCCCATGCAGAAACTCCCACGCCGCTTCCGCACCTGGTTCATGCTGGCCGAGGCAGCCTCGGAAAAGGTGGTGCTGAACCCAGACGAACATGACAAATATGCGTGGCTCACTCCGGCGGAAGTCTTGGCCCGGCATGCGGCCGGCACCATGACGCTCATTCCACCCACGTGGGTCACGCTGCGCCACCTGGAAACCACGGGCTCGGTGCGGCAGGCACTTGAGCAGGCTCGCGTCGGCACGCCTCCCACCTACAACTCTCATTGGTTCATGCCCGACGGCGGCACCCGCCCCGCCGGGGTCATGTGGGCCGGGGATGCATCCTACCCGGGCTCACATGCAGCGCCCGGTGCCCGGCACAGGCTGATCACCACCGAGCTGCCCTGGATTTTTGAACACACCAACTGAGCCAAACCCACCAACTGAGTTAAATCCGCAGACGAAAATCGTCGCCTGAGAAAGAAGGAAACCATGGCCTGCAAAAAATGCCCGAAGAAGCGTTGGAAGGACCTGAGTAAGGGTGCCAAGTATGCCATTGTGTTGGCCGGCTGCGTGCAGCTTGGCCTGCAGGTGGCGGCCCTGCGCGACCTCTCGCAAAGAACCCCGGCGCAAGTCAACGGGTCCAAGTCGACGTGGCTGGCGGCGTCGTTCATCAACTTCGCCGGCCCGATCGCCTACTTCCTGCGAGGACGCAAAAAAGAGTAGCCCGGAAGATGCTGCGTTTCAGCCCAACTCTGAGCTGACCGGCACCTTGATGAAGCGAACCCTGGCTCCCGGGGCGAGCTGCGCCGCCTTGCCGAGGTCCTCAGCGAGCACCACCCCAAGCACGGGGTAGCCGCCCGTCACGGGATGGTCGGCCAAAAAAAGCACCGGAAGGCCCGACGGCGGTACTTGCAGCGCGCCCTCAACCATCCCCTCGCTGGGCAGTTCCGCAGGCGGTGCCGGCTCCGCACGGGCGCTTGTTCCAGTCTGGCTGGCTGACTGCGTCCCGTCTGCTGAGCCAGCACGCACAAGTGGGGTGCCCGCCAGACGCAATCCAACCCTGTTCGACTGCCCGTCCACACCCCATTCCTGGTTCTCAAAACTGTCAACGGACTCCGACGTAAACCAGTCCTGTCGCGGGCCGGGCAGGTAGCGCAGCACAGTGCAATCCTCCGGAGGTGGCGGAGCCGGTTCAGGAAAACCAACGATGCTGCCGCGTAGGGATGGAGCCACGGGCAGGAAGGCGCCGGGGCGCAGCGGGGCCGGCCCAAGCCCGGACAGGACATCCGTGGCGCGGCTGCCCAGCACCTGCGGCAGGTCGAAGCCGCCCCGCACGGCAACGTAGCTGCGGAAGCCGCCGTCGCCCGCGGCAGAGAGCAACGTGATGGTTTCGCCGTCGCGGAGCACAAAGGGAGTGTCCAGGGGAACAGGCCGCTGGTCTCCTTCCTCATCTTCAACGCGCAGGGCAACGGGCCCTCCGGCGACGGCCAGCACGTGGGTGCCTGCAGCCTTCAGCTGGAGCCCGGCGAGGACGGTTTCCAGTGCCGCCGCCCCGGCCGCGTGGGTGGCTCCAGCTGTGGCGTGGGTGGTGGCGGCTGTGCCGGTGCTGTTGCCCACCATTCTGTTGGCCCGGCGCAGTGCGGCTCTGTCCAGCGCGCCGGAACCCGTCACGCCAAGGTGTGCGAACCCGGGCCTGCCCAGGTCCTGCACAATCGTGAACATTCCGGGTGCCACCACGTGCAAACCGTGGAACTGCCCGGACAGGTGGGTGGAACCAGCGGTTTGTAGTGGCTCGGTTTGAGAGGGTGGGGCCGGTGCTGGCTCAGCTTGTACTGGGTCTGCTTGTGCAGGGTCAGTGCCGGAAGACAGGGCGATGATTTCGCGCACGGGCGAAAACCGGACAATGTCGCCGGGTTGGATGAGCGCAGGATTGGCTCTTGCTGCATCCCACAGGACGGCGGTGCTGTGGCCCAGCAATTGCCAACCACCCGGCGTCGGGCCTGGATAGACGGCAGAAAACTCCCCGGCGACGGCCACCGATCCTGCCGGAACCTGGGTGCGCGGGGTATCGCGGCGGGGCAAGGCCAGTGCACGGTCCGTGGGAGTGAGGTACATGAAACCGGGGGCGAATCCGCCAAAGGCCGCCACCCAGTCCTGCCCTGAATGCCAGGTGCGCAGAGCCTCGGGTCCCAAGCCTGCGAGCCGGGCTGCTTCCTGGAGGTCGTCGCCATCGTACACGGTCGCCAGTGTGTGTAGTCTTCCTGTGGCAGCGGCCTGTTCCGGCAGTGTGGCCGCCGCAAGCAGGCGCTTCAGCCGCTCCAGTGTGGCGGGGGAGTCGCAGCGCACCAGCACGGTTCGGGCGGCAGCGACGACGTCGCGGATCCCTGACAAGGTGGGGTTGCCCGCAGCGTCCGCCCGGAGCATGGCTCGCAGGGCCATGACTTGTGCCAGCGAGCTGCACTGCAGAAGCACAGCCCCCTGCCCCATGGGGAGCATGCGGACCGGCATCATTTAAGCGAAGCTGCCAATCTGAACCCCGGCACTAGCCAGAGCCGCCCGAACGGCACGTGCCAGCTGAACTGCTCCCGGGGTATCCCCATGCAGGCACAGACTTTGGGTGCTGAGCTTGACCCGGCTGCCGTCGCGTGCCGTCACCTCCTGGCGCAAGGCGATGTCAAGGCTTTGTGCCACCACGGCCTCAACGCTGTGCAGCACGGCCCCGGGTTCGCTGCGGGAGACCAGCGTGCCGTCGGGGTTGTAGGCGCGGTCGGCAAAGGCCTCCGTCACGATCGTCAATCCGGCGGCCTGCCCCAGCAGCTGTACCTGCGAGTGTGGCGCCACGAGCACGGCCAAGCCCGGATCAACGGCAAGCACGGCTGAAACCACAGCCTGTGCCTGGGCGCTGTGCTGGACGATGGCGTTGTACAGGGCACCGTGGGGCTTGACGTAGCGCACGGTGGCACCTTCGGCCCGGGCAATGGCCTGCAACGCACCGATCTGATAAATCAGTTCCTGCGTCAGTTCATCAGGGTCCACATCGATGAAGCGGCGGCCAAAACCGGCCAAGTCGCGATAACTGGGGTGCGCGCCAATCACGACGCCAGCCGCTGCGGCAGTTGCGCAGCTGCGGCGCATGGTGGACGGTCCGCCCGCGTGAAAACCGCAAGCGATGTTGACGCTGGAGACCTGGGCCATGATGGCGGCGTCGCCCTCCAGAGGAGACTGCCCCAACAACTCACCCACGTCGGCGTTGAGGTCCAGGTTGCTGGCTAGCGCTGCGGATTCTTCGGTCATGGCTGCCCTGTGCTGCAAGTTAGAGCAGGCCCAGTTCTGCAACGGCGTCGCGCTCCGACTGGAGCTCGGCCACCGAGGCGTCAATGCGGGTGCGGGAGAAATCGCTGATCGGCAGATCCTGCACAATGCTGTATTCCCCGCCCGACGTGGTGACAGGGAAGGAGCTGACAAGCCCGGCCGGGACACCATAGGATCCATCGGAGGGGACGGCCATGCTGGTCCAGTCACCTGCCGGGGTTCCATGGACCCACAACCGCATGTGCTCCAGTGCGGCATTGGCGGCCGAGGCGGCAGAAGAGCCTCCGCGTACTGCAATGACTTCTGCCCCGCGCTTGGCCACGCGGGGGATGTACTCATCGGCAATCCAAGCCTGCTCCACCAGGGACGTGGCAGCGGCGCCGGCGACGGTCGCGTGGCTGATGTCCGGGTACTGGCTGGCCGAATGGTTGCCCCAGATGGCCACCTTCCTGATGTCTGCCACGCCGGTTCCGGTCTTGGCTGCCAACTGGGCCACTGCACGGTCGTGGTCAAGGCGGGTCATGGCGGTAAAGCGCGACGCCGGAATGTCCTTCGCGTGTGAGGCTGCAATCAGGGCATTCGTATTGGCGGGGTTGCCCACCACAACCACCTTGATGTCATCGGCAGCCCCGGCGTTGAGCGCCTTCCCCTGCACGGAGAAGATGCCGCCGTTGGCGGCGAGCAGATCAGCACGCTCCATGCCTGGCCCGCGCGGGCGCGAGCCCACCAGCATGGCGACGTTGGCGCCGTCGAACGCCTTGATCGGATCGTCAAAGACTTCCATGCCGGCCACCAGCGGGAACGCGCAATCCATCAGTTCAAGCACCGTGCCTTCGGCAGCCTGTACGGCCTGCGGAATTTCCAGCAGGTTCAACTTGATGGGCACGTCTAGGCCCAGCATGGCGCCGGAGGCAATGCGGAAAAGAAGGGCATAGCCAATCTGGCCTGCGGCTCCGGTGACGGTGACGGTGACAGGGGCGGGAGGGTGTGCATTCATGAGGCCAGTCTAGCCCGGGAAGCGTGCAGCATCGGGTGGCCTGCCTCACATGATGCCAGAGAGCTAAACGACAGCCACCCTGCGAATTTGTGCGCTAGAGCTGCAGCACCACGGCGTTGCGTGCCGCAACGGCCACGGACCCATTGTTGAGCGAGGTTACCTGCTGATGGGCATCAGTGGCGGCCTGGCCGCCGTCGTAAAGCACTGTGCCCGAAAGCCCGTTGACCGTCGCCGGAGTATCGGCATGGTTGAGTAGGAACAACACGCTGCCGCGCTGAACCGCCTCAACACCGGGCACCTGCACAGGCAGCACGGACGTGATTCCCGCTTCGGCCAGCACAGTGGAAATAATATCCCGGCGCCCCCTGGCATCCGGGTTCGTGCCCACGTACCAGGCCGCACCGCGCACATGGTCCCGCCGGGTGACGGCGGGTGCACCGGGTAAATCCAGGCTGTCGAAAGTGGCTTGGACAACGGCCCCGCCGCCATCGAGAAGCTCCACGTCCTCAACCCAGCCCACTGCGTTGCCGCCCATCCCCGAACCGTTGACGGCGACCAAGGGCACGCTCGGGCGGGTGGCAGGTGTCTGGATCAGAGAACTGATCGGCTCGTAGACGGGATCCAAGTTAGGTCCGTCCAACGCGCCGGCCGCCTCAATCTCGGTGGGCTGCGGGGAGACCCCGATCGGCGCATAATCCAGCACGCGGACGCCCAACAGCGGTGCCAGCGGGCCTAGATAGCCGCCCAACTGGGCGTGGCCGTCGGCGTTCAGGGCGCCGGTCAGGGCCCCAACCACCACATGGGCGCCCTGCTCCACGGCCTGCGTCAGGGCTGCAGCGAATTTCTCACTGAGCTGGAACAGTGACGGGACAACAATGAGCTTGTACTTGCCCAAGTCATGATCCGGGTGCACAAAGTCGGTGGCAACGCCCGATTCGAAGAATGTTGCGTGCCAGCTCTTGGCAATGGTCAAAGGCTCGATTTCAACCGGGCCAATGGCGTTGCGCTGGGCCCAGGCACTTTCCCAGTCCCAGACAATAGCCACCTGCGCCTCCACCCGGGAACCGGCAACAGCGCTGATGTCATTCAATGCCGCACCGAGTTCAACCACCTCGGTCCAGGTGCGGCTTGCGGTTCCTGAATGCGGGAACATGCCGGAGTGGAACGTCTCCGCACCGGAGGCTGACTGGCGCCACTGGAACTGGCAAATGCCGTCGGCGCCGCGGGCCACGGCCTGCAGCGACCACAACTTGTACTGCCCCGGCCGTTTGACGGCGTTGCGGGCACGCCACTGAACGGCAGAGGTGGTTTGTTCCAGCTGAATGAACGGCTTGCCTCCACCGAGTGACCGCATCAAGTCCGACTCAAAGGCGAATTCGCGGGCGGCCCGGGGATCTGAAGGATCCGGGTACGAGTCGTTGGTGATGATGTCGATGTCAGCGGCCCACTTCCAACCATCCACCCAGGCAAAAGCACCCATGAAGTTCGTGGTGGCGGGAATGCCGGGAGTAAGTTCCTCCAGCACTGCCTTCTCGGCCTTGTAGCAAGCCAAGAGTGCATCGGAGCAGAACCGGTTCCAGTCCGTCATCATGTTGGGGTTGGCCAAGGTGGGCATGGCGGCCGGCGGAACAAATTCGGCCCACTCGGAGTACTGCTGGGACCAGAACCGCGTGCCCCACACACGGTTGACCTCTTCCACCGTGGTGTAGCGGTCCTTGAGCCATTGGCGGAAGGCTGCAGCCGACTCCGGGTCGAAGCTCTCGTGGACGTGGCAGCCGTATTCATTGTTGATGTGCCACATCTTCAGGGCCGGGTGCTGTGCATAGCGTTCGGCCAGGGCGCGGACCATTTTCAGCGCCTCGCGCAGGTAGGTTGTACTGGAGGGGTTGAACTGCTGCCGGGAACCATAGCCGAGCCGGACGCCGTCGCGGGTTACCGGAAGCGTGTCGGGGTGGAGGTGTCCCAGCCACGGGGGAGGGGAAGCGGTGGCGGTGGCCAGATCCACGGTGATGCCGGCAGCGTGCAGCTTGTCCATGACGGTGTCCAGCCAGTTGAAGTCAAACACGCCCGGTTTTGGCTGCAGTACGGCCCACGAGAACACGCCAACGGTGACCAGATTGACGCCGGCCTCGCGCATGAGGGCAATGTCCTCATCAACTTTCGCGCTGGGCCATTGCTCAGGGTTGTAGTCGCCCCCATAGGCGATTGCGGGGATCATGCGTTGGCACCTCGTTGCTCGGATCTGGGCGCACACGTTTGTGTGAACGCTCACATAGTTTGAATCCACTATAGGAGAGTTGGCAGGACGTGTAAAAGGCGGGCTCAATGTTCGACGCCGTCCACCTTGGGGTTCCAGCGCAGCCGCGCCGCCCACCGCGGGCAGGGCCCCTGACCTAATATGGGGAGCACCCCCAGTCAAAGGAACCCTTTCGCCTATGAGCAACGAGCAGCAAGGCTCCGGACGTGCCCGGCGGGTCACCATTTTCGACGTCGCCGCCGCCTCGGGGGTCTCCCGCGGAACCATTTCCCGGTACCTCAACGGCAACGGCTACGTTTCCGAGACCGCCCGGCAGGCCATCAAGGACGCCGTGGAAGAAGTCGGCTACGTGCCCAACATGGCGGCGCGGTCGCTGGCCACGCGGCAAACGAAGAACATTGCATTTGTGGTCCACGAATCACACAACATGTTCTACAACGACCCCAATCTTGGGGGCATGCTGACGGCGGCCAACAGGGTCCTTTCGGATGCGGACTTCCAGCTAGTCATTTTGATTCTTGACTCAGAGCAAACCCTGGGCCGCATAGCCACCCACCTGCGAGGCGGTTACGTCGACGGGGCGATTTTGGTGTCGGTGCGGGCCGAGGACCCGCTGTTGGACATTGTGCAGGAGCTGGGCATCCCGGCGGCAATGGCCGGCCGTCCGGCAGGGCAGAGCAGCGTTCCCTGGGTGGATGTGGACAATGCGGCGGCGGCCAGGAATATTTCCGCGCGGCTGCTGGGCACCGGGCGGAAGCGCATTGCGATGATCGAGGGCCCCGAGGCCATGCGCGCAGCCCAGGAGCGGCTTGTTGGGTTTACCGCTGCCTTGGGTGCGGGCTTTGATGCGGACCTTGTGCTCCCCACCCCCGACTGGGGCCATGAGTCAGGGTTTGCAGCCATGCAGGAACTGCTGTGTCGGGATCCTTCCATTGACGGCGTCTTTGCCGCGTGCGATGCCCTTGCCATCGGTGCCATGGATGCCCTGCGGGAGGCTGGGAAGTCCATACCGGACGACGTCGGCGTGGTTGGCTTCGATGACAGCCTCTGGGCCAAGCGCTCGTTTCCCGGCTTGTCCACCGTGCAGCAACCGGTAGAGGAAATGGGGGCGCGCATGGCCTCCATGGTGTTGCGCCAGCTCAACGGCGAGGACCTACGCCACTCCCATGAAATTGTTCCCACCAGCATTGTGTGGCGCGACTCGGCCTGATCCGCCACGGCTTGGACATTCTCCGTTGCACGGCGGTGGAGTGGTGCCTCATTTCAGCTGAGACGGGCATCGCGGCGACAGGTATTCCACGCACAACTGTTATCTGTAACAAACCCTGTGAGTTGGCAGTGTTTGTGATACCGTTCACACGATTGTGTGCACGTTCACAGCCTCTAGGGTGTCGCCGCGTGCGAGAGTCCAACTCGATAAGGAACATTGATGAAGAGACCTGCATTGCTGACGATGCTCAGCGCCGCGCTGCTGGCTGGTGGGCTGGTCGCTGCCGGCCCGGTGGCTGCTCAGACCAACCCCACGGATCCGGCCGGCGTCAGCGGCGTCGGAGCTGTTGCGGCACTGAACGCCGCCGCGGCCGTATCCGCCGTGGGAAACCTGTATTTTCTTGACTGTGACGCTGCGAGTAGCGGTAACGGATCCATGGACAGTCCCTGGAACTCGCTGACTACGGTGAATGAAACCACCTTTGCCGCAGGTGACCGGCTCCTGCTCAAGCGCGGCAGTACCTGTGAGGGCACCCTGCGGCCACTGGGCTCGGGCGATGCCCAGGCACCCATTGTCATTGATGCCTTCGGGCCAGGAGAAGCGAAGCCGCTGATCAACGGTGCTGGAGTCGACGCAACGGTGCAGCTTTCCAACCAGCAGTACTGGGAAATCCGAAACCTTGAAATCACCAATATCGATGTTGATCCCAGCAAGCACTACAAGAACGAGCGCCGCGGGCTGGTGGTCAAGGTCCAGGACATTGGCCAGGCCAACCACTATCGGATTGAAAATCTGAATATCCACGACGTCTACGGAGAGGGCACGAAGGACCTCAAGGGCTCAGGCGGAATCCAGTTTGAGGTCTATGCATCGGACAACAATGCCGAGCGCGTTCCGACCTGGTTCAACGACGTGGTCATCGCCAACAACATCGTTGAAAATGTCAACCGCAGCGGCATCAACATGTCGACACGCTGGAAGTGCCGTGCAGAGGTCGGCTGGAATGGCTGCGGCGGCGAGGACCGGGTAAATCTGCCCTGGACTCCCTCCACCGGGCTGGTTATTCGCGGGAACACCGTGAAGAATGTCGGCGGCGACGGCATTGTTGTGCAGATGAACAAGAACGCATTGGTGGAATACAACACCGTCTCCGACACGGCGAACATGCCGAACGGCTCCAACGCAGGCGTGTGGGCTTGGAATGCTGATGGGACTACATTCCAGTACAACGAAGTGTTCGACACGAAACGGCTCCCCGGCAACAACGACGGCAACGCCTTCGACGTCGACTACGGAACCAATGACACCCTGTTCCAGTACAACTACAGCCACGACAACGAGGGCGGCATGATGCTCTTTTGTGGTTGTGGAGGGCTCGCCAGCCAGGCCACGTTCCGTTACAACGTTTCAGAGAACGACAAGGGCCGTGTCAACTTTGTGGCCGGCGCCGCTGAAGCCGAGTACTACAACAACACGATCATTTTGCCGAAGGACGCAGGCCACCTGCTGAACCAAACCACCGGATCCGGAACCGCCATGCTGATGGCCAACAACTTAATCGTCGCCTCGGCCTCCGTTGTGGACCAGTCCACAAACCACCCCGCCTCGGTAAACATTCCCTGGCGCAACAACGTCTTCTCCGGCCCCGGTGGTGCATGGCCCGCCGATGCGGCTGCCGTGACCATTGCCGATAAGCTGGCACTTGCGGCCGGTCAGGGGCTGGACCGAATGAAGATTTCCGACCCCCGCATCGCAGCCAAGGGGCTGCCCATTGCCCCCGTGGGCACCATGGACTTCTTCGGAAACCCTGTGCCCTCCAGCTGCGCCCCGGATATTGGCGCCTACCAGTTCAGCGCAGTCGATGACAGTAACTGCAACGTTGACGGCGAAACGATCACTGCCGGCAGTTCACTGGCCGAGGTGCCGGTGCGCACCAACACCACCTACAAAGTCGCCGGAACCGTCGCTGCGGGGGCCAAGCTCTCCGTGACGAATCCCAAGGGCTTCAAGACCCCGGCGGGTGTCAACGGTGAAGTGGTCTTCTCCACCGCCATGGACGCCAGCACAGTCTCCATTGCTTGTGAAGGTGCTGGTGGTTGCTCTGCTGTGAGTATGGTTGAGATCGACGACAGGATCGTGGACGGTTCCTTCGACGCACTGAACAACACTCCGTGGACTGCTTGGAACACCTCCCGTGATGCGGGCAAGGCCGTCTCGGGTTCCTTTGCGGTGAAGATCACTGGAAGTGGATCCACCGAGCAGTTCCCGGTGGTTCTGCAGCCCAACACCGATTACCTGTTCAGCGGTTGGATCTCCTCAGCCGACGGAACGGCTGTGCGCCTGGGCCTGAAGAACTTCACCGGCAATCCGAATCCGGCAATTCCGGGACAGTTCGAAAAGTCTCAGTCTGTGACGGCTGCGGAGATGACGCACACCACCATTGCCTTCAACTCGGGCAACACAAAGGCAGTGACGGTGTACTGCTACAAGCCGGGCGGGACCGGAGCCGGCTTCTGTGACGACATCACCATGACTGCCGCAACCCAGGCTCCCGCCGCCTCGTTGAACCCGGAGGATGCCACCGTCACCGAGGGCAACGACGCGTACTTCTTCAGCAGCTTCGTTGGTGCCCCCCGCACCTCAGTGCTGTGGCAGGCCAATGTTAGCGGCGAGTGGACCGATATTGCAGCCGCCGAAGGCACGGCACTGACCGTGCCCGCTGTGACGGCTGAAATGAACGGCACACAATACCGGGCGTTCATCAACGGACCGACTGGCCAAATCGTGTCCGAGTCGGCCACGTTGACTGTCGCCGCAGCCCTGGGCGCCCCCGCCATTACCGATCAGCCCACCAACGTAGGAGTTGTTGAAGGGGTGGACGTTGCATTCACCGCTGCTGCCACTGCCAACCCGGCAGCAAGCGTGCAATGGCAGGCCTCATCCGACGGGGCTGCCTGGAAGGAAATCCCCGCCGTGCAGAAAGCACTTCTCGAGGCACAGGACAATACCCTGAACCTCTCACAGGTCTCCCTGGACTTGGATGGCTGGCAGGTTCGGGCCATTTTCACGAACGCTCTGGGTTCCGCCACCACCGAAGCCGCGACGCTCACGGTGAAGGCAGCGGCAACGCCGACGCCCACAGCGACTGCGACGGCCACCGCGACACCGTCAGCGAGTGCGGCACCGTCAGCGAGTACGGCACCGAGCACGACGGCGACCGCAACCTCGATAGGTGAAGCAACGGACACGGATGCTGCCAAGGACGATGCCGGTACCCCGCCGGCCGCCTCAGGCGCTCCATCCGCCAACGCCAGCACCGGAGGCGACTTGGCGAACACGGGTGCAGGTTCAGTTTCGCTGCTGATCATTTCTGGCGGGCTGCTGGTTCTGGCCGGTGGCGTGGCAGCCTTCAGCCGCCGCCGCAAGCAAGCCCACTAAGGGAGCAAACGCAACATCAAAGAACCGTGGTGTCCCTGCCTCTTAGCAGGGACACCACGGTTCT
>NZ_JAFMPX010000051.1 GCF_017353415.1 Arthrobacter sp. E3
GCTGCAAATAATATTCATGGACCAACCCACGAATCTCATCCCTTGTATAACCCTTCGTAATTGATGACATGGCTGGCTCCTTTAATCAAAAGACACGAATGACTCACAACCAGCCTGACGTAGAGGGATTGCCGCTAGGCTACCCGCCGGAGACATCCAGTTCGGCGCCAGCAATTTCCACCTTTTGTGAGCCGCTGATGGTGCGCTCATCCAGCCAGCCGGCTGGAAGTGCGGTCCGTTTGGGTGTGCCTGCACGCCCGCGGGGGCCTTCGGCGTCAACTCCGGGATATGGGGAGTCCATGTCGAGCTGGTCCAGCAGGCCGCGCAGCACCTCGAGGGTGGGTACGGCGGCGAGTTGGGCGCGCAGATCACCGCCCACCACATAGCCCTTGAAGTACCAGGCCATGTGCTTGCGGATGTCGCGCAGGGCCTTGTTTTCGTCGTCGAACGTGTCAACTAGCAGCTCGGCGTGGCGGTAAACGGCGGCGGCAACCTCGGCCAAGCCGGGCTTGTGGCGGGTGTCGCTGCCTTCGAAGGCGGCCATGAGGTCACCGAAGAGCCAGGGGCGGCCCTGGCAGCCGCGTCCCACCACCACGCCGTCGACGCCGGTCTGGCGCACCATGGCGATGGCGTCCTCGGCGCTCCAGATGTCGCCATTGCCGAGCACGGGAATGTCGGGGAGGGCTTCGCGCAAGCGTGCAATGGCGTCCCAGTCGGCCTTGCCGGAGTAGAACTGGCTGGCTGTGCGGCCGTGCAACGCGACGGCGGCGACGCCGGAATCCCGCGCAATCCTGCCTGCCTCAAGGTAGGTCAAGTGGTCGTCGTCAATGCCCTTGCGCATCTTGATGGTCAGCGGCAGGCAGCCCTTGGCCGCCTCCCGCACAGCCGTTTGCACGATGGCCGTGAACAGGTCGATCTTCCACGGAAGCGCAGCACCGCCGCCGCGCCGGGTCACTTTCGCCACGGGGCAGCCGAAGTTCAGGTCGATGTGGTCGGCATGGTCTTCCTCGACGAGCATCCGCACGGCCTTGCCCACGGTTTCAGGGTCCACGCCGTAGAGCTGCACCGAGCGGATCTTCTCGTCTTCGTCGTGGCTGATCAGCCGCATCGATTCCGGCGTGCGCTCCACGAGGGCGCGCGAGGTGACCATTTCGGAGACGAAAACGCCGCCACCGTGCTCGCGGCACAGCCTGCGGAAGGCCGTGTTCGTGATTCCGGCCATGGGGGCCAGCACCACGGGGGTGTCCACCGTGATGTTGCCCAGCCTCAAGGGCGGCAGGTCGATTTTGGTGTCGCTGGAGGGGATATCTATAACAGTCACTGGACAATTCTCTCAAACCTGACCAAATTAAGCGCTGCCCCTCCTAGTCACCCCTTCTCGAAAGCACGACGCCGGGGCCGCACCTTCGCTGGTGGGCCCCGGCGCCGCGGCTACTCAAGTCGTACTGCAGCGGACGCTCGGGTCAAGCGGCGCCGCGGACGTGCTGGAGCAGAAGATCCACGAACCGCTCTGGCTGTTCCAGGGCCGGGGCGTGACCGGCACCGGCAAACACCTCTTCGGCGTAGCTGCCACCGTTGGCCGCGTAGCGCTCCAACACGGCGCGGGTTTGGGCCACCATCTGCTGCGCCGGTGCCGCGTCCTCGCCCGGCCAGCCGGGGATGACGCCCGCCTGGCCCAGGAAGTTCAGGTCGAAGGCGGAGGCGTCGGAGACGATGGCATCGGCGTCACCGCGCACCCACAGGATGGGCGGCTTGGCGGGGAGCTCGGCAATGCCGGAGACGTCAAAGTGGCCCGGTGCCATGGTGTTCAACACCCCGCGCGTTCCGGCGGCGAATCCCGGCCAACTTTCCTACGGCATGGAATTGCCCGGGTAGTTGTCCTCACCTGTCGCGGTGGTCAGCATCGATTCAACCCATGTGTCCTCGTGCTCGGAAGTGAAGCCGGTGGAAACGTAGGTTCCCTTGTAGACGGCCCAAGGACCGAGGGTGTTGCCCCGGCTGATGTCGCCCTCTGTGAGCGCGGTCACGAAACCCGGATTGGCCCCGCCTCCCATGCTCCAGCCCACGAGGTGTACGGCTCCGAGCCCCAGCGCCTGCACCACGGAGTGGACGTCGTCGCTGAAGTCCCGAACACCCCGGGTGGCATCGACGGGGGCCGTTTCACTGCCGCCGAAGCCGCGCAGGTCCACGGCGTAGGCGGTCACGTCCTCGGGCAGGGCCAGCAGGATGGGCTGCCAGAACAGGGACGAGGACACGTTTCCGTGAACAAACACGATGGCCGGCCTATCCGTCCGCTGCCCGGAACGAGCCAGCACGTTGGCGGCCAGCCGGTCGGTGTGGACGGTGGTGGCGGCGATGCCTTCAAAGAGCGGCACTGCGGAACTTCTTTTCACGCTGCTGGGGATAGGTTGTGACAAAACTCACTCTAGGGCAGTTTGTGCGCAATCACCGGAAGCCCGGGGAGGGTGCACGTTGGCACCGTGCGCAGCCGGGATCACACTCGTGAATTTGCTATACTGACTAGTCGGTATAAAGATAGACAAATGACAGTCCCCCCGCAGCACACGGCGGCCGGACCACCGATCCAAAAGATCCGCACAGGAGCAACTCCGCGCCGGATCATCCACCAAAGGAACCACTGTGCAGATTCACGCCAACAACCTTGCGCTGTCAGCAGGGCGTGGCCCCGTTTACGGCCCACTCACCTTCAACCTCGACGGCGGACTCTCCGTCCTCCGCGGCGATGCCGGAAGCGGGCGCACCTCGCTGCTGCTCACCCTGGCCGGCCGCATGAAGCACGACGACGGCACGCTGCTCGTGGCAGGACTTGGGCTCCCCCGCCAGCTCCGCGCCGTCCAAACGCTCAGCGCCGTGGCAGGATTCTCCGGCATCGACAGCCTGGAAGAATCCGTCACCGTGGGCGCCACCCTCCGCGAGCGCCTTGCGTGGCTCTCGCCCTGGTGGTCCGTTGTGCGCAAGCTCGACGACGACGCCGTTGCGAACATCTGCGCGCCCGTCTTTGGCGAGCAGCCCATCCCGGCTGCCGGCACACTCATCTGGGACCTCGACGAAACGGAGAAGTTCCTGCTGCGCATCGCCCTGGCCCTGATGGGGCGCCCCAAGGTCTTGTTCGTCGATGACATTGAGCAGATTCGCAACAGCGACTCCCGCGCCATCGTGTGGCACCGGCTGGCAGCCGTGGCCGCCAAGCACACGGATGTAGTTGTCTCCGCATCCTCGCTGGACGCCGCCCTGTGGGAAGACCTGGATATGACCCCCCACATCATCGACATCAGCGCAGACACCCCCACTGCAAACATTGCCGACGACAGCGGCACCGCGGCCGACAGCGCTGCCCCGGGTCCCGCCGTCGTGCCCGGAATGGAAACCGAAACCACACCCCTGCACGAACTCATCAAGGAGAGCGTCTAAATGTTTGCCTTTCTATCCCCCGGCACGGAACTGAGCCGGTTCAAGCGCGGCAAACTGCCCAAAATCGCCGTGGTCGTCATGCTGTTCATCCCGCTGATCTACGGCGCCCTGTACCTGTGGGCGTTCCAGGCCCCGGACAAGCACATGGACTCCCTGCCCGTGGCCCTCGTCAATGAGGACGCCGGCGCCACCAACAACGGTGAGGCAGTTCACGCCGGGCAGGACCTGAGCACGAAGCTGCTGGACGGCATGGACCTGAAATGGGAGCAGACCGACGCTGCGGACGCCGCATCCGGGGTCGCCGACGGCAAGTACTACTTCGCCCTCACCATTCCAGCGGACTTCTCCAAGAACGCCGTCTCGGTCGGCACGGACTCCCCCGCGCAAACTCAGCTCGACGTCGAATTCAACGACTCCAACAACTTTCTCTCCAGCGTCCTGGGCAAGCAGGCCATGGGACAGGTCCGCGACGCCGTATCCGAGCAACTGGGCGAGCAAACTTCCTCAGCCCTGCTCGTTGGATTGCACGACGCCGGTGACGGCCTGCGCGCCGCGGCGGACGGTTCCGCGAAGGTCACCTCCGGCATCGACACGGCCAAGGACGGTGCCGGCAAGCTGGTGGTGGGCATGAAGGACCTGGCCGCGGGCTCGCTCACGCTCAAGGACGGAGCGCTCCAGCTCTCCAACGGGGCAACGTCGCTGTCAACGGGCATCACTTCCCTGGCCGGAGGCGCAGTTACCTTGAACACGGGCGCTTCATCACTGTCCACGGGTGCCCAGTCACTGGCCACGGGCCTGGGGGATCTAAACACGGGCGCCAGCTCGCTTGCCGAAGGCAGCAACACGCTGTCCACGGGAGCTACCGGCCTGGCCACATCGCTGGGCAACGCCGTGCCTAGCGCGCAGAAGCTCGAAACGGGTGCAGCCTCGGTGTCCACCGGTGCAGGCACCTTGTCTGCAAACGCAGCGAAGCTCTCCGGCTCGGCCGCAACGCTCGCCGGCAGTGCGGACACCCTCTCGGCAGGGGCCGCCCAGGCCTCCTCCGAGCTGGCCACCCTCATTTCCACCGCCGAAAACCTGCCGGCCAACACCCCTGCCAGCGCACTGGTGGACAGCCTGAAGAAGTTGCAAGCCGAGGGCGTTCAGCCGTTGGCCACAGGCGCCGGGCAGCTGGCGGCGGGCGCCAACTCGCTGTCCAACGACGGCACCGCTCCCCTGGCCGCTGGCGCTGCACAGCTTGCCACCGGAGCCGGGGAAGTTTCCACCGGCGTCTCCACACTCTCAACAGGCATCAGCGCTGCCGCAACCGGCGCGGACCAGCTGGCCAAGGGTGCCCAGACGCTGAATTCCGGCGCAGCCGCACTCGCCCAGGGCGCCCAGGGCGCTGCGACTGGTTCTGCGGACCTGGCTGCCGGTGCGCAGAAGGTCTCCGGCGGTGCCAGCGCACTGTCCTCCGGCGCGGCCACAGCCAAGGACGGCGCCGCGGCGCTCGCAGCCGGGGCCGGCACGCTCAGCGGCGGCACCTCCGATCTGGCAAACGGCACAGGCACCTTGCTCAACGGAGGTGCCGCGCTCGCCGACGGGGCGGATAAGCTTTCCGTCGGCAGCCATGAACTCACCACCAAACTGCACGACGGCGGCCAGGCCGTCCCGAACGATTCTTCTGACCTGCTGGGGCAGAAGTCGCAGGTACTGGCGAACCCTGTTGCGCTCAACCAGCAGTGGGCCAATGAGTCCGGCAGCTTTGGCGAGGGATTTGCCCCGTTCTTCATTGCGCTGGCCACGTTCGTGGGCGCCTTGATCTCCTGGCTGCTGCTGCGTGCGCTTCCCGTCCGCGCGCTGGCTGCCGGTGCCAACGGCCTGCGCAGTGTGCTGACCGGCCTGCTGCCGGCTCTCGCCATAGGGCTGGGACAGGTGGTCATCATGGTGGCCGTGCTGTTGTGGGGGCTGGACATGAATCCCGCCTACCCGGTGGCCATGGCTGCGTTCATCTACCTGACCACCGTGACGTTCCTGGCGCTACAGCAGATGTTCATCATTGTCTTCGGCACCGCAGCAGGACGCGTGGCCAGCCTGGTGCTGTTGATGCTGATGCTCAGTTCCTCCGGCGGAACGTACCCGGTGGAAACCACTCCCGGCTTCTTCCAAGCGCTGCACCCGTTCATGCCAGCCAGCTATGTAGTGAGCGGGCTTAGGGAGTTGATGACTGGTGGAATAGACTCCCGGTTGTGGGTGTCGGTGGCTTTCCTGGCCCTCGTGGCCATTGGTTCGGTTGCCATCAGCGCCTTCAGTGCCGGACGCCAGCGCGTGTTCTCCATCAAGCGCCTGCACCCAGAACTGGAGATGTAGCCAACAGCGCAAGCCCGGCTGGCCGCCGTCGTCCGTTCTGAACCATCCAGCACCGCCCCGCCCAGTCCAGCCCCGTCCGAGCAAAGGAAATCCCGTGCCCCGCATCTCCGCCACCAAACAGGCCATCTTGGCCGCCGCGCTGGAGCTTGGTGCCACGCACGGGATTTCCGGGACCACCATGGATGAGGTGGCGGAGCGGGCGCGTGTGGCCAAGGGCAGCGTGTATTACAACTTTGCCTCCAAGGACAAGCTGTTTGAGGAACTGCTGACCACGGGGGTGGGGTCGTTGTCGGAGACTCTGCGTGCGGCGCGGGAGTCGGCGGCCGGGTTTGCTGCGATCGAGGCCATGGTTACGGACATGCTGACGCTGATTGCGGATAACCGTGCGCTGGCCAAGATGATGGCGGCGGAGATTTTCCGCACCGACAGGGCGTGGCAAAACACCATGTCGGCCCTGCGGCGCGAGGCCGTGGCGGAGATCGGGACGGCTTTGCTTCCGCTGGTTCCGCTGGGTACGTCCGAGAGCAGCCGGTTGTTGATGGCCGGAGGCATTTTCGGGGCCACACTCATGGGCGGGCTGGAATGGCTGCTGTTCACCCCGGACACACCGGTGGCGGAAGTGGCAGCGGCGATCCTGTTCACTTTCTCGGGAGGCCTGACAAAGGCACCCGCCCCCTAACGCACTCCTCCCCCACCGACGCTCCTGCACTTTCCGGTGTGTTCTTACCGACGCTCCGGCACTTTCGGGGGTGTATTTTCCGGCGCTACTGCAGCAGTGACTGCGGAGCTCATGCCAGAAGGTGTGTGCTCCGCAGTGACAATCCGCACAGTCCGCTTCTCGCGGGCTACCTGGCGCTGTAACTCTTCCATTGCGGCAACAGCGCTTCGACAGTCCGGGGGATTTTTCGCGACGGACCACACCCCTAAGGCAAACGACGACTGCTGCGCGTGGTCCTGTCAAAGCCTCCCTTGCTGGGACCACATGAACTCTTCTCTGGCACTGCGAATCGATTCTGGGTATTGCCCACTTCATCCAACGATCTGGGCTGCACCAATGACGCCGGCAGAATTGTGCAATTGTGCTGGCCTGATAGGTGTGGCCAACAGTATCTGCGGCAGAAATTCTTCATACCGGACTGAGATTCCGCCGCCTATGATGATCAGGTCGGGGGAGAACAAAAATTCCACACGCGATAGATACCGCTGTAGTCGCGAGGAGTATTCAATCCAGCTCAGTCCTTCATTTTCACGAACGACGGCTGAAGTGGTGGTTTCGGCCTTGAGTCCGCCAACTTCCAGGTGGCCCAGTTCAAGGTTGGGCACAAGTTTCCCGTCGATCATCAGGGCCGAACCGATACCTGTGCCCAGAGTGAGGATTAGAACTACACCTTTGTGCCCTTTTCCGGCTCCTCGCGTCGTTTCAGCCAGACCTGCAGCATCAGCGTCGTTAATGACACGGACCGGTCGTTGAAGTGCTTCTTCAAGGAGAATCTCAACTTTCTGGCCTATCCATTCGTCGCTGATGTTCGCGGCCGAACAGGCTATTCCTTGGCGGATGATGGCAGGGAATGCGACTCCGACGGCAGCGAATTGCGATGGAGCGGTTTCCCAGGACTGAACATCGGCGACCACCGCACGCACAGCTTCAGCAATGGCTGCAGGGTTGGCGGGCTGGGGAGTACGTTGTTGGGCGATAGGCCTGCTGAGGGTTCCGGTGGCTGTGTCCACCACACCGTATTTGATGGCGGTGCCGCCAATATCGATGCCAATGCGTAGGGAGTCGGGGGTCATTTTTGCCATGGGTGTTCCGTTCGTTGCTGCAGTCCTGGGTGGGATGTATAACGGGTACTGCCGCCCGACCCAGATTTTGGGCGAGCGGCAGTGCACGGTTTATTAGTGAGCGGGTTCTAGACGAGCCAGACCGTGGCGTTGGCGGGCAGCATCCGATCTGCCAATGGAACGCTGCTCAGGGCTACTGTTCCTTCGGGGAGCTCGACGGCGGTCGTGCCGAAGTTGGTGACGACGGTCCAGCCGTTGGGGCGTACGAAGTGCAGCACGTCAGGGTTGCTATTGCTGGTCCAGGCAAGTTCCTCGGTCGTTTGCAACGACCGCCGTAGGGCCAAAGCGTCGCGGTACATGTTCAGTGTGGAGCCTTCTGGCGCGTCTTGGGCCGAGACTGCGTGTTGGGCAAACCACGCGGGCTGCGGCAGGTGTGGCTGGGAGCTGCTGAACCCAAACGATGTCTGGTCGCTGGTCCAGGGCAATGGTACCCGGCAGCCGTCTCTGCCCTTTTCAATGCCTACATTGCGGAAGAACGCGGGATCCTGGCGATCTGCGTCGGGGATGTCAGCCACTTCATGCAAGCCCAGTTCCTCTCCCTGATACAGGTAAGCAGAACCGGGTAGGGCCAGCATGAAGAGGGTTGCTGCACGGGCGCGGCGCAGACCGAGCTCGCGGTTGAGCTCTGTCTCAGCTCCGCCTGCCAGGATCCAGTCCTTGCCGTCTTGGGTCTTTTCTGGATCTGCCAGCTTCGCCAGCCCATAGCGGGTGGCGTGGCGGACCACGTCGTGGTTGGAGAATACCCAAGTGGAGGATGCTCCGGTGGCTGCGGATTCAGCCAGATTTTTCGTCACGATCGAGGCGAAGGATTCTGCCTCAAAATCTGCCATGAGCAGGTCAAAGTTGAACGCCTGGCCCAAGCCTGCGGTGGACGCGTAACGGGCGCGGCGGGACTGGTCCACCCATGCTTCAGCGACTGCGGTCCGCGGAGGGTTGTACTCATTAAACAGGGCCCGCCACTCGGCATAAATTTCGTGGACATCGTCCCGGTCCCACAATGGATTTGTGCCATTGTTCAGCTTCTCTAGTTCGAGGATTTGGGCCTGAGACGGCAGTGGTTCACTCAGGTCCTTCATCAATGCGTGCGCCACATCGATGCGGAAGCCGTCAACGCCTCGGTCTGACCAGAAACGCAGTGTCTTGAGGAAATCGTCGCGGATCTCCCTGTTGTCCCAATTGAAGTCGGGTTGTTCTGAGGCGAATAGGTGCAAGTACCACTGACCGTCGGCAACCTGGGTCCAGGCGGGTCCGCCAAAGACAGAGGTCCAGTCTGAGGGTGGGAGTTCACCGTTGACCCCTAGGCCGTCACGGAAGATGTAGCGTGCGCGGGCGTCGGAATCTTTTCCAGCTGCAAGTGCTTCTTGGAACCATGCGTGCTGGTTGGAGGAGTGGTTGGGGACGATGTCCACGATGAGTTTCATGCTGGCGTCGTGGAGGGCAGCGGTCATCTGGTCAAAGTCGGTCAGTGTGCCCAGCCGGGGGTCAACGTTGCGGTAGTCGGCCACGTCGTAGCCGCCGTCGGCCAGTTCGGATGGGTAGAAGGGGCTGAGCCAGACAGCATCCACACCCAGGCTTTTCAGGTAAGGAATCTTGGTGGTGATGCCCTTGATGTCGCCCAGTCCGTCAGCATCCGCGTCGTAGAAGCTGCGAGGGTAGATCTGGTAGACAGCGGCTTGACGCCACCAATTTGGATCCGCAGAGAGCAGATCCGGTGTGTGGGCGGAAAGAGCGGAAATAGGCATGGAATGTTCCTTTTCAGTAGTGCGTTTGTTTTGTGTGATTGAAATAGGGGTGCTATTTGACAGCGCCGCGCATGACGCCGGACATGATCCAGCGTTGTGCGAACAGGTACACCAACAGGGTTGGTGCCAGTGCCATGAGGTATGAGGCGAAGGCAAGGGAATAGTTGGTGTTGAACTGTCCTTGGAATAACTGCTGGACTACTGGCAGCGTTTGCAACGCCGGGTCGGCTATGAGCATCTGGGGAAGCAGGAAGTCGTTCCAAGAACCGAGGAAAGCAAAGATGCCAACCGTGGCACTCAAGGGGGCGAGCAGCGGGAAGATGACCTTGCGGAACGTCTGCCAAGTGCTCGCGCCGTCGAGCCTTGCCGCTTCTTCCAGTTCAATGGGGACGGAACGCAGGAACGCGATGAAGAGCAGTGAGTTGAAGGAAATACCGCCCACGATGTGGATGAAGGCAACGCCAAGGGGGTTGTCCAGACCAAACATGGCAGTTTGCTTAATCAAGGGAAGGATCACCACAGGGAACGGCACAAACATCGCTGAAAGCAGGTAAATGTAGGAAAGACGGAAGAATTTCCTGTCCCAATTGCGCACAATCGCGTACGCAACCATGGAGCTGGCAGCCAGTGCGCCCAATACCGAAAGGACGGTGATGAAGGCTGTGGACATGAATGCAGCAGGATAGTTGGTCAGGACAAATGCTTGGGAGAAGTTTTGCCATTGTGGATCCGCCGGCCATGCGAAACCGGTGCCTGAGGCTGCCTGTTCGGGGGATTTCAGCGCCATGCTAATGGTGAAGTACAGCGGCACCATGATGGTCAGGGATGCCACAAGCATCAATGCGGTCATCCACCAGTTGACTTTAAATCCTTCCCGGCGCGTGCGCCGGATTTTGGTCTGGAGGGTGCCGTCCAGCTGCTCGGGTCCGTGGAGTTCTGGGCGCAGGTCCGTTAATGCTGTTGTCATTACAGTGAAACCTCCCGGCGGCGCAGTACTTGCAACTGCAGCAGCGAAATGATGAGTGTGATGATGAAGAAGATGATGGCGTTGGCCATTTGGTAGGAGTAGTCACCGCCGGCAAAGCCGGAGAAGATGCGCATGGCCACGGATTGGGTTGCCGTGCCGGGCCCGCCACCTGTCAGGGCCACAATGATCTCGTAGGTGCCCAGGTAGCCCTTGAATCCAAGGATGATGTTGATGACCACATATCCAGCGATAAGGGGAAGAGAGATGCTGCGCACTTGGCGCCATGCTCCTGCCCCGTCAAGGGAGGCTGCCTCAGTGACGTCTGGGGAGATACTTTGCAGGCCGGCCAGGTAGATGATGGTGGCTCCAGGCGCAGCTTGCCAGACGGTAACGAAGACGATCGCTGCCCAGGCCCACTGCTCATTGGCCAGGATGCTGGTGGCCAGGGGGGTAATTCCCAAACTTTCAGCGATGGTGGGCACGGTGTTGGAGAACAGGTAGTTGAAGACATAGGCAATGATCAGTCCGGAGAGCACCATGGGGATGAAGTAGATGCCGCGGATACCTGTCTTCCATTTGATCCGGGAGTTCAGGCCCAGAGCTAACAGCAGAGCCACCACATTTACTGCAACGGTTGCCACGATGGCGAAGAAGAACGTGAACGCATACGAGGCAAGTATTTCCGGGTCAGTAAAAATATTCTGAAAATTCCGCAGGCCCACCATTTTCCAGTCGCCGTAGCCTGCGTAGTTGGTGAAACTGAAGAAGCCACCAATGACG
Source organism: Arthrobacter sp. E3 (assembly GCF_017353415.1). Taxonomy (GTDB): domain Bacteria; phylum Actinomycetota; class Actinomycetes; order Actinomycetales; family Micrococcaceae; genus Specibacter. Next base: position 11,110 of record NZ_JAFMPX010000051.1, read on the forward strand.
GCCGGGACGGTGCTGAACAATGCGAACAGCACCAGGACCGGGATGATCATCCAGTAATAGGTCGGATCAACCTTGCGGTGGGCACGCAGTCGCGCAGGAACTGCAGGGGTGGTGACCTTTTTTCCCTCTGTGTCATCGTTGGGTGACAGTGCTGGCGCACGGACGTCGGCTGGGGCGGTCATGATTGTCTCCTTCAAGGGACTAGGCGTTGCGGGTGGCAACACGGTGCCAGGCGTCGTCGAGGGTGGTCAGGAATGCCTTGTCGTTTCTGTTCAGGGCCAAGGTTTGGAAGTAGTTGTTCAACGTGATGGCTGGTGGAAAGTAGTTGGTCACATTGAGGTAGTACTTGCCGGAAGTGATCAGCGGCTGAAGTCCGGAAATCTGGGGGTTGGCGTTCACTGTTGCTTCCTTCAGGGGCGAGAAAGCGGAGAACTTGTTGTTGTAGGCATTGACCACAGCTGGGTCCATGAGATAGCTGACGAAGCGTTTGGCCGCTTCGAGCCTTGGTGTGGAGCGGACGATGGAAAAAGTCATGTCCAAGGTGACTTGGGCCTTGGTCTCAGCCGGATCCTCACTCATGGGCAGGGCAAAAATACCCACTTTGAGATCCGGATTGATGGTGGTCAATTCCGACAGTGCCCATGGGCCCTGCATGTACATGGCGGCGCCGCCCTTGGCGAAGGCTGCGTTGCCATCGGTATAGGACCGGCTGCCAGCGCCCTTTTGCATGAACCCCAAGATTTTCAGGAACTTGTCTGTAGCGATTTTAAAATCACTGCCGAAGGAGACATCTGGATTGCTCTTCAAGTCCTCGGCCGTCAGTGGCATGCGTGAGAAGAAATCAGCAAGGTCCACTGTGCCCCCAGATGCGTAGCCATAGGGTTGGCCCAGCGTCCACGAGTCTTTGAACGTGCCGTAGATCGGTGTCAGCCCAGCCGCCTGGAATTTAGTGCATGCCCCCAGAAACTCGCTCCATGTGGTGGGTACGTCCACACCGTGCTGGGAAAACAATGCTTTGTTGTATATGACGCCGGCAGCTGCCAGCGAGAATGGCAGTGCGCTCAGTTCCGAGTCTTGGTATTGCCCGAAGGAGTTGATGAGTTCCAGAGCCTTTGGATCTGTCATGGCTGCTGCCGGAAGATCGGAGAGGTCGGCGAAGATGCCCTTCCTGGTGAAGTCTGCAACTGTCACCGAGTAGGCGTTGGTCACCACATCGGCCGGACTGTCGCGGATCAGCCCGGGAACCCAATTACCAGCGTTGAAGTCCTGAACCACACGGATGTCCGGATTCTTTGACTCAAAGTCCTTGATGAGAGCGTTGAAGTACTCCACCACTTCGGGCTTGTTCTGCTGCAAGCGAATGGTGGTGATGGTACCCGCAGCAGCACCCGAGCAAGCAGGCAGCACTAGACCTGCGGCAGCAACGGCTGCCATGGAAAGCAACTTTCTACGGGTAGGGCCAGTGGCGCTCACAGCACAGTTCCCACGGCGGATGGGGAAACAGCTTTCATCAAAAAACTCCCTTGTTCTTTCGGGCGGAGGTAGATCTGTCGCACGACCGTGGAATAGATCGCCAAATATGATTTGAGACATATATTTAGATTCTAAATTTATGCCCTGTTAGTATTATGTGCATCACAGGGCAAGACGTCAAGGGGCAATTCTTGGAACTCACGGCAAACTCTTCCCAGCGTCTGCGTCGTACCAACATGGAGGCCATCCTGGCTGTCATGCGTCGTTCCGACGCGGTCACTGGCACTGACCTCATCGAAGCGACCGGCCTGGCACGCGCAACGGTTATTGCCGTATGTGACGACCTGATCCAGGCCGGCTGGGTTCGCGAGTTAGCACCGCAGAAGGTGACAGTGCAGAAGGGTCGCCCAGCAAGAGTGTTCGAATTCGATGCGCGAGCAGGAGTCGTTGTCGGCCTGGATTTTGGGTCTGAAAAGACCACTGCACTTGTTGCTGATCTTCGCGGAAACATATTGGGGAAGGCCACCGAGAGCCTGGGCGGGTTCACGGCCCCGGATGCCCAGCGCCTAGCCACCATCGAAAAGGCGCTCGGGAAGGCTTTGGCCGACGCCGACGCACGACATGCAGACGTCTTGGTTGCCGGTGTGGGCATCGCCGCACCGGTGGACCGTAGCGGCAATATTTCCCACAGCCAACTTTTTTGGGAAAGCTTTGACATCGGCATCCAAGAAAACCTGCGTGACCGTTTTGGCTGGCCAGTGCTTTTGGCAAATGACGCTAACCTTGCGGCCATGGCCGAACATTGGATGGGTGTGGGCCGGGGTGTCAACGACCTGGCCGTCATGCTGGCAGGGGAACGCATCGGATTCGGATTGATGGATTCCGGCCAGCTATTACATGGTGCATCCGGGCGCAGTGGTGAAGTCGGGCTCCTAGACTTGGTCGATGGTGTCGGTACACCAGAAGGAATTGCAGCATTGGCTCGTGACATGGCGGCTGCCGCTTGCAAAAAGGGCTCTCCTGCGACAGTTCTGGCAACGCTGGCCGATATCAGCGGAGTGGGTATCACCGCTGAGGCCGTCTTTGCCGCGGCAGCCCAAGGCGACCTTGTCTCTGCGCAGATACTTGATGCCATAGGTAGGCGCATGGCCCGCGTCGTAGCCATAATGGCAACGTTTATGGACCCAGAACTAGTGGTGATTGGTGGGGCAGTGGCAGCATCCTCAAGCATTTTGTTGACACCACTCCGAACCGAACTGGCTCGTTACATGCCCAACCCGCCGAGGGTCGAGGTGTCCACACTCGGGGACGCAATCGTCACACTCGGAGCCGTCCGGTTAGCTTTGGACTACGTGGAAAAGCACGCTTTGAATCTGGACTTGGGCGATTGACAACCAGTTCAATGGAGGATCATACTGACTCCATAATTCGTAGTGATTCATACCACAGGACAATTTCCTCGCATGATGAAGATTGGTACCTTCAAAGAAGAAGCTGACTGACATGTCAAAAATTCCGCCGGGGCTGAGTCCACGCCTCTACAATGAAGATCTCGCTCCAGCCGAACATCGTAAATGGGGCACTTACTCGCTTTTTGCGATGTGGATGTCCGATGTTCACTCACTCGGCGGTTATACCTTTGCAGCTGGACTATTCGCGCTCGGCCTCGGCGCCTGGCAGGTGTTTCTAGCGCTGATTGTTGGAATCTTCATCGTCTACTTCCTAGTGAACCTCTCCGGGTACGCAGGGCAGAAAACGGGCGTCCCATTCCCTGTGATATCTCGCATTTCCTTCGGTACGTTTGGCGCTAATCTGCCCGCGCTGATCCGTGCGATTGTGGCCATTGCTTGGTATGGAATCCAGACCTGGCTCGCTTCACGGGCCGTGATCGTACTCCTTTTGCAGATCTGGCCTGGTTTGAAGTTCATGACCACCAATGACTTCCTCGGTGAATCGACATTGGGATGGTTGGCTTTTCTGGTGGTGTGGGCACTGCAGTTGCTTCTACTGCGCAACGGGATGGAAACGATTAGAAAATACCAGGAGTGGGCGGGACCGGCCATTTGGGCTGTTCTGCTGGTGCTCGTGTTCTATATTCTGGCCAAGGCTGGCTGGAACGTCTCGTTCACGTTGCCCGGTGGCGACGCGCGGTGGGGCATCTGGCAGGCGTTCTTCGCGGCAGTTTCACTGACCATCGCGTACTTCTCAACACTGATGCTCAACTTCTGTGACTTCGCCCGGTTCGCCCCCACCAAACAGGCGGTGCGCCGTGGGAATCTATGGGGCCTGCCCGTAAATTTCATCGCCTTCTCCGTGGTGTCGGTGATCGTGACGACGGGAACTTTCCAGGTCTATGGAGAGCACATTTATGATCCAGTCGACATCGTCGGTCGAATCGGCAACGTCTGGGTGATTTTACTCGGGGCGGTGACGTTCATCGTCGCTACTCTTGGCATCAACGTCGTCGCAAACTTCGTCTCACCTGCGTATGACCTGGCCAACTTGTATCCCAAGAAGATCGACTTCAAAACAGGTGGTCTGATTAGCGCGATCATCGCGATCCTGATCACCCCGTGGAATCTCTTCAACAGCCCGGTGGCCGTCAACCTCTTCCTTGGTGGTCTTGGAGCACTCCTTGGGCCGCTGTTCGGAATCATCATGATCGATTACTACGTGCTGCGGAAACAGCACGTAGACGTCATGGGGTTGTTCCGTGAAGACGGCCACTACACGTATTCTCGTGGCTGGAACCCGAAGGCGCTGGTCTCATTCCTCATCGCAGCCATCATTTCGCTCGTTCTTGCCTTGGTTCCGGGCTTCGGTGCCTTTTCGGCGTTCTCCTGGCCCATCGGAGCTGTCATCGGTGCCGTCATCCACTACCTGCTGTCCAGAAACGACACCTCACTACAAGCCGCAGTGACGGCAGCAATCGCGAGCGAGAACGAAAATCAGCTTCCACTCCCCTGAACGTTGACAACGTTTAGACCTCAGTCATGGCCACCTTGAGCTGCATGCCGGACATCAAGACAGACATGCCCCCTAAACGGCAAGTTGGGGAACGACGGCGGCCAAAGCTGAGAGCTTCTCTTCACCGACTGGTTCCTCGGGCAGCAAGGGGATGAGGGCAACCCGATCCGTCAGAGTTCGCACCTTCGCTATCTGTTGAATTTCGCTTGCAGCGCGGCCCCGCAGGAACGGAGATTGGGGGTGTGCCGCGGCGATCGAGTTGTTAACCACCCAGGCCCACGGGTGAATCCCGGCCCGTTCCAAATCTTCCTGCAATTCTTCCGCTTCGAGCACAGGTGTCGTTTCAGCCAAGGTGACAAGAATGACCTTGGTCAGTGCCGGGTCCTGAAGACGCATGAGTGGCGTCACGAACCCCATTGTGTCGCCCGCCTGACGGGCGATCTCACGGTGGTAGGAACCAGTGGCATCCAGAAGCAGCAACGTGTGGCCTGTCGGTGCTGTGTCGATCACCACAAAGTGGCGGCGGGATTCCTGCACCATCTTGGAGAACTGCCGGAATACAGCGACTTCATCGGTGCATGGGGACATGAGATCCTCGGCCAAGGCAGCGCGTCCTTCCGCGTCCAGGCTGCGACCCTTGGTAGCCATAACATGGTTTCGGTATTCCTGGATGGCCGCTCCCGGATCAATGCGTGAAACCGTCAGGCCAGGGATGGAACCATGAAGCGTTTCAGTCAGGTGTGCTGCAGGATCGGTCGTGGTGAGATGGACAGCATGCCCACGTTTGGCCAAGGCGATCGCGATGGCTGCGGCTACAGTGGTCTTCCCGACGCCGCCCTTGCCCATGCACATGACGAGTCCGTGGCCGCCCTTCTCCGCTTCATCCACCAGTGCAGCCAGCGGGGCGTCCTCGACCCCTGCGTCCACAACTGCCTCGGCCAGAACACCCGTGACGGGAGCATTCGTCAACAAGGACTCAAGTGCGAGAATGCCAACCATGTTCCCTGGCTTCAAATCGAGCACATCTCGGGGGAGGCTGGCGACGGTTTCGGGGATAGCAGCGATGGCCGCGCTCTCCCGGTCTCGCACGGCCAGCGCCAGTTCTTCCTCACCGGCGGCAGACGGCAGGACACCATTGATGACGACGTAACCACCACCGATGCCGATCTGGTTGAGTTCACGATAGGTCCGCTCGATCTCCCTCAGGGACGAGGTCTGGGCCCGGCTGACCAAGACAAGCCGGGTCCGGGCCGGGTCTGTGAGGACCTGGACAGCTTTGGCGTAGACCAGTTTATGCTTTTCGAGTCCTGCTAGTGGCCCTAGGCAGGATGGGTCTCCCTTGCCTGCGGCCAGGAAATCGGTCCATGAACCGGGCAGTTGCAGGAGGCGGATGGTGTGGCCTGTCGGGGCCGTATCGAAGACGATGTGGTCATACTCGCCGTAGGAACTCTCGTCGGCGAGAAGATTGGTGAACTCGTCAAAGGAGGCAATCTCAGTGGTGCAGGAACCGGACAGACTCTCAGCAATACTGGCCAACTCGGCCTCCGGAACGTGTCCGCGAATAGGTCCCAGAATCCGCTCGCGGTATCCATCGGCGGCCTGCCCCGGGTCAATTTCCAGCGCGGAAAGGCCCGGCACTTCGGGGATGGCAGTAACCACGTTCCCGACGGTTACGCCAAAGACCTGTCCCACATTGGAGGCGGGATCGGTACTGACCAGCAGGACCTTCTTACCCTCCCTCGCAAGGATGATCGCCGTCGCACAGGCCACTGACGTCTTGCCCACCCCGCCCTTGCCGGTAAAGAAAACGAACCGGGGTGTGTTCTGGAGAAACTTCATGACGTTCCTAGCAGCAGCTCGTAGGACGGCCGAAGCAGGGAGCGGTTTCGTGGACTCGAATAGCAGGCATACGATTCTCCTTGGTTTTTGTGGTGCTGCCACTCGATGACGAGCAACATAGCCCCACGCCCTCAGCTCACTCCCCCGCAGCGGCTAAGCAACGATCAGACGCTCCCACCACTATATCGATAATTATCAATGCATAGTAGATATGCTGTTGGCGTCGAGGTCAACGATGCCGATCGTCGGCGACGCCGCAACACCCCGGAATATGCAGGAGGGTCGTGGATAAACGGCCCGAAAGTGCTGGAGCGTCGGTAGGTGGGGCGGGGCGTGCTTCTGGTTAGAGGCCCAGAATGCTGGTGGCTATCAGGAAGTAGATAATCAGCCCTGTTGCATCGACGAACGTTGAAATGAACGGGTTGGAGAACACGGCCGGATCCGCCCTCACTGCCTTCCCTAGGAGCGGCATGAGCCCGCCAATGCTGGCGGCCATGGTGCACACTCCCAGCAGGGTCAGCCCAATCACCCAACCGATGGGCACGGTGAAGAAAATCGAAGCGATCACGAAGCCGAGCGTGCCCAGCAGCAATCCCAGAAACGCGCCAACGCGCACCTCACGGGCAAAGACTTTGAAGACGTCGCTCGGCCGCACGTCGCCCAGCGCCAGTGCACGGGTGATGGTTGTGGCTGCCTGGTTGCCGGTGTTTCCCCCGGTGCCGATCAGCAGCGGGATGAAAAGGGACAGCACCACCTGTTGTTCAAGGGTTGCCTCGAAGGCGCCGATGACCTGGACGGTCAGCGTTGCACCCAGTGCGAGCACCAACAACCACACCACCCGGGCACGCACAATGCTGCTGACCGGGGTGGCCAGGTAGGGGCGCCGCAGCGGTTCTGTACCACCGGCACGGGCAGCGTCCTCGCTTTCAGCGTCTTCCAGGATTTGCAATGCATCATCAACCGTCAAAATGCCCACAATGCGGCCCTCGGCGTCGACAATCGGCAGCACCAGCACCTTGGCATCGGCACAGTAGCGGGCTGCCTCCTCCACGTCCTCGGTGGCAGGGAAGCTCAGCGGGCGCTTCATGATGTCTGCAATCAGCACGGCGTCGTCGGCTCGCAGGACATCGCGCAACGACACCACGCCCACCAGGTGCCGCCCGGCGTCCGTGACGGGGATCGTGTAGACGCTCTCGGCGTCGTCCAGCTGCGACTTCACCCGGGCGAACGTCTCCCGGATGGAAAGCTGCGGATGGGTTGTCACGAACTCAGGGCTCATGTAGCGCCCCACGGCACCCTGCGGGTATCCGAGCACCGTGCTTGTCAGTGCCCGGTCCTTGTCGCTGAGCCCGGAAATCAGGCGTTGGGCCACGGAGGCTGGGAGCTCATCCAGCAAAGCCACCCGGTCATCGGGACTCAGCTCCGCAAAGACTTCAGCAACTTCAACGTCCTGCAATCCCTCAACCAGATCAGCCTGCAGTCCGGCATCCAGACGCTCAAAGACCTCCATGGCCCGGTCCTTGGGCAGCGTGCGGTATGAAACAGCCCGGTCAATGGTGTTCAGGCGTTCCAGTTGCTCGAGGGTTTCGTTCACGTTCAGGGGATGCAGCGCCTGTGAAACGGCGGCGAGATCCTGGTTGGCGAGGCCCTTGCCCAGGAGTTCAGCGCTGTCCGCAAAAGTTTGGACGGGGTATTTGATCATGATCCGGTTCCCTCCGTTGAAAGCACGCGCAATCACGCCGCAGGATGATCCGCGGGGCGTGTGCAGGAATTGGGTGGCGAAGGCTAAGGCGCTACCGCACGAATCCCCGAAGGCCGTAAGGGAAGCTCCTGGCCGCTGCACCGCAGGTGCGAAGCTACCCTGCCTTGCGAAGGACACTGCGGAGGATTTCCGTGTGCCGCCGCGGGTGGCGGGGATTAGAAGGAGGCTGGTTCCCGGTGGCGCAGGCTGGGCTCGCGCGGTGCGGTAGATCGACTATGTCCATCATCCATGTGCGGTCCACCTCCAACTTCTACGGCTCCGGGGAGCGAAATCACGGCCACTGGGAGGGATCTGCAAACAATCCGTGGCATCCATGCCATCCTAGTCCACTGGCGATGGGAACTGGACATCTCTGGATTCCCGGCCTTTCCCTGCAAACTAAACCATTGTGTTCACTGCTTTATCAGCCTAAGAATGAAGCATGACGGTCACCTTGAAGACCTTGCAAACAAAGGCCCGCGTCGCGTCCAGCGCACTTGCAGTCCGGGCAGCGCACTGATGTCCGCGGCCGGGGTCGGTTTCCGTTCCGAGCGCGGCCCGGTCCTCATTGCACTGATGGTCAGCATGGGGCTCGTGGCGCTGGACTCAACGGTGTTGGCGACGGCGGTTCCTTCCATCGTGGAAAGCTTGGGCGGTTTCGCTTCCTTCCCGTGGTTGTTCTCGGTCTACCTTCTCGCCCAGGCCGTCTCTGTGCCTGTCTACTCCAAGCTCTCCGATACCCTGGGGCGCAAACCTGTCATGCTGGCCGGGATCGGCATCTTCATGTTGGGCTCAATCCTGGCAGGATTCGCATGGAGCATGCCCGTGCTAATCATCTGCCGCACCATCCAAGGGCTCGGCGCAGGCGCCATCCAGCCTGCCACCACAACCATCGCCGGAGACATCTACACCGTCGAGGAACGGGCCAAGGTCCAGGGATACCTCTCAGGTGTCTGGGCGATAGCCGCCGTGCTCGGCCCCGCGATTGGCGGCCTATTTTCCCAAATTGGCTATCCATGTAACTGCCGTGATGTCGGGGGCTGCGCGTATTGTGTGGCTCATGATGGATGTGCCAGTGGAGGGCCGGGATTTTCCGGGATCATTGCCCGAACTGCGGGCATGGTTCCGGT
>NZ_JAFMPX010000052.1 GCF_017353415.1 Arthrobacter sp. E3
AACTTTTACATTTTAGCTTCCATGTACGACGGCGGATGGCCCACTTTGGTGGGCCATCCGCCGTCGTACTGCTTTAACGCTCCCGCCACTAAACTGGGGGAATGAGCGAACACCACATTAAGCGGCTGATTTTGATGCGCCATGCCAAGGCGGCCTTCCCGCTGGGCGTGGAGGACCATGACAGGCCGCTGGCCCAGCGCGGGCACAACGAAGCGCCGCTGGCCGGTAAATGGCTTGTGGAGAACAACACGGTGCCTGATTTCATCCTGTGTTCCTCGGCGCTGCGCACCCGGCAGACCTGCACGTGGGTGTGCCAACAGCTGGGTGAGAAGGCCCCCACCCCCAAACTGGAGAGTGCGCTATACGCGGCCGGCGCCACCTCGATGCTGGCCGTGGTGAACCACGTCCCTGAGACCGTGGGCACGCTCATGGTCATCAGCCACATGCCGGGCATCCAGTCGTTGGCGCTGCGCCTGGCATCAAGGGATTCGGACCAGGACGCCTACATGGACCTGGCCTCCGGCTTCCCCACCAGTGCGTTTGCCGTCTTTGAACACAGCGGTGACTGGGCAACCCTTGACGGGCAGGACGCCCAGCTAACGAACTTCGTGGTGCCGCGCTAGGCGCACTGCGTCACGCGGGGTGGGCGCTACGCCTCGATTTCGGGCATCAGCGTCTTGAGCGTCCACGTCTTCTTCTTGGCCACGGCGGCCCAGGCGAACAGGAAGCCCAACACCATGTAGCCCAGCAGTCCGAACACAATGGACGTCAGTGGTGCAAGGTCCGCGCCATAAATGAGGTGGCGCATGCCTTCCACCACGTGGCCCATCGGCAGCACCTGGTGCATGACGTGCAGCGGTTCGGGCGTGGTCTGCCACGGGAACGTGCCTCCGGAGGAGACCAGCTGAAGCACCAGCAAGATCAACACCACAAACTTTCCGGGCGTGCCAAGCAGCGCCACGATGCCCTGGATCAGCGCCGTGAACGCCAGGGACGCCAGCATCAGCAGCCCCAAGGTCAGCCAGGGGTGACTCGGTTCAAGGCCCAGGCCGAACTTCACCACCGCGTACAGCAGCAGGGCCTGGACCGTGGCAACGGCGGCAAAGGGCAGCCAGCCACCAACGGCAATCTTCCACGCCGGCGCGTTGGAGGCCAGCGCACGCACCGTGAGCGGGCGCATGACCTGGACCAGCATAAACGCGCCGATCCACAGGGCCAGGACCAGGAAGAACGGCGCCAGGCCGGCACCGTAGTTGGCGGCCTTGGCTTGGGAAACTGAATCCACCCGAATGGGGTCCGCAATGACGCCGGCCGCGTTTTGCTTGTCCTTGTCATTGAGGTCCGGGACGTCGCCTGCACCCTTGCTCAACTGCGTGGACAGCTCTGTGGCACCCGTGGACAGCTTGCTGGAGCCGGCCTTCAAGTCGCCCGCGCCGGTGTTCAGCTTCGCGGCACCGGCCGCCAGCTGCGTGGCACCGTCCAGGGCGGTCTCCTGCCCAGTGGCCAGCGTTGCCGCGCCGTCGTACAGGGACCCTGCGCCGGCGTGAGCCTGCGCAATCGCTGAGGTGAGGGCCGGCGTCGCGCCTGCAAGTTTGGCGGCTCCGGCCGACACCGCGGCCGAGCCGTCAGCCAGTTTTTGAATATCAGCGGCGTCGGTGGAGAGCTGGTCTTTGACATTTGTGACGGCGGTGCTGCTTGTTGCCGATTTCAGCGAGGCGCGGATCTCCTCCGCCTGGGTGGGGGTGAGGACCTTGTCGGCAACGAGGGTGTCCAGCCGGCCGTCGATGGCAGCCGCCGCCGCATCATCGAGCTTCCCGGCCGTGCCGATGGCACTCTGGACCTTGGTGTTCAAGGCAGCATTGCCGGCGGCGACTGCGGCAGCCCCGTCGGCGAGCTTTTGGGTGTCTGCTGGCAGCGTGGCCGTCTGGGTTTCCAGCTGGCCCAGCCCCTTGTCCAAGGCGGCCGCGCCGGACTGGAGCTGTTTAGCGCCGGTGACCAGCTGTTGCTGTCCGGCAGCCAGCGAATTGGCTCCCGTGACGAGTTCGCCGGTGCCCGCCTGCAGCGTCGCCACGCCCCCATCCAGGGTGGTAGCGCCGTCCGCGAGCTGTTTCGCGCCGTCGGCTGCCTTCACGAGCTGGGCGTGGATGGTGCCGTAGCCGGTCAACAGGGCATTGGCTGTTTTCTCGCCCACCTGCTGTGCCACCGATGCGTGCACCTGAGTGGCAACCTTGTCCACGATCGAGGTCAGCAGGTAGTTGTTGGCGTCATTGGTGGTCACGCTCATCATGGCCTGCGCGGCCGAATCAAAGTTCTCCGGAGACGCGAGATTGGCTGAAAAGTCCTTGGGAATGATCAGCGCAAAGGCGAACTCGCCCGCCTTGACGCCGCTGTTGGCTTCCTCGGCCGTCTTCACGAGCTGCCAGTCGAATTTATGGTCCTTGATGAGGGTCGTGGCTACTTCCTCGCCCACATGCAATTCCTTGCCGTCCTTGGTCACGGCGCCTTCGTCCTGCACCACGACGGCGGCCTTGAGCTGGTCGAGGTTGCCGTACGGATCCCAGTTGGCATAGAGATACACGGCCCCATACAGAAGGGGGACCATCACCATGGCCACGATGGTGAGTTTGGGCAGGATCCCGCCGGTCATGCGCTTGAGTTCTGACAGCGCCAGTCGGAAGACTGTCATTTGCTTTCCTCCGGGGGGGCCGTGGGGGCCGGGGCTTCAGTGGTTTCGGCGGTTGGTGTTTCCGCGGTACTGGTTGTGGGCTCGGTCGGCGGGGTGGTTTCTTCCTGCTCGGTCGGCGGGGTGGTGCAGCCTGCGCTGCTTGCGTTGCCGGCGACGGCTGTTCGGCCGTCCCATCCGTCGGGGAGGAGGCCCACCACGCCCACCACCAGCAGCTGCCGGAGTGCAGAGTCAGCAGGAACGTTGGGACCGCGCCCCAACAGGCCCGCGGCGGCCCGCTCCAGCAGCGGAAGCCAGGCGTCGACGTCGGCTGTGTGCCGATCGGGGGAGTCAACCACGAGCAGGTCGACATCCGGGTTGGCCAGGGCCAGTTCAAGCTGGAGGTGAAGGAGCCTGTTCGGGGTGATCTCTTCGACCCATTTTTCCAAGATGTCGCGGAAGCCGTGGGTGACAAGCCACTCGGTGGGACGGGTCCTGTCGCGGAACTTGGTCGGCACAAGGGCCAGGTCTTCCGAGGCCAGAGACCTGACGCTCAGGTGGTGTTCCGGGGCGTTGACGGCGGGGGCATCAACGACGGCACTTCGTCGGCGCAAGGAGGCCATGGAATCGTCATGGCCCAGAACCACGGTGCCGGTGGTCGGCTTCATGCGGCCGGTCAAGGCAAGGGCCAGCGCAGTGCGCCGTTCCTGACCGTCAGCTTGGACCAGCAGCACCTCGGCGCGATGCGCCTCCAAGGTGGTGGCCGGAAGGAGTGTGTGCCGCCTGCCATCGATGTGCAACTGGTTCGTGCTGAGCATGGGAAGGCGCTCCTTCGGCAGTGGGGTGAACTGCCTCAAATTACCAGTGCGTGCCGTGCCATGCAAGAAATGTGCGCTTCCACTCAGCGGCTGCCAGATCCATGCTGAAGCCGTTGGGTGCGGGTGCAGCTACAGGCGGACGTACGCCCAGTTCGCCCACTGGCGCTCGGCGAGGTGCACCACGGCTGACGGGACGGTGCCGACTCTTGGCAGCAGGTTCTCCCGCTCTATGGCCGCCGACCGCATGCTGTTTTCACAGGCGAGTACCGCAATGCCTGCCTGCAGAACGTCGTTAGCCGGATCAGCGAGTCCGCCGCCTACGGTGAGTGCCGCAACCGCCTTTCCTTGAATGACGATTTCAATGGGGGTTCCGGGCAGGGCCGCTGCAGCGTTCAGGGCGCTACGGAATACGCCGGCCACCTGCTCGCCGGTGCCGCCGAAGCCATGAAAAACCAAGCTATTGCGAGATTCGTTGGACGCGTCATTTTCAGCTGTCATGCGAGCATCCTTTCACACGGCTACTGCTTGTAGCCTTCAACTTCGCTGGCAGGCCGTACTTGGGCGTCGTCGGGACTTTCCCCGGCACGGATTTTTGCCTGCCGTTGCCGCAGCAGGTCCCAGCACTGGTCTAGCTGGATTTCGAGCTGCTTCAACTGCGCGGCACGCTCTGGCAGCTTGGCCTGGTCCGCGGTGGATTCCCGCAGATCCTGCTCCATTTTCACCAGTTCTGCGATCTTGTGGTGTACCTGGTAATCATCCACTGCGCATCTCCCTGCCGTTGCCAAGCCTCTGTTGCACCGTCCATCTTCACGTTAGTGCCATTTCGGCCCGACGGCGAGGGGAGGCGGCGCCCCAAACGCGTCAGTTAGTCAGGGCGGCCTTGAACCAGCTGGTGATGGTGGTGGGGTGGGTGATGGCCGTGCCAACCACGACGGCGAACGCGCCGGCATCCAGCGCCGCGCGGGCTTGGGTGGGGGAGTGGATGCGGCCTTCGGCGATCAACGGCTTGCCGAGCTTGGCGCCGGCGATGGCGGCAATGAGTTCCAGGTCCGGACCGTCGGTCTTGGGGCGTTCGTCCGTGTAGCCAGCCAAGGTGGTGCCAATGAGGTCGGCCCCGGCCTCGACGGCGCCCACGGCGTCATCGAAGGAGCCGCAGTCGGCCATGACGAGGGAGTTGGAGTTCTCGTGCACGCCAGCAATGGTCTCGGCCAGCGTCAACCCATCCGGACGGGGGCGGCGCGTTCCGTCAATGGCGACGATCTGGGCGCCCGCATTGGCGCAGGCCAGAGCGTGGCGCAGGGTGGGGGTGATGAAGACGCCGTCGTGCCCGTCCTTCCACAAACCGATGACGGGAACTTCCACGGCGGCGCGCGCAAACTGGATGTCTGCAATGCCCTGCACCCGGATGGCTGCGGCCCCGCCCGCCACTGCCGACGCCGCCACCTGGGCCATGGTGCGCGGGTCGCGCATGGGTTCGCCCGGGTACGCCTGGGCGGAAACCACCAGCTGGCCGGCAAGTTCGTCAAGGTTGGTCAATTTCAACGTCATGGTGACTCCTAGGAAATATGAACTAATTAATGGGCGAGGACCAGGGAGGCTGCGCCCAAAACTGCGGCCGTGTTGCCGAGGGCTGCCCTGACCACCGGCACCGACGCCAGCGGGGCGAGCAGTTCGGCGCGCAGGGCGGAGACCATGGCGTCCCACCATAGGTCACCGGCGTCGGCCAGCCCGCCGGAAACCACTACGACGGCAGGGTCAAGGATGTTGATTAGACCGCCCACTGCCTGCCCCGCCGCGGCGGCTGCCGTGGCGATGACCTGCAGGGCCAGGTCATCGCCGGCCCGGGCGGAGGCAAACACGGCTTTTGTGTCCGCCAAAGCGGCGCTCCCACCTGCGCGCAGGTATGCGGCGTGGATGGCAGGCCCTGAAGCGATGGCCTCCACGTGCCCGGCATGGCCGCACGAACACGGCAACGGGGCGCCGCGGTCCACGGCGTAGGGGGAGGCGAAATGGCCCACATGCCCACCTACAAAATGGTGGCCGAGCAGGGGTTGCCCGTTGAGCACAAAACTGCCACCCACACCCGTGCCGAAGGCCGTCATCAGGACGGAGTCCTTGCCTGCCCCGGCGCCCTGCGCGGCTTCGCCTAGTGCGTGGGCATGCACATCATTGACGACGGCGCATGGCAGTCCCAGCCGTTGCGTGAGCCCGGCAGTGATGTGGGTTCCGGTCCAACCAAGAATCGCGTCGGTGGCGGAAATGACGGTGCCTTCGGTGGCGTTGATGACCCCGGCGGAGCCAACGCCCACCGCGTCGACCATGGCACCCTGTGCGGCGGCACGCTCAACGAGTGAGCGAACAAGGGCGGCAGTGGCATCCAGGATGGCTTCGCCGCCGTCGCGGTTGAGGGTGGGGATCTGATCGGTGAACAGCACGGAGCCGTCTTCCGCCACAACGCCGGCGGCGGTTTTGGTTCCGCCCAGATCAACACCAACTACGTGCCGCATAAAAGAATCCTTCAAGATTTAAGGTGCAAGCAAAACGAGCCCTCCCCGACCTCGTCCCTGGGCGCACGGCCGAGGAACGAGGCTGGGGAGGGCGTGGATAGCGAGGGGACTACAGCAGCCCGGTGCGCTCGAGGATGACCTTGATGGCTGACGTCTCGTCTTCGTCGAGGGAGAGCATGGGGGCGCTCATGACGTTGGTCTTGATGATGCCCATGAGCATCAGCGCGGTCTTGAAGGCGCCCAGGCCCGCGGCGTTGCCGGATACGCGGCCGGCCTTCGGGGTGTAGACGATGTTGAAGACGTCGGCGATGCGGTCCTGCTCGGCTGCGGCGCCGGCCCAGTCGCCTGCGACGGACAGGTCATACAGGCGGCGGTATGCTGCCGGGTCAACGTTGCCAAGGCCTGGGACGATTCCCTGGGCGCCGCCGAGCATGGCACCGTCAACAACCACTTCGTGGCCGGTGAAGATGTCAAAGTTCGGGATGTCCTTGGCGGCGATGAGCAGCTGGCGGAAGGCAACGTCGTCACCCGAGGAGTCCTTGACACCGGCGATGACGCCTTCGCGGCCCAGCTCGACGAGCAGGTCGGTGGGCAGCTTGAAGTGGGTGCGCACGGGAACGTCGTAGGCGAAGACGGGGACATCCACGGAGGCCGCGATAGCACGGAAGTGGCGGCCGTTCTCCTCGGCGTTGCTGATGGCGTAGTACTGGCTGGTGGCCACGAGCGCGTCGGCGCCGAGGGCAACCACGCGGGCTGCTTCCTCGATCACGCGGTTGGTGGTCTGCTCAACGGCACCCACGAGCAGCGGGACCTGTCCGGCGTTGACTCCGGAAATGGTGGTCAGCACGGTGTCGCGCTCGGTGTTGGTCATGTGGGTGACCTCGCCGGAGGAGCCGTTGACGAACAAACCGGCTACACCGCCGTCGAGCAGGTGGCGGGTCAGGTTCTCCAAGGAGGGGACGTCGATGGCGCCGTCGGCGGTGCGGGGGGTGCAGACGGGGGGGATGACGCCCTGGAAACGCGATGCGACTGTAGTCACGGAAATTGCTCCAAAATTGTATTGATATAAACGGGTAAATAGGAGGGCCACGCGCCCGGGAAGGGCGTGGGGGTCAGATGTGAAGAAGGGAGGGCGCAGCGCCCAGGAGCTTCTTCGTATAGTCGTTGGACGGGTTGTCGAAGATCTGGGCCGCGGGGCCTTCTTCCACAATCTGGCCAAAGTACATGACGGCGATGCGGTCTGAAACGTACCGCACCGTCTGGATGTCGTGGCTGATGAAAACCATGCCCAGGTTCAGTTCCTTCTTCAGGTCTGAGAGCAGGTTCAGCACCTGGGCGCGGACGGAAACATCCAGTGCGGAGGTGGGCTCGTCGGCCACGATGATGTCCGGGCCAAGGGCCAGTGCGCGGGCAATGGCCACGCGCTGGCGCTGTCCGCCGGAAACTTGCGACGGCGTGACCTCGGCTGCCGACTGCGGCAGGCCAACCAGCGAGAGCAGTTCAGCGACCTTCGCCAAGCGGGATGCCTTGTTGCCTATGCCGTGCACGGTGAGCGGGTCAACCAGGATGTCCTGGATGGTCATGCGTGGGTTCAGCGCCGTGGAAGGGTCTTGGAAGACCACCGACACGGACCGCCCGAACTCCTTGCGCATGGCTGCGTTGCGTTTAATGGCCGGCTTGCCATGGAACAGCACTTGGCCCGAGGTGGGGGTCTGTAATCCAACCAGCACCGAAGCCAGCGTGGACTTGCCACAACCGGATTCCCCCACGATGCCGACGGTTTCCCCGCGGCTGATGGAGAAGTCCACACCGTTGACGGCCTTGACGTAGCTGGGGTGGAACAGTCCGCCGGAACGGGTCCGGTGGTGGACGTGCAGGTCCTTGAGTTCAATCACAGGGGTCCCGGCTTGGGCGGCTGCATTGACGCTCTGCTTGCTCATGAGGCACCTTCCGTTTCTGCCACGGCTGAAGCCAGCTGGGCATCTTCGCGCTTGTGGCTGGCCCAGAAATGTTCGCCTGCCTCAGCATTGCTGGAGACCGGGACGAACGCCAGCTTCTGGTTCGGGTCAGCGTCCGGACGTTGGGAGCGCCCGGCAAACCTGTCACCGGCGGCGAACTCACGGGGTGAGGGGACCGTTCCGGGGATCTGGTGCAGCCGTACGGCGTCGGACTCAATGGAGAGCACGGCGCCCAGCAGGCCACGGGTGTATTCGTGGGTGGGGTTCGCCAACAGTTCCGAAGCCTGCGCGGACTCCACCACCTGCCCGGCGTACATGACGGTGATCTTGTGTGCCAGGGAGGCAACCAGGGCAAGGTCGTGGCTGACGAAGACCATGGCGAAGCCAAGCTGCTCACGCAACTCGTTCAGCAAGTCCACAACCTGCTTCTGGACGGTGACATCCAGTGCAGTGGTGGGCTCATCGGCAACCACGATCTTCGGTGAACGCGACAGTGCCATGGCGATCAGCACGCGCTGGCGCTGGCCGCCGGAAAGCTCGTGCGGGTAGCTCTTGAGGGTGCGGATGGGATCCAACTGCACCAGTTCAAGCAGTTCCGTCGGTGACTTGCGTCCGTTTCGGCGGGTCAGCTGCAGCATCTGGTCCTTGATCAGCATGGACGGGTTGAGCGAGCTCAACGCATCCTGGTAGACCATGGCGATCTGTTCGCCGCGCAAACCTTCGTAGGCCTTCACGGAGCTGTGCTTGATGGCCGGATCCAACAGTTCCTTGCCGTCAAACTTGATGGAACCGGTGACTTCGGCAGTCTTGGGCAGCAGGCCCATGATCGCCAGCGACGTGATGGACTTGCCGCAACCGGACTCGCCCACCAGGCCCATGGTTTCTCCCTCACGGACGGTGAAGGAGACCTTGTCCACAATGGCGGTCTGGTCGTAGCGTCCGGGGAAGCGGATTGAGAGGTCCTTGACCTGCAGGATCACACGTGCCTCCGCGCCTACCTGGGGCAGGCGGTCGCTGCGAGAGTGCTCCACTTCCTGAAGCCGGAGAAGTTCCACATCCAATGCCGCGAAGGGATCTTCAATGACTGCCCGTGCAGCAGCATCGGCCTTGGCGAGCGCCACAGCGGCAGCTGCCGAACCGTCGTCGTCCTTGACCGGAGCAGCCTTCTTGATGCGTGGGTTGACCATCGCATCGGTGAGGCCTTCAGCCAGGATGTTCAGTGCCAGCACGGTCAGCAGGATGACGAGGCCGGCGAAGGTGGTTGCCCACCAGCCACCGGACAGCACCAGGTTGCGTCCGTAGGAGATGACGTTGCCCCAGCTGGGATCGGGGTCCTGGATGCCGGCGCCGAGGAAGGAAAGGGAGGCTTCCAGGATGATGGCGTCGGCCACCATGACCGTGGCGAACACGAGCACGGGGGCTGCGGTGTTGCGCACAATGTGCTTGACCATGATGTAGGCGCGGCCTGCTCCGATGACGCGTTCGGCGCGGACATAGTCCTCACCGTATTGCGAAAGGACGTTGGCACGCACCACGCGGGCAAGCTGCGGGGTGTAGATGATGGCGATCGCGATGATGATCGTGGGGACCGAGTTGCCGAAGGCGGTCAGCAGCACGGCGGCCAAGGCAATGCCGGGGAATGCCATCAGAATGTCCATGAGACGCATGATGATCTCATTGACGGACTTGGAGGATGTTGCGGCGAGGGCGCCAAGCGTTGCGCCGACCAGGATGGCCAGGGCCACCGAGCCGAGACCGATCATCAGTGATGCCTGGGCACCGTACATCAGGCGGGACAGGACGTCGCGGCCAATGCGGTCGGTACCGAACCAGTGCGCCGCGCTGGGAGCCTGGGCCGGATCGCCGGTGTTCAGCGGGTCGTACGGGGCAAGCCAAGGCGCCAGAATGGCAATGATGATGATGACAAGCAGGAAAAGCAGAGCCAGTTTGGAACCCAGCGTCAGGGCCTTGAAGCGCAGGCCCGGTGCGCTGAGTCGTTCGGCAAGTTTGCTGCGCATGACTTAGACCGTCCTGATTCGTGGGTTGATGAGCAAGTACAGAAGGTCCACCAGGATGTTCACGAGCACAAACGTCACAGCGATGACGAGCACGACGCCTTGGACCAGGTTGGTGTCAACGTTGGTGATGCCGTTGAGGATCTGCTGACCCATGCCGGGCAGCGAGAAGATCATTTCAATCACGACGGCGCCGCCCAGCAGGTAGCCGATGCGCAGTCCCAGCACCGTCACCGGGGTGACAAGGGCGTTGCGCAGCACGTTGCGGGAAATGACCGTGGTGTAGGGGACGCCGTTGCCGATGGCGGTGCGGACGTAGTCACGATCCAGCTCCTCGACCATGGAGGTGCGGACAACACGGATCAGCGAGGCGGAAACCGGGATGGCCAGGGCCAGCGCCGGCAGCGCCATGGAACTGAGCCAGCCCATGAAACCTTCGTCGGGGTTGGCGAGCCCGCCGGAGGGGAACCAGGAATTGTCGCCAAGAGCGAACCACTGGATGAGCAGGATGCCCAACCAGAAGGACGGCGTGGCGATGGCCGCGACCGAGAAGACGCGGATGACCTGGTCAACCCAGGTGTCGCGGTACAGGGCTGCGAGAACGCCGAAGACCAAGGAGATGACGACCGCAATCAACACACCCAGGAATGTCAGCTGCAACGTGACGGGGAATGCGCTGGCAATGACCTCAGTGATGGGTTTTGCCGGCGGGAGGGTGGTGCCAAAGTCACCTGTGAAGAGCTTGCCCAGGTAACGGAAGTATTGAATGAATAGCGGGTCGTTGAATCCGTTGACCTCACGGTATTGCGCCAAGGCCTCCTGGGAGGCGCCTTCGCCCAACGCTGCAACGGCACGGTCGCCGGGAGCGAACTGCAACACAACGAAGACGAGCAGGGTGACACCCAGGATCATCAACGGAAGTGCTGCGAGCCTGCGTCCCAGCAGTCGCAAAAAGTTTGCCAATGTACTTACTCCGGTTCTATTCGCAGCACCTCAGAGGGGAGCTGTGTGCTGCATCATAGGAAAGGTGGTTTTAGTTGAAAGGGGCTGTGACCCAATGGGCCACAGCCCCTTTCGCCTGTGATCAAACGAAGGACCCTAGGAGGTCCGGCCAACTCCAACGAAGGAGATGCCCGTGGTGGGCAGCGGTTTGAAGCCTGAGAGCTTCTTTGCATCCCATGCCGTGGGCAGCTTGCGGTGGAAGATCGGGTACAGCGGTGCTTCCTCAGCGATGATGTTGATGATTTCGCTGTAGAGCTTCTTGGCGTCGGCTTCGGAAGCTGCCAGTGCTGCGTTGAGCTTCGTCTGGACTTCCTTGTATTCTGCGGATTCGTTCCAGGCGAAGCGGTTCTTGGCCCAGGTGTCGCCGCGGAACCACCAGCTCAGCAGGATGTCTGCATCATTGCCGAACACCGACGGGTCACCCGGGGCGGCGACGACGTCGTAGTTCAGGCCGCCAACCTTGTCCGGTGCGTAGACAGCAGCGGAAGCCAGCGGCTCCAGCGTGGTCTCAACGCCAATGGCATCCCAGTTCTTCTTGATCAGCGGGATGACGTCCTTGACCCATGCGGTGTCGGTGGAAGTCAGTGTCAACTTCAGGCCGGTTACCCCTGCTGCGCTCAACAGGGACTTGGCCTTGTCGGCGTCGAAGCCGTAGACGGTGGAAGCCTTCTGGTAGTTCGGGCTTCCTTCCTGGAAGAACGACGTTGCGGCTGTGGCGTTGCCCAGCAACGCAGTTTTGATGATCGCGTCCTTGTCCATGGCGTAGTGCAGAGCCTGGCGGACTTCCTTCTTGTCGAAGGGTGCGCGGGTGAGGTTGAACATGAGGAACAGCAGGCCGAAGGACTGCACCGACTCGACGTCAACCTTGTTCTTGAGCGCGTCAACATCCAGGTAGGGGACGTCTTCAATGGCCTGGACACGGCCGGACTGCATGGCGGTGACGCGGGCTGAGGCATCTGAGAGCAGGAACCAGGTCATGCCCTTGGCCAGTGCCGGCTTCGTGCCGTTGTAGGCGTCAAAGCGCTCGAAGACGATCTTGTCGTCCTTGGCTGCGGAAACGAACTTGTACGGGCCGGTGCCGACGGGCTTGGCGTCGAATGCCTTCTGGTCTGCAGACGCCAACGCCTTGGGGACAACCTTGACGACGGAGATGCGCGGGCCAAAGCCGTTGAACGCGGTGTTCAGCTTGAATTCAACGGTCTTGTCATCGAGTGCCTTGACGGAATCGATGAAGAAGATGAACTGTGCGAACAGGGCCTTGTTGGCCGGATCCAGCACACGCTCGAACGAGTATGCAACATCTTCGGTGGTGACGGGGGTGCCGTCATGGAAGGTGGCGCCGTCAC
The DNA here is from genome assembly GCF_017353415.1 of Arthrobacter sp. E3. Lineage (GTDB taxonomy): Bacteria > Actinomycetota > Actinomycetes > Actinomycetales > Micrococcaceae > Specibacter. The sequence continues at coordinate 12,309 of NZ_JAFMPX010000052.1, forward strand.
GGATCGTGACTTGGTATGTCTTGTCATCGACCATCTTGGGGTCTTCTGCCGCCAGTGCGTTGTAAGGAACGCGGGTGGCTGCGTCGAGCTCCACAAGGCCTTCGAAGATGTGCAGGTTGGCGGCCAGCGGGGTGGCCCCTGACGAGCTCATCGGGTCAAAACCTGTGGACAGTGAGTAGGAGATGCCAGCTTCGATGCTGAGATCCTTGTTCACTTCTGCACTGTTCTGGGTGCTTTGAGTGCTCTTGTCCTTGGAAGATCCACAGGCAGCGAGGGTGGCGGTGAAAGCTGTTGCGGCACCAAGGACGCCAGCGGCCTTGAGGAATGTCCGTCGCGATGCGGGGGTCGCAGGCAGGTTCTGAAGAGTATTGCTCATTCTGTAGAATCACCATTTCGTGTAATAGTAATCGGAGGTAGGACGTCCGATGCTTATGCTGAAACTGTAATAGCGATCACAGGGTTGGTCAAGTGGAGATTTGGTCTCGTTCTGGCTTGAGTCCACACTGGATCGCTCTGCCGGGCCGGTTCGCTCCAGCAGTGGTTGCGTTCCTCCGCCTAGGCATGTGGTCGGACATCCGATATTCTATGATTGAAGTCACCTCCTGCGCGCGGGTGGCGGACGAGTTTGAGCGAGTTAAAAGACGCGCCGCACGACGCACATTTCTGAGGAGTCCAATTGTCCATTTCGTCGGTAGTACCGAAAGCGCGCTTCAGCGCCCAGGCACGTCTGCGTGCTCTCCAGGCTGACATCATGGAACTGATTTTGGAGCGGGACCTGGACGCTGGGGACCCCATGCCCACCGAGGGTGAACTGTGCGAAGTCTTAGGTGTTGGGCGCAACACCCTGCGTGAGTCCTTGAAAGTGCTTCAGGCCCTGGGTGTCATTGAGATTCGTCACGGGTTTGGCATGTTTGTGGCCCCCAGCAACTTTGATGCCCTTGCTGATGGACTGACGTTTCGGGGCCGCCTCTCGCTGCGCCACGAGGGGCTTGAAGCGTTGCAGCTAGTGGACATCCGGCAAGCCCTTGAAGCCGGGCTGATCAGTGCCAGCATCCCGGTCGTCTCGCAGGAGCACTTGGCGCTTATCGAGGCGGCCGTGGTGAAAATGGAAGATTTGGCGGCCCGTGGGGAACAGTTCGCGGAAGCGGACGCAGAGTTTCACCGCCTGCTTTTTGAACCCCTTGAAAATGACCTGCTGATGAACCTCATGAGCGTTTTTTGGAAGGTTTATCGCAAGATCCACGTGGAGATCGGCACGGACGGGATGCACCTGGTGGACACAGCGGCTGCGCACCGGAACATTTACGATGCTGTGGCCGCTCAGGATGCCGCAACGGCTGCACAGCTGCTCAACTGCCATTTCGACGGAATCCGCGCCAAGATCAGGGCCTTCGTGGAGTCTGACTAAAGTCCCGGACCCGACTTTCAACGACGCACGGAACGCAAGCTTCCGTGCGTCGTTCTTGTCTAAGCGTCAGGCTTGTCTAAGCGCCGGGGGTGGACGGCGTTTCGGGGCTGGCGTAGCGGTCTGCATCTTCGTCTGCAGTCCAGACGGGGGAGTTCTGCCCTAAACCTGTCACCGGCCGCGCGAAGCCATCATATTGCGGCTCGGAATGATCCCGGAACCAGGCCACCAGCTCGCCGTGGAGTTGCTCCTTGAGCGCTGTGAACGCCGGATTATCGAATTCATTGGACAGTTCGCCGGGGTCGGAGATGAGGTCGTAAAGCTCTCCCGGGGCGTCCCCATGGCGCCACACGTACTTGTGCGTGGTGGTGCGGATCATGCGGGTGCCGCCGTATTCGTCGAAAATGACGATCGAGTCCTTTCCAGCCGCATCCCATTCTTCCGGCGAACCCAGGAAACGCGGGGCAATGGAGTTCCCGGCAATGAGCGGATCCACCGGCTTGGGCGCTCCCGCAAGTTCCAGCACTGTGGCATGGAAGGAAGCTGCCGTGGTGAGGACGTCGTCCAGGCGGGGCGTGATGGTGCCGGGACGGTTGATGATGAACGGGACAAGGATCGAATCGTCCCAGACATTGAGCGGAACGGTGCCGTTGCCCTTGCCCCAAATTCCGTGCTGGCCGCAGCTGAAGCCGTTGTCCGAGGTAAAGATGACATAGGTGTCCGCCCGGGCCCCGGCCTCCTCCAAGACCTCCAGGAGCTGGCGCACGCCCTTGTCCACGGCTGTCATAGAGGCACAGTATCCGGCCAGATTCTCCGCGGGATTCCGCATGCCGTCGGCAAGGTCCCCGTACCCCCAGTTAAACCATTCGTGGGCAGGAAGCCGTGGGATGCTCGGGAACTCGCAGCCATCGTAGAGGTCCAAGTATTCCGGCGGATGGTTGCCTTCGGTCCACGGGCTGTGGGGGGCCGTGTAATGCACCTGTAGGAAGAATGGATCATCGGCGGAGGCCAGCTCGCGCAACATTCCCGTGGCCCGCTCGGAAATGGCGTCGGTGATGTAGCCGGGCTCCTCGTGCACCACCCCGTCCTCTACGACGGGTGCCCCAAAGTAGGAGCCGCCGCCGTCCCGGTGGCTGTACCAGTGTTGGAAGCCCGGCGCAGCCTGGCGGGCATCGCCCAGATGCCACTTGCCGGCGTGCGCACAGGTGTAGCCTGCCCGGTTCAGCAGCTCGGGGGTTGTTTCAAAGTTCTCAAGGTAGTGGACGCCCACAGTGCTGACTCCGCTGTTCTCGCAGCGGATCCAGTCGTGGACTCCATGGGCCGACGGCATGCGGCCCGTGGCCAGCGATGCCCTGGCGGGGGAACAAACCGGCGAGGTGCAGAAGAACCGCGTGAGCTCGTGGCCGGTGGCCCCGAGCTCGTCGAGGGTGGGCGTAATGAGCTCCGGCATGGTGCGGCCGCGAGCCCACGCGCCTTGGTCATCTGTCATGATCACCAGGAAATTGGGGGGCTTCTGTTCAGTCATTTATTGGCTCCTGTCGCGTGTTGCTTCCATTGTGCCAACATCGGGTTCATGGTTGGGTAGCCAGCGCTACGGGCGGCTCAGGGTTAAATAGCAAAAGGAAAGGGTCCCAAACGCAATGTTTGGAACCCTTTCTGCATTGTGCGCGCGAAGGGATTCGAACCCCCAACCTTCTGATCCGTAGTCAGATGCTCTATCCGTTGAGCTACGCACGCATATTCTGTTTCTTTGTTGACCCTTGGGCCGTGAATAACTCTAACCTGACATGCCTGCGGATACAAATCGAAGTGGCAGTGTTCCCAAGCACTAGACCGGTCTATGTGACGTACCTCACTATTGTTTACGGTAACAAAATTGAGGAACCGCAGAGATCCGCGGTTTTAGTCGCGCCAGCAGCGCGCACATCCCATATCCAATGCCCGGGGTGTCCGAATCGTGAGCCATAGCATTTAGATACAACCTACCCACCCACTGAAGGGAATCGCAATGGGCCACGCTGCTGCAACGCAGGAATCCGTCGAACAGGAAACAGCCACCCACAAGGGCCTTACCGCTTGGGTCGCAGAGGTTGCTTCCCTGACCTTGCCGGCGAATATCCACTGGGTGGACGGATCAGCGGCAGAATATGCGCAGTTGACGGATCAGCTGGTTGAGGAGGGGACACTGACCAGGCTCAATGAAGAGCTGTTTCCCAATTCCTTTGCGGCATTCTCGGACCCCAAGGATGTGGCCCGCGTTGAAGGCCGGACCTTCATCTGTTCCAGGGAAGAGCGCGACGCTGGTTTCACCAACAACTGGATGAACCCTGATGAGATGAAGAAAATCCTGAACGGGAAGTTCGCCGGCAGCATGCGCGGGCGCACCATGTACGTCATCCCGTTCGTGATGGGTCCACTTGATGCCGAAGACCCCAAATTTGGCGTGGAGATCACGGACTCCGCCTACGTAGTTGCCTCCATGCGCATTATGGCTCACATTGGCAGCGACGTTCTTCGCAAGCTCGAAGACACTAACGCTTTCTTCGTCCCCGCGCTGCACTCAGTCGGTGCGCCGTTGGCACCTGGGGACAAGGATGTGCCCTGGCCTTGCAATGACGAAAAGTGGATTGTGCACTTCCCCGAGGAGCGCTCCATTTTCTCCTTCGGCTCCGGCTACGGTGGAAACGCGCTCCTGGGCAAGAAGTGCTTTGCGCTGCGCATCGCCTCCGCCATGGCCCGTGACGAGGGCTGGCTCGCTGAGCACATGCTGATCCTCAAGCTCACCAGTCCGGAGGGCAAGGACTACCATGTGGCCGCCGCGTTCCCCTCAGCATGCGGCAAGACAAACTTGGCGCTGCTGGAGCCCACCGTCCCCGGGTGGACGGCAAAAACGCTCGGTGATGACATCAACTGGATGCGCTTCGGCAAGGAGGGCGAGTTGCGGGCCGTAAACCCGGAGGCAGGTCTCTTCGGGGTTGCCCCCGGCACCGGCTGGCACACCAACCCCAACGCCATGTCTGCAGTGGCCAAGGGAAACACCATCTTCACCAACGTTGCCTTGACGGACGACGGCGGTGTTTGGTGGGAGGGCATGACCCGCGAAGTGCCCGCTCACCTGACAGATTGGCAGGGAAACAGTTGGACGCCGGACTCCGGACGGACTGCGGCGCACCCCAACTCCCGTTTCTGCACCCCCATCGATCAAGTGGACATGCTGTCCAAGGACTACTACGACCCGAAGGGCGTGGAAATCAACGCCATCTTGTTCGGCGGACGCCGCAAAACCACCATCCCGCTGGTCACCCAGTCCCGCGACTGGACCCACGGAATCTTCATGGGCTCCACGCTTTCCTCGGAAACCACGGCCGCCGCGACCGGTGCTGTTGGCGTGGTGCGCCGGGATCCGATGGCCATGCTGCCGTTCATCGGCTACAACGCCGGGGACTACCTCAAGCACTGGATCGAGCTTTCAGAAACCGCCAACCCTGCGCGTCTGCCCAAGATCTTCCTGGTGAATTGGTTCCGCCGCGCCTCGGATGGAAGCTTTGCCTGGCCAGGGTTTAGTGAGAACAGCCGCGTCCTCAAATGGATCATCGAGCGCATTGAGGGGAAAGCAGCAGCAGTTGAGACCCCTATTGGGTTCGTCCCCACCCCGGATTCCTTGGATCTGGCCGGTCTCGAAGTGACAGAGGCCGGGATGGCAGATGCGCTCAAGGTGGTTCCGGAGGAGTGGGAGGCTGAGGTGGCAGGCATAGAGGAGTGGTACGCCCGCTTTGGCGACTCCCTGCCGGAGGAATTGGCTGCTGAGCTCAGCAGCCTGAAGGAACGGTTCGCCGCCTAGACAATGGTGTCTGGCGCGACCACTGAAAAGGGTTCCGATGATTTCCGGCCGCAACTGGCCGTGAACCATCGGGGCCCTCTGATGTGAAGGCCGGAAGCCGGGTGCGGGGTGGTTGCAGACATTGATACTGCAGCTTCTGCGGGTGCGCCGCAGGATGACCCGCCGGAGCTGCAGAATAGATTCAGTGGGCGCGGGTGACCCGTGTTAGCCACCCCTACGATGCCCGGATCTGCGTCCGGGCGCCAAAAAAAGGGGCCCCGCCAGGACCAGCCATGAGTGGCCAGACTTGGCGGGGCCCCAAGGACCCGCTATCAGCCAGCGGCGCCGGCCAGCCACAGGTCGGGGCCGAAGACCTCGTAGTGGATCTTGGTGGACGGGATGCCAGCGTCCATGGCCTGGTTGCGGATGGCCTTCATAAACGGCAGCGGGCCGCAAACGTACATGGAGGCGTTGGCGGGAATGTCCAGGCCGTCAAGGGTCATGAAGCCCTTGTTGAAGCCTTCGGTGGGCTCTTCCAGCCAGAGCTGCATGGTGGCGCTGGTGATGGCGTCAACGTCGGTGGTCATCTGCTCGCGCAGGGCCCAGGCTTCGAGGTTCTTCTCAGCGTGCAGGACCATGACCTCGCGGTCGGCGCCGGCGTTGGCCAGAGCGCGCAGCGCCGATGCGGACGGGGTGCAGCCGATGCCCGCCGTGGCAAACACGACCGGGCCTTCGCCGTCGAGTGTCACATCACCGTAAGGGTTGGAAAGTTCGACGACGTCCCCGACCTTTACGTTGTTGTGCAGCACTGGTGAAACCTCGCCACCGTCGTCGCGCTTGGTGGTGAACACGCGGCGGGTGGTGGAATCCACGTCGGCCGAAAGTGAGTACTGGCGGCACTGGAGCAGGCCATCGGGAAGGGCCACCTTCACGGTGACGAACTGGCCGGGGCGGGCCACGGTGACGGGGGTGTCGTCGGCCGGCTCCAGGACGAAGGTCATGGAATCCGCACCTGCGGGGTTCTTTTCAACGATGGTCCAGGGCATCCACAGCTTGTCATTGGCCTGCATGGCGTAGAGGCCCTTTTCGATCTTGATGAGGGCGTTGGCCATGAGCCAGTAGACCTCGGTCCAAGCTTCGGCGATCTCGGCGGTGATGACGTCGGCAAGCTCTTCGGCGATGGCCTCGAAGAGGTACTTGTAGACAATGTCGTACTGGTCTTCGGTGATGCCAAGGCCGGTGTGCTTGTGGGCGATGCGGCTGAGCATCTGCTCGGGAATGATGTTGGGGTTGGCCACCAGGGCTGAGGCGAAACCTGCGATGGAGCCGGCCAGGGCCTTTTGCTGTTCACCGTTGTTTTGGTTGGCGCGGCTGAACAGGCCGTTCAGGAGTTCGGGACGTGCAGCAAACATGCGGCTGTAGAAGTTCGGGGTGATGGCGCCCAGTCGTGAGCCAACCAAAGGCAGGGTGGCAACAATCAGTGGGCGCGATTTTTCCGAAAGCATCTTTTACTCCTTGTGTGAAAGTCATAGTGACAAGTCCAAAGTAGCATTTGAAATGCGAGTTTAAAGTCATGACTTCTACATGACGTAGAAAAAATATTGAGATTACGCGGAATAGCCTGGACGCACTGTGCTTAATGTCACAGGGATGGGTCCCTCTGACGTCTTCTTGGCCAGGCTGAAGATGGTGACATTGTCCAGAGAAAGGTAGAACGCTTCACGGGCATGGTTCAACGCCCCACGTAGTCCGCAGGCATGGACCAGCGGGCACGAGCCCATGTTGGTGATGCATTCGGCCACGTCGCTGTGGTCATCGAGCACGCGCAGCACCTTGCCCACCGTGGCAGCCTTGCCGTCAGCGGAGATGCGCACGCCGCCGCTGCGGCCCCGGATGGCCTCCACAAGCCCCATTTGCCGAAGCTTGAGCACGGCCTTGCTGACGTGGTTGTAGGGGGTGCCCACCGCCTCGGCGAGCTCCCGCGTGGTGGAAAGCCCGCCGTCGGGCATGGCACTGAGCACCATCAACAGCCGCAGGCTCACATCTGAAAAGCTATTGATGCGCATGCGTTATGCCCAGATGGTTTGTTCGCCAGCCTCAAGGAAGGGATTGCCGAACTCCCAGCCGCTGGGTGCGTGACGGTAGGGACGCACGGCGGAGACGCTCAAACCGGTGTGGTGCTCGGCCATGACGTGGATGGCGTCGGTGGAATCGTCGGGCAGGTGGATGTCACAGACGACGGCGGCAGCCCGGTTTTGTTCGCGCTGTTGCGTCAGTGCCTCAAATAGATCCGCAACCATTTGGTCGGCGTCGAGCTCGGATTCCGCTTCACCTTCGCCGGCAACCTCGTTCGGAGACACCGCCACGAGGTTGATGTCGCCGTCGTGCGTGAGAACAAGGCCCACCGGCATGAAGGCGCCATGGGTTTCCAACTGCTCGGCGGCGACGCCCAACGCTGTGCCGATGACCTTGTTGAGGTCGTCCTGAATCAGTTCGTCTGGCTTGGATTGTTCGGCCATATTTTGCTCCATGGATACTCCTGAAAGATCGTGTGGGCGGTGAATTGCTTGCTAAGGATCGCTTGCAAAGGGGCTAGGGCTGTTATCTGCGCACGAGTTCAAGGACGTGGTCGCGGACATCTGCCATGGTGACGATGTCCAGGGCTTCGGCGTTCAGGCGAAGGAACGGTTCGGTGTTGGAGGCGCGCAGGTTGAACCACCAG
>NZ_JAFMPX010000053.1 GCF_017353415.1 Arthrobacter sp. E3
ACGACCATTGTGGTCTACCGGAGACAAAACTGGACTAGACATAATTACTGGTTTCCTGGTTCTCGCCCCACGCGATCAAACGGACTTGCTCTTTCCCCGTGGTACCGTCCCAGCCTGACACGTAGGGGAACGGCGCGCAGCACAACGTCAGTTTCGTTTTTCCAGTCCATGAGGTGGGTACGGGATCCACCACCATTTAGTGTGGAGAGTCGCTCATCAAGGAGCTGAAGCTTTCTAGCTAATTCCATTTGACAAGGATATCCCCGATCTTCCCGTCCCAATATTGGCGAAAACGCCTACTCATGATGGTCAATCAAGGTTGGTCGGTGGCCCGCTGCCTAGCTTCACTAGGCGTTGCCTGGTGCCTCCAGAGCCCTTTCCAGAGTCACAGATCAAGTACCCGCTTGACCGTGGAAGGGTGCCACCGGCCACCCTTGGCCGTCTTGATGCCTTCGGCCTCCAGCCGGTCGGCGACCCCATTCTCATCCAGTTGATATGTCAATTCAAAGGGAGGTGCCCCACCGTTAGGTGAGGCGCCTCCCTTGGGGTTGCGTGGGTGGTTTCGTTGTTGGACCCCTGTCCACAGGTGCACGGCAAAAGATTCTGTCCTTCGGTCTTTTCCCGCACACAGGATTGACAGCGGGACCCAGGGGGCGGCTGTACACAACCCACACGTCACCCTGATATTGGAGTTGTCGACGCCAACCGAAAATTGGGCCACTTTTGCCGTTTGAAAATGGGGCCACGGTGTGTGGTTTTATTGTGCCAGAGTTTGTGGATTGAGCCGGCCTTGGAGCCGGTAGCTGTTGCCGGAGAGATTGATGACTTCTGCATGGTGGACGATTCGATCGATCATGGCCGATGCGATCGTGGCGTCACCGAAGACGTCGGCCCAACGGCTGAACGCAAGGTTGCTGGTCAGGATCAGAGAGGCCCGTTCGTAGCGGGAGGAGACGAGCTGGAAGAACAGGTTCGCTGAGTCTTGGTCATTGGTGGATACGCGCGCGTATCCGATCAGGAGTCCGGTCATGGTCTTCGAGTGTAGCGTTTAGCCCCCGCCATCACCGGGCATTAAGTCGGGCACCCTATACGGGAATATGAGGCCCGCGGAAAGACGCGGTTTCGAAAATTTCAAAAGTCGTCTGCACATGATCCGGTGGTGGACCGGCTTGCGGGATACTGTTCGGATTTCAACTGTCAGTTTAGATTGACACATATTATCCGTCAGTTTAGACTGACACTATGTCAAAAGAAGACCTATTCGGCAATCTACAAAATACCGACCCCGCCACCGGCCTCCGAGCAGCCGTCGCACTGCGCCGCCTTGCAGAACGAGTTGAAGCCACGCACGTTGAAGCCGCTCGTGCTTCGGGATGGTCGTGGGAACAGATCGCCGATGCCCTAGGTGTCTCACGCCAGTCAGCTCACATGAAACACGGAAAAAAGAAAGAGACAGACGATGTTTGAACGATTCGCTCCGAGTGCCCGTGAAACCGTCACCAGTGCCGTCCAAGAGGCACAGATGCGAGGGGACCGCCGAGTTGGCACAGATCACCTCTTTATTGGAATGCTCCACGACCAAGAAATCGTCGAAGCCCTTGGCGTGACGCTCCAACGCGCCCGCGACGTCGACGCTGACCTCGATTCGACCGCGCTTCGCGCCATTGGCCTCAACCTCTCCGGCGCTGCGTCTACTTGGTCAACACCCCCCAAGATGTTGAGAACCCCCTTCAGCACCGGGGCGAAGAACGTCATGAAGTCAGCGCTGGCCACAGCTGCTACTAGTCACTCGCGCACCATCAAAGTCCACCACATCGCCCTGGCTCTATTGAGCCTCAAAGTTCCCGATCCCGCCGCAGCACTAGCAGCCGGACTCGGGATCAACCCTACAGAGGCAATCGCGAAGCTGACACGTTCGGAAGCTGCCTAACCGCCCGGTAGAGGGTTCCTTACACGGAGCTAGGCGCACGCAACCACCCCGACTCCCCGGTTGATTTGGGCCATTGCCGGGAGTCGTGAGGTGCTGCATCTTCTGACCCAGGGCTTCCATGAGTGGACCATCAAGGGGCTAAGGAGAAGCTATGCCCGAGAATAATCGGTCGAGAGGTCAAGGGCGGGTGAATGCTCAACTGTTCTGGGGTGTCGTGGGCGTCCTTTCCCAGCTGGTGTTCACGTGTGGGTGGCTGATCACCCAGACTTGGCAGGGCCCGGCCTACAGCACGATCAAGAATTCGATCAGCGACATGCAGGCGGCCACGGCACCCCATGCCTGGTTTCCCATCGCCTGCTTTGCGGCGGGCGCCCTCGGCACGTTCGGATTTGTGTTATTTGGGTTGCGCCCGTCGCTGAAGGCGGCCGACAAGGAGGGTGCGCATGCACCATGGATGGTGGGAATCGGCGTGCTGCTGCTGGGCAACTCGTTCCCGCAGATTCCGTGCCGGCTCAGCGACACCGGCTGCACGGCGACCACCCAGCTCCTCGGCCCGGGCGGGCTGGCCGATGCCATCCTTGCCACCGTGGGGTTCCTTGCCCTAATCGCCGCCCCCGGTCCGATGTGGCAGCGAATGGCCGTCCTGCCGGAGTGGGCGAGAATGAAACCGATTATGCTTGCCGCCCGCGTCTCATTGCCAACGGCATACGGGTTTCTCGCCCTGGCCTATGGCGTGAACATGTGGCAGGGACTGGCGGAGCGCATCCTTGTCACAGCATGCATGGTGTGGTTAGCCTGCCTCGCCGGGTACGTCGTGGCACTTTCCAAGCGCCGCCGCCCGCAGCCTCCTCTGCCCACAGGGTGTAAGTGACAACAGCGGACCCCAGAAGGTCCCAGGCACGGCTACCTAGGGGTGGACATAATGTGAAAAAGCAGAATAACCGACTCTACGAAGGTACGAGGGCAGAGAATCATTAGACCGCAGATTATCGCTGTGCGGGAACCGGCCAAGTTCCGCTCAGGGTTCCCTTGCGGAACGGCGAAGACCGCCAATCCAAGCTGCGACATAACCGCTATTTGAAGTTATACAGTCACAGCTGAGGCCATTGCGTCGAATATGTATCTTTTAGAAACGGCCTCCATAGTGTCTGCTGCCCCGATCAATCTGGTCGCGTGATTCCCTGAGTTCCCTTGCAACGTCAGCATCTCTGACATCGATGTCGTCCTTGGACCTGTCGAAAATTCGGGAGGACCGAAACAAGACCGGTAGCAGACACAAAATGAAAATCCCGGCGACGATCAAAATTGAAACGATATCCATTGGCTATATTTCCCCTGCGTTTGCAGCCAGCTGACCACTCGGGTTTAGCTTTTCGCGATCCTAATCACCGAGACTACCCCGGGCTTCGGTTGACGAACGTAGATGTCGTCCATTTCAGAATCCAGCCTGCATACAAGGTGACAAACACCCGTCCCAGCTAGGGCTCCCTTGCGGCGCGGCCGTCATCGGTGGTCTCAACGGGCAAAGATCCAATACTGGACAGGGACGATGCTTCGCATACGATTACACGCATTTCAGCGATAGTTCCCGATCAGACCGAGGTCAGTGGAGTTTCGATATCTCATCAACCGGAACATAGAAACTAACCTCGCCGGTTTCAGCATTAACACGGGCCTTCAGCTTGATCTTGCCCAGCATTCGACGCCCTGCAGAGATCTCGACCGGGTACGACGAGGCTGCATAAACGTCGCAATCTTCAATGAATTTATCCATGGCGCAAACCTAACAGCTCAAGACAATCCCAGTGAGGGTTCCCCAGTGGAACTAGATGTATCCAGGGTTTCCGCCGTTACCTTCGTTGCCTCCTAAACGTCGTTTGTCGTACCGATTGGTCCCGGCTTAGCGCCTAATGCTGGTTCCCTGCAGTCCAGATTTCCTGCCATCGCAGGCAGGAAATCTGCACAGATCGGGGCTTGACAACATCATTGAGATTCCTTATGACCGCAGGTCCGGGCCATTTTTCAGACTTGGCTCTTTCCTCTAATGTGTCAGCTGGCTAGACTGGCGTGGTCGCAGAGCCTGTGTTCGTCTTGATGTGTTTTGGATGGTCGGTGAGCTGATCGCAGTGGTCAAGACGTTGGCGGGGAAGGAATGCGGAGGAGTGTCCGGGATGATAAACCGGAAACGAGGCCGGCAGACAGATAGGCACAGCCATGACCGAGGATAAGCCGCCGTTCCCGCCCTTTACACGTGAGACCGCGACGCAGAAAGTCCGGGCCGGTGAAGACGGCTGGAACGGGCGCGATCCGGTAAAGGTGGCGTCCGCATATACGGTCGATAGCTGGTGGCGCAACCGCTCGGAATTCGTTGAGGGGCGCGACGCCATCATCGCTTTCCTTACCCGTAAGTGGGAGCGCGAACTCGAATATCGGCTGATCAAAGAGATGTGGGCGTTCGATGGAAACCGCATTGCTGTGCGCTTCGCCTACGAATATCACGATCCAGAAGGTGCGTGGTTCCGTGCCTATGGCAACGAGAACTGGCACTTTGATGAGCACGGCCTCATGCGGTGGCGGCATGCGAGCATTAACGACTTGCCGATTAAGGAATCTGACCGAAAGTTCCACTGGGATCCCAGCGGGCCCCGGCCACTTGACCATCCGGACTTGAGTGACTTCGGATTTTAGTCTGTCTTTTCGATGCGATCTGCCCCCGCCGACGAAAGCATTGACAGCCAGATAATCAAAGAATTGGGTGGCCCTATCAGAGCGTGTCTAATAATCCGTCGCCATACGGCGCTAAAACCCTGAACCTTACATAATCTTTACTATCGTCGCGTAGCCAGCGGATTCTTTGCGAAGCCGAGATCACCAGTGGTCTTGGATTGACCGGGGTGTAAGCCGACCGTTCTCAGCCCAGCAACGAGCAGAGGATCCTCTCTCCTCGTTGCTACTCGAATCTGTCCATTTGTGGCAGGTACGTCGCCAATCTGCGTCAGGTGCCACATCTCGGGACCGAAGCGGGCCCTCCGGATTTTGGTCTCCGGGCGATGCCTGTCTCCAGGAAATGCAAAAGCGGCGCTCCCCGCTAAAGGGGAGCGCCGCCGTCGTGCCTCAACTTGCCGACAGAACTGGGCCGGCACGCGGGGATTAGTGCTCGGTATCCGCAAAGCGCTTGATCGAAGCCTCCAGCTCGGCCTCTGCTGCTGCGCGGTCGGCCCAACCTTCGGCCTTGACCCACTTGCCCGGTTCCAGATCCTTGTAGCGGGTGAAGAAGTGCTCGATCTCCTTGATCAGGAACTCGTCAACGTCGGTGAGTTCCTGGATGTGGTCAAAGCGCTTGTCGTCAACGACGCACAAAACCTTGGCGTCTCCACCGGACTCGTCGGTCATGTTGAACACGGCGATGGGGCGGGCATCCACCACCACGCCGGGGTGCAGGTCAAAGTCCTGCAGGAGCACCATGGCGTCCAGCGGGTCGCCGTCTTCGCCGAGGGTGTCATCGAAGAATCCGTAGTGCGTGGGGTAGGCCATGGACGTGAACAGCACGCGGTCCAGGCGGACGCGGCCGGTCTCATGGTCAACTTCGTATTTGACGCGTGATCCGCGGGGGATCTCGATGGTGACGTCGTGCTTCATCGTTATGCTCCTCATGATGTTTAGTGCGCGGCCGGACAGGGCTGCACTCGATAGTTCCGTCTAGTATGAGGATATAGGCGCTTTCGTTGCGCTAAAAACCCGCCTGATGCCCCAGGCGTAGTATTTCCCTGACTCTCCTGCCGATTGTTGCGTGCAGGGTCCGCATATTTCAAAGGACTTGCCTGTTTTATGGGATGCACGTCAAAGGTTGTGACGAGCGGGCTGCTTATTTGCGCCCTGGCCGCCGTCAGCGTCCCCGTGGGATTTCATCTGGTTCCGGCTTTCCTACCCAAGGACCCTGCTGCCGTCGCCGTGCTGCCTGCTGCCCAGCAACCGCCAACAACCCTGGCCGGGATCTCGGGCGTGACACCGCTGATCGACACCACGCCAATGCCTGACGCCGCCAAGCTCACCACCGAGTTGGAAAATGCCCTCGCGTTCGACGGCGAAGGCACGTTCAGCATGTACGTTGCCGACGCACTCACCGGGAAGGAGCTGTTTTCCCAAGACGGCGGTTCAGCTCGGACCCCGGCCTCCAACTTGAAGCTGCTTACCGCCAGTGCCGCATTGAAGACTCTGGGGTCCGGCACACGTTTCAGCACCAAGGCTGTTGCCGGTGACGGCAGTAACGAGATTGTGCTGCTGGCCGGTGGCGACTCCATGCTCTCGGCAGGGGAGAGCGAACCTCATTCGGCCATGGGGCATGCAGGACTTGCCGACCTCGCCCGCAACACTGCCCAAGCACTCGCAACCGCCGGGAGCAAGGGCCCTTTCAGCATCAGTATTGACGACGCCTTATTCACAGGCCCTGCGCTCAACCCAAGATGGGCCGTGGAGGATGTGGCCGCCGGAGAAATCGCACCGATTTTCCCCATGGCGATGCACGCGGGCCGGACGAGCCCCGGTGTCATGACTGGTCCGCGCCCGCAGGATTCAGCACTTGCGGTGGCGGAGGCTTTCGCAGACGCACTGGACGATGCAGGGGTGGCTACAACCGGGACCATTATCCGTGCGGAAGCGCCTGCCGCAACCCAAGGCGCTGCCAAGGGGAAGCCTGGAACTGTGCTGGCAACCGTGGAATCAGCCACCGTCGCCGAACAAATCGGGTACATGCTGGCCGAGTCGGACAGTTACAGTGCCGAAGTTCTGGGCCGCATGGTCGCGGTGAAGCTGGGTCGACCAGCCGACAACACCAACGCGGTAGCTGCGGTGCGCGAGGTTCTGGGCGGGTTGGGGCTGCCCATGGAAACCATCACCACCACCGACAATTGCGGGCTGGCCGCAGACAACCAAATCAGCCCCCGGCAGCTCGTGCAACTGTTCTCGATATTGCTCGCCGACCCGGGGGCCGACATTGGCCAAGTGCTCCCCGCGCTGGCTATTGCCGGGCTCAGGGGCACCTTGGAGGACCGCTTTATACACGGCGCCGAGATTGGCGCGGCCGGACTGGTGCACGCCAAGACCGGCACGCTCAACCAAGTCTCGGCGCTGTCCGGCTATGTGATTAATTCCCATGGCAGACTGCTGATCTTTTCGGTCCTGGGCAACGGACTGACAGGAGGCGGCGTTGCCGCCCGTCCCGTTCTTGATGCTGCTGCCAGCGTGTTGGCGTTGAGCTGAGAACACTTCAGCTGACGGCGTCAGCGGGCTGTCAGCGATATGTGATCTGATGGAAGCATGACCAAGCAGAGCAGTTCCGCAGCCACCACACGAACCTCGTCAAACATGGTCAATTGGGAACTTGCCGCCCGCACCGCGGCAAATCTTGCACCTGCCGGGCCAGCCCTGTCGGGTACGGAAATTTCCGCTGCCGTGGAAAACCTGCACCTCATGGCGGAGCGGTCGGTACCCCATGTGCACGAAATCAGCCGGCTCGAGGCTGCCCGGGACCTGCACGACTCCCAGGTGCTGGTTGTGGACAGGGCCTCCTGGGCAAAAGCCAATACGCAGAGCTTCGCGGTGATGATGGACCCCATTTTGCAGGCCCTCACCGCCAAACAGTCTGCCACGCTTGGTGCCCGCGGCTCCGTTAACACGCCTGCTCCCGGCAGCGCAGGCGCCGCCTTTGGCGCTACGGTCACAGGTGCCCAGCTCGGTGGTGCCTTGGCGTTTCTATCCAGCAAGGTCCTGGGCCAATACGACCCCTTTGCTGCGCTGGCCCCTACCCGGGCATCCCAGTCGCACACCGCAGGCGGACGGCTTCTGCTCGTGGCCCCCAACATCATCACTGTCGAACGTGAGCTGAAGGTTGACCCGGCGGACTTCCGCCTGTGGGTGTGTCTCCACGAACAGACCCACCGCGTGCAATTTGCCGCCGCTCCCTGGCTGCGACACCACATGCTGGCCGAGATCGAAAAGCTCGGCGCCCTGCTTGTGGGCGACTCGGAGAACTTCGGCGACCGTCTGCTGCAAACAGCCAAACAGCTGGGCAGCAAGCATGCAAACAACAAGGAAAACAGCGCCGACACCTCCCGCGGAGGTGTCCTGGACCTGCTCCAAGATCCTGAGCAAAAGGCGGCCCTATCCCACCTGACAGCTGTCATGAGCCTCCTTGAAGGTCACGCGAATGTGGTCATGGACGGCGTGGACCAAAGCATTGTTCCCACGGTGCGCACCATCCGCCAGCGTTTCAACAGCAGGGGCAAGGACCGCGGGATTATTGAAAAGTTCATTCGAAACCTCATGGGTCTTGACGCCAAAATGCGCCAGTACAGTGACGGTGCCAAATTTGTCCGCGACGCTGTGGACGTGGTGGGCATGGACGGCTTCAACAATGTCTGGACCAAGGCTGAGAACCTGCCCACCGAGATAGAAATCCACAACGCACGGCTCTGGGTGGAACGGATGGGTCTGTAAGTGGGGCAGGAAACTGCCCCCGGGCGGCCCCGCCGCCGCCTTGACCCGACGGTAGGGAAGGCCCGCGCCATGGTGGGGAACCTGCTCGGGCTGAAAACCACGGGCAAGAATCGGGTGGTGGAAAATCCGCCGCTGATCCTTGTCGGCTGCAGTGGTGGCCCTGATTCCCTGGCACTGGCCGCCGTCTGCGCCTTTTTCGCCCGGCGCGGTGAGGTTCGGGTCGGTGCCGTGGTTGTTGACCACCAGATGCAAGATGGCAGCGCAGCGGTGGCGCAAGCCGCCGCCGCACAGCTGCGTTCGTTGGGGCTCAGCCCTGTGGTGGTCCGTACCGTTGATCTGGAGGACGACGGCGTTGGCCCGGAAGCTGCGGCCCGAGCGGCGCGCTTTGCCGCGCTTGATGCGACGGCGCTGGAGCTCGGTGCCCGGAATGTGCTGCTTGGCCACACCCTTGACGATCAAGCCGAATCGGTGCTGTTGGGCTTGGCACGCGGGTCCGGCACCCGCTCCCTTGCCGGCATGCGCGAACGCCGTGGCATATACCTGCGCCCTTTCCTGCGGTTGCGCCGCGATGAGACATTGGCCATATGTGACGCTCTTGAGTTGGAACCCTGGCACGACCCAACCAACCAGGACAACACCTACCTGCGGGTTCGGGTCAGGCAAAACGTCCTGCCGTTCCTGGGCCGCGAATTGGGCCCGGGCATTGCCGAATCGTTGGCCCGCTCGGCCAGCATCCTGGGCCACGATGCTGATTGTCTAGACCAGCTCGCCGCCGCTGAATACGAGAAACTGGCTGAACGTTCCACCGGAAATTCTGCCGCGAACTCCGCCGAAAATACAGCAGAAAATGGTGCGGAAACCAGCGCCGTGAACACTGCACCGCCGGAGATTGCGCTCGCCGAAGACGCACTGAGGGGACTCCCGCCTGCGCTGAGGATGCGAGTGTTGGCGCTGGCCGCCGTCGAACTTGGAGGGGTGCAGCCAAGCCTTGAAAGGCTCGCATCAGCAGAAAACCTGCTCGCTCGAACGGGTTCGGCAGGGCCCGTGCAACTTGCCGGGAAAGTCAGCGTCTGGCGGATTTCCCGAAATCAAGTTGTTCCCCAAGAGGGCCGCAGCTATGGGAAGCTTGTCCTTAGACGCAGCACGTAGGCGCCAAACAGCATTTCAACCAGTACCAACCTTCACAAACAGGAGCCATGGGTGGATTCACAAGACGTCCAAGCCGATTTAAAGCACGTTCTGTATACCAAGGAAGAAATCCAGACGCGCGTCGCCGAACTGGCCGCGCAAATTGATGCCGACTATGAAGGCCGCGACGTTCTGCTCGTCGGTGTACTCAAGGGCGCTGTCATGGTTATGGCGGACCTTTCCCGGGCCCTGCACAGCCACGTCACCATGGACTGGATGGCAGTATCCTCCTACGGTTCCGGCACCCAGTCCTCTGGCGTTGTACGGATCCTGAAGGACCTTGAAACAGATTTGATGGGCAAGCACGTGCTCATTGTCGAGGACATCATCGACTCAGGCTTGACGCTGTCTTGGCTGCGCGCAAACCTGATGTCGCGAGGACCGGCATCGGTGGAAATCTGCACCCTGTTGCGCAAGCCCGCAGCGGCCAAGGTCGAAATTGACGTCAAGTACGTCGGCTACGAGATCCCGAGTGAATTTGTTGTTGGCTACGGCCTCGACTTCGACGAGAAGTACCGCAACTTGGACTTCATCGGCACCCTGGCCCCGCACATTTACGAGTAGTACCCGCCCGGACGCAGCGGCGCTGGAATCGCCGTGGTCGGCATTTTTCCGGCGACTATCCGCCCCGTCGGCCGCTAACGGCCTTTGGGGTCTCCTTTACGTCGCCTACAAAAAATACCGTCCACGGCGCAGGCCTCGCGTTCAATGCGTCATCTTGGGGAAATCCGTTATGCCCTCAGGGAACTAAAGGTCAGTCCCGTACGTGTAGCAAGGCGAACGGTGTAATGCTATTACCCGGGGGCGTGCGGCATGCGTCCTGTACAGGTTTGAATTGGTTGAGCGGGAGGGACGAGGCCTGGCCTCGAACACATGAAAGTCAAAAAACTCTTCAAGGGTCCATTTGTATGGATCATTGTGGTGGTTGTGCTCATTGGAGCCGGCCTTTTCACCTTGACCGGGACGGGTACCAGTCGCATCGGCACCTCGGAAGCCCTGGGGCTGCTCAACAGTGACAAGGTTGTATCAGCCAAGATCTTTGGCTCCGAAGGCCGCGTGGACATGGTCCTGAAGGACGACTACACAAGCCCCGAGGGTCAAAAGGCGGGCAAGAACGTCGAGTTTTTCTTTGGCGGCTACCGCGCAACGACCATGGTCGACGCCATTGACAATGCCAAGCTGAAGTTCTTCGATGACCAGCCAGCCTCCAATAACTTCTGGTCCAGCATCTTCTCGCTGCTGATCCCATTTGTGCTGATCGGGCTCATTTTCTGGTTCCTGTTCTCCCGCATGCAAGGCGGTGGCAACAAGGTCATGCAGTTTGGCAAGTCCAAGGCCAAGCTGCTGACCAAGGACCACCCGCAGGTGACGTTCAATGACGTGGCTGGCGCGGATGAGGCCGTTGAGGAACTCCACGAAATCAAGGACTTCCTGCAGAACCCGGCCAAGTTCACGGCCGTCGGGGCGAAGATCCCCAAGGGTGTGCTGCTGTACGGCCCTCCCGGCACAGGCAAGACACTGCTGGCCCGCGCCGTCGCAGGTGAGGCCGACGTGCCGTTCTACTCCATCTCCGGTTCCGACTTTGTCGAAATGTTCGTCGGTGTGGGCGCCTCCCGCGTCCGCGATCTGTTCGAGCAGGCCAAGGCGAATTCCCCGGCCATCATTTTTGTTGACGAGATCGACGCCGTCGGCCGTCACCGCGGTGCCGGCATTGGCGGCGGCAACGACGAACGCGAGCAGACCCTCAACCAGCTGCTCGTGGAAATGGATGGTTTTGACGTCAAAACCAACGTCATCCTGATCGCCGCGACCAACCGACCGGACGTTCTTGACCCGGCACTGCTGCGCCCCGGCCGCTTCGACCGCCAAATCCCGGTGGAAGCCCCCGATCGTCTGGGCCGCCAGCAGATCCTAGAAGTGCACGCCAAGGGAAAGCCCATGGCGCCAGGCGTTGACCTGAACGCCGTCGCCAAGAAGACGCCCGGCTACACCGGCGCCGACCTGGCCAACGTACTCAACGAAGCAGCATTGTTGACAGCACGCTCCAACGCCCAGCTCATTGATGACCGTGCACTGGACGAGTCGATTGACCGCGTCATGGCCGGTCCGCAGAAGCGCACCCGCGTCATGAAGGAACTTGAGCGCAAGATCACCGCGTACCACGAGGGCGGGCACGCGCTGGTGGCTGCGGCCATGCACAACACGGCCCCCGTCACGAAGATCACCATCCTGCCCCGTGGCCGCGCCTTGGGGTACACCATGGTGGTTCCAGAGGATGACAAGTACTCGATCACCCGCAACGAACTCCTTGACCAGATGGCCTACGCCATGGGTGGACGCGTTGCCGAGGAAATCGTGTTCCATGACCCCTCCACCGGTGCCTCCAACGACATTGAGAAGGCCACTGGCACTGCCCGCGCCATGGTCACCCAGTACGGCATGAGCGAGCGCATCGGCGCCGTTAAGCTTGGTGCTGCCGCTGGCGAACCCTTCCTCGGCGCCAGTACCGGGCACGACAGGGACTACTCGGAATCCGTCGCTGCGGTGGTGGATGAAGAGGTGCGCAAGCTCATCGACCAAGCCCATGACGATGCCTATGAGGCGCTCATCGTGAACCGCGACATCCTGGACCGCCTGGCCTTGGAACTGCTTGAGCGCGAAACGTTGAACCAGGCGGAGATTGCAGAAATCTTCGTCGGGTTGCGCCGTCCCGCCCAGCGCAAGGTCTGGCTCTCAAAGGAGAGCCGTCCGGTCTCTGACCTGCCTCCTGTCATCACGGACAAGGAGCGGCGCGAGGCTGCTGAGGCAGGGAAGCCTGCTCCGGAAAATATTGATCCCCAGGACCAACTTGCCAGTGCCAGCTTGGGCGGGGAACTGGACGCTCCGGGCGCCCAGCCTGGCCTCGACTTGGGCAAGGGTGAGGCCCCGCAGCTGCCCGGCCAACAATAATCGAAAGATAGGATTGGCACCGTGACTGATTACGACGAAGAAGCCGGATTGGGGCAGGGCAGCACTTCAGGTGACGCCCGTTCGGCACAGGAGCCGCTAGTGGACCTGCCGCGCATTGAGGCGGCGGTCCGCGAGATCCTGCTGGCCATAGGCGAGGACCCTGATCGCAGCGGGCTGGTTGACACGCCGAAGCGCGTGGCGAAGGCTTACAAAGAAGTTTTTTCCGGCCTCCACGAAGACCCGGCAGCCGTATTAGGTGTCACCTTTGATATTGCCCACGAAGAAATGGTCCTGGTCAAGGACATCCCGTTCTATTCAACATGTGAACATCACCTGGTGCCGTTCCATGGCTTCGCGCACGTTGGCTACATCCCGTCAGAGGACGGGATGGTCACAGGACTGAGCAAGCTGGCGCGACTGGTGGATATTTTCGCCAAGCGCCCGCAGGTGCAGGAACGGCTCACCAGCCAGGTCGCCGATGCCTTGATGAAGCATCTGAGACCTCGAGGCGCCATTGTTGTCATCGAGTGTGAACACATGTGCATGTCCATGAGGGGCGTGCGCAAACCAGGGGCCAAAACAGTCACAAGTGCTGTGCGTGGTCTGCTTCACGAGCCTGCAACACGGGCCGAAGCCATGAGCTTGATTCTCGGAAGGTAACAAACACACCATGGATTCCCTCGCTGCAGCACCCGGAACAGGCCCCGCCACGTCACCCCTGCCCGTCCTTCGGGCGCGCAAGTCGATGGCCCGCTTTGAAACCCTGCCCAAAGACCGCACAGTTGTCATGGGGATCTTGAATTGCACTCCCGACTCCTTCAGTGATGGTGGCGAGTACGATTCCACCGAAACGGCCATTGCCCACGGGTTGCGCATGTTCTACGGCGGGGCAGACATCATCGACGTCGGCGGAGAATCCACGCGCCCAGGTGCCGAGTACGTTGACGAAGCTGAAGAGCAGCGGCGCATCCTGCCGGTTATTTCGACCTTGGCCAAGGCTGGTGCGCTGGTTAGCATTGACACCCGCCATGCCTCCACAGCTGCTTTGGCGATCGATGCAGGTGCCGGGCTGGTCAACGACGTCTCCGGCGCCAACGTCCACCCCGACATGATTGCCCTGGTTGCTGAGCGCAAGGTTCCGTATGTGTTGATGCACAGCCGCGGTGACTCACGCTCCATGGACTCGTTGACGCAGTACACGGACGTGGTTCAGGAAGTGGTGAGCGAGCTTGCCCAGGTGCGTGAGAGGTTCTACGCAGCAGGAGTTTTGCCGGAAAACCTGATTCTTGATCCCGGCATCGGTTTCTCCAAGAATGCCGATCAAAACTGGGAGTTGCTGGCAAACCTCTACCAGGTCTCTGACATGGGCAACAAGATTTTGGTGGGGACCTCACGCAAACGCTTCCTTGGCTCATTGTTGACAAGTGCGGGCAAGGCCGCCGCCCCCAAGGAACGTGACGACGCAACCTCTGCCACTACGGCTCTCATCGCTGCCCAGGGCGTGTGGGGTGTTCGGGTGCACGACGTCGGCGCGAGCCTTGATGCTGCCAAGGTTGCGGCCAGGCTGTTGCTGGGCAAGAAAAACCGCGATGCCCGGTTGTTGGCTGCACAGGGTGACGAACTGACCGGACAGGACGCGTAGTGAGCCAACCGGACCTGATCACGCTCAAGGGCGTTACTGCGATTGGTTACCACGGCGTGTTTGCGCACGAAAAACGTGATGGCCAGCCGTTCATCACCGACGCGGTTCTGCACCTTAATGTGGGCGCCGCTGCCGCAACTGACGATCTGGCACTAACGGTAAACTACGGCGCCGTGGCGGAGACCATCGTGTCCATGGTGACTGGCGAAGCTTTTGACCTGATCGAAACACTGAGTGTTCGCATGGCGGAGAAGATTCTGGCGGACTACCCCGTACTGGAAGCCGTGGAGGTGACGGTTCACAAACCCAAGGCGCCCATCCAGGTGCCATTTGGCGATGTGAGCATCACCATTTTCAGGTCCCGTGAAAACGTGTGTGCAGCGTGAGTGTGGCACGCCCGTTGAACCGGGCCATTCTGGCATTGGGAAGCAATCTTGGTGAGCGGGAAGGGACGTTGCAAAGCGCAGTGGCCGAGTTGGTGGATTGCCCTGAAGTGCGCTTGCAGAACGTCTCCCCGGTCATCACCACAAAACCTGTGGGCGGTCCCGTGGGGCAGCCGGACTTCCTGAACATGGTCATTGCCGTGGATACGACATTCTCAGCCATGGAGCTTTTACAGCATTGCCAATCCGTGGAGCAGGCGCACCACAGGACACGGGCCGTTCGCTGGGGGGCCCGCACCCTGGATGTTGACATCATTGTTTACGGGTCTGTTGTCAGTGATGACCCTGTCTTGACACTGCCGCACCCACGTGCCGCGGAACGCGCCTTTGTGCTGTACCCGTGGTCGCTCATGGACGCACACGCCACCTTGGCCGGCAAATCGGTGTCCGAGTTAGCCGCGGCCGCAGCTGACATGGCAGGCATCAGCCACATTCAAGATGTGCCGTTGCCGCAAGCACCGTAAAGACGCTCCAAGAACTACGGGGTGCGGCAATTCCAAACTGGTAAAAAACCAGTACGGTTGAATATGTAATCCCACTTCGAATCGATGAGGCAGCAATGAAAAGCACAATGCGGACCGTCAGGCCTGCATGGTTGGCTGCCGTGGTCATTGGCACGGCCGCCATCGGGTGGGTGGCCACCGAGCTCACCTCCCGCGGCAGGCTTGCCCTGCCGGTTCTTCCGTTCAGTTCCTTGATCACCATGGGGCTGATAGCTGTTGTCTGCCTGGTGCTAGGACTGAAGGTCCGCCGGTGGCGTGACGGCAAGCGGGACAAAATCCTTGACCCGCTTTTGGCTGCCCGCACGGTGGTGCTGGCCCAAGCCTGCGCGTACGCTGGCGCCGTGCTGTTCGGCTGGCACGTGGGGATCCTGCTGGACCAAATCCCCACCATCGCCCTGCGCACTGACCTTGGAGTGATCTGGCAGATGGTTGCTCTCATGGCAGGAGGTGTGGTCATGGTGGTGGTGGGCGTCGTTGTGGAACGTTTTTGCAAGCTGCCGCCGGAAGACAACGAACCCACCACTAAACCGCGGACCAAGCGTGAAGGCCATGGGGAGGAAGAATTTGCGTAGGCAACACAGCAGCGCCATCGACCCCGGGGACGTGGTGTTCCTGCGCGTATCGGAGAAGCTCATCACAGCACGATTCATTGAACGCGGACTGACGGGGCTGATCTTTCTAGCCATCACCATCGTGCCCCTCGTCCTGCGGCTCACGGGCGTGTGGAGCGGCTACCCCGCATGGCTCGCCTGGGGCCTGCCAGCCGTCGTCGTACTTTCCATCATGTGGGAAATGATCCTCATCCCGCGTCAAGTGCGGGCCATCGGCTACGCAGAGCGCGACGACGACTTGCTGATCCGCGGCGGCATCATGTTCCACCGCGTCATGGTGGTCCCGTATGGACGCATGCAATACGTCGACGTCACGATGGGCCCGCTGGAGCGCATGCTGGGGCTGAGCACCATCCACCTGCACACGGCATCACCCGGCACGAACGCAATGCTCAACGGGCTGCCGGCTGCCGAAGCTGCACGATTGCGCGAACAACTGTCAGCCCGCGGTGAGGCGAAATTGGCCGGCCTGTGAAGGATGAACCCGTGAACGCGGATATGGTCCAAGAGCAGTCCGGCGCCAGTGTGGGCTTTCACACCGACGACGAACATACCTGGCACCGCGTGCACCCGGTCTCCCCGCTGGTCCGTGGCTGGGTCGCCGTGGCCGCCGTGGTGTTCATCTTTGGCCGCAACTCCCTTGAAAGCGTCTTTTCCGGCGGCTGGGATGGCAACCCCGGTTCCCTGGCGCAGACCGCAGGCGCCCCGGCACTGGTGATCCTCGCAGTGGTGGGCGCCGCCGTCGTCATTTTTGGGCTGGCCTTTTTCCTGTCCTGGCGATTCACCCGGTATCAGGTCACCGACGAGCACGTGCACATCAACTCGGGTGTCGTGTTCAGGCAACAGCGCAGGGCCCGCATCGACAGGGTTCAGGCCATTGACGTGGTTCAGCCGCTGGTTGCGCGCGTTTTTGGTCTTGCCGAGCTGAAGTTTGAAGTGGCCGACGGCGGGAAGTCGGCGCTGAAGCTCTCCTTCCTTAAGCTGGGGGAGGCACAGCGGCTGCGGGCAGCCATTCTTGCCAGAGCGTCGGGGGCCGTAGCTGACCCAGCCTCCCCGGGGCAGGTGCACGAGGCGCCGGAAACGCATGTCCTGGCGCTGAAACCGGGCCGGATCATTGCTGCGGCGTTCTTAGGCAGTACAACGATTTTTGCCCTGTGTGTGGTTGTTGCCGGAGTGGTGGCGGTGCGCTGGAGCGGGGAGCCAGCCATCCTGGTGGCAGGGGTTCCGATTTTTATCGGCATTGGGGCCGGATACTGGAAGGCCATCACGGGCGACTTCAACTTTCGTGTGGCCGTTTCCCCCGACGGCGTGCGGCTGTACTACGGCATGCTCGAGACCCGCGCGCAGACCATCCCCCCTGGAAGAGTCCAAGCGGTGGGTATCAGCCAGGGCCCATTGTGGCGACTCCTTGGCTGGTACCGGGTCCACATCAATGTGGCAGGGTACGGCGCGGATTCCTCCGGTCATGGGTCCCGCACCGTGCTGCTTCCGGTGGGCACGCTCGATGAAGTCATGGCCGTGTTGGGCCTTGTCTTCCCGGATCCCGGAGTGGAAAACCCGTTTGCCGTGTTTATCGCAGGGCTGCGTGGCCCCGGGAACGCGGAAGGATTCGTCCACTCACCGCGCTCGGCTCGGTGGATCGACCCCCTGGCCTGGCGCCACAATGCCTTCCGCGCTACCGATACGGCCCTGCTCTGCCGACACGGCGTAATTTTCCGCAACCTTCAGGTGGTGCCCCATGAACGCACCCAGTCGCTGAGACTGCGCCAAGGGCCGCTGATGGCCGCTTTGGGATTGGTGGACTTCGAACTACATTCAACCGCAGGACCCGTGCGCCCGCTGGTGCACCACTTATCCGTGGAGAACGGGAAGCAGCTGTTCGCTGAACAAGCCGCACGCGCCGCCACGGCCCGCCGTATCCACCGCAAGGAAAAATGGCTGGCGCCGGACGCTGGCCCCGTAATCGAGCCTGCCACTGCGGTGATCGATCCTGTCCAGACCTCGCAACAACAACCCACACAGGAGCAAGATCATGGCGATTAAGCCGGGCCGACTGGGTATCGGAATTATTGGTGCCGGCAAGGTCGGTGCCGTCCTTGGTGCCGCCCTGCGCGCGTGCGGGCACGCCGTCGTCGGGGTTTCCGCCGTCTCCGAGGCCTCCAGGGAACGTGCTGAGCTCCTGCTGCCGGGAGTTCCCGTCCTTGAAGTGTCGGACATTGTGGAAAGGGCCGAACTGGTCCTTCTTGCCGTCCCGGATGACGTGTTGTCTGAGTTGGTCTCCGGGCTGGGCTCGATGGGCGCGTGGCAGGTGGGACAGTTGGTGGCCCACACCTCCGGGCGCTTCGGTACCGGCGTGCTGGCCCCGGTCAAGGCTGCTGGGGGAATTCCGCTGGCCCTGCACCCCGCCATGACGTTCACCGGCATGAGCCTCGATTTGTCCCGGCTCACCGACTGCTGCTTCGGCGTCACGGCCGAGCCTGCCATGCTGCCCATTGCCCAAGCCTTGGTGGTGGAGATGGGCGCGGAACCGGTGGTCATTGCGGAGGCCGACCGTGTCCTGTACCACGCGGCCCTGGCCCATTCCGCAAACCACCTCGTCACACTCGTGGCGCAGGCAGCTCAAATCCTGGGCGACATTGGCGTGGAATCACCCCACCAAGTGCTGGGCCCACTGCTGCGCGCCTCCTTGGAAAACGCGCTCACGTCGGGGGAGTCGGCACTCACAGGCCCGGTGGCCCGCGGTGATGCAGGCACGGTGGCCGCCCATTCCGCTGCCCTGCGCGAGCACTCCCTGGACACGGGGTCTGCAGATGTCCTTGAAGCCTACTTGGCCATGTCAGCGGCAACTGCCACCCGGGCTGCGCGCCGCAGGATGCTTTCCGCCGAGGCATACCTGAGTGTTCAGGCCGCCCTGGCCAACGACGACGGCGAAGCCCCCCTGGAGTCCGGCGGCGCCTAAAATTGATCTAGTTTAGGCGACGGAGTGCGTGACAAGACCAAAGAGAGCGGAAGACCATGAGCATTGCACTGGTGAGCACCATTGCCGAGCTGCAGGCTGCAACGGCGGCCTTGCTGCGCCAGCGTGCCGGACAGGAGACGGTCCCCGAGGAAGCCGCCAGCCAGCGGAAACCCGCCGGGACCTTGGGACTGGTCCCCACGATGGGTGCCCTCCACGCCGGGCACGCTGAGCTTGCCCGGACCGCCGTCGCAGAGAACTCCGTGGTGGTGGCCACCGTCTTCATCAACCCGCTGCAATTCGGTGACCCTGCGGACTTGGCCCGCTACCCCCGCACCACTGAGGCGGATTTGGCCCTACTGGAGCAGGCTGGCGTCGATTTCATGTTTGCTCCTGATGTGGCGCAAATGTACCCGAACGGAGAGCCGTCAGTCAGGATCACGGCCGGCAAGGCGGGCGAAATGTTTGAGGGTGCCTCCCGTCCGGGACATTTTGACGGGGCCTTGACCATCGTCGCCAAACTGCTGCACGTCGGCATGCCGGAGACTGGATTGGCTGCGCCCGACACTGCCGGACGACCCTCCTACCGGGCCTACTTCGGCCAGAAGGACGCCCAACAACTGGCCTTGGTCCGTGCCATGGTGGCGGAGCTGAACTTTCCAGTGGAAATTGTGGCCGTGCCGATCGTCCGCGACGAAGACGGCCTGGCGCTGTCCAGCCGCAACCGCTTCCTGTCCGCCGAGGAGCGCGAGTCCGCCCTTGTTCTTTCCCGTGCCCTGCGGCTGCTCAAGCGGCGTGCGGATGCCCATGAACCCCTCGACACGGCCTCAGCTGAAGAGCTTGTGCGCAGCGCCCCCGGCGTGGAACTGGACTACCTGGAAGTGGTGGACCCGCGAACACTGGCCGTACGGGCTGAAAACTGCCAGGACACTCCCTTCACCGGCGAAGCGTTGGTGCTGATCGCGGCGAAGGTGGGGCCGGTGCGCCTCATCGACAACATGCTGCTCGGCTAGCGCCGCAGGAAGTCTGGAGCTGCGCTTGGTTAACTTCTATTGGTGCGCCATAACAGCCACCGCGAAAATTGTCAAGCTGTGTTGAGTCACTTGGCTAGTTTTTGTGGTGTTTGTGGTTTGGGTAGGTTGATGCCGACGTGTTTGGCGGGGGCTGGTGTGGTGGGTGGCCGGCGGAATCTTTCGGGGTG
>NZ_JAFMPX010000054.1 GCF_017353415.1 Arthrobacter sp. E3
CGTCGGCTGCCGGCTCGGCCACGGCGTAGTCAATGGCGATCTTCGGCAGCGTGGGCCAGACCCGCTTCTTCACGGCGATCCACTCCGGCGTATCCCAAGCAAGCGCGATTTCCATGAGTCCTTCATAAAGAACCGGCTCGTTGGCTTTCAGGTGGCGCAGCATTAATTCCACTGGTGCGACGAACATTCCGGCATTCCAGTTGTATTCACCGCTTGCAAGATACTGTTCGGCGATTTCCGCAGAGGGCTTTTCCACGAACTTCTCCACGGTCCGTGCGCTCGGGGCGCCTTCCACGTCAAGGGGTGCGCCCATGCGAATGTAGCCAAAGCCCGTCGAGGGGTGGGTGGGCTTGATACCAATCGTGACGATCTTTCCCGTGGCCGCCGTGTAGATGGCCTCACGGACGGCGTCCTGGAATTTTTCCACCGGGCTGATGACCTGGTCTGCTGCGAAGGAACCCATGATGGTGTCCGGATCGCGCAGGAACAAAATGGCTGCGGCAAGCCCAATCGCAGCTCCTGAATCCTTCGGCTCAGTCTCGAGAACGAGGTTCTCATCCGCTATCTCGGGAAGCTGCCGGCACACTGCTTCCCGGTGCGCATCCCCTGTAACGAGCATGACCTTGCTTCCGCTGAGCGGTTCCAGACGGTCGTAGGTGGCACGGATCAGCGTGCTGCCACTGCCAGTGAGGTCATGCAGGAATTTGGGTGCCGCCGCCCGCGACAAAGGCCACAACCTGGTGCCCACACCACCAGCCGGGATCACTGCCACAAAATTTTCAAGATCATTGGTGTTGGGTGCAGGGGAGTCGCGGAAAGTGTTGATATGCATTCATGCAACTCTAATGAATGCTGCAGCAATTATGGAATCTGACTTCGCAAGGCGTGAGCGTTAGAGGACTTATTCAACGGTGTGACTAGTGCGTTATGGAGAACAGTAGCCGTTGTGTCTCTGTGTAGCCCACCCATTGGCTGGTATGAAGGTAGGCGATCGGAAGGAAGAGATGCCCTAACGGCAGCTTGCTTCAGCCGGTCACCCCGTGAATTTGAAGAATCATCCTTGGGCGAAGGCAAAGAGAGTCATTCCGAAAGTTGCCGAGCCGAGAAGACCAAGAATCAAGTAGCCCCAGAGTGCCCCCCGCCCTTGATAGCGGCCCCGTCTCCTGATCTTGGACCAAACGTTTCGCCTTCTTACCAATTGTGCCCCATCCCTTCGGCGCGGCCTTCTGTGGCCGGATCAAATGTAGTTCTCTCCAAGTGAGACTACGAGGCCGTGATCAGGGATGAATAGAGTGGTCACCACTTGGAATTCGAAAGTTAAGTACTCGTTGCTTCTTGTGCGCCGATGTTTACATATCTAGGTAATGGTGGTGTCGCAGGACCTGAGGAGTCGTGATTTCCAGACCGCACGTTGGACGCTTATGCGTGCGTCTTCTCCCATTCGACAAGTGCCTGCACAGCGGGCGCCAGTTGTTGGCGCATCGCCTCAAAGACCTGGTCTCCCCGGCGGTAGGGGTCTACAACGTCGTCATCCTCGGGAGCGGACCTGTGCATGGTTCTGGCACGCATGGCCAACGGAATGGCCCTCTCCCAGCGTTCTCCCGGGTGGACACCACGGGCGCCGTCAATAGTGGGCAGCACCCTGGCCAACTCACGCAAGGTGAACGTCTTTTTCAACAAGGCCGGACGCAGCTCAACAATGCGGCTGCGGTGCTCGCGGGTCAGGGCTAGCACCAGGTCCTGCCTGTCCAGGATCTCCCGGGTGAGCTGGCGAGCGGAAAATCCTTCCGAGGATGCCCCAGAGGCCCTCACAAAACCTTCGATGGTCGGCTCCATGGCGGAGCCAACCATCGCGGCAGTGCCGGCGCTCTCCACAGCAAAGATCGCGGGCGTCAGCATATTGAGTTCATTTTGCAGTAGCCGCTCCGCCATGGGGGAGCGGCAAATGTTTCCCGTGCAGACGGTGAGAATCCGAAACGGGGGGTGTGTAGTCATAAAACCCAAGATACAGGCATGGGACGCCGGGCTAGCCATCCTGGAACTTCGCAGACACCCTGAAATCCTGTTTCAGGCCTTTGGCTGGATCCTTTGTGTGTTTTTCAACACCCGGCACCGGTGCAACGACCACACAGAGAGCACTAAAACCGCCCCGATGAAAGCACCTGAAGTATTGGCCACGACGTCACTCAAGGCAGGTACGCGGGCGGGCAGAAAAATGCCCTGTGCCAGCTCCACCGCAGTGGAGGATGCGGCCGCGATGAGAACAACGAGCCACCACAATCTTCTGGGCAGGCGCAAAGCCACAACGATGCCAAAGGGAACAAACAACAAGATGTTAGCTGCAAATTCAATCTTGCGGTAACCAATGAACCATTTGGGAACCCCATGGTTGTGAAGCCACTCGATGAGTTGCATCAGGGCGCCGTCAATGGGCCTGTCCACAGGGGAGGGCCAAAACAAGATGCCCGCCAGTGCGGCAAAATACACGACCGCAAGTATGAATGCCATCTTGTGGCTCATAGTGTTCACAAGAACCAAGTGTATGGCTAGCTGCAGCGTGGTGTCACCGCCGGTGCTTGCAGCACAGGGAAAGATCCTGGCCAAATCTGCAGCAACAAACTGGGGGCTCGCATAAATAGTCCAAATGGACAGTTCTTTGGTCCAAAGAGACAGTCATTCGTAATTTTTGCTGCACCGCAGAGAGGCGTTCTTGTGTTGCAGCTGCATTGTTGTTCCTAAGGGCCGGTGCGCCTGCTCATGGCGTGACCTCAGAAACACGCTCAGCACTAAGAATGTTTTCTGTGGTTCCAGTGACGGTGGCCAAACTCCTTGGCAGCACAAAAGTAATGGAGGTTCCCGCTCCTTGATCACTGCGCAAGGCAATGGTTCCACCATGCTTCGCCACGATGGTCTTTGAAATCATCAAGCCCAGCCCTATCCCCGGAATAGAGCGCCGCACGGCGGACGTGGCACGGAAGAACTTGGTGAATGCCTCAGCTTGCTCCGCACTGCTCATTCCGATTCCGGTGTCCCGAACCTCGCACCACAAATCGGAGTTTTGTGCCCAGGCTCGAACGGTGACCGTCCCGCCGTCGGGGGAGTACTTGACACCATTGGACACCAAATTATCCAGCACCTGACCCACCCTGCGGGCATCGATGAACGCTTCCAAAGGGGCCTGAACCTGATTGGACAGCACTACGTTGTTGGCGGCGGCGGCCGGAGCGGCTGATGCCAGACTGTCCGAGACCAGTTTGGCAACATCCGCCCGGGCTACATTGAGGGTCACCGAGTCGGTGGTGAGCAGATCAGTCACCAAGGAACTGAGCCTTTCAACGTTCCGTAAGGCTATGTCCAAACACTTTTGGACATGCACAGGCAACTCCGCAGCCTCCTCCAACACCATCTCCAAATAGCCTTGGATGGACGTCAAAGGGGTCCGAAACTCGTGGGAAACATTGGAGACAAAGTCCTTCTTCGCGTCCAACGCAGCCACCATGTCCGTGATGTCATGGAAGGCGATCACTGCTCCGCGGACGTTTCCCTGCTCGTCCCTCATGGTGCGTGCCGCAGTGGAAACAGCCCGGGCTTTCTCCCCCGATCCCAGCCAGACTTGATAATTGCTGAATACCTCACCCCGGATGGCCCTGCGCACTGGGCGTTCCTCGCCTGCTACCGGAGTGATGGAGTCTGCGTTAAAGACGAGCAGATCCTTCTCTTCCGGATCGGCAATGTCCCTAGGAAGGGCGGCGCCATGGAGGACACTTTGTGCAGCGTTCATCAGGAGGTCATGGCCGTCTGCATCCACCACCACCACCCCGACGGGAACTGTTTCCAACACTGCTTCCATGAGCTGCTCGTGCTGTTGGCTTGCTGCCAGGGCTTCCCGCAACTGGCGGTCCTTGGTCTCAAGCGCCTTTCCCTGGACGTTCACGGTATTGGTCACAGCAACCACAATGCTGGCAAAAGCTAGCACAACGAGTGGGAAAAGCAGCGGCTGGGCCAGCTTTTCAAGCGTGAAACCTCCGGGGGAGGTGACGACGGGAAGCCACACGATGAGGAGGGCTGCCGTCACGCTGACCGCTATTGCTGTGCGTTTTGCCAGACCCGCCGATGCCAGCCAAAAGACTGGGAAGAAGATCAACAATCCAACAGCGGTGAGGAACTGCTGGTTGCCCGCTCGAAAGAGGCCCACCGCAACAAAGTCCAGGTAGGGAATGATGAGGAACGCGCCGCGGGGCAGCTTGTTCCAGGGCACAGCCAAGGCGGCAAGGAGCAGCAGTGCCTGCAATGCCAGGGCAGCGAGGAACAGGGGGTGCAAGAAAGACTGTGGATAGAACACCATGGCAATGACCATGGCTATGACCATGAGAAGCGACAGGGGCAGTTGGGTCAAAAAGACACGCTTCCGCAGGCCGCGCGGCTGATAAAACTGGGTACCAGATGAATCCGGTGAACCGGTCTGAGTCATGTTTTCTCTCATCGTTGAATGGTGTTGCACGGCAGCGCAGATGGTGTCACTGATGTGAAGATGTGTGGACCAGCTGTTTGCGTGCAGACTACTGCTGGTACACGTCTGGAATGCCGTCGCCGTCGGCATCTTCGCTCTCTATTGCAGCGAGCTGGCGGTAGTGCTTGTTGCGCAGGCGCAACACTACCGTTGCCAAGAGGGCAGCGATGACCGACCCGCCCAGGATGGCAACTTTTGCATGGCTGTAGTGCGGTGCGTCGTCGCCAAAACTGAGCTCGCTGATCAGCAAGGAGACGGTGAAGCCCACGCCCGCCAGGAGTGCCAGGCCCATGACATCCACCCAGGCCAGCCCGTCGTCGAGCTCTGCCTTGGTGGTTTTGGTGACTATCCAAGTGGAGCCGAGGACGCCGATGAACTTGCCCACCACAAGGGCCAGGACGATGCCAATGGCGACGGTGTCGGTGAACGCGCTCTTGAGCCCGGCCAGGCCGCCCAGTGCGACACCGGCGGAGAAGAAGGCGAAAATGGGCACGGCAAGCCCTGCGGACACGGGGCGCATGATGTGTTCAAAATGTTCGGCAAGCCCCGGCCCGGCTTCAGGGCCCCCATGCTTGGCACTGCGGAT
Source organism: Arthrobacter sp. E3 (assembly GCF_017353415.1). Classification (GTDB taxonomy): domain Bacteria; phylum Actinomycetota; class Actinomycetes; order Actinomycetales; family Micrococcaceae; genus Specibacter. The sequence goes on from NZ_JAFMPX010000054.1 coordinate 5,097, forward strand.
CACGGGCACCGCGAAACCGAGAAGCACGCCGGCCACCGTGGCGTGCACGCCCGAGGCGTGCACGAGTACCCACGTGGCGGCGGCAAGCGGAATGAGCAGGTACCAGGCGCGGATGCGCTTTTGCACCAACCAGGTGAAGACCAGTAAAGGCAGGACCGCCAGTGCCAGGTACTGGAAGTGCATTTCGCCGGGGTAGAAAACGGCGATGATGGCGATGGCAATGAGGTCGTCCACCACAGCCAGTGTCAGAAGGAAGGTGCGCAGCGCGCTGGGCAGGTGGGTGCTAATGACGGCCAGTACAGCCAGTGCGAAGGCAATGTCGGTTGCAGTGGGGATGGCCCAACCTCTGAGCACCTCAGAACCTGCGGAAATGTTTACAGCCACGAAGATCAGTGCGGGGACAATGACGCCGCCGAAGGCGGCAGCAATGGGGACAACTGCCCGGGCTGGATTGCGTAGGTCGCCGGCCACAAATTCACGTTTGAGCTCAAGACCAGCAACAAAGAAGAAGATGGCCAGTAGGCCGTCGGCCGCCCACGTGCCCAGACTCAGGTTCAGGTGGAGGGACTCCGGGCCGATCTTGAAGTCGCGGAGGCCGAAGTAGCCGTCGGCCCATGGGGAGTTAGCCCAGACCAGCGCCAGAACTGTCGCCGCGAGTAGCAGTGCACCGCCAACAGTTTCAGAGCGAAGGATCTCGCCAATGCGGATCGATTCGGTATAGCTACCTCGGGAGAAGATTTTGCGGGGTGAATTCAGGGCCATGGGCTTGTGCCTTCTAACTTTCGGCAATGTTCTGGGAACAATTGGGTTCGGCAATGACATTGCCGACCAGACTTCCCGGCGCACCTGACGATCAGTTTAGCGTGCCTTGGGCTTTGGTGCCGCGTCAGCCATCCCTGAGTCCAAATTATCCAGCACCTGCCCAATCCGCAACCAATGCGCCGAGCCGGTAGTTATTGTCGATGTCGACAACGACGGCACCCGCGGCAATGGCGAAGACAGTCATGATCAGCGGGACAGGTAGTGGTTTAGGCACTGCATTCGTTGTAATGACGAGATTCCTCATACCAGACCCCTCTCGGTCTTACAAATGTGGGTGAATTAAGGTGTTGCTTTGGATGCTGACATAATGTCAAGGGATGCATGATAACGAACGCCATCCTCGACGTTGATGGACTACTTGGGAACACAGAAGGACAACAGGGGTAGACATGGCACATGAACGGATTGCCGTCGTAATTGAAGATGACCAGGACATCCGGGAATTGGTTTGCATGATTTTGTGTCAGTCGGGATATGACGTCCATGCCACGGAAATGGGCGTAGGCGGTGTGAACCTTGTGCGCAGCCATAACCCCGCCCTCGTCACCATTGACGTGGGATTGCCGGATATTGACGGTTTTGAGGTTACCGAACGGATCCGGCAGTTCAGTGACGCACATGTCATTATGTTGACAGCCAGAACAGACCCTCAGGACCTGCTAACCGGCAAGGAAGCCGGGGTTGACGAATACATGGGCAAGCCATTTCGCCCCAGAGAGCTGCGGTCTCGGGCCGACGCTGTTTTAGCCCGTTTGCGCGCGGCCGCGATGGAGCTTTCCACGGTGCCGCCAGCAGAGTCCTAGGACGTATCCACTAGGCACCCGTCGAGCTGAAATAGATTTCATTTTCTAAAATCACCGGTGATTTCAGCAGGTGCAGGCCGGATGCCCCTGACGAAGGACGGCTACGCTAGGAAAGCGTCAAAACGTTGCCCGGCGGCCTAGGCAGGATGTCAGCATGAGGCTGGTGCGGATTTAGGCGGGCTGCCGCACGTAGCGCTCGAGGAGTTGCTCCACCGTTTCATTCCCACACACACCCAACGGCACAATGATCGATGCGGCCTGTGTGTGCCGTTCCTGCCTAAGGAGTTCTACCAGGTCCCCGGCCATCTGACCCAACCGGTCGGCGCCTACCATAGCGCTGGAGGAAAATAGGCTCAAGGCCGACTCCGTGGCTGCGCCCCAATTGCCCTCCGACAAAGCGTCGCAAAGGCGGGCATGCCGAGCTGGCCACATCTCAACATACCGCCCGACAAAACCGCGGGAGAGGGCTCTTTCACCGTCGAGTGATTCCTCGAGGGCCAGCAAAGACTCCAGCGACACCAACGCCCAGGAGGAATAGTTCATGATCCGCTGACTCTCCCTCCGATAATGTGTGATCAATGTGCACCACAAAAATAACAGGCCACTGCGAAGATAATAGTACGCCCTAAACGACGGCGCGATGGATTTTCACGGATGGATTTTCAATCTGGGGATTATGACGTTCATTGCCATTTTGCGGTGATTTGATGAGTGAGGTTGAACGCAAGTAGGCGCCGGACACTGACCGCCGAAGCATCCTAATCCTTCGAAACAAGTAATCTAGGGATATTCGGAGATTCCCCGAAGGGTTGCCGCGATGTCCTCGAGCGCCGTTTGCATCCAATCAAGTGCTTCCTCGGCCTCGGCATCTTCGGCTCCGGTGGAATGGTTCAGGACGGAGTGGAGAATGGTGTAGTGCGCGATTTTGATACTTAGGGAATCGCATATGTCAAGGATGTCGTTAAACGACTGGGTGGCCGCTTCGCGGCAGTCCGACAGATTCGGTGCGATCTGTTCAAGTGCCGCTGCCCGGCCACTGGCGTTGGAAACCAGTGTCGCGTTTCCAGCACTCTTTTGTAATTCTTGCTGCATTTTGTCCCCCCGGACCACATTGTGTGCCACGACACCCGACTTTGGCGACACGAGACCTGTATGTAAATAAATAGCCTTTCAAGAATAGCGTATATATTCCGCGTGCTTGGTCGGGCATGGTATTGCAATCGTATGGTCTTATCTCGAAACGGGTTCCTCGGGGTATGCAGCCACGTTGAGCGTGAGGCCCGTGGTGGAGGATATCCCCGGGGTACGCCACGGTGCCGTGAGGAGGTCCTCTAGCAAGGCGGCGTTGATACCGGAGGCCGGAACGGGCCGACTGAAATAGTAGCCTTGACCGGCGTCGCAGCCCAGTTCTGCCAGCATTCTTGCTTGCTCCCAGGTCTCCACGCCTTCAAAGGTGGCCGAGAGCTTGCAGGACCTGATGAGTTGTAGGACAGCCGCAATGAACGGGCGTTGGGTGGCCGTCTCTGACGTGTCGCCCAACAAGGACTTGTCCAGCTTGACGCCGTCCACCGGAAGGGTACGCAGGTAGCTAATGGAGGAATATCCGGTACCGAAGTCATCAATCGACAAACCCACGCCCAGCTGGCGCAGTCCCCGTAATGAATAGAGTTCCCATTCGTTGCCGGTGACCATGGAATATTCGGTGAGTTCCAGCACGAGGTCCCGCGGATCGATGTCTTTCATGATCAAGATGCGCTGGACGTCATCGAGCAGTTCCGGGCGTTGCAGTTGTGTGGCTGATATGTTCACCCGCATTGTGAACCGCGGATCAAGAGGAAGTGTTTGCTGCCACCGGCGCAGGCATCCCAGCGCAGTTTCCAGCACCCATACAGCCATTGCGGGCATGGCACCTATTTCCTCGGCGAGGTCAATGAAGTTGTCCGGCATCAGCAGTCCACGTTGGGGATGCTGCCATCTGATGAGCGCCTCGACACCAATCAGCCTGCCGGTCGCCACTTCCACGATGGGCTGGTAATGGAGCACCATTTCATGGTTACTGATGGCGTTCCGGAGCTCGGCAGCCAGCGTGCTGCGCATTTGCCGGGTACTGAGAAGTGATGGGCTGAACACCGCCACTTTGGAGTTGGCCGCTTTTTTGGCAGCATACATTGCAGTGTCCGCATACAGGACCAAGTCAACGGCAGAGTCATCCTGCTTGGGAATTGCGACGCCCACGCTGGCTGATACGGTCAGTGAAGTGTCCTCGACGCGCATGGGGTGGGCCAACGCACTTACGATCCGCGTCGCGACGACTCTGGCACGTTCCACAGGGGTGTCCTGCAGGACGATGGCAAACTCGTCCCCGCCCAGCCTGGCCACAGTATCCTGCTTGCGCACAGACCCGCGCAGTCGCTCTGCCACGATCTGCAGCACGGTGTCACCTGCACCGTGTCCCAAAGAGTCGTTGATTTCCTTAAACGAATCCAGATCTAGCAGCAGGACCGCCGGGGCGCCATTGACGGCTGTGGTGGCCAGACTGGATTCAAGGACTGTCTCCAAGGCAGACCGGTTCCGGAGCTGGGTCAGCGGGTCGGTGAGAGCCATCAGCTCCATCTTGCGAAGGGCATCCATGAGCATGCCGGTGCGGGTCGTTACGCGGACCTCCAGCTCGGCTTGTGCTGCCGCGAGTTCCCCCGCCATCAGGTTGAAACCGGCAATCACTGCGTCAAGTTCGTCCCGGGCCGGGGAGGCGGGGATGCGTGTGCTCAACTCGCCGTCGGCAATTTTTACTATGCCCTCCACGAGCTGGGCCAGGCGGGTGTCCGGGTGGTCAACTGCCCTCAACGTACGCTCCCAACCATTGCACGGCCTGGTCCTCTGACTCGAAGAATTGGGCTGGCACGTGCGGCGGGCCAGCCCCGAGAAAGTAGTGCGACAGGACACGGTCAACGGGGCCGCTGCCCAGCAGAGCGTAGGCCGTGACGGTATCCGGATGGCCGTAGACGCGGCGGGCGTTTCGGCTGACGGATTTTACCTGGGCCACGTCCAACAGGAGCGGGTAGCGGTTACCGGCGGCAACTACCCTGACGGTTTCGGCTGCGGCGGCCGCATGGCGGCCTGCGATGGCGGCGTTTTCGGGAAGTTTGACATGCATGATGCCGTCTTCTCTGAGCCAGACGGTGATTCCGCCGTCGCTGATGACCGGTTTTCTGCCTCCAAGCTGGCCATCCAGCGCCGAGCCCGTCATCGTTGGGACACCCGCCGCCGCCGGTCGCTCCCGCCTCGCAAGTCGCGGTTCAGTCGCCTGTCACCGTGGTAGAGCAGGGCCTGCCAGTCAATTTCCTTCTCAGTCTTGGGCACTACGACAGTTTCAGCGACCGGACGGACCCGTGGCTTGACGTAGAGCCAGTTAAGCGCTCCCAGGCTGAGGTCAACCACGGAATTTCCCAGCCCAATGTAAGCACGGATTGCGAAGGCGGCCAAGACGGCATTGAAAACGGCGAACGCGGCATTGCCCCAGTTGCCGACCATGGTGTCACGCCACAACGTGAACAGCGAGAAGGCCACGATCAGGTAGGGGACGAGGACGTAGAGGGCAGGTGCGGCTGTGCGGTTCTTGACTTTGGGCGTGCGTACGAAAGGAATTTTCTCACCGGTAAAAGCCTGTTGGAGGGACTTGAGCACACCGGCAAGGTTGACAGGCAGCAGAACCAAATTAAAGCCGTAGATGCGGAAAATATCACTGAAACGGTGCCCGCAGTCACGAAGGTCACTTCCCATGGCTAGAAAGTACGGCAGGGCCGCGACTAAAACCAGAGGGCTGAGCAGCCGGCTGTCGTAGGGGTAGGCCAGAAGAAACAGCAGACCAAAACTGGCCCAGGCAATGGAAGACATGTAGTTGACCCGCAGCAGCAATTCACGGAAAAGAATTGGTTCCCGGCGCTGCCGGCGCCGACGCACCTGATTCCACAGCTTGGGCAGGATCAAGAGCCCGCCATTGGCCCACCGCCGCCGCTGCACCACCAAGGAACCGAAATCCGGGGGAGTGGCACTGTAACTGAGCCGCTCGGGATAGTTGAGAAGGCTCCAGCCGTGCGTACCCAAGTCCACGCTGGACTCAGTGTCTTCAATCACAGTCCTGTCTTGGATGTAGGTGCGGACTTCAAAGCCGCCTACTGTTTCGATTTCAACAATGTCTTCCAAGGCAACCTTGCGGATCACCGCGTTGGCACCCACCCAGAAGGTAGCCCCGTAGTAGGTCATGCCCTGGTGGAGGATGTGCTGGATGTCGGTGCTGGCGCCGGCAATTCGCTCAATGCGTGTCGGGGCGCCCCGGAAAGAAGAATAGGGGGTTTGCGCCACTGCCACGCGCTCGTTACCGGCCGATTCCAAAAAGTAGACCAGGCGCAGGCAATAGTCGCGTAGAAGCAGCGAGTCCGCGTCAAGGGTCAGTAGGTAGGCCGTGTCCGGGACGTTGAGATCGCCCGCATCTCCGGCGTCGTCGTCAGCGCGGCGGCGCAGCACTACGTTGCCGTCGGTAACCTCGTGCTGCCAGCGTCCGCCCATCAAGGAGATGTAGGCGTTGAGGTTCATGGCCTTGTTGGCCTCATGGGAGAGGCTGGCGTAAGCCTTTCGTTCAAAGTAATCAGTCTTGACATTGAAGATCCAGGTCAGACGAAGGTAAAGCTGCTCAACACGGGCCCGGTCCGGTCCGGTTGACTGTGCCAGGGCTGCGCCCAGTGCCAGCAGGACCAGCCGGAGTTCCCGGGCCAGGCCCATCAGCACCAAGTCAACGAAAAATTCGTCCACGTGGTCCTCCACCACCTCAGCCTCGGCCATGTCCTCCAGCCAGCTGGCGGCAAAGTCGTATTCGCCCATGAGGGCATCCACTTCTGCAGCCGGCACCGGGCCTGTCTCTGCGTTCCGGCTGCGGAACGCCGCCAAGGCGGCGTTCACCCGCGCCGCCGGAGCAACAAGTGCTTCAGATATCTCCCGTGCCAGTCCACGGGTGGCGTCGAGTTTTGCGGCCACCTCGGGATCCCTGGGGGCGGGCGGGTCATCGAGCAGGAGCACCACTTTCAAATCGGGAAATTCCTGCAAAGCCGCAGACCATAAGGTTGCCCGCACCACCGCCACTTCCTCGGCGTAGGATGGGACCAGAACGGTGATGCCCTCCTGATATGCGGCAAAGTGGCGGTCCAGTTCACCACGGGGAACACGTTTGTGGTCGCGGAAACGGTAGAGTGCACCTTGGCGGGCCACAAGGTACATCAGAGCCGAAAATGTCAAGAATGTCACCACCAGCACGTATGAAAGGGCTTCCATCTGGAAACGGAACCCAGCGTTGGGGTTGTCCGCAAACTGCCTGACGATGGTGGTGAAAAGGTACAGCAGCCAGGCTGATATGGTGACGACGATGGCCAGACGTCCCAGTGTGATCTTGCGTCCAGAGGGTTTCGGGTGGACGATCGAGAGCGGCTCCGAGCGTTTCTCAGATCCCCACTGCCGGCGCGGGCCTGCCTTTGCAACAGCTGCATGGAGCCCGCCGGCCCGAGGCATCCTTTGGTGGACTGCATCATTTTCCGCTGCCGCGACAAGCACCTCGGACATCCATCCCCCGTACAACTTAAACGTGCGCGGGCGCGCACAGTGAAGACCGACGCCCGGGCAGAGCATTGAGACCAGTCACCGGAGGCAGGTTAGTACACTTAGGATAGTACAATCCGGCCCTTTGCGGCTGCAGGTCTCTTTAGCATCAACGCACTGATTGGGGTTCACGTGTCTCACCGGTTTCCAGGGCGCAAGCTTTCATTATTCCGGCTCACCCTTTTAGCTGCGGTGGTGGCCCTGCTGGCGGCAGGGGCCTATATCGGCTGGGGCCGGTACAACGATGCGCAGGCCGCGTCCGCGGAGCCGGCCATTTTTGCTGGCTATGTCGACGTTACTGCCACTCCTGCCTACGGCTTTGAATCGCCAGTATCCGACGCGGGCAAATCCGTGGTCCTTTCCTTTATAGTGGCAGCCAAGGACAACCCGTGCGAACCGAGCTGGGGCACTTTCTACTCCATGGACCAGGCTGCGGGGCAGGAACTTGACCTGGATAGGCGCATAGCCCGGCTGCTGCAGCAAGGCGGCTCGGTTTCTGTGTCTTTTGGAGGCCAGGCCAATGATGAACTTGCGCTGACATGCACCAACGTTGATCAATTGCGTGATGCCTACGCCTCAGTTGTGGAACGTTACAACCTCTCCACGATTGATCTGGATTTGGAAGGTGCGGGACTGGCCGACTCAACTGCGCTAAAACGCCGTGCCCTGGCTGTTGCAGGGCTGCAGTCTGAACGCCTTGCGGCGAAAAAGCCACTGTCCGTGTGGCTGACGCTGCCGGTTGCCCCCACCGGACTGACCGCTGAGGGAACGGCCGCCGTGGCCGCCATGCTTGATGCGAACGTGGACCTTGCCGGGGTCAATCTCATGACCATGGATTTTGGCGGCAGCAAGGCAGCAGGCACCACCATGCTGCAGGCCTCCACGGCCGCTGCCCAGGCCACCCATGGACAGCTGGACGCACTGTACAAGGCCCACGGGCAGGATATTGGCTCCGACTCCCTGTGGCGAAAGATCGGCCTGACCCCGATGATCGGCCAAAACGATGTGGCAGATGAGATTTTCACGCTGGAGGATGCCGTCGGGCTCCATGATTTTGCGGTCGCCAAGGGCGTTGGCCGGGTTTCCATGTGGTCCCTGAACCGCGATGCCACGTGCGGGCCAAACTACCCCGACCTGACCCGTGTCTCCGACGCGTGCAGCGGGGTGGACCAGAAGGGACAGCTTTTTTCAACACTGCTCGGCGAAGGGTTGAAAACTCCGCAGGCAGAGGCATCGCCCAGCGCGTCTGTGCAGGCTTCCGCACAAGCCACGCTGCCTGCGGACAACCCCGCAACCAGCCCGTACCCCATCTGGAGCGGTCTGGCAGTCTATGTAGAAGGGGACAGGATTGTGTGGCACGGCAATGTCTACGCCGCCAAATGGTGGACACAGGACGAAGTGCCGGACAACCCGGTGGCCACGGACGGACGAACGCCATGGCAGTTGATTGGCCCCGTGCTTCCCGGCGACAAGCCAGCAGCGCAGGTGACGGCGCCTGCGGGGACGTATGCGTTGTGGTCCGCGGACAAAACCTACCTCCAGGGGCAGCGGGTTATGTTCAACGGGCGCATCTTTGAAGCCAAGTGGTGGAACCGTGAAGAAAGCCCGCTCGCAGCACTGCAGGGCTCCCCGTCATCCGCGTGGACAATGTTCTCCAACACCCAAGTTCAGCAGCTGTTGGCGACGAAGTCTGCGAAGTAGGTGAACAAGGCGGGCACGTGTGTCCGGCGCTGGATGCGCCCGCCCGGCGCTTAGTGTGTATTAAGCCATTCCTGAGCGAGCGTTGCCTGCAGGTTCAGTGCCCGGCCAATGACAGGCTCGGCCGCGGAGGCGATCTTTTCGCCAAGGAACGGCACTCCAGAAGTGACCTGGCCCGTCAGCGCAACCAACGTGGATTGGCCGTCAGCCGTCAACTTTTGCACTGCACTGACAGCAATCGGAGCCTTGGCCACCGTGAGCTTGATCGAGTTGGTGCGGGAACCGTCCGCGGCAGGTGCGCTCCAGGATTCGTTCTGGGTGACGGTCAGCGTGGTGCCGATAAAATTCTTCACAATGTCAGGCATCCGCGTGGTGGGCAGCGTACGCACAGTCTGGGTGGTGAAGGCAGCCGTGGTGGGGCCACTGATGGTGAAGGATTTGAGTTCCCCGCCCACTTGTTCACTGACATGCTTGACGAAGTCGGCATTGGTAAAGACATCCGTCACGCTCTGGGCCGGGGCCGAAAGCGTCGTTGAGGCGGCAAGCGCCATGATTCCTCCAAGTATGGGGGGCGGTGTGTTTCGGGCAGCTCCTAGGATAGCAAGGCCCGCCAGCCACGAGTAAGATGGAATGGTTCTGGAAGCTTCCCAGCGAACTTCTGGGCCTTCGTGCTGCAAACGGCACGGCATTCCAAACACTTTAACGGCGGCCACGCTCACGCCAAGGAGAAAATCACCCATGAGTCTTGCAGGGTTGCGGTCAGCGCTGTCACAGGATCCAAGCTTCGCCCGGGTTCGCACTTTTGCTGCCGCTGATCCGGCCAGCCGCAGCGCCGACGTCGCCTTCAGCGCCCCGGCTGGCATGCGCGCGGTGCTGTTGGCCGAGGCCGCGGACGGGTTGGCCGAGGCCGCGGAACACATCGCCTCCAGTGCTAATGCTGCCGGCCGCTCCGGAGTGGTGCTGGCTGTGACGGCCACGGGCCGCGAAGCCGAGGACACCGTGGCCGCACTACGCTCCTACCTGCCGGATGCGGCCGTCGCGGAATTCCCCAGCTGGGAAACCCTCCCGCACGAGCGCCTTTCCCCGCGTTCGGACACCGTAGGCCGCCGCTTGGCCGTGCTGCGCCGTCTTGCCCATCCCGAGTTCGACGCCGGGACCGGCCTGCGCGTCGTCGTCGCGCCCATCCGCGCCGTGGTGCAACCGCTCGTGGCCGGCCTGGGCGAACTGGTTCCGGTGCGCGTGAGAGTCGGTGAGGAAATCGCGTTCACCGAACTGATCAAGCGGCTGGCCGACGCCGCCTACGCCCGCGTGGACATGGTCACGCGCCGCGGCGAGTTTGCCGTGCGCGGCGGCATCCTCGACGTGTTTTCACCCACCGAAAACCATCCTGTCCGCATCGAGTTCTTTGGCGATGAAGTGGAGGCCATGCGCTGGTTCAGCATCGCCGACCAGCGCACGCTGACGAGTGTCACCAGCACCATTGCCCACCCCGCTGAACTGTATGCACCGCCGTGCCGGGAAATTCTCATCACCCCCACCGTGATGAGCCGGGCCGCCAAGCTGAAGGATTCGATGCCTGCCGCCGCGGGCATGCTGGAAAAGATTGCCGGCGGGATCGCCGTTGAGGGCATGGAGTCGCTGGCCCCGGCCCTGGTGGACGGGATGGTACCCATGACTTCGCTGCTGCCCGCCGGTTCCATCGTGATCGTGCTGGACCCGGAAAAGGTCAGTGCGCGTGCCCACGATCTGGAATCCACCAACGAGGAATTTCTTGAAGCAGCCTGGTCCACGGCGTCCGACGGCGGCACCGCACCGTTGGATTTGGCCTCGGCCAGTGTCTTAGGCGGCAGCGTCGACTTGTCCTCCGCTGGCTTTAAATCGCTGGCCCAGACCCGGGAAGGCGCCTTGGATGTCGGGGTGAGCTGGTGGACGCTGAGCTCCCTGGCGCAGGACGAAGAGCTGGACACCGGCACCGACGTGTTGAACCTGCACGCCCGCGAACCCCGCGGGTACCGCGGAGACGTGGCGGAAATGATGGAATTCATCGGTTCGCGCATCAAGGACCAGTGGCGCGTGGTGGTAGCCACCGAAGGCCCCGGCCCGGCGCAGCGCCTGGCCGAGCTGTTCCACGAAGCCAACATTCCGGCGTCGCGCGTGGAATCACTGGACCACGAGCCCGAGCCGGGCATCATCGAAGTCACGACAGCGGACACCGGCCGTGGCTTTGTGTTCGACTCGCTGAAGTTGGGGCTGCTGACGGAAGCTGACCTGCTGGGGCGGGCGTCGGCCGTGTCCACGAGGGACATGCGCAAGATGCCCTCTAAACGGCGCAACGCCGTGGACCCTCTGCAGTTGGCGGCGGGGGACTATGTGGTTCACGAGCAGCACGGCGTGGGCAAGTTCGTGGAGCTGATTCAGCGCAAGGTGGCCGGAGGATCTGCAAGCTCCAACGGCGGTGGTGCCGGGCTGCGCGAGTACCTGGTGCTGGAATATGCGCCGTCCAAGCGTGGGGCACCCGGGGACAGGCTGTTCGTGCCCACCGACCAGCTGGACCAGGTGACGGCTTATGTGGGCGGGGACTCCCCGGCTTTGTCCAAGATGGGCGGCTCTGACTGGGCTGCGACGAAATCCAAGGCGCGCAAGGCTGTCAAGGAAATTGCCGCGGACCTGATTCGGCTGTATTCGGCACGCATGGCCAGCCGCGGGCATGCGTTCGGGCCGGACACGCCCTGGCAGGCCGAACTGGAGGAAGCGTTCCCGTATGTGGAGACCCCGGACCAGCTCGTGGCCATCAATGAGGTCAAGGCGGATATGGAGAAGGAAGTTCCCATGGACCGGCTGATCTCCGGCGATGTGGGCTACGGCAAGACAGAGATCGCCGTCCGTGCCGCGTTCAAGGCTGTCCAAGATGGCAAGCAGGTGGCCTTGTTGGTTCCCACCACGTTGCTGGCGCAGCAGCACTACGAGACGTTCAATGAGCGCTTCTCAGGCTTCCCCATTCGGGTGCGCCCGCTTTCACGCTTCCAAACCGCCAAGGAATCGAAGGAGATTGTGGAAGGTGTGAGGAACGGGACGGTGGATGTTGTGATTGGCACGCACCGCCTGCTCTCCAAGGACTTCGCGTTCAAAGATTTGGGCCTGGTGATTGTGGATGAAGAGCAGCGCTTCGGTGTTGAGCACAAGGAAGCGCTGAAGAAGATGCGCACCAACGTCGACGTGCTGGCCATGAGCGCCACACCCATTCCACGCACCCTTGAAATGTCCATGACCGGCATCCGCGAAACCTCCACTCTGGCGACCCCGCCGGAGGAACGCCACCCCGTGCTGACGTATGTTGGTGCCCACTCCGACAAGCAGGTGGGGGCGGCCATCCGCCGCGAGTTGATGCGTGAAGGCCAGGTTTTTTATGTGCACAACCGAGTTAAATCGATTGATCGCACGGCGGCGCACATCCAGCAGCTGGTGCCGGACGCCCGCGTTGCAGTGGCCCACGGACAAATGAGCGAGTCAAAACTGGAACAGATCATTGTTGATTTCTGGGAGAAGCGCTTCGACGTGCTGGTGTGCACCACCATCATTGAAACCGGGCTGGATATTTCCAACGCCAACACGCTGATTGTGGAGCAAGCCAACAACTACGGGCTGTCCCAGCTGCACCAGCTGCGCGGACGTGTGGGCCGCGGCCGTGAGCGCGCCTACGCCTACTTCTTGTACCCTCCGGACAAGCCGCTGGGTGAGGTGGCGCTGGAGCGGCTGAAGGCCGTGGCTGCCCACAACGAGTTGGGTGCTGGCATGGCCCTGGCCATGAAGGACCTTGAAATTCGCGGGGCTGGTAACTTGCTCGGTGGGGAGCAGTCCGGGCACATCCAGGGTGTTGGCTTCGATTTGTACATCCGCCTGGTGGGCGAGGCAGTGGCTGAATTCCGCGGCGATGGTGAGGAGCGGGCTGCGGAGATGAAGATCGAGCTGCCCATCAACGCCCACCTGCCGCACGACTACGTGCCGGGGGAGCGGCTGCGCCTGGAGGCCTACCGCAAGCTGGCAGCTGCGCTCACGTTGGACGGTATTGCCGAAGTTCAGGCTGAACTCATTGACAGGTACGGAGAACTGCCGCCGGCGGCCGTCAACCTCATTGCCGTGGCGCACTTCAAGGTGCTGGCCCGTGCTGCAGGGCTCACAGATGTTGCGTTGCAGGGGAACTTCATCAAGTTCGCCCCGGCGGCACTGCCCGAATCTAAGGAGATGCGACTGACGCGCATGTACCCGGGCTCCTTGGTGAAGCCTGCGCTCAATGCCGTGCTCATCCCCAAGCCCAAGACGGCGCGCATTGGCGGCCGCGACTTGGCTGACGCCGAGGTCCTGAAATGGGCGCAGGGAGTGTTGGAAGCCATCTTTGAAACAACGGCGGCCAGCCTGTAAGGCTGGAGCGTGGTGGTGCGATGGCACCGGCGGCAAACCCGGTCCCAGAACCCAAAAATGGTCATCTGCGGCTGATAATTTCAGACGTGGATGACCATTTCGGGATTAAGCACGGTTGCGGTGGGTCACTCTCCGGCCGAGTTGGGACTACCAATGATTGTCACTCGGACAAAGATGGGCAGGACGCTCAAGTGTCGATGTCCAGGCCTGTGGACACGAACGCGTGCCCACAGGCTCTCCAGCAACTGTGGGCAGCGCGTGTCGCTAGCCGCCGGTGCCTGTTGCTTGGAGGTTGTCGATGGCGACGGTGATGGGGGTGGGGGCGCCGGTGGTGCTGAGGTAGGTGTATATGCCGATGGCTCCTGGGCTTTGGAGTCCGGTGGTGGTGTCGGTGGTGGTGAGTTGCCAGGCGGCGGGTTCGGTGGTGCCTGTTTTCCAGACTTTGGCTTGGATGGTGGTTGGTGAGGTGCCGGTGACTTGGACCCTGAGTTGGAGTTTGTCGCCATTGTTGAAGGTCAGGCCGCTGAAGGTGGCTGTTTTCAGGAGTGTGTCGGTGTTCTTTTGCAGGTGGAGTCCAACGGTGCCGGTGGAGCTGACGACGGCGCGGGCACCGTAGGTGGCGGTTCCGACCTTGCGTCCGATCAGGCCGGCGTAG
>NZ_JAFMPX010000055.1 GCF_017353415.1 Arthrobacter sp. E3
TCTGGGGGTCCCTTTCTTGTTCACCGGCACCCACTTCTTCAGGGTGTTGCGATGATCAAACTACAGCTTAGTGCGGCTGCTGTTATTTGGTCGAACGACGGCGGAGCAACAGGAACGCTACTCCACCCAACAGCAGCAGTCCGCCGGCACCGCCGACTACAAACACCGAGCTCGAGGCCCCGGTCTTGGCAAGATGGCCGGTGTAGGCAGGGGGAGTTGCCGGTGCACTTGTCGGGGTCTGTTTGGTCGGCTGCTGCGTTGCCGGCGGGGCCGGGGCCGCCTCGACCGAGAAGGTCGAGGCGGCTGTCAGCGACTGAACGTCGTCGATGGTCTGGACAACAGTGACGGTGTAGCTGCCGGTGCCAAGCTTGGCGTCCAACGCCACGCTCCATGTACTGTCAGTAACAGTGGCACTGTACTTCTTGGCCCCGATTGTCACTGAGACAGTTGCCCCTTCAGTGTTGGTGCCGGAGATCACTGACGGACCCTGGTCGAAGGAGAACTTTTGACCATTGCCGGGCGAGGCAATGACGGGGGCTGCCGGAACCACATTGAATTGAAGGGTTATAGGCGTGGAGGCGTTCCAGTCCTTTAGTGTCTGCCGGGCCGAAACCGTGTAGTGGCCAACTTCCAAGCCGGGGGACACCTTGAATGACCAGGTGCCATCACCGCCAACAGTTGCTGTGCCTGTGACATCGCCAGTCAGCTCAATGTTCGCGCCGGGCTTGCCGGTGCCCTTGATGCTTATGACAGGGGCAGATGCCGTGCCGTTTTGGGTGGGTGCCGTGATGGCCGGGGTAGCCAGGGTCTGCTTGATGACTTCAATGGAGCCTGTTGTGGTCTCCGAGGTGCTGAAGCCATTCTTGGCTTGGGCAGTGACAGCGAAGGTGCCGAACGTGTTGGGTGCCTTCACCGTCCACGTGCCGTCGGCAGCCACGGCTGCTTCGGTGGTCTTCTTATCAATGGTGACGGCGACTGTGGTGCCCGCGGGGGCCCCTGCAAGACTGCCCTTCACGTCGGCCGAGCGGAAGACCTGCCCGGATGTGGTGACCTTGGGAGCGTTGAGGAAGATCTGCACGGAATACCCTGCCGTGTGCTTCAAGGCGTCGGTGAGTGAAACGCCATAGGTGATCGCATTCCCGCCGGCGTCGATCCCGCCGGCACTGATCATGCCGACTGCAAGTGTGCCGGCAATGATGGACCCACCGGAGTCGCCTTCGGCGGCGTTGAGGTCTGTGGAAGTAAAGCCTCTCACTGCACGAATGTCCTCCGGGTCTTCACCGGGCTTGGGGGCGTTGGGATCCTGGGGATAGTTCTTGCCGCCGACGAGGAATGCGCCAACTTCACTGACAGTGCCACAGGACCAGCCAGTTGTGCGGCCGGACTTGCAGATGGACGTGCCGAGGATCGCATCGGAAACGCCAGTCACCAGGGGGCCGGAGTTCTTCAAGGAAGCGGGAGTGCTCCAGTCGGTGACCTTGGGCAGCTGGGTCAGCTCCGAATTGATGCCGTCAATGACGGAGACGTCCGTGCCGATGTTGCCAGGGTTTTGCGTAAAAGGATCGATCGCCGGTGAGTTGTCGGGGCCGCCAAACTGCGAGAAGCCAAAGGTTCCCAACAGCACGGTTCCTTCGGCATCTGTGCTGGGACCGCCCGTGACTGCCGTGTCCGTGAGGGGGTTGGTCAGGCCAGCCAAAGACAACGATCCGTCATTGGAGCAGTGACCTGCAGAAATGACGGCAGGGTCGCCACCCTTGTTGAAACCGTTCCAGCCAATGCTGCACAAGCCACCTCTGCCTGTTGCGGGGTTAAGCGCGATGTAACCCTGGCCGTTGACAACGTCGCCAGCCAACGCACCGGCAGGTCCTTGTGCAGGCTCGACCACCACATTGGCGTACTTGGCAGCGAACTCGGTGGGGGAGGGCTGGGTGGCTTGCCTGAACGAACGCGGCGTTGCCGTGGGACTGGTGGTTGCTGCATCGCGGGTGCGGATGATGAATTTGCCGTTGGCGTTGATCATGATCGACTGCAGGTTTGCGGCGCCAAAGCTGGCTGTGTAGTCGGTAAACAGCGAGTCGACGTCGGTGGCAACACCTTTGCTGGACGAAGAAACAGAGGGCGCAGAAGGCACTGAAGGGGGCGGTGTAACGGCGACCTTGCTGCTTCCTGCCGCAGCCTTGGCAGCGTCCGGTGCGGTTGTTTGGACGTTGATGGTGTCGCCGTCGAGCGACACAACGGTTGCTGGATCTGTTGAGGCAACCTTCGCCTGTATGTCAGCTGCAGTGGTGGCCAAGGAGCTTTGGCTGTTGAATTCTTCGACACTGATGCCCAAGTCGCGCTTAAGTGCGGCATCCAGCCCTGGCGGCAAGGAGGCCGCTGTTGCAGTGGCTGTCGGAGTGGCTGCCGGAGCCGGTGCTGCCGCCGTCGAGCTTGAGATGACGGGCGGTTCGGGGGATGGTGCCGCCGACGCGGCCCCGCCGAAGGTGCCGCCGATCAGAACGGCAGTTGCGGCGCAAGCCGCCGCGGCGCGCCGAAGGAAGGCGCGTTTGATTGCTTGCATGCTGTGGTCCCCCTGAAGAAATGAAGTCGTGACTGCCAAGGCTCACAGGCACTTTAGTATCTGCGTCAACCGCAAAGACCCTGTTAGCGCTCAAGGCAGTGCACGTCAACGGTCAAGCTACCAAGTGGATCTGCACCCGGCAATAACAAGTCTTATTATGTCGTGAACTGGTGGTCCCATCCCACCATCGGCCGGTCTGGCCGGACAGCCTTTGGACGCTTTACAATCGGCGGCCTGAAGCCACGTATCCTAGGAGGGTGAAGGTTCTAGTGATTGGCCCCGGAGGCCGCGAACATGCCATTGTCCGCTCGTTGCTTAGCGACCCCAACGTCAGCGAGGTGCACGCGGCTCCAGGCAATGCCGGAATCGCAGCCATTGTGCCCACTCACGACGTCAACGCCAGCGACCCTGCTGCCGTTTCGGCGTTGGCGTTGAAACTTGGAAGCGACCTGGTGGTTGTGGGGCCTGAAGCGCCGTTGGCGGCTGGAGTGGCCGACGCCGTGCGGGCTGCAGGGATCCCGGTTTTTGGTCCCAGCAAGGAAGCTGCGCGGCTTGAAGCTTCGAAGGCATTCGCCAAGACCGTCATGGCGGAGGCCCAAGTGCCCACGGCCATGGCCAGGGTTGCTGTCAATGTACAGGAAGCGGAGGATGCCCTTGACGCCTTTGGGGCCCCTTACGTTGTCAAGGACGACGGTCTGGCTGCAGGCAAGGGCGTTGTTGTCACCAACGACCGTGCAGAGGCGTTGGCTCACGCACAGTCCTGCTTCAAGGTGGGTGGCACTGTGGTCATTGAGGAATTCCTTGACGGCCCCGAGGTCTCCCTTTTCGTGTTGGCTGACGGGCGAACGGTTGTCCCGCTGGCGCCGGCACAAGACTTTAAGCGCATTTTCGACGGCGACGAAGGCCCCAACACCGGCGGCATGGGCGCGTACTCCCCGCTCGAGTGGGCGCCGGCAAACCTGGTCCAGGAAGTCATCGACAGGGTGGCCCAGCCCACCATCGACGCCATGGCACACCGCGGCACCCCCTTCATTGGTGTCCTGTACTGCGGCTTGGCTCTGACCAGCCGTGGCACACGCGTCATCGAATTCAACGCCCGCTTTGGTGACCCGGAAACCCAAGCTGTCCTGGCCCGCTTGAAGACCCCCCTCGGCGGCGTCCTCATGGCGGCAGCCAAGGGGCAACTCGATGAGATCGAGGACTTGCGCTGGTCGCCCGAGACGGCTGTCGCCGTCGTGCTTGCCAGCGAAAACTACCCCTCGACACCACGGACCGGAGACAAGATCCGCGGGCTTAAGAAGGCGAACAGGCTCGACGGCGTGCACGTCCTTCACGCGGGCACAGGTGCCGATGCGTACGGCAATACCGTCAGTGCGGGTGGCCGAGTGCTGGCCGTAGTGGGTATGGGCGTTGATCTTGAGGATGCACGCGAACGTGCCTACGCAGGCATTGAGCAAATTTCCCTTGAAGGCGGTCAGTACCGCACGGACATTGCAGCCAAGGCCGCACGTGGAGAAATCAACGTGGCGGACACCGCCACACAGCCATAAGGACAAACCGACCGATGAATTCTGCTATCCCCACAGCCACTGTCCTGCCCGGCTGGACACACATTTACTCGGGCAAGGTTCGCGACCTCTACGTCCCCAGCCCGGAGCAGACTGTCGGGTCCCCGTCACTTGAGAGCCCGTTCGCCGGACGTGACGACGTGGTCCTGGTGGTTGCCAGCGACCGCATCAGTGCCTTTGACCATGTGCTTGCCAGCGAGATTCCTGACAAGGGCCGGATTCTAACCGGGTTGAGCCTGTGGTGGTTTGAACAGCTGAACGTGCCAAACCACTTGGTGGCCACCACCGTCGAGGATGGTGTGCCTGCACAAGTGGCTGGTCGAGCCATGGTGTGCAAAAAGCTGCAAATGTTCCCTATTGAGTGTATCTCCCGCGGCTATCTCACGGGTTCTGGCCTGCTGGAATACCGGACCTCACAGACTGTGTGCTCCCTGCCGTTGCCAGCTGGGTTGAGCGACGGTTCACGCTTGGAGGTAGCCATCTTCACTCCTTCAGCGAAGGCTGAGGTGGGTGAACACGATGAGAACATCAGCTACGAAACCATGGTCGAAACGGTGGGCGCCGAGGCTGCTTCAGCGTTGCGCAACCTGACGTTGGAGATCTACTCCCGCGCCGAGGAAATTGCCCGGGACCGCGGCATAATTTTGGCTGACACGAAGGTGGAGTTTGGCACTGATCCGGCCACCGGCATTATTACCCTGGGGGATGAGGTACTGACCCCTGACTCTTCGCGTTTTTGGGACGCTGAGCTGTGGGCGCCAGGCAAGGCGCAGCCCAGCTTTGACAAGCAGTTTGTGCGAGACTGGCTGGCCAGCCCGGAATCAGGCTGGGACAGGTCTTCTGACACTGCACCGCCGGCTTTGCCCGCGGGAATCGTGGAGCGCACCCGCGCCCGCTATGTCGAGGCCTTTGAGCGGCTGACAGGCGCCACGTTCGTCTAAAAAATCAGTACGTCTAAACCGTCAGTACGTCTAAATAGAGGGATGTTCAGCGGAGCCAGCAGTCGAGCTTAGACGGTCGTTGCCTTGAAGACTTGCCAAGTGCTCCTTGGCAACTTCTGCTCTATCCATGGCGCCAGCCTGAATGTAGCTGTCCAACGCCTGCTGATATGCGAGTATGGCCTCGGCAGGAAATTCGGCGGCTTGCAACGCCGTGCCGTGAAGCAAGGCACTGTCCCCGGCAATATGCGGAGCCAGCTCATCTTTTTGCGCTTGAATGCTGGCAAGTAGTTCGAGGGCCTCAGCCAGTTCCCCGTTAAGGTAGTGCCAGCGGGCACGCAGCAACGACACTTCCAACATTTCACTCACCGTGGCACCTACTACGGAGTGTGCCAACTCGCTGCGTTCAATGGCCTGCAGCGTGGCAGGATCCACTACTCCGGCCATCAACCGCACCCATGCCGTCGCCTTGTTGAACTGGGCCCAGCGGGATAGGTCAGTTGCCGGGGAAAGCAGCCGCCCTGCTTTTGCATGGTGCTCAAGGCCCGCGCGGATGTCATGGCGGATGAACGCAACATTGCCAATGACCCAGTGGATCTCCCCAGCCAGCTGAGTAGGGGTCTCGTCAGTGACAGCGGCGGCCAACACCAGCGCGTGCGTCCATGCTTCGTTGAGGCGCCCCGCTTCCGTGAGGGCACCAATGAGCGTTTGCAACGCCATGAGGTAGGCGCCAAATTCTTCGGCGCTGTCCCCTGAACCTATTTCCACGGCCTTGGTTGCGTGGAAAATTGCTTCTTGCAGGCAGCCTTGAGCCAACATCGCTGCTCCCATGACCTGTTGTGCCCGCAGTGCCAGTGCATCGCTTTCGATGGTCAGCGGGTGATCCAACAACGTCTTGAGTACGGTGACTGCTTCGGCGTTCTCCCCGTGTTGCATCAGCGAATTCGCGGCCAGATACGACATGTTCCACCACGTCACAGGATCCTTGCTGGCTGAGGCGTACTCGGCGGCCAGCTTCGCGTTGGTGGCGGCACCGAGGTAGTCACGAGTGTCCCAGCTTTGCCGTGCACAAAGAGACAGGCGAAGGGATTCGCTTTCCTCGGCAGAGACAGTGTGGGCCCATTCGGCAACGGAGGAGGGTGTCAGCTGAAGTTGGCTTGCCAGCTGTCGGATGATGTCGGAGGTGGGCTCTCGATGAGCGTTTTCCAGCAACGATATGTAGCTGGCGGAATAGAATTCCCCGCCCAGTTCCCCCTGAGTCAGATTCCGTGACAAACGTTCTTGCTTTAGTCGGTCACCAAAACTGCTGCCCACGCTACTGCTCCTCGCATACTGGTTGTTGAGCCGTTGGCTCAACTATAGGGGGTGGATGGGGAATAAATCAGGGACGAATCAAGTTACCACTTGTCAAAACATAACAGAAATTGTCACACGGTATTCTGCGCACCTACTCAATTTGTCATGGCACTGCGACCCCGCCACATAGTGTGAGCTTGAATAGACGGGCATGGCCATCGCTGGCAACAAGTGTAAATGCGTCGGAGTCTGGTGCCAACGTTACTCCGGGGTAGAGCGAACGCGGGTTGTCAAAGGCGGGAATGTAGTCGGTGCCAAAGTCCAGCAGGTACGTCACGCCCTGGCGTTTCGCCGCCGCGCACACCTGTTGGTCGCTGCCGATCCGATTGAGCCAGAAACGCAGCGTGTACAGATCCGGACTCAAATCCCCCTGCGAGCTGTAAGGGAAGAGCATTGTCCGGTTGGCCAGGGCCATGGCCAGGGCCGATCCGTTGTACGGGTTGTTGGCGATGACGTCCTTTGTGGTGGTGTAACTGTCCAGCCGGTGGATCAAAGCCAATTCATGGGCGTCCACCTGCGCCAACCCGTCAGGCTCGGCAGGCACGTTGTACATGATGCCCACCTGCCCCTTCATCTGCCACAGCCCGGGATTGCTGAAGGCAAGCACGACGACGAGGCCCGCTGCCGCGCTCATCGTCACGTTCTGCTTCCACCGGGCAGGGCGTGCCAAAGTGGCTGGGAACCGGACTTTGAGCCAGTCGACTGAGCGCACCAAGCCCAAGGCTGACAGCGGCACGGCAAGCAGCGGCATGAGGGCGGCAACGCGTTCGGGATTGTCCCACCAAGGGGCCATGGCGATATTGGCTGGCGCAAAATCCATACCTGCGGTAAGTGGGTAGGTGAAGGACAACAAGAAGAGCGATGCGGGCAGCCATTGCAGTCCAGGTAGGCGGAAGCCCGTCCGTGCGCCCACCAAGACGAGAATTGTTAGTGCCAATGCCGGGAACCAAATAGGTGCTGGTGCGTGCGTGAAATTACGCAGTAGTGCCAAGGGAAAGGAAAGGAATGCTGGGCTGGTGTAGTTGAACAGGCTGCGGATTTGCGGCAATGCCAATAGGGCGACGGCGACGGCTGCCAGTGTGGCGATCAGCAGCACCACGCGGTTCAAGCCGTGGCGGTGTGAGCGGCGAAACCCAGTACGCAACCAGGCGTAAAGAAGGTAGCCAAGCAGCGGCGTCAAAACCAAAAGAATGCTGAACACACCATTGGGTTGTGCTGTGACGGCCCCCGGAAGGAACAACACCACCACGGCCAAGGCCTGGACTGGTTCCAGCCCGGTGTGGGCGGAGGGGCGGATAATTAGCAACACGAGGCCTATGCCCACGGGTACCAGGGCATTCGAGAGCGAGTTCGGGTAGGCGGAGCCGTACTGCAGCAGCAGCCAGGGGAAGGCCGGGAAGGCGGCGGCAAGGGCTCCTGCGCAAACCAGCAGCAGGAGACGGGTGCCGAACAACACTCGGGTGAGGAAGACACAGCTCAGCGGCCACACCACCCCGGCCACTGCCAACCACATAATGTTGGTGGCCGCAGGAATGCTGATGTCCGTAAGAATCACCAGTAAACTACTCAGCCCGTGCCATGCGCCAGGATAAAAAGCGGACTTGACGGTGGGCAGGATGAAACTGGAGATGGCAAACGAAGAGGCGTTGGAGGTTTTCACGGCGTAGGCAGTGGCGTTCAAGTGGAACACTGAGTCGTATCCCTGGGTGAACTGTTCAGGGTTGCCGGCCACCAGGGTGAGCAACGCTGTCGTCATGGCCAAAGCCGTGAGAACACCAATGGTGGCAGCGCCAATTCCTGCCCCGGGCTTTCCCTCGGATGCCGGTGCAGCAAGTCTGAGGACGGGGATGAAGCGGTGGGCTGCCCAAGCTGCTGCGGTGGCAATGGCTGTGCCCAGCAGCACCACAGGGATGTTCCAAGGCAAATGGATCACAGGTGCCACGACGGCGCTGACGGCGAGCACGGAAACTGACACGGCTGGTGTCAGGCAAAAAGCCATGAGCCCGCGCACACGAAGTGCTGTCAACACTGCGGCACCGGGCAGGGCGAGGATCAACAGCGCCACCATGAAGGCCGGCAGCGCTTCAAACCAAGAAGTCACCCCAGCATCCCTACCAGCAGATGCCTAAACAGGATCAAACCTTTTTGACAATGCTTGACTTGAGCTTCATCGGGCCGAAGCCGTCCACCTTGGCATCAATGTCGTGCCCGTTGACAGGGGTGATCAGCCGGATGTTGCGGACCTTCGTTCCAATCTTTAGGTCCTGCGGGCTGCCTTTGACCTTCATGGTTTTGGTGATGCTGACGGTGTCTCCATCGGCTAGGACATTGCCCACGGCGTCCTTGACGATAGTTGCCTGCTCAGTCTCGGCGGTCTCCTGATCGGGTGACCATTCGTTGGCGCATTCAGGGCAAACAAGCAGCTCTCCCAGCTCGTAACTGTATTCACAGGCACAAACGGGGCAAGGGGGAAGTGTGTCACTCATGCGCTCCATCCTAGCCGTTGCGGCTCTTGCTGGGCTGGCAAGGCATAGGATCAGCACCATGAACGGTGATGAAGGCGGCGTTGAATATCACAGCAATGCGCTGCGAGGTCCCGCAAATGCGTTCGGTCTTGCACTGGCAGGCGGACCTCTGGAACGGCTGCTTGATGGGCGGAAACGGCAGGTCTTTGCCAATCTGCCGGAGACGGTGTTGGAGATTGGCCCTGGTGTGGGAGCCAACTTCAGGTACATGCATACAGGGACAAAGGTGCTGGCTGTGGAGCCGAATTCTGCCATGCATTCCAGACTGCAAACTGCAGCACGAAGGTACGGTATTGAGCTGGAGTTGCACTGTTCCGCGGCAGAGGCGCTGGATGTGCCTGACGGATCCGTTCCAATGGTGATTTCAAGCCTTGTGCTGTGCACAGTGCAAAACCCGTCAAGGGTTGTGGCCGAAATTCTGCGGGTGTTGGAAACCGGGGGAAGGTATGCGTTTGTGGAGCACGTCGCTGCGGCGCCGGGAAGCCGGTTGCGCCGATTGCAGCACACTGTGCGCCAGCCCTGGGCGTACTTCTTTGAGGGCTGCTCCTGTGAGCGTGAACTGTCAGCGCTCATTCGTGCTGCCGGGTTTGCCGCCGTCGAACTTGTTGAGTATTCCGCCGGGCCCCGGTGGCTGCCTGTGCATACCCAGATCTCCGGGGTAGCGGTGAAGTAACCAGGCGTGCGGAGTTGGGCAGGAATGAGAAAAGCAGCGACATCCAATGGATGCCGCTGCTTTTATCTGGTCGGGGTGACAGGATTTGAACCTGCGGCCTCGTCGTCCCGAACGACGCGCGCTACCAAGCTGCGCCACACCCCGATCCGCTACTTTTCGATTATCCGTGAAGATCTGGAAAAGCAACCACTAAAGACTAGCGGACGGAGGCCGTGATCGCGAAATCGGCCGGTGGGGTGGCCTCAACGCGGCAGAAGCTAGGCGGCTGCGGGTTTGAATGTGACGGTGCCGTGCTCGCCGCGAAGGACCAGCGAGTCCATGTTCAACGTGTAGTCCAGCGGGGTGGAGAAGAACGTGCTCACCCATTTCTCGTAGTCGCTTTGCGGGCTCTGACAGCCCATCTGGGTCATCCCCATATTGGCGACAATGAACTGCTTGTCCGTGACCGTCACTGAGCCCATGAGCGTGTTGCACGGCGTCGTGGAGGAGAAGGACAGCACCCCATCCCGCTCCATTGTCACCAGAGTGAAGGGGTCGCTGCCCACCCAAGCCAGCTCGCCCGTCGCGTCGGTGCCACTAGCTGAGCTCAAGTTCAGGCAGCTAAAATCCTCTTCCGTTGCCGGAATGCCACCTGCCACCGGCGTGCAGTCAGCCTGCGTGGGGTTCGTCAGGTCCGTGTCGTTGCCAACCGTGGCGGAGGGGGCATCAGCGGCCGGTGTGCCTGCTGCTGTGGTGCTGCAAGCGCTGGCGAACAGCAGCGCCATGGTTGCGCCCAGAAGGACCAAATATTTCTTCATGGTGATATGCCCTTATTTTTTTGCGTCAGCGGTTCTCAGGCTCTGACGGACCAATCGTTGACTGAGAAGTATATGCCGCTCTGTCTATGACTTTGCTGTCAGGGTCAAAACTACTGCTTCCGGCCTGCAGGCGAAACGGAAGGGGGCAGTGCGTGCGGTGCCGATGCCCGCGGAGACGTTGACCGGCGTCGTACGTCCTTGGGCGTCCCAGTCGTTGAGGCCGCGTGCACGCCACGTTGGGAGGTCGCAATTGCTGACCAGGGCCCCGTAGCCAGGCAGGCAGACTTGGCCTCCATGGGTGTGGCCAGCCAGGATCAGGTCAGCGCCGTCCGCCGTGAAATGGTCAAGGACCCGCTGATAGGGGGCGTGGGCAACTGCAATCTTGACGTGCGGGGCACTGGCCTGCGTTGACGATCCGCGCGGCCAGCCGGCGTAGCGTTCCCGGTTGAGGTGGGGGTCATCGACGCCGCTGAAGTCGAAACGGATGCCCTTGAGCGGGATCGATTGGGCACGGTTGCTCAGGTTGACCCAGCCACCAAGGCCAAAGCCAGCGTGCAACGCGTCAGTATCCAGTGGAATGGGATGGTGCCTGCCGCTGGTATTCAGCTTGGACGGTCCGGCGAAGTAGGCGAAGGGGTTCTTGAAACTGGGGGCAAAATAATCATTGGATCCCGGCACAAAAACACCAGGAAAGTCCATGAGCGGACCCAGCGCATCCAGCAGGGGAGCGATGGCCTCTGGATGGCTGAGATTGTCCCCGGTATTGACCACCAAGTCAGGTTGCAATGAGGCCAGCTCCCGCAACCAGCGAATCTTCTTGCCCTGCCCCGGAGACAGGTGGATGTCTGACAGATGCAGCACCGTAAACGGGGCCGAACCGGGGGGAAGGATCGCCAGCGACTCGTCCCGGATGTCGAACCAATGGCGCTCAATAAAAGCGCCGTACGCTACGGCTCCGGCACCTGCTGCGGCGGCAAGCCCAACCGCCGCGGCAACGGTGGAAAAACGGGACGGGGCTGTATGCGTGCGTGACATAAGAACTGTGCTCTAATCCTTCTTCTTATCGTCGTTTTTTTGGTTGGCGGGCTTGTCCGGCTTGTTGTCGCCGTTGTTCCCGTTGCCACCATTCTCGGGCTTGGCCTGCTCGACTGGCTTGGGTGCGATTACCACAGGAGGGTTGACCATGCTTTCCGGCGGCGGCGCAAAGCCGCCAACGTCATAGGCGCCGGCCACTTGGTTCATGTAGCCCTGCCAGGTCCTTCCGGCATAGGTTGCTCCATCAACATAGGGAATGCGCTGCCCGGCGATCAACAGACCGTTGGAGGACCGTCCGCCGAGATCAGGGTTTCCGAGCCATGAGGCAGTTGCCAGGCCCTTGGTGAAGCCCACGGTCCACGTCTGCTCGGACTCGTTTGTTGTTCCTGTTTTGGCGGCTGCAGGGTACTGCAGAGGGATGGTGTAGCCGGAACCGCGAATCAGCACTTCCTGTAGAACGGAGGTGACGCCGGCAGCAACCTCGGGCTTGATGGCTTGGTTGCAATTTGCGCTGGGAACCGGGAACTTGTCGCCCTTGGCGTTGGTGATGGAGACCATCGCGACGGAGTCGCAGTGGATGCCGCCAGAGGCAAAGGTGGCAAACGCATTGGCCATGGACATTGGGGAAACGGGGTCATTGCCGATCAAGTTGCGGGCGAAGGACATGTCGTACGGTTTTTTGGGGTCCTTGCCGTCATGAATGCCCGTCGCGGTCATCATTTTTTGAATGTTGCAGAAATCCAACTGTGCAGCCATGGCAAAAGTTGCAGTATTCAGTGAGTTGTACAGTCCTTCGCTGGCCGTGAGGCGCCGGTAATAGGCGCCGTTGGGGCCATCGGCGTTTTGCAGGTCCGCTGACCCATTGCCGGCATTGCTGTCGTAGTCGCTGGAGGTGGTTCCACAACTGTTGATCCAGGGGAACGAGAGCGGGTATTTGCGTACCGAACCGTCGACAATTTCGTTGATTTTATGGCCGTCATTCAGCCATTCCGCGAAAGTGAAGGGCTTCATCGTTGAACCTGTGGCGAAACCGCCGGCACCGCCAAGCTCGTTGCCCTTGGCGTCGAACATGTCAACGTTGAAGTTGTATGTGTTGGCCCACTGGCCCTTCGGCGGTGACAACTTGGTATTCTGCGCCATGGCAAGGATCTTGCCGGTGCCAGGCTGCACGGTGACCAGCGACTGGCCAACCTTGTCGGGGTTGTTTTCCATCGGGATGATGTCGTGGATTTGGGCCTGCGCGGCGTCCTGCAATTTCGGATCCAGGGTAGTGGTGATGGTCAGCCCGCCCTGCTGCAGCATTTTGAGGCGGTCATCGGCAGTCTTTCCGTAAGCCGCGTCGTTGAGGATCAGGTTAGTTACGTATTCACAGAAGTACTCGGCCCGCACGGCAGTGGTGCAGCCGTTACGGTTGGCACGGATTTTCAGACCGATGTCGGCCTTGACGGCGTCTGCGTGCTGTTTCTTGTCGATCATGCCCTGCTCCAACATGTTGTCAAGGACCAGGTTGCGGCGCGCCAGCGCGTTTTCAGGGTTGGCTACCGGGTCGTAGACGGTGGGGCTGTTCACAACACCGGCAAGCAGGGCGGACTGAGCCAGGTTCAAGTCCTTCGCATGGGTGCTGAAGTAAAAGTCGGCGGCTGATTCAATGCCGAAGTTGCCGTTGGCGTAGAGCACCCAGTTCAAGTAGCCCTGCAGGATCTCATCCTTGGAGTACTTCTTCTCGATCGCGATGGCGAGCTTGATTTCGCGCACCTTCTCGCCAATGCCCTTGTCGGAGCCGAGCTTGATCTTGTCATATTCACCATCGGCAGCGTAAGTCTGAATGATGACGTTATTCACGTACTGCTGGGTAATGGTGGAAGCGCCCTGCCGGCCTCCGCCTTGGACCATGGAACCAACTGCACGCATCAGGCCGCGAGTGTCAATGCCGCCGTGTTCGTAGTAGCGGGAGTCCTCCACCGCAATGATTGCGTTCTTCATGAACTCCGAAATGTCCGCGAGTGGCACTTCGGTGCGGTTCTGATCATAGAACGTGGCCAGCACGGAGCCGTCGGCAGCAAGAATTCGCGAAGACTGTGCCGGGGTTCCTACATTCATCTCATCCGGAAGGTCGTCAAAGAATGAAATGGAGGAGGTCGCCGTGGTACCGGCCAGCGCCGCAGCCGGAACCATAAGTCCTGCCACAAGAACACCGCAAACGGTGCTGATACCAAGGAAGAGGACCAATTTACCGAGCGTTGTGGCGGTATCGAAAATGGGGTGTTTTTTTGCTGCCATTTTCACAGTTTAGCGGCAGGGGATACGCTTTGATGTATGACCAAATGGGAGTACTCTACGATTCCGCTAATTATCCACAATACGAAGGCGATTCTGGACAGCTGGGGTGACGACGGCTGGGAGCTGGTTCAGGTCGTTGCCGGGCCTGATGGCCGGGGCCTTGTCGCCTACCTCAAACGAGAGAAGGCATAACCGTGGAAACCGCATCAAATCAAGGAACTTCACGCATTGAGGCGCGCCTTGCAGAGCTGGGCCTGAGCCTTCCTCCTGTTGCGGCGCCAGTGGCCGCCTATGTGCCGGCAGTCATTTCAGGCAACCATGTTTACACTTCGGGGCAGTTGCCCTTTATTAAAGGAAAACTCACAGCCACCGGCAAAGTTGGTGCGGGCGTGTCCGCTGAGGACGCAAAATCCATGGCCGCAACAGCCGCCATCAATGCCCTCGCCGCACTGAAGAGCGTCATTGGTGATCTGGACCGTGTGACTCGAATCGTCAAGGTCGTGGGGTTCGTGGCCTCAGACCCGTCCTTCACCGGCCAGCCCGGTGTCATCAACGGTGCTTCCGAGCTGCTGGGCGAAGTATTTGGTGAGGCAGGCGTACACGCACGCTCCGCCGTCGGGGTATCAGTATTGCCCTTGGATTCACCCGTTGAGGTTGAGTTGGTTGCCGAGTTCCAGTAGCAACCCCGTAGGTGGGCGCCCCTCCAGCATGCGTCGCTTTCCACTCAACGCTGATCACCGGGAAGCGGCGCAGGCTTGGGCCGACTTTGGTGAACGTACGCCCAGTAAACCGCGGCATGCCTCCTCGGTGGTGTTGTTGAAGGACAGCCCCAGCGGGTTGCAAACATTCATGACCTACCGTCCGGGTGGTTCGCCGCTGGGCACCGTAGCGTTCCCCGGTGGCACGGTTGAAACCGCGGACGACGACGTCACGGACTGGGTGGGCCCCTCACCCGTCGCATGGGCTAAGAGTCTGGGCACAGATGATATTAGTCTGGCCAAGCGTCACGTCGTGGCAGCCATCAGGGAGATGTTCGAGGAAACGGGCATCCTGCTAGCCGGGCCCGACGCCTCCTCACTGGTGGAGAGCATCTCCGGGCAGGAATGGATGCGGGCCAGGGAATCCATAGCCACGCAGGAGTCCACGTTCGGTACTCTGCTTGAACGGTACGGGCTGGCCTTGCGCACAGACCTGTTGAAACCGTTGAGTCATTGGACCAGCCCGGACTTTGCGCACCGACGCTTCGACGTGCGCTATTTTGCCGCTGCGCGGCCCGTGAACCAAGAACTCTCGCTGCTGAGCAGCAAGGGTGTGTGGGGCCGCTGGGTGAGTGCCGCGGAAGTCGTCGCTGCCCGGGGCGGCTCAGCGCTGGGCGATGAAATCGACCAGCCCAACACCGTCGGCATGCATTTGGAAGAACTGGTAGTGCCGGGAGTGGAGATCATTCTGGAGAAGATCGCCGCCGCCCGAGGCTGCATTGCGTACTTGAACCACAAGCGACCCATCAACAAATACCAGCCGACACTTGTGGTTGATGCTGATGGGCAGTTCTGCCTCGAAGTTCCAGCCACGCCAGCATCAGAAGGTGCCGCCTGCCGGGAACGCTGACCTACCTACCGACGCTCCAGCACCTTTAGGGGTCTTTTACATAACGCTTTTGCGCTTGTGGAAACGGAGTGCTCGGCGCTGCAGGAGCGTCTTGGATTCTGCGCCGGGAAATGCAGGAGCGTTTCGGTTTCCACACCGGAAGGTGCGGAAGCGTCGGTAGGTGGGGGCTAGCGGGAGCGCTGGCGCAGGCGGTTGACGTCGAGGATGACCACCGCGCGGGCTTCGAGTCGAAGCCAGCCGCGCTGGACAAACTCGGCCAGGGCCTTGTTGACGGTCTCCCGCGAAGCGCCGACCAACTGGGCCAGTTCTTCCTGCGTGAGCTCGTGTGCCACAAGAATGCCGTCAGTGGCAGGACGGCCGAAGCGGTCGGCCAAATCCAGGATGGCCTTGGCAACGCGGCCGGGAACATCGGAGAACACGAGGTCGGAAAGGTTGTCGTTGGTGCGGCGCAAACGGCGTGCCAACGCCTGCAGAAGCTGCATGGACACTTCTGGGCGGTTGCGCAGCAGGGCCTTCAAGGAATCATTTTTCAGCCCGGCCAAGCGGGTTTCAGAAACTGCTGTGGCTGTGGTGCTCCGGGGTGCCGGATCGAAGAGCGCCATTTCACCGAACAATTCGCCCGGACCGAGGATGGCCACCAAGGACTCACGTCCGTCGGAGGAGGTGCGGCCCAGCTTCACCTTGCCGGAGACAATGAAATACAACTGGTCGCCCTGATCGCCTTCACGGAAGACCGACGCGCCGCGGGACAAGTCAACTTCGGCCAGTTCGTCAGTCAGAAGGCGGAAAGCCTCGTCGTCGAGCGTGGCGAAAAGTGGTGCCCGGCGTAGTACCTCGATGTCCATGAAAACTCCTTGCAATATGTACTTAATTAGTTGTTACCTAATACTGATTGTTTCAGACGTTTTATGTTTTTGTGACCAATTTGGCATTACAGGCGTTCGTTCCCAGCAAATTGTCAGTTTGGTTGACCAAGAATCCCAGACTTCGCACGGACTGCCCCGGTATCATGTGGTTCTGGGCCACAGCTTGTGCGCTGCAATGACAACGATGGGCCAATGCCCGGGAGGAGCTTCACACAAGAGTGTCTGGTTACTCCTGGCTTGATGCGGTATTGATCCTGTGGTTGCTGTGGCAGCTGATATACGGTCTGAGGTCAGGGCTGGTTGTTGGGCTGGGCGGTTTGGCGGGTTTTGTGGCGGGCGCAGTGGGAGCATTTTTTGCCGCACCATTTGTCAGCCAATTCGCCCCAAGCCCGGGCTGGCGGACAGCCATTGTCATTGGCTCCACCCTTTTGCTGATTGCCGTAGGGCATGCCGTGGGCATGCGGCTGGGGCGGGCTTTGGGGCGGCGGGTAAATTCAGACTCAGTGCGGGCAGTGAACAGGGTCCTGGGCGGGGCGTTAAACGTCGCGGTGGGTGCGCTGGCCATTTCCGTACTGGCGTTTGGCGTGTCGAACCTGGGTATCCCGCTAGTTTCCCAACAGCTCAGCAATTCGCGGGTGATTTCCGCCATCGACACCTGGACCCCAGACCCCGTCAAGTCCGCAGTGGCCGAAATCCGTTCGCTTGTCCTGGATGAAGGCATCCCGGCACTGTTGAACCCCGCTGGCCCCAATGTAGAAGTTGCAGCCCCCCACGCAGACACCAACACCTCCGCGTGGAACAGTGCCGCTGCGTCGGTCATGAAGATTTCGGGGACCGCGTTCCAGTGTGGCCAAAACCAGACCGGAACGGGCTTTGTGGTTTCTCCCGGACGAGTGCTCACCAACGCTCACGTGGTGGCGGGTGTGTCCATGCCGGTGGTGCAAACCCAAAAGCAGGGGGCACTGCCGGCTCGGGTGGTATATTTCAACCCCGTCCATGACTTGGCCATTCTCGCCGTCGACTCGCTGGAGGCGGCGCCGCTGCCCATAGCAGGTACGGTGCCGGGCAACACCGCGACGGCGTTTGCCGGGTATCCGCTGGGCGGTCCACTGCAGGTGCGCCCAGCCACCGTGCTGTCCTCTGGGCCCTTGCTGGTTCCGGACATCACCGGCAGCGCCAAAGCCGTAGTCGACGTCTACCAACTGGCAGGCAACGTTCAGTCAGGGAACTCCGGCGGACCTCTGCTGGATCAGGACGGGCGCATCGTAGGCGTGATTTTCGCCAAGGCCACTACCGACGCCAACGTGGGCTTCGCCCTCACCATGGAGGAAGCCGGACCCGTGATTACCGCAGCACCCCTGCTCAGCAGCGCCGTGGAATCAGGCACCTGCAAGGTGGGTTGACGCTTAGGCCTGCGCGAGTGCGAGGACCTTGTCCAGGACGCTCACAGCCAGCTCATAACCGTGCACTCCTGCGCCAACAATGACGGCGGTACACACGGGCGACAAATACGAATGGTGCCTGAATTCCTCGCGTTGATGCACGTTGGAAATGTGAACTTCCACGGCGGGCAGTTCCACCGCGGCGATCGCATCCCGCAGCGCTACCGACGTGTGCGTGTAGGCGCCAGCGTTGATGACGATGCCCACAGCGCTGCCTCGCGCCGCATGGATGGCATCCACTAGGGCCCCTTCGTGGTTTGACTGCAGACACATGGCGCCGAAGCCGGCAGCCTCGGCAGCAACCGTGGCGAGATGTTCGACGTCGGACAGGGTGGCCCTGCCGTAAATCTCCGGTTCGCGGGTGCCCAGCAGGTTCAGATTGGGTCCATTGATAATCAGCAGGGTGCCGCGGCTGGCAGCGGGGGTTGGAGTCATGGGTTAATAATGCCCCATTGGGCTGCCTGCCGGGCCCGCCGTGGCTCCCGGCGGCCTGAGATCGAAGCAGCTGGGCGACACTGTTGCCTCTGGTCAAACGTGTAAGCAGATAGGAAAAACACAAAAAAGCGCAGCGTGCGTGCAACCCGTTCCGGGTTGCACGCACGCTGCGGGGGGGGGGGTC
>NZ_JAFMPX010000056.1 GCF_017353415.1 Arthrobacter sp. E3
ACGTCGCCCAGGAACTCAACGCACGCCCACGCAAAACGCTCAACTGGAATACACCAGCCGAGCAACTTCATGATCTACTGATAACCAACTAAACACCAGGTGTTGCAACGACCCCTAGAATTCAAGCAGTATCGGGGCATGGCTCGAGGGAGGTGAAAGGCTTGCTGTGCTCGCGCACGAACTCGGCCATGTCATGCTCCACGGTCCTGACGATGCTCTGGGGCAGCTCTACGGCAGCAGCGCCGAACATCGTGGACTGGCCGAAGTCGAAGCCGAATCCGTTGCTTACATCGTGCTGAAGGCGCACGGGATCGACCGCGGGCTGCAGTCCTCCAGCTACTTGGCTGGATGGGCCGACGCCGTCATAGTCGCCGAAGCCGACTCCATAATTTCGCCAAAAGCAGGATGTAAACTGCTGTCCCGGACCGACATCGCAAAGTCTGTTCTTGCTAGGGTTACATCGGCGTCCAAGTCGGTACTTGATTTCACTAGTCCAGTCGAGCTGGGCGGGAGAATCTCGGCTGGTGAATTCGTTGTGGATCGGCGAAGGATCGTGACAAATCAGATTCGAATCGTGTCTCCAACCGTAATATCGCCAAACCAAGCCACTTTTCAATAATGTGGGCCACTGTAAGAGGCTGGACGTCGTGGCTCAACTGTCGCTACAACCAATGGGTGGATCCCGTTCCAAATCCACTTTTTAACTGAAATATTGTCCCGTGTGCTAAACATGTTGCATGGATCGCCGTTATCAAGTATTTGTCAGTTCAACCTACATCGACCTCGTGGACGAACGCCGTGAAGTCTTCCAGGCCTTGCTCGAAATGGATTGTCTACCAGCAGGTATGGAAATGTTCCCTGCGGCCAACGATGATCAGTGGACCCTGATCCAGCAGGTTATCGACGAGAGTGACTATTACGTGGTGATCGTAGGTGGGCGGTACGGCAGTATGGCGCCGGATGGTATCAGCTACACCGAGAAAGAATTCGACTATGCGGTCGCTACAGGCAAGCCAATACTAGGGTTCATTAATGCCAGCCCAGGAAAGTTGCCACTGGATAAGAGCCAGCCGGCGGCTCAGGCGGAACTTGACGCCTTCATAATCAAGGTTAAGTCGCGGCTAATCAAGACTTACACCTCTGCAGCGGAACTCGGATCTGCGGTTTCTCGAAGCCTCATTATGACTATGAAGAAGCATAAAGCAGAAGGTTGGGTGCGTGGTCAATATGCCATGACGCCGGAAACGGAGGCGGAGATAGCCAATCTTCGTGCGCAGGTCAGCGAGCTGAAGCTGAAATTGGATTCTGAAACTACAGTGAAATCTTCCATACCGGATGATTTGGCATCCGGGACAGATCCATACGATCTATATTTACTCATCGAATACTATACTGAAGCGGTCGCTTCTAAAGGTATTCAGTGGAATTCTGCGAAGAGTAGGAAGCAGATAGTATTGCCGGTAAATTGGAACTCAATTCTTTATGATCTAGGACCAAGTCTTATTAATGAGTCCACAGAGCGTGAATTTTTGGCGGCGGTGGAAAAATTTACTTATAGTGCGCTATTCACTGAAAATAAGGATAAGCTCCCTGCTGACTTTGGAAAACTTGAAAGTATCAAGACAATAGCGGAATGTGTCGATGATATTATTGTTCAGTTATTCGCTCTCAATTTGATTACTCATGGAATAAAAAGGCGTTCTACGACCGACAAGAATAAATATTGGGCACTAACGCCCTTGGGGCAGGACACTCTTATGAAGCTCCGTGCTATCAAAAAAGGAGATGATGCGGCTAGATAGTTAGGGATTGGCTAGGTGGGACGACCTCAGATTTTTTGTCGATCGGCTCTTGAGTTATGAGCTAGTCAGCGCCGCCATACGTAGGCTAGCCAAGCAAAGCAAGTAGCATCAAATAGACTCGAACTGGTATTGGGTTTCCCGGATAATTGCCAGGTATTCTCGCCAGCGATTTAGACGAAAACTAATAGCACGCCATCAGGCGTCGATGATATATCTGTCAGCCCCCTTGCTTGGTCTGCGACGATCCTATCTTCGAACCACTTTGGGACTATGCGACTGGATGCCCCATAGGTGCAATTGCCCGGCACGCAGATTCTGCAATCCGGTAGGTCTGTGGCCACGGGCGGCCCGCGTGGACCTGCGCCGGGTCGGGGGTGATGAGTATGACGGAACCTGGCCAATACGTTCCGCCCTTGCCTTCGATCCAGGCGGGCTGTGTGTAGCCGAACTGATCCCAATTGATGGTGACCCAAGCGCCCGTCGGTTGAACTTCTTGGACGCTGAGGATCGTGACTTCGGTTGTCGTCCCGGCAGCGAGGCGAGCGCCCTCAAACTGCTGCCAAAGAGACCGTGCACTCACATCCCACGCCCGGGCATGGCGCGCTTTGAACACCCAGCGAAGTGCCAGCGCGACTGAGAAAACCAGAAGTATCGAAGCGATAGTTATCAGCCATGGTGGTGCTGGCCAGTTCGCGAGCGTTGCTGGGACCAAGTAGAGCGTGCACAGGCCTATCGCGACGCTCCACATGACGAGCGGCGCCGAGGCGACTGATGGTCTGATCATTGGGTTCATGACCGCACGACTTCCTTTCGACTTCCAGTTTAGAGCGTGGGTCCGACAGAGATAAAGGGTTGGTGCACAATCGGTGCTGGCAGCCCGGCCGCACGTTGCCCCAACGAACGAGATGCGTGTTCGTTCAGCGATTGAATTCGCCGCTGCAGGGACTCTCGCTGGGCTGACTGTTCCCACTCATAGTTGGCGGGAACTGCACCAAGCGGTTCTGTGGATGTGGCAATTTCCCAGCGGTCGCGGAATGCCCCAACCTCACTGACAGTCTCAGCCCGATGCTCCGGGTTTACCGTAGGCCCGAGAATTGTTTCCAGCGCGTGGACCCACGGAAATCCAACGCTGAGTGCTTCCCTAGCCACTCGGTCACGGCGTTTGATCGTGCGGGCGCGTACCTGGCCGATCATGTCTGCAAGGTCCGTGCGCTCGGTGAATAGCGGCTCGTCAAAGACATCCGGAGAAACTTCCGAGGGGCTATTGCTGGCTGTCTGGCGAAGGCGTGCATGAAGGACTGCCATTTGATCCTGAGCATCGCCAGGATGCCTCAGAGCACGTTCCAGAACTCTTTGAGCAGCAGCTGGATTGATAGCCATTGCACGTCGCCAAGCGGCAACACCAGCGCCCCAGGACGGAGACTCTTGAAGGCGAGTGACGACGTCGGGCATCACCTTTGAGATAGCCAGGGTCAGGTTTTCGGCGGCGGCCAGCTGGGCGAGATAGTCATACTCGGCGGCAAGCCGGTGGAGGGTGTCGCCCTTGGCAATTTCCGCAGCTTGGACCTCGTGGGCAGAACGCTCGGCTCCTTCAGCGGCAAGGACCTCACCGAGGATCTGTCGCCAACTGGCGGTTGGTTCGCCCATCGCGGGTTCGTCGAGGGCGGGGTTGGTCTCGCACACGTAGGCGGTGTTGCTGTTGCGGCCGCGGGTCATGCCGACGTAGAACAGCTCGCGGGTGAGGCAGCCTTGCGTCAGGACGATGTGGCTGGTGTCCACGGTGATGCCCTGGGAGCGGTGGGCGGTGGTTGCGTAGCCGAGCTCGGCGGAGGTACCGAGATACACCTGGCTGAGTCTGATGGTGGCGCCGGTGTCCACGCGGCAGGCGGTGATGGTTCCGTCCCTGTGCGGCCGCTTGGTGATGCGCAGGAGAGTGCCGTTTCGCAGGTATTCACCGTCGTTGTCGATCATCTTACGGTTGTTCTTGCGGGCGATGATGGTGTCGCCACGGCCTGCAGTCAGACCATCGGCGAGGGCGACGGTGTGCTCGGCATCGACGTGACCCGATTCAACGAGCTCGGCATGGGCCCGCACGTTCAGGGTGGCCACGGTGTCGTTGTGCGGGGCGATCAGGATGGAAGATTTACCAGAACCCAGGTCGGCAGACCAACCCTGGTAGGCAGTTTCAACCATGTCCATGTAATCGCCGTGCTGGATGCGTTCTTGGGCAGCGTAAAGGTCGACGGCCTCGATGTCGCCGTCGCGAAGTCGGAGCGACGCCGGGCCCTCCCAACTGTGGGTGAAGCGGTGAATGGTGGTGAGTTCCACGGCCTTGCCGTCACGGTGCAACCACCCGAGCATTCCGCCAGCATCGATTGCATCGAGTTGGGCGGGATCGCCCACTAGTAGGAGTTTGGCACCTGCATCTTGGGCTTGGTGGACCAGACCGGCGAGTTGGATAGTGGAGATCATGGACGCTTCGTCGATAATGACGAGCTGGTCCTTTCTGAAGCCCCAGATGGACTGTTGGAGTGACAACGCTGCCAGTTGTGCTGCAACAGCTGTATGGCTGGTTCGTGGCATTGATTCCAGATTGTGGAACCGGTCGGCCCGGTAGCTTGCTCCTTGTCCTACGCTTTCATAGAGCCACTTGGCGACGTTTTCCGCACTGATGCCGAGTTCCTTTGCCAGCACTTCTGCGCTCGCAGCGGCTGGGGCAAGTCCGACGACGCTCCCCTCACCATGGGCATTTTCCCATACGGCCTTGATGGCAGCCATGGTGGTGGTCTTGCCGGAGCCGGCGGGGCCAACAATAGCGTCGAGCTTGTGGCCGCTAGACAGTACGTTTTCCGCAGCGGCGAGTTGGTCTGCGGTTAACTCGTAGCCGGCCCTGTGGTGGTAGTTGATGAGTTGATCGCTTGCTGAGGCGCGATCGACAGCAGGCCCGCTTGGGGCGCTTCGGGCTTCCACGACAAATTGCTCACTGGCTAGGGTGCTGGCGTCCGTGTAGAGACGAGCGCCGGGGAAGTCAAAGACGGAGTGACCAGCGTATCTCAGATCGTCTGCAGCAGTCATAGGAAGGCTGTAGCGGGCCTTGTTGAGCGGTACCGATTGGGATTCTGCAGCTGTGGTGACTGAGTCGATCAGGCGCCGGCGGTCGGCGGGGGACTCGCACCGGATGCCAGCGCAGACGCGCTCAGCTTCTGCGAGGAGATTCCAGCGGTTCCACGTGGCCCGGCGTTGGGCGACTCCATCCCTGACCATGGTTGCGACCGCATCATTCCATTCCAAAGAGACGTCTGAAGATCTGACAGGCCGTTGCATGGAGCGGTCAATCGTATTCTCGACGACGGCCCTTGGAGTTTTTCCTGTGGCGATGGCACGCTGTTGCCAGCTTGCGCGAAGTTCTGTCAACGGTCGTGGGGATTCGTCCTTAGGTTGTCGTGTCGTCAACGTGGCAATTTGGCGGAGCTTGATGATGGTAGTGGCGCCGGGCCGTTTGTCGTGCTCGGTAGTCCAAAGCTGGGTGAGCCTGTCTGTTTCAGCATCGATGAGCCTGCTCCGGTTGGAAAACTCCTTGATGAGCTGTTGATCGACACCGGTCAATTCAAGACCAGAGTTGCGACCCACTTCTATGGGGGAACGGAAGTCTGCCTCCGTGCCGAGAGCACGTTGGAGTTCATCCAGAAGCAGCCCGTTGTAGTGTTCGCTTGCGGCGACGATGCCTTTGTAGAGCGTTCGGGAATCGACGGTAGTCCATGCGCCGTCACTACGTCGTTGAACTCGGTTGGCGATGACCAGATGAGTGTGAAGCTGTGGATCTCCGGCCCGGGATTCCCAGTGGTCGAATGCTGAAGCGATGGCGCCGTTTGTGCCCACATGGGCGACTCCATTGCGTCCAGTCCGTGTATGGACAACCTGGTCCTCGAGCCAGGCAAGAACAGACTCCACCGCACGGTGGTGGGAGGCAAAGACTTGTTGCTGGATGTCTTTGTCTGCGAGAGCCCACAGGACGGAAACGGACTTGGGGACGCTAAACGTCAAGTCAAACCCGGCCACAGCATGGCGCTGTTGCTCTTCACCATTTCTGTAGGCGACGGTTGTTTGGCCGTGGGGCCGGCCAAGGATCGTCTGATTGTCGGGATGTTGAGCGAGTGAGAATACTGCTTTTGCATCCGACGCAGTCACTGCTTGATGGGGCCGCCGATCGATGCCGTCGAGGCCACTGCCGAGCCACTTGCCTGGAGGTGTCCCGGCTTTGACGTAGTAGCTGGTGGCGTCATCGAGAGGCTTGATCATGTCGTCCTTCATCGTGGTTTTGAGCAGGTACTTCAATCCGGCCGTGGCCGTCAGCCGGGACATGGAGACAGTCACTGTTTGGGCACTAGGGTGTTGGTCCGCCAGCCGCGGCGCTGAAAGATCTCCTTCGTCGCCTTATCGAGTGGGAGACCCAACCGCGAACACAGCTCAAACAGCCGGCCTGCGATCTGCATGAGCTCCTGGAAATCGGCTCGCTCGCTGTGGATCAGCCGGGCATTCTCGAGCTGCAGCTCAGTAACTTGAGCTTTCAACTCCGGGATTTCACAAGCAATGTCGACATTGATTGACGCAAGGTCTCGCAACCGGGTCCGTAAAGCCTCGGTCTCCCGCTCGTGGCGGTTGGCTTGAAATGAGAGCTGATCCCGAGCCTCCCGTTCTGCTGCATCAAGCAGCCTGTGGAACTCGACCGCTGCTTCCTGGGAGCGGATGCGGTATTTGACGGCGGTAGATTCAAGCTGCGCTCGCAGGGACTGGGTAGCCTCGGAGTGGTGTCGGGCTCGCCATTCGTGATCCCGACGACGGCGGGAGCAAGCCGTTGAACAGTATTTCTGAGTTGTGCGGTGTGGTGCAAAGGCGGTACCGCACTGCCTGCAAGTTGTAGTTTCCATGCCAGTTCATGGGGTCAAGAGCACTCAACGACGTGCGTGAGCGTCGTGCTGCAAACCGACGGCCAAGGCCTTGGATGCCAGATGTGTGAAGTTCTTGAACGGGGATTTCGATAGGCGGGCGGGTGCTGATGCCAGTTAGTTGGACAAGCAGACGCGTGAAAACTCTTTGCGGTTCCTCTAAACGGACTACCGGTTGAATGATGCCGTCTATCGAGTCATGCATAGATGTAGCGTGTGGATCGAAAATTCACGGTGCGAATCGTGCCCAAATAGCTAGTCTCAGCTGAACCTGCCTATTCTTGCTGTGGACAATAGTGTCGTAGGCATCACGGGGGGTTTTAAGTGGACGCGTTTGGTATTCGGGATCAACTGATCGAGGGCTACCGCTCGTTCACCGAGGGCTTTGTCGACATCCAAGATACGAGGATCAAGGATGCCGTCGTCGAGTTAGGCGACAAGGGACGGCAATGGCCCGATCCGTGGCTGTCACTGAACCCATCTTTTAGTTCCGGTGGCCGTATCGATGAGCTCGTCAGGCGCGGGATTCTGCACTCCTCGTGTGACGCCATCTTCAGGCCCAAGACGGACATGGCGGATCGTGGTTCCTCGCCCATCACACTGCATAAGCATCAACGGGACGCCATTGAAATTGCTGCACAGAAGGACTCTTATGTCCTGACTACCGGGACCGGCTCTGGTAAGTCGCTCGCCTACATTGTCCCGATTGTGGATCGAGTCCTGCGCGAAGGCACAGGAAAAGGCATCAAGGCGATAATCGTCTACCCCATGAACGCCTTGGCCAACAGCCAGATGGAGGAATTGTCTAAGTTCCTCGATTTCGGTTTTGATGGCAAACCACCAGTAACTTTTGCCCGTTACACAGGACAGGAGCGTGGCGAGGATCGCGAAAATATTCTGAAGAATCCTCCGGATATCCTGCTGACCAACTATGTGATGCTCGAATATGTCCTAACAAGGCCGGAGGAGCGCCAATCGCTGATTCGTGCAGCCTCGGGTTTGCAGTTTTTGGTCTTGGACGAATTGCACACCTACCGTGGGCGCCAGGGCGCCGACGTCGCCATGCTGGTGCGACGGCTGCGCGATGCCTGCAACGCCCACCAGACGCTCCAATGCATTGGGACTTCGGCGACAATGTCCAGCGGCGGTACCCTGGCGGAACAACAAGTAGACGTCGCCAAGGTAGCCTCACGCATCTTCGGTACGAGTATCACCCCGGAGCATGTAATAACCGAAACACTGGTGCAAGCAACTACCAGTCATGAGCGTTCGAACGAAGAACTGCGGTCAGCTGTGCTGGAACGCGGAGATGCCGAATTTAGTAGCCCGACCCTTTCGGGCGGCTACACACTGATGCAGTCCGATCCCCTTGCTTCCTGGATTGAGGGCAATTTCGGCCTCACTAGAGAGCCAGACTCACGCAGGATTGTGCGCCAAAAGCCACAAACCGTTACTCACGCAGCAGCAGAACTCGCCAAGCTAACCGGAGAGCCAATCCGTAGGTGTGCCACGGCTATCCGTGCCACGCTCCTCGCCGGTTCTAAAGCCAAACACAGCGAGACAAACCGTCCATTGTTTGCTTTCCGACTGCACCAGTTCATTTCCAAAGCAGGTTCGCTGTATGTCACGGCGGAATCCGAAGAATCAAGACTGATCGAGACAGATTTCCAGCTAACTGTGGGTCCGGAAGAGAAACGCCTCTACCCGCTGGCATTCTGTCGGGAATGCGGCCAAGAGTATCTCATGGCCCGGCTGACAGAGCGAGATGGGGAACACCGATTCGTAACCCGCCACGAGCTCAAAATGCAGCAGAGCGGTGGCGACGACAACGGCCAGGACGGGTATCTATACATTTCCACCAGCCAAGAATGGCCGGACAAGGCAGTGGAAGCAGGGCGTATTCCGGGGTCGTGGCTTAGCAACGCAGAACATCGCAACCCCATCATCGAGTCCAAGCGCAAGCGGGTCCCCTCCAGATTCTGGGTGCAGCCAGATGGCTCGGCGGCCCCGGACAATGAGTACACACAGGATTCAGGACAGTTGGCCGCATGGGTTCCTGGGAGCCTTGGGTTCTGCCTCAATTGCCAAGTGACCTACGAGTCCGCGCGGAGCGGTGAATTCTCAAAGGTTGTCACCCTCGACCAAGAAGGTCGCAGCAGTGCCATGACTGTGATCGCCACCAAGTTGGTGCAGCTCCTACGCTCCGATGCGGGCAGTGACTTGAAGCCAGCAGCCAAGAAGCTGTTGACATTTGTGGATAATCGGCAGGACGCCTCATTGCAAGCAGGCCATCTGAATGACTTTGTTCAGGTCGCCCAACTTCGTTCTGCGCTCTATAGGGCAGTGGCCTCCGCGGGCGATACTGGGGTTGAGGCCATGGAGCTTGGCGACGCCATGGTAAAAACTCTCGATCTCGCGTGGACTGACTATGCGAGGACAGAAGATCCTCTAGACCCCAAACCCACCAAGCGGGCCCTCAATGAGGTAGTTACCTATCGCGCACTGCGTGATTTGCAACGCGGCTGGCGGATTACTTTACCTAACTTGGAACAGACCGGCTTGCTCGTAGTTGACTACCCGCTGGCGAAGAACTTGGCAGAACAAGAGCGCCGCTGGGAAAGCGCCCACTATATTCTCCGAGATGCGGATCCAGGAAAACGTGAAGAGATCATCAGGGTCTTGCTCGATGAGTTCAGGCGCGTGCTGGCCATCGATGCTGAAGAGCTGACCGCGGATTGGTTGGAGCGGGTCAAGAATCGCAGCAGAGAGTTTCTGACTGGAATCTGGGCCCTGCCCGAGCAGGAATCTGCCGCAAGCGTTGGCTTGGTGACCACTGAACCGAAGAAGATGGCGTTCAGAACGACCCTGCCCATCACCTCCTACGGTACATTTGGACGTTGGCTGGCAAAGACCGCATCCCCCGGCAATAGGCTCAAACGGGTGGAAGTCGATGAAGTCATCGCCTCACTCTTCACCATCCTTCTGGAAACCGGTTTCATTGCAGAAGTGGTGGAAGGAAAGTCCTCAGGTTACCGGTTGAAGCTCTCGAGCATGGTTTTGAAGAAGGGCGACGGTGAATACGGTGCGCCGGATCTTTTGCGCCGGACGTATCATGCCGACCAGAAACCCCGTGTTATCGGATTTTTCAAGGACTTGTATCTGGAAACTGGACAGGAGTTGGCGGGCCTGAAGGCCGCTGAGCACACCGCCCAGGTCCGGGCGGATGACCGTGAAAAGCGGGAACAGGAATTCCGTAGTGCGGACCTGCCGTTGCTTTTTTGCTCACCCACCATGGAACTCGGCGTTGATATTGCCGATCTCAATGCCGTTGCCATGCGCAACGTTCCACCCACACCAGCGAACTATGCCCAGCGAAGCGGTCGCGCCGGACGCTCGGGTCAACCCGCATTGGTGTTGACCTACTGCGCCACGGGCAGCCCTCATGATTCGTACTACTTTGAACGCTCAGAACTGATGGTTTCCGGGCAAGTACAACCGCCACGCCTCGACTTTGCCAATGAAGACTTGGTCCGGTCTCACGTGCATGCCGTGTGGCTCGCCGAAGCCTTGGCCGCAACGAAAACCGGTTTGGGCAAGTCCATGAGTGGATTGTTGAAGCTCGAAGACAAGAGCTACCCGCTGCAAGCCCAAATCATTGCCGTCTTGGCGGACCCGGGTGCAGCTGTAAAGGCAAAAAGCTCTGCCAGAAACCTCATGCGAAGCATCGAAGGAGAGTTGCGCGACACTCCCTGGTGGACAGAGTCGTGGTCTGATCAAGTGATTGAGAATGCCTTGGCAAGCTTCGATCAGGCGTGTGAGCGTTGGCGCCAGCTGTATCGCAGCGCCATTGCAGAACAGGATGCTGCCCACCGTGCCAGTCAGGACCATTCCACGGATTCTAAATCACGCGAGTTGGCTATCAGTCGGCACCGGGAGGCTGGCCAACGTCTGGAAATTCTTCTCAACGACAGTGACTCACGCGGACAGTCGGATTTCTATACATTGCGTTACCTTGCCTCGGAAGGATTCCTTCCTGGGTATTCGTTCCCGAGGCTGCCGCTTGCGGCTTTCATCCCGGGCATGCGGCGGGGCAAGGACAGCAACAGCACTTGGTTGCAGCGCTCCCGGTTCCTCGCCATCAGTGAGTTCGGCCCGGATGCCCTGATCTATCATGAAGGCGCCCGGTACCAGGTCAAACGGGTGAGCTTGCCTCGTGATTCCGACGGCGGCGGAGTAGGCGACGTTGTCTTGGGCGAGGCTCGGGTCTGCGAGGCCTGCGGGTACTTACACCAACGCGAAGCGGGCTTGGACATCTGCGAATCCTGCGAAGAACCGCTTGGAGGGAGCTGGTCCAATCTCATGCAGCTGCAATCGGTCATCACGCGACGGCGCGAACGGATTAGCGCCGATGAGGAAGAACGAAACAGGCAAGGCTTCGAGTTGGTGACCAATTACAG
Source organism: Arthrobacter sp. E3 (assembly GCF_017353415.1). GTDB lineage: Bacteria > Actinomycetota > Actinomycetes > Actinomycetales > Micrococcaceae > Specibacter. The sequence continues at coordinate 11,206 of NZ_JAFMPX010000056.1, forward strand.
GTTCGCCCCGCATGGAAAAAAGCCAGGGCACTCGGATGCGACCATTCTGAACGGGCAAACTGACCTGGGACATGTCATCTATGGTGACGGTGCCACCGTTCGCATCACGAATCTGGGCCGCCGGAATCGGGCACAGCAGGATCGCCATGGTTTCTGGCTGGATCTCATCACTGGTGAATGGCTATCGGAAAAGAGAGCAACCGCAGAAACCGGAGAAGGCGACGATATTGCCGATGCCGACGACACCACCGTTGAACAATCCAAGAAAAAGCAGATGGTCACCCCGTATGTGGAGGATCGGAGAAACATTGCTGTCATCCGGTGGCACGATGTGTTGACGACGGCGGAGGCTACCACCATGCAGTTCGCCCTCGAACGGGGAATTGAAGCCGTCTTCCAACTGGAAGATTCCGAGCTATCGAGTGAACTTCTGGCCGACGACGAGGACCGGGGTCGGCTGCTATTCATCGAGGCAGCCGAGGGGGGCGCGGGTGTGTTACGGCGCCTCCAAGGCGAGCCGGACGCGATGGCTCGAGTAGCTGCCAAAGCACTGGAAATTCTCCATGTGGATGAGCAGACTGGTCAGGATTCGGATAAGGCGTGTGTCCGTGGCTGCTACCGCTGCCTTCTGTCCTACGGCAACCAGCGTGACCATGAGATCATCGACCGCCGGCTAATCATTAATCGCTTGCGTCAATTGGCAGGTGCTGTCACCGCCGCATCCGTTGAACCCCGTCAAGCGAAGCATGCTTTGCCGCCCGGAACTGTGGTAAGCGCCCGTGCCCAAGGCCTCCTGGATTATTTGTTGGAGAATGGCAGCCGGCTTCCGGATGAGGTGGGACCAACGCTGGAGGGAAATGTCGTTGACTTTGTCTACGCGACCAACTTGTCAGTGCGTACTGCTGTAATCGTCGAAGACCCCGCCCGGCCACCGGTGGACACGATGGCTCTGACCTTCGGCAACTGGAACGTCATCACATGGTGCGCCAGTATGGATATCGAAGTGTTCGTCAGCGAACACGCAAACATTTTTGGAGCTGTGTAGTGACAAGTACGACGACGGAACAGAGTTTTGCGATTGGCTCACTTGTTGCTGCCCGTGGCAGGGAATGGGTCGTTTTGCCGGAGAGCCAGCCAGATTTCCTGGTGCTAAGGCCCATCGGGGGAACCGACGAAGATATTGCCGGCGTCATCCCGGCCATTGAAGACGTGGTCCCCGCATCGTTTGGCCTGCCATCGGCTACGGACTTGGGAGATGACCGTAGTGCGCGGCTGCTCCGTGACGCCCTACGCATTGGATTTCGTTCCAGCGGCGGTCCCTTCCGATCACTTGCTGGACTGAATGTCAGCCCGCGCCCCTACCAGCTAGTTCCGCTGCTGTTGGCGTTGCGCCAGGACGTGGTCAGGCTGCTGATTGCTGACGACGTCGGCATTGGAAAGACGATTGAAGCTGGGCTAATAGCCTCTGAGCTCATCGCCCAAGGAGATGCCGATGGCTTGTCGGTCCTCTGCCCGCCGAGCCTTGCCCAGCAGTGGCGTCAAGAGCTTTCGGAAAAGTTTGGCATTGAGGCACAGCTGGTCCTGCCCGGGACTGTCAAACGACTCCAAAAAGAGGCCGGATATGACAAGTCAGTCTTCGAATACTTCAAGTACACGATCGTTTCCACGGACTTCATCAAGTCTGAGTCCAAGCGTCATGACTTTATGCGGACAGCTCCCAACCTCGTCATAGTAGATGAAGCACATGGTGTCAGTGCCGATGACTCGGGTAAGGGCGGAGCCGGTCGGACCCAACGGTATGAGCTGGTTCGAGGACTTGCCGATGACCCCGAACGGCACCTGGTGTTGGTTACGGCAACACCCCACAGCGGCAACGACGGCGCCTTCCGTAATTTGATTGGCCTGCTGGACAACTCTCTCAAAACCGCCGACCTCTCAACAGAGAGCGGCCGGCGGAAGCTCGCTGACCATATGGTGCAGCGCCGCCGTGTGGATATTCGCAGCTACCTTAAATCGGATACTAAGTTTCCCAGTGACAGGCAGACCGTCGAAGTAGCCTACAAACTTTCGCCGGAACACAAAGCCTTTTTCGACGCTGTTATTGACTACGTCCGCGGACAGGTCCAGGACAGCTCAGGCACCAAACGTGATCAGCGAATTCGTTGGTGGTCAGCGCTGTCACTTCTGCGCGCCATGGCATCTTCGCCCGCCTCTGCCGCGGCGACGTTGGGCACCCGAGCCATCGGTGAAGAAGCGGAGACTCGGGAGGCGGCCGAGAAGCGTGGCATGGCCGTTGTTATGGACCAGGTGGAGGACGACGGCGGTGAGGCGATCGACGTCGTTCCGGGCTCGCGCCCGAACACGATGGAAGAGTCCTCGTCGCAGAAACGCAATCTCAATACCTTTCTGAAGACCGCTAGGCACCTCCAAGAACATCCGGAGCTTGACGCAAAGCTTCTGCTGCTCTTGAATCGCGCCAAAAGTCTGATTGCCGACGGCTACCAGCCCATCGTCTTCTGTCGTTTCATCCCCACGGCCCACTACGTGGCCCAGTACTTGCGGGATGCGGGTAAGAAGAAGTTTGATGTTGAAGTCGTGACCGGTGAATTGCCCTCTGAAGAACGCGCCGCCCGCATTGCTGCCCAGGCCGAACGTGCGCAGGGGCAAAATGTGCCCAAGATCCTTGTGGCTACTGACTGCTTGTCTGAGGGAGTAAACCTTCAAGATGGGTTCCAAGCCGTCATCCATTACGACCTTGCCTGGAACCCCACCCGCCACGAACAGCGGGAGGGACGTGTTGACCGGTTTGGTCAGCTTTCTGAGACCGTACGTGCACTGACCCTGTATGGGGATGACAACGGCATTGACGGCATCGTTTTGGAAGTTCTGCTGCGCAAGCATGAGAGCATTCGCCGGGATTTGGGTATCAGCGTGCCAGTGCCTCCCAAGAGTGACCAAGTGTTGGCTGCCCTGTTGGAGGGCGTACTCATGCGTGGCAAGGACGGCGACCAGCTGGAATTGTTCAGCCTGACGCCGGAGGCTGAACAGTTTGATGCTGAATGGCGCAGCAGTGCCGAGCAGGAAAAGGCCAGCCGGTCCCGATTCGCTCAAAATGCTGTGCGGCCCGAAGAAGTTGAAAAGGTTGTGGAAGCTGCCCGGCGGAGTCTGGGAGACCCTGACGATGTCGCCGCATTCGTTCGTGCCGCACTGGAAGAAACCGGCGCGCATGTCCAGGCGTCGGAAGACGGGTTCACGGCGGAGCTGACGGCAGCTGTTGCGGGAGTTCGCAGCGCGTTGGGAACTGACAAGGCCATCCGGTTTGTCAGTGATTTCCCGGCTCCCCGCCATGCTTCGGTCTTAGTGCGCACGGACCCAGCCGTGGCTGCCGCTGCCAACTATGTTCTTAATTCTGCCTTGGACGTGCAGCTGTCTGGCAAGGAGCGCCCTGCCCGGCGATGTGGTTTCATCAAGACGAACGACGTCGACCACCTGACGGTTGCGTTGTTGGTGCGGTTCCGTACCAAACTGGTGTTGCCCGCGCGTCTGGGCGACAGGACTGATATGGCTGAGGAGGCTAGGGTCTTGGCGTTTACCGGCTCCCCTCAGAACCCGGTCTGGCTGGCCGATGATCAAGTTGAGGCGCTACTGGATGCGAAGCCGTCGGCCAATACCGGGGACGTGAGCAACATGATGTCCAACATTCTGAACTCAATACCGTTGTTGACGGGACAGCTGAGTGAAAAGGCACAGGAGGTGGCGGACCAAATCCGCGACGCGCACCGTGAGGTCCGCATTGCCGCACGAGGGGACCGCGCCGGGCAATTGGGTATTCGAGGTCTGAGTGTTGAAGCAAATCTTCCCGTCGACATCCTCGGCGTGTACGTATACAGCCCGGCCGGAGGCAACAATTGAGCACTGCATTTCAAGCAATCACCGTTGTGGGCGGCGTCGTTCCGCCATCCTTGCTGGGGCGGATCCAATCTGGCGAAGTCAATGACGTCAAGAGTTTAGCTCCCTCCGGTTACCACCTGATCGGTACCGAAACTATTCGCGATGCGGCGTCGAGAACGTGGATGTACCTCCAAGATGCTTGGAGTGCGTGGCGTGAATCAGATGCGGCCAAGCGGCCGGATGGAGTCGGGGCCGGCACCGGTGATGCCCGGCAAAAATGGCTTCTGGTCCTCCTGCGGGAGCTCGGCTATGGTCATGTTCAGGCCACCCCCGGCGGCTTGACCATCGGTGAGGACAGCTATCCCATCTCTCACCGTTGGGAGTCTGTTCCGATCCATCTGCTGGGTCCTGGCCTTGATCTTGACAAGCGCACACCGAAAGAAGCCGGTGCGGCTCGTCGTGCACCGCAGGCCATGGTTCAGGAGTTCCTCAATCGTGAGGACAACTACTTGTGGGCGATTCTGAGCAACGGACTGAAACTGCGCCTGCTCCGTGACTCCACAGCACTTGCCGGTTCCGCATACATTGAGTTCGACCTTGAAACCATTTTTGATTCGGACCTGTATTCCGAATTTCAATTGCTTTGGCAGCTGTGCCATGAGTCTCGACTTGCCAAGCGAGGGGGCGCTGACGCGCCGGCCGACGACTGTTGGATCGAGACGTGGCGCAGCGAATCTGTCCAGGCTGGAGCGCGTGCGCTGGACAAACTCGGCGCAGGAGTAGAGAAGGCACTTAATAGCCTTGGAACAGGGTTTCTCCGCCATCCGGACAATGGCTGGCTGCTGGAGGCGCTGCACACGGGCGAACTCCGGCATAGGGACTTCCACAAGGCGCTCCTGCGAACCGCCTACCGGCTCCTTTTTCTCTTTGTTGTGGAAGACCGCGGGGCGCTTCTGGACCCCGAGACCAGCAAGCAAGCCCGACAGCGCTACGATGACTACTTTTCCACTCACCGTTTGCGCAAGATGGCTCGGACCCGCGACGGCGGTCCCCATCCCGATCTGTGGCGCACCCAAAAGATGGTGCTCTCTGCCTTGGGTGGGGACGGTCTCTCTGCCATTGGTCTGCCGGCGCTGGGCGGTCTCTTTGACCCTGACCCGCGGGCCAAGAGCGCCGAGGGCCAACCTCAAGAAGATCTCTTGCTCGGTGCGGAGCTGGCCAACCAAGACTTCCTGAAAGCCATTCGCAGTTTAGGGTGGGTCTCGGGCAAATCCGGGCGAATGCAACCGGTGGACTACCGTCATCTCGGCGCCGAGGAGTTGGGGTCCGTCTATGAATCACTATTGGAGTTTGTCGCCAGGGTTGACACGGAAACACGGACCTTTGAGCTTGCCCTGTTGTCCGGGAACGACCGCAAGACCACAGGTTCCTATTACACGCCTCCCAATCTGGTCTCTGCTCTGCTGGACACCGCCTTGGACCCTTTGCTGGACGAAGCAATCAACGGTGGCGACAATGCTCAGGATAGGGAATCCCGGCTCCTGGCATTGACAGTCTGCGACCCCGCCTCTGGCTCCGGAGGCTTCTTGGTAGCCGCTGCTCGCCGGATTGCCCGCCGAGTGGCAGAAGTTCGTGCCGGCGACAACGAGCCCACACCGTCCGAGGTGCAGACTGCCCTGCACGACGTGGTGGAACGCTGCATCTACGGTGTGGACATGAACGACCTCGCCGCGGAACTTGCAAAGGTATCCCTGTGGCTTGAAGCCATGCAGCCCGGAAAACCTCTGGGGTTCTTGGATGCCCGCATCAAGATCGGTAATAGCCTTTTGGGGACCACTCCGGCACTCTTGGCGGGGGGCGTTCCAGACGGAGCATTCACTGTCTTGGAGGGAGATGACAAGAAGTACGCCGCCGAGGCGAAGAAGCGCAACAAGGCTGAGAACACCCGCAAGGCCGACAGAATTTTTGGTTCTTTGGGGCAGGAAACGTTTAGCTTTTCTCACGCGGCACCCGACATTTCGGAGATCATCAATCGCCGCATGGAAATGAACCAACCAGTGGCCACTGCGCAAGAGGCACGCGCTCGAGCGAAGGCTTATACATCCTTCGACCACTCCGAGGCGATGGAACAGAAACGGCTCCACGCAGATGCCTGGTGCGCCGCCTTTGTGTGGCCACTGAAAGAGAATGAACCCGAACCGCCGACCTCATCCATCGTCCGACAGTTGGGCGAATCAGGTGGCGCAGCCGGGTATACGGGAACAGTGGAGCGTGTCCGCAGTCTGGCTCTCGACTATCGCTTCTTTCACTGGCATCTGGAGTTCCCGGAAGTCTTCGGCAACCCCGACCTAGGTGAGGAGGTGAGTGCTGAAGGATGGCCGGGCGGATTCTCCTGCATGCTTGGCAACCCGCCGTGGGAACGCGTAAAGCTTCAGGAACAGGAATTCTTTGCTGCCCGAAATGAAACAATTGCGAAAGCGCCCAATGCGGCTGCACGGACACGCCTGATCAAGAAGTTGGTTGATGAAGACCCGATCCTGCATCGGGACTTCTTGCAAGCAAAGCGAGAAGCTGAAGGTCAAAGTGCCATGATGCGTACGTCTGGCCGGTACCCCTTTAATGGTCGGGGTGACGTCAACACCTACGCCGTATTTGCCGAACTTTTCCGCAGTTTGACGGGCCCTAATGGCAGATCTGGCGTCATCGTTCCAACAGGCATTGCAACCGATGCAACCACCCAGTATTTCTTCAAGGACCTAGTAGTACTTTGTTAGGTCTTGTGCGGGGGCCTTTTAATTTTGTGTGGGATCTGTTAATTTTGTTTGTTATGTCGCAGGACATCGGTGACACTTCTGTATCAACACATCGGTGACAGTTCTGCCG
>NZ_JAFMPX010000057.1 GCF_017353415.1 Arthrobacter sp. E3
CACCCTCGCCGTTGCTTCCATAAACATATTCTATAAGAAGGCACTGACATCCAACCCTACCGAACACCGAATGTGCACAACCAAACACCCAACCCCACCCTGTGCAGGAAACAACACACCAACACGCACGGTTCAGCTCCAAGTTGTACCCGGGGGCTGGTTAGCGAGCGACATGGTGGTCGAAGGCTTTGTGCCGAAGCATGGCGTAATCGTCCGTTATCGAGGTGGCGCCAGCGAGGCGGGTTTTCGCTGTGCCGCCCTACTTGTGAGAGGTGCTGATGCTTGCCATAGACGTGGTGTGGATAACTTCTGGCACGTCCTGCCGGGGCAGTGTATTTTGGTAGGAAGCCACAGCGGTTGGGCGTCAAGGACGATGCCACACCGCTATCAGCACCACGGGCAGGGGCCTGCGATGAGGAATAGCACCATCACACAGTGGCTCCGAGCGGGCCGGAAGAATCGAACGGCCGGCGCGACCATCTTTGTCTCCGCGCTCCTGATACTTACCGGGTGCAGCACTACCCCAACACCGCCAGAAGCCACTGGCACCGGCACCAACACCCCAACCAAGACTGGCATTGAGGCTTCTGCACCAGCCACGGCGACCCCCTCCAGCGTTGCCGTCTATCAACCCGCAACGGCCAACGGCCCGGCTCAAAACGTACCCGTTCCCGTCCTGCCAAAAAAAGCTAAAGAGTTCAGCAAAGAAGGCTTACTCGCGTTCGCAGAACACTGGTATGCCACCCTCGGCTACGTTTTCGAAACCGGTGATCCGGGCCCCATGATGGCTATTACTGAAGCCGATTGCACCACGTGTGCCAACATTAACGGCCCTGTAGGAAAGTGGTATGCCAAAGGGGGCTGGATAGTTGGTGGCCTTATGACCGTCCATTCCTCGACGAGCTCCTTTGAAGAAGATGAAGACGGCACGTATCAAGCTATCGTTGTGGTTCAGCAGTCCCCAGCGCGCTACTTCGAAACCGACCAAAGCCTGTACAAGGCCTATCCTCCGTCCATCGCAAGGGCAGACATAGTCGTCGCATCTTTCAGAGAAGGCAAATGGATAGCTCGGACCGCGGAACATCTGACCAAGGACTAGCCGTGATCAAGTTACTTAAAATCTTTGTGACTATAGGCATGGTGGCATCACTATCGATGATCATCACCGTCACAGCCGAATCTGATGAGAATCAAACCGCAGTGTGGGATGACGGCGGTATCGGGAACGGGGCTTGGAAATCGGCCAGCGATGGTTCACTCTACGGTAAAGCGCCCTCTACTGGTCCGCAGGATCCATTCATCTACGAGGCCAGGGTTGCCTGCACTTCAGGTGACAGCGTCACCTTCCCGGAATGCGCTTCCGTCATGCCACCATGTGCAGCCATCAACAACCCAGCCGACACTGACGCACCCAAAAGCACTGCTGTCTACTGGTACAAAAGCCTGAGAAGCAGCACGCCTCCGAATTGGACCTACGATTCCGGCCCGGTCTGCGTTCAAGGCGAGAAACCGAGAGACATCTTGGCAGAAATCGCCGCCCAAATCAGCAGCGAATTCCAGCACACGCCCATCGCCCCCGCTACCATCGGCAGTCAGCCAGGGCCTCACACCCTCCGCGGGAAAGATACCAACGTCTACGCCACTGCCACCACGCAGACCTTCGCCCTGACCCTTCTCGAACAACAAGTCACCATCACCGCAGTTCCCGTCGCCTACACCTGGGATTACGGAGACGGCGACGTCTGGGGGCCCACGGCCATCCACGGGGCGCCCCTGCACCAAGACCGTGTCGGGGAACAAACACAAACGAGCCACATTTACACCACTACTGGAAAGCTCAGCATCAACCTCACCACCCACTTCACCGGCAGCTACAACGTCAACGGAGGGCCCTTCCTTCCCATCCCCGGCCAAGGCAACATTCCTTCGCCGCCTCTGGGCCTCACCGTCTGGCGTGCCATCACCCGCCTCTACGCCGACGATTGCATCACCAACCCCCAAGGCGTCGGTTGCTAGATGGAAAACTCGCTAATAGAAATGGCAGCAATCCCAACCTGTCACCCACGGAACCAGCACTGGGCACTGTAGGGAAGGCCGACGGCGACACCCAGAAAGTCTGGATGCCGCCGTCGTACGTTGCGGGAATACCTCCCGCTGCTACTTCTTGGAAGCAGCCTTCGCCTTTTGAATGAGCGTCTTCTCATCAATGGGTGCATGAGATGAAGCACGCAGCTCGCGGTAATAGTCGCGCGCCTCATCCTGGCGTTCGCGCTCTATGCCCGTTGCAATGGTGGCCCTCAGATGCTCAGGACCGTAACCGAAAGCATCCACCAGGTCCACGGCGTGGGGGCGCAGTTTCGCCAGAATTCGGTTGATGTAGGGGGACAGGGTGCGGGCGCGCTGCATGGAGATGCGGCCGTTCATCAAGTACCAATCAAGGTGCTTTTCAATCAAAGTCAGTCCAAACAAGTCACGCAGGCGGGTGAGAACCCTCTTGGTGCCGGGATCCTTGACGCGTTCCAGAGCAGCCGTGAACGCCTCCCACTGAAGCAGCTCAGCATGCGCCCTGGCAGCCTCAATCAATTCATTCTGGTGGGCGTTGAAGACCTCGGCGCCCTTCTCCTTCGGCAGCTTCGCGGCCTCTCGGAGTGCGCCTGCAACTTCAGCCACCATGGTCTGCACGCGGTCCGCCAGCATCTGATTCTGCGTGTCGGCATCCTTCAGCGCCTTGGCGGACTTCTGCGCCGAACCGCTGTCAGCCACAAACTGTGCAACCTGGCGCAGGCCCGTCTTGTTGATGGTCAAGTCGGCCGCCTGTCCAGCGAAGAAGCGTGCCAACACGCCGAAATCAAGGTTGCGGAACTCCTTGCTGTAATCGCCCAACAAACGCTTGGCAACCAACTGCAGCAACACCGTGTTGTCACCTTCAAAAGTGGCGTAGACGTCAAGGTCCGCACGCAGCGACGTGAGCCGGTTCTCCACCATGAATCCAGCGCCGCCGCAGGCTTCCCGGCATTCCTGCAGGGTGTCAAGGGCGTGCCAGGTGGTCAGCGACTTCAACGCGGCTGCCAACGTCTCCAGGTCCTGCCGGTCTTCATCGGTGTCGTGTGCCCCGGAAAAAACGTCGTCGAACTTCACGAGTAGTTCCTCGTGTGCAAACGCTGCAGCATACGTGGTTGCCAACAATGGCAACAGGCGGCGCTGGTGGCGCTGGTAGTCAAGCAGCACCACTTCCTCAGTGTCCGAAGCAGCGTTGAACTGGCGGCGTTCCGTCGCATACTGAATGGCGATCTTCAAACCCACCTTGGAAGCAGCCACCGCCGCACCGTTCAAGGAGACGCGTCCCTGCACCAGTGTTCCGAGCATCGTGAAGAAACGGCGCCCGGGGCTTGCTATCGGTGAACTGTAAGTGCCGTCAACGGCCACGTCCCCATAGCGGTTGAGCAGGTTCGTGCGGGGGATGCGTACACTGTTGAACGCCAACCGCCCATTGTCGATGCCGTTGAGCCCGCCCTTGATATTGTCATCAAGGCCTTGGACGCCCGGCAGGAATTTCTTCGTCGTCGGGTCGCGCAGTTCCACATAGAAGGCGTGCACACCATGGTTGACGCTCTTCGTGATGAGCTGGGCAAACACCACAGCGGCCAGACCGTCCACCGCAGCATTGCCGATGTACTCCTTCCACGCCGCCCGGAAGGGGGTGTTTATGACGAATTCCTGTGTCTTGGGATCGTAGGTTGCCGTAGTTGCGATCGAGGCAACATCGGAGCCGTGCCCGATCTCCGTCATGGCAAAGCAGCCGGGAATCTCAACACTCATGATGCCGGGCAGCCACTTGTCCTGGTGCTCCTGGTTCCCCAGATGCATCACGGCCGAACCAAACAGGCCCCACTGGACGCCGCCCTTGATCTGTAACGAGGGGTCGGCAATGACGAGTTCTTCAAAGCCCGCAACGTTGCCACCGGGGTCGTTGCTTCCACCCAACCGAGAGGGGAATGCACGGTGCACCGCGTTGTTTTCCACAAGAATGCCCAACTGGTCATACACGCGCTTGCGATGCTCGGTGTGGGAGAGGCCCTCAACTTTGTGCAGCTCAGGCCTGCCGGCCAGTTCACGGGCCATCAGCCTGACTTCCGCCCACTGGCCCAGAAGCACCTCTCCGAGGGCGGCAACATCCACTCCGTCTTCGTCGGGAACGCTCAATGGAGAAGCTGTCATTACATTTGTCATGATTATCCTTCTGCTGCAGTTACTGAACGGGGGAGGCTGGCGGGACGTGGTGCCCTACGCCATCGAAAAGCCATGCGGAAATCTGTTCCGCCATGGCGTTGGAGTCTGGTTTGGACGCATCGCAAGGAGCTTGCAGCCACAGTTCACCGGCGGAACGCACCAGCCCGATGGCGGCTGTGGGCCAATAGCTGAGCAAGGGCGACGCCGAATCCACCAGCAAGTGCCGCAACGGTTCGGTAATCATTACCGTTACCGAGTCAAAGAAGCTGCTGAGTTCACCCGACTGCCTTGTGTCGCCGTCGCCCGGAAGGGTGGCGAAAGAGTAGACGTTGGGGGAGGTCTGCGCCATTTGAAGGTAGGCAGCGACCATTGCAGTGACACCCTCTCGGGGATCCGTTGCCGCCTGCCGTGCTGCCGCGATAGTCTGCTGCATCTGCCGGATGACCACTGAGCCGACGGCGTGCCGCAGCCCTGACTTGTCGCCAAAATAGCGGTAGAAGACGGACTTTGACGTTCCGGCCGTGGCGGCAATGTCCTCCATGGAGGCATCCGGACCCAGCCGGTGAATGGCCCGCCTGGCCACGTTGATCAAGTCACGACGGCGTTCCTCGCGATGGGCATCCCATCTCGCCGAACGCCCGTCCACAGGAGCAGGGTCGACAGCATCAGGGTTGTCCTGCAGCTGGGTGGGCTGCTCACCGAAATGGGAAGCGGAGGCTCGTTGCTGAGTGTTCTTCACGATACTCAGCGTATCAGGTACGCTGGGTATCAAGAACAAGTTGGACCACCCTAGGAGAGGGCTCTATGACCACCCCCACAACACCCGGTATCCGCAAAGCAGTCATTGTTGGCGGAAACCGCATTCCCTTTGCCCGCACGGGCGGCGCCTACGCGCACTCCTCAAATCAAGACATGTTGACCGCCGCGCTCGACGGTTTGGTAGCTCGCTTCGGATTGGCCGGTGAACAGATTGGTGAAGTGGCCGCTGGCGCCGTGCTCAAGCATTCCCGGGACTTCAACCTCACCCGCGAAGCCGTTCTCGGTTCGGCCCTGGCCGCCACCACCCCCGCCTATGACCTGCAGCAAGCATGTGCTACAGGCATGGAGGCAGTTATCGGGCTCTCCAACAAAATCAAGCTGGGCCAAATCGATTCAGCCATTGCCGGTGGCGTTGACTCCGCCTCCGACGCCCCGATCTCGGTCAGCGAAGGCCTGCGTGCCATCCTGCTCGACCTCAATCGCGCCAAGACCACGGGCCAGAAGCTCAAGACTCTGAGCCGCATCAGGCCCAAGGACCTCAGCCCCGACGCACCGTCCACTGGCGAACCCCGCACGGGTCTGTCCATGGGTGAACACCAGGCACTCACCACGGCACAGTGGAAGATCAGCCGCGAGGCGCAGGACGAACTGGCACTGGCCAGCCACAAGAACTTGGCCGCAGCCTATGACAGGAACTTCTTTGACGACCTCCTGACTCCATTCCGCGGCCTGAGCCGGGACTCGAATCTGCGAGCAGATTCCAGCATGGAAAAGCTTGCCAAGCTCAAGCCTGTCTTTGGCAAGTCGCTGGGGGATGCGGCCACCATGACGGCGGGGAACTCCACGCCCCTGACAGACGGAGCCTCCACGGTGTTGTTGGCCTCCGAGGCATGGGCAGCTGCCCGGGAACTCCCCATCCTGGCCGACGTCGTTGACGGTGAAGCAGGCGCCGTTGACTTTGTCCACGGCAAGGATGGGCTTCTCATGGCCCCCGCGTTTGCCGTCCCGAGGCTGCTGGCCCGCAACGGCCTTACGCTGGCCGACTTTGACTACTTCGAAATCCACGAGGCCTTCGCTGGAACGGTGTTGAGCACCCTGGCCGCTTGGGAAGATGAGGAATTTGGCATCACACGGCTGGGTCTGGACGGAGCATTCGGCTCCATCGACAGGTCCAAGCTCAATGTCAACGGTTCCTCCCTTGCCGCCGGGCACCCGTTTGCCGCAACAGGTGGCCGCCTCATCGCCACCCTCGCCAAGATGCTCCACGAACGTGGACAAGTTGACGGGCGCCCCGCCCGCGGGTTGATCTCCGTCTGCGCCGCTGGCGGCCAGGGCGTCGTCGCCATCCTGGAAGCACGGTGATCCCATGACCCCGCAAAGCACGACCTCACACAACAAGTCTTCAAACAACAGCGCTTCAAGCAACAGGGCAGCTGGCGGACGCGAGAAGGCCGACAAATACACTGAATTCGTCAGTGCCGGAATTGGCCGGGACCTGGCCAAACGACTGGGCCTGCCGCAACCGGCCATCCTGCGCCGCTACAGCCCCCACGCGCCTCTCGTCGAAGGGCCCATTGTGGTCCTGGGACACGGAGCAGGGGCCGACGCCGTTGCGAAAGTCTTGCTTGATTGGCACCAGGACGTACGCAGGCATGCGACACCCAAGGAGAAGCTGGGCGCCATCGTGGTGGTGCTCGACGACTTGGCGAATCCGGGCGGCCTCTCGGAGCCCATGCTGGCCATTGGTGCCGCGCTACGTGACCTGAACAAGAACGCACGGGTTGTGAGCATCTCCCGCGAAGTGTCCGTGGCGGACGCGCCGGAAGTTGCTGCGGCACGCAACGCTGTTGACGGCATTGTGCGCTCACTTGCCAAGGAGCTCCGTGCCGGAGCAACCGCCAACGGCATTGTGTTGCAAAACGGAATTCCTGCCGGTTCGCCCAGCGCCATGGCTGCTTTGCGCTTCTTCCTCTCCGGCCGTTCGGCCTTTGTTGACGGGCAGTTCCTCACAGCAGCAAGCGAAGGCTCACGGCAGGCACCCCATTGGGACAAGCCGCTGGAAGGAAACGTTGCCGTTGTCACCGGCGCTGCGCGGGGGATTGGGGCAGCCATTGCCCGCACTCTCGCCCGTGACGGGGCCACCGTAGTAGCTGTCGACATCCCTGCCGCAGGCGATCATTTGGCCGCCGTCGCCAATGAAATCCATGGCACGTCCCTACAGCTGGACATCACCGATCCGGAGGCTGGCAGCCGCATCCTGGAACACGCCATGAGCCGTTTTGGCCGCCTCGACATTGTTGTTCACAACGCCGGCATCACCCGGGACAAGCTGCTGGCCAATATGGATGCAGCCCGCTGGGATTCCGTGGTGGCTGTCAACCTTGAAGCGCAGCTGCGCATGAACAAGGCACTGCTCGCCAATGAGAGTTTTGCCAGCAACGGACGCATCATCAGTGTCTCCTCTACCAGCGGCATTGCCGGTAACCGCGGCCAAAGCAACTACGCCGCATCCAAGGCCGGCATTATCGGTATGGTGAGGTCCACCGCGCCCTTGATGGCTGCCAGCGGTGGGACGGTGAACGCCGTCGCCCCGGGCTTCATTGAAACGGACATGACAGCCAAGATCCCGTTCGCCACCCGTGAAGTGGCCCGCCGGCTGAATAGCCTCCAGCAAGGTGGCAAGCCTCGGGACGTGGCGGAGACCATCGCGTTCTTCGCCCAGCCCCAGGCGGCCGGTGTGACCGCGAACATCCTGCGTGTTTGCGGACAGAACTTGGTGGGGCAATGACAGCCGAGACGTTGTTGACGGAGATGCCGTCACTGTCGAAACTGTACGTCAATGCCGCGGCCACGGCGGCCAAGAGCCGGCTGGTGCGTGCAGAACCTGTTCTGGCATTGCCTGCACGGGCCATTGAAGTGCGGGGGGTTAGTGCTGATCTGGCCAAGGTGACGGAGTTTGCTCACCTGATGGGAGAACCTGCCCGCGACGTGCTGCCCTCCGGATACTTGCATGCGTTTGTGTTCCCGGTGGCCATGAGTGTCATGGTTCAGGAAGACTTTCCGCTGCCGCTGCTGGGCATGATCCACTTGCGCAACGACGTGGAACACTTGGCGCCGGTGCTGTTCAGCGACGAACTATCGGTGCGCGCCTGGGCACGCGACCTGACAGGGCATCGCAGCGGCACCCAAGTGCAGATCGTTGCGGAAATCCACAATGCCGACGGCACTGAACTGCTCTGGCGCGGCGTGTCCACCTATCTGGCCAAGGGTGTGTTCCTACCAGGGCTGGACAAACCAACGACGGCGGCTGCTCGTGTGGACTTCATTCCGCCCGCACCTACCGCGCAGTGGCGCCTTGGTGTGGACACCGGACGTGCCTATGCTGCCGTTTCGGGGGACTTCAACCCCATCCACTTGAGCGTGTTGAGCGCGAAGGCATTGGGTTTGCGGCGGTCCATTGCCCATGGCATGTACGCGGCGGCCCGGGTGTTGGCCACTGTTCCGCAATCCAAGCCCGACACCTTTTACTGGGACATCGCCTTTGATTCCCCGATGTTCCTACCCGCCACTGTCTCGTTGGAGGTCGTTGACCACCGGACGGACGACGGCGCTTGGTTGAGTTCGGTGTTCACCGCGTGGGATGCGCGCACGGCCAGAAAGTACTTCAATGGCTCGGTTTCGGCAGGCCGCTCAGTTATCGATTGAGTCCTCGTAGGGAATCGCAGCCATGAGTGCCTGGATCTTGCCCACCGTGGCCGGCTCCAAGCCGCTGGGAGACACACCGTTCCATGCCTCCACGGCCACATCACCAAAGTTGTGGCTGTGCCGGGCCGGAACGGCTTCCCCCAGGAACATGTCAAAGGCCACCTGCAGGTAGGTGCCCAGTGGAATCCACACCATGGAGTCACTGACGTCCGGCGCCCTCCCACCGGCGGCCGCACTTCCGGTGAGCCAGTCGGGCTTTTGCCCGATCAGTCGCGGCGTTAACCACGTCACTGCATCAGTGCCATGTTGCAGGTAGGCAATTCGGGCCGGCACCCACGGACCGGTCAGGGTATCAAAATCCGCGCGGTTGGAAAGCCAGCGAATATTCCGTCCTGCCTCATACACCGGCTGCCACGGCGAGGAACCCGTACACCAGCAGTGCGGGCCGTTTGCCACTCGGCAGCGCCAGCCATTCCTTCTTAATCGCTTGGTACAGAGCCAGAGAAGATTCACGTGGAAGCTCCTGGTGGAACAGGAACGACACCCAGCTTGGCTGGTTGGAATATTTCATCGACACAATGGCGGTGTCGCCACCGTACAAGTATTCAACGGACTGCAAAGCTTGCCGTTCCAACCATCCGAACCCTGTAGGCATGGCGATCACCAAGGTGCCTCGTGGAAAGCCGCCAGTCGCTTGAGTTCTTTCGCAGACAGCGCTGCGTTAGCTCTAAGATCTGCTCGGATGTGGACCGCCGCCCACAAAGGCCCGGCCCTGCATGCCGAGTTTGCCCCAATCCATGGCGGAACCCGGACCTGCAGAACGGAACGTGGAGGCAGGCTCAACAATTTCAAGCGGTGTGCTGTCAGTGCGTGCCGCATATACGCTGTCCGTGCCAATCAAAGCCACGTTCACCAACAGTGCCAGTGTCACCGCAGCCAAGCCCGCCAAGACGGCTAAATATCGTGCGAAGCACGCTTCAGGCATGCCTGTGGGAACCCTTGTTGCGTGGGAACGTAGCTCTCAGGGCATCCGGGGATGACCGGGAAGAGTGTTGCGGCGGGCCGCGTCTACGGCACCGTTGACAGACGCCATCGTCCCGGCGTGGCTGCCAGCTGCATGGGCAGAGGAGGAACCGTAGGACATGGGCTGCCTGCGGGCGGAACGGAGCGCCGGATACAACGCCTGCACGTGCTCGTCCGCCCGTTCCCGCCGCCCGGCAAGAACAATGCTGGTGCCCGGCTCGGCAGCCGCCGCTTCGGAACTGTGCACAGCCTCGATGCGATGCGCCACCGTGGCCAGGAAGGCGAGCTGGAACTGGCGTCGTTCAAGGGTTTTCTCATGCGGAGTCAAATAGGGCTTGTAACGGTAGTCGAGCCACCAGGCCTGCAGGGCGGTTTCCAGCTGCAATCTGAGGGAGGCGAAAAGACGAAGGATCTGGGCGACGTCGGACTCAGCCCCGATCAAGTACATGATCTTCGCAGCACTCGTGTTGGCCTGTAGTACCCGGACCGTGTTGAAGGCCAGGGCTATCAGGGTGAAACCTCGTGCCAAACCCACGCGATACTGGCCGTTGAGTTCAAAACGCTGCTCCACCATGGGCTCTTGGGGCTTGCCGGCCTTCCCCGCCTCGGCGTCGATGCTTGCCTGCTCAATGCCGTAGCGCACCATGAGGCGCTCGGCATGTTCCTGAAAGGTTTGGGCCTCAGCGGGGAAGGGGGTGCTCTCCGCCTTCGCCAAAAGTTTAGTGATGAGCTTGAGCGTCTTCTCAGCTTTTTTGCCGGCGTGGCTGACCGTCTCCATGGTGCTGGCTCCTTCACTCTTTGTTGCTGCGTTCCTGTGTTGCTTGTTCCGAGGTTAGCGCGGCCCACTGACATTCTCCGGCAAACAAAAAAGACTCCCTGGGAACCGTGGTTCCCAGGGAGTCTGTCAGTGCGCGGAGGGGGACTTGAACCCCCACCCCGTTTCCAGGACTAGCACCTCAAGCTAGCGCGTCTGCCATTCCGCCACCCGCGCAGGTGATCGCAGGACACTGATTCTTCCATTCGGTTGAATCGTTGTCTCCCGCAGCAGCGATGAAAACAATAGCACGACTTTCGGATGAAAGAACAATCGGGCACCCCCTGGCCGTGCGGCCCACCCGCCCACTGACGGAATCAACGGAAACGGTAGGGTGGAGGCACTGCCAAGCACTAAGGAGATTGCCCGTGAACACCATCAGGCCCGAGGATGAAGTTGCGGGCATCTGCGCCGATCTCATCCGGTTCGACACCAGCAACTTTGCTGACAATGAAGGACCGGGGGAGCGTGCCATTGCCGAGCACACTGCCGCACTGATTTCCGAAGCCGGGCTGTCCGCTGAACTTTATGAGTCCTCACCGGGGCGGGCCAACGTGGTCACCCGCATTGAGGGAAGCGACTCATCCCTTCCGGCGCTTGTGGTCCACGGCCATTTGGATGTTGTCCCCGCCCAAGCCGCGGACTGGAGCATGGACCCCTTCGGCGGCGAAATCCACGATGGCCTGATATGGGGCAGGGGAGCGGTGGATATGAAGGACATGGATGCCATGATCCTGTCCGTCATGCGCTCCATGGGACGGGAAAAGCGCAAACCCAAACGTGACATCGTGTTTGCCTTCTTCGCCGACGAGGAAGCCGGTGGCACCTACGGCGCCCGCTGGTCCGTGGACAACAGGCCCGAACTCTTTGAAGGGGCCACTGAAGCCATTTCCGAGGTGGGCGGCTTCTCCACGGAAATCAACGGCAATCGAGCGTATCTGCTGCAAACGGCCGAGAAGGGTCTGGCCTGGCTGCGCCTCACGGCCCATGGCCGGGCCGGTCACGGCTCGCACATCAACACGGACAACGCAGTGACCCGCCTGGCCCGTGCTGTGACCCGCATCGGTGACCACCGGTGGCCCATTGAATACACCGACACCACGCGAGCATTCCTGGAAGGTGTTTCCGAGCTGACAGGCATTGAATTCGATGAGTCCAACCCGGACGTCCTACTGGACCAGCTCGGCACGGTGTCGCGCTTCGTGGGCGCAACGCTCCAAAACACGTCAAACCCGACGTTCCTGAACGGCGGCTACAAAGCCAATGTGATTCCGGGCACGGCTGAGGCGATGATTGATGTGCGCACATTGCCGGGACAGCATGAACATGTCCTTGAAGTGGTCCGAGAACTGGCCGGTGAGGGCGTGGAAATCTCGACCATCCACAATGACGTGTCGTTGGAGACTCCGTTCGCCGGCAACCTCATCGACGCCATGATCGACTCCCTGCACGCAGAAGATCCAGGCTCCACCGTGCTGCCGTATACGCTTTCCGGCGGCACGGACAACAAGTCCCTGAGCCGGCTGGGCATCACCGGCTACGGATTTGCACCGTTGCAGCTGCCCCCCGAGCTGGACTTCACCGGCATGTTCCACGGCGTTGACGAACGCGTCCCCGTCGACTCGCTAAAATTTGGCGCCCGCGTCCTGGACCGCCTGCTGAGCACCTACTGAGGATTCACACCATGAGCACCACGGAGACAGAAACCACTGCATTGACCGACCTTTTGCCCGCGGACCTCCTTGAACGGTTCCGGGCCCGTGCCAAGGGCTACGACGAGCGCAACGAGTTCTTTTTCGAAGACTTGGCGGAGTTGAAGGCGCAAGGCTACCTGCGCATGTTTGCCGCGAAGGACGACGGCGGACTCGGCTTTGGTCTGGAACAGGTGGCTGCCGCTCAACGCAGGTTGGCGACAGCCGCCCCAGCCACCGCACTGGCGATCAACATGCACCTGGTGTGGACCGGCGTCGCACATCTTTTGGCAAGGCGGGGGGACGACTCACTGCACTACGTGCTGCAGGAAGCCGTGGCCGGGGAGGTGTTTGCCTTTGGAAACTCCGAGGCTGGCAATGACTCCGTGCTGTTTGACTCCAATACCGTGGCACAGTCGCTGGGGGATGGCAGCTACTCGTTTACTGGAACAAAAATCTTCACGTCGTTGTCCCCCGCATGGACACGCCTTGGCATCTTTGGCAAGGATTCCACGGGGGAGGAGCCGGTGCTGGTGCACGCATTCATCAACCGTGAAACACCCGGATACACCATCAAGGACGACTGGAACACGCTCGGCATGCGGGCCAGCCAATCCAACACCACCGTGCTCGACGGCGTGGTGGCACCGGCCGAACGCGTCTTCCGCAAGCTACCGGTGGGGCCCAACGCCGACCCGTTGATCTTCTCCATCTTCGCCTGCTTTGAAACGCTGCTGGCTGCCGTGTATACGGGCTTGGGGGAGCGGGCGCTACATATCGGCGTGGCCACCGTGAAAAAGCGAACATCCAAAAAGTACGACGGAAAGTCGTATGCCCAGGATCCAGATATCCGCTGGCGTATTGCCGACGCGGCGCTGGCCATGGACGGGTTGTACCCGCAACTCGTTTCGGTGGCCCGGGACGTGGACAACCTTGTCGACCACGGGACACAGTGGTTCCCGCAGCTGGTGGGGCTGAAGATCAGGGCCACCGAAACAGCGCGAACTGTTGTTGATTTGATCATCCGGGTCAGTGGTGGCGGGACCTACTTTGCCGGCAATGAACTGGGGCGCCTCTATAGGGACGTGCTCGCCGGGATCTTTCACCCCTCGGACGACGAGTCTGCACACTCGACCATTGCCAATGCCTGGTTGGGACCCATCGAGAAATAGGACGGGGGTGCACGCTAGTAGACGTTGAGGGTCCGTTCAACGCGCAGCACCTTGCGGCGCATGAGGTACTTTCGCTGCCCACCCATATAGAGGGTGCTGCGGGCAAGCTCCCACTTGCCATATTCAGCGTGTTCACGCAGGCGCTGGTAGGCGGTGGGAACGTGCTCACCGGGAGAGACTGTAATCACCAGGTATTCGTATTGGCGCAGCGGTGCCCCCCTGCCAGTCACTACTGGTTTCAGCGTTTCCTTCATGGAAGTTCCTTTCGTCCACGGCCAGTGAACCATGCGTCTTCTCCCAACGCTACCCCCTTCCACAACAGGGTGGCAGCTTCCATGGAAAAGAGGACTTTCAAGTTGGCTGGCACACTGGTAGCGTCATGCGCATGAGCATTGATCCCCGCGAAGCCCTGAGTGCACTGACCTCGGCATTGGAAGAACACCTGGTGGCGGCTTCCGCGCGCCGGGGTGAAGAAGACCCCATTGTCGAGGCCACGTTCCTGGGCATCATCGATGCCTTTGAAGCCTACGAAGAGGCACTCTTTGACGCGTTTGACGAGGTCACGCCATTGGTCATCTACGGAGAAGACGACGGCGACTTCGACGATGATGACAGCGATGAAGACGACGACGAGGACAGCGACGACGACACTCACGATGACAGTGATGATGACGACGATGACGAGGAAAGCAACCAGCACAAGGACTGGAAGTTGTCCTAGCTGATTTTGGAAACCTCGTTCAGCACCGTCGTGATTTGTTCCGGCAGAGGTTCCAGCGAGGACGAAAGCACTTCCTTGAGTTGCCCGTGCGTTCTGGGGCCCACCACTGCAGAGGTGACGCCGTGGTGCTCCAGCAGCCAGCTCAAAGCTACATCCAAGGGTGTGCGGCGCAGTCCCTTGGCCGCTGTCACAAGGGCTTCGGTGATCCTGGCCGGGTGGCCAGCCACGTATTTTTCCACATAACCATTCATGGTGGCGCTGGCTCCACGGGAGTCGGCGGGGGTCTGCCCCCTGTACTTCCCCGTCAACACACCACGGCCCAGCGGCGCCCAGGACAACAAGCCCGCGCCCACATGCTCGGCCGCAGGGATGACTTCCTGTTCGGCAGTGCGTTCCAACAACGAGTATTCAATCTGGTTGGCCACCAGGGGCACCTCGGACAGGGTTGCCGCTCGCGCCAGCTGCCATCCGTTGTAGTTGGACACGCCTGCGTAGCGCACCCTGCCGCTGCTCACCGCGAATTCAAGGGCACCCAAGGTTTCCTCCAGGGGTACATTCTCATCCCAGATGTGGGCAAGCCACAAGTCCAGATGGTCTGTGCCCAGCCGCGCAAGGGACGCGTCGAGTCCTGCGAGCATGGCTCGGCGAGAGGTGTCGCCCATGCGCTTTCCATTGCGGTGGCTGAGGCCGGCTTTTGACATCAATACCACGTCGCTGCGTGGAACAACATCACCGAGCAACTCGCCCAAAATGGCCTCGCTTCTGCCCCCAACGTAGCTGCCGGCCGTGTCAATGGTGGTGCCGCCGGCGTCCATGAAGTCGCGCAGCATGGTTCCAGCAGACTGTGCATCCGTCTCATCGCCCCAGGTCATTGTGCCCAGGGTCAGGGCAGAGACACGCAAACCGCTGGCGCCCATGAATCGTTGTTCCATACCTGCAAGCTTACGGTGAACTGTGCGGGCGTTGTGCGCCACCATGACGCCCGCCGGGAGCGGCGCTGAACCTCTCCAGCCCATGCATGCTTTAGGCTGAACCCGTGAACTGGTTTGAAGCGGCCTTCCTAGGCCTAATCCAAGGCCTGACTGAATTCCTCCCGATTTCCTCAAGCGCCCATCTTTTTGTCGTCGGCAAGTTCCTGCCCTCCGGTGCGGACCCCGGGGCGGCCTTTACCGCCGTCAGCCAGCTCGGCACGGAAACTGCTGTGCTGGTCTTCTTTTGGCGGGACATTGTCCGCATCGTGAAGGCCTGGTGGGGGTCATTACGCGGACGGGTGGCGCGCAACGAGCCGGACGTACGCATGGGCTGGCTCGTGATCATTGGCAGCATTCCCATCGCACTGCTGGGGGTGCTGTTCCAAAGCCAAATCGAATCGACGCTGCGGAACCTGTGGCTTGTAGCCACCACACTCATCGTTTTTGGCCTGATCCTGGCCGTGGCCGACACCGTCGCCACCCAAAGCAGGGAACTCAAGGACCTGAGCTACAAGCACGGCATCATTTACGGTTTCGCCCAGGCGTTGGCCCTCATTCCTGGTGTTTCGCGCTCCGGAGGCACCATCACGGCCGGGTTGCTAATGGGGTATACGCGTGAATCGGCGGCACGGTATTCGTTCCTGCTGGCCATCCCCGCCGTGTTTGGCAGCGGATTCTATGAGCTGTACAGAATCTTCGCCAAGCACGAAGGCGCCCAGGGTCCGTTCGGCATCGGCGAAATTGCGTTGGCCACCATCATCGCGTTCGTTGTGGGATATTTCATCATCGGGTGGTTCCTGAAGTTCATCTCCACCAAGAGCTTCCGCCCTTTCGTCTGGTACCGGATCGGCTTGGGACTTCTCCTGTACCTCCTGTTGGGTGCCGGCGTCATCACCGCGTAGCGGGAACTGTAAGCTTGGCACTGTGAAAACTTGGAAGTCCCCTGCCCTCCCTCAGCTGCCCGGCACCATGCCGGCCATCCATTTGCATGAAACCACCCAACAGCGGGTTGTTCCGCTGCCGGACTCGGACAAGGCAAGCCTCTACGTCTGCGGCATCACCCCATACGACGCCACCCACATCGGCCACGCTGCAACGTATGTGGCCTTTGACTTGCTGAACCGGGCCTGGCATGACCAGAACCGGGCCGTCAATTATGTGCAAAATGTCACAGATATTGATGATCCCCTACTCGAACGGGCCAACCGCGACGGCGTCGACTGGCGTGAACTCGCCGCGTCCCAGACGGCACTGTTCCAAGCGGACATGGAAGCCCTGAACGTCCTGGCCCCTGATCACTACATTGGCGCCGTTGAGTCCATTGCCTGGATTGTGCCCGAGGTGGAAAGCCTCCTTGCCGCAGGACTGGCCTACCCAGTCGCCGGCACCGATGGCGCGCCCGACGGCGACATCTACTTCTCCATCGAAGCCGCCTCAGCCGCATCGCATGATCCCGACCTGCAGGCGCCTTGGTGGCTCGGGCAGATCAGTGGATTGACGCAGGAAGAAATGCTACCGTTCTTTGCCGAACGCGGTGGGGACCCCCAGCGCCCCGGCAAGCGCCACCCTCTTGACGCCCTGCTCTGGCGTGTTGCCCGGGACGGCGAGCCCTCATGGGACGGCGCCTCTCTGGGTGCGGGCCGCCCCGGCTGGCACATCGAGTGCACGGTCATTGCGCGGCGCTTTTTGCCCAGCCCCTTCACCGTTCAGGGCGGTGGCAGCGACCTGGTGTTCCCGCACCACGAAATGGGTGCCGGCCACGCCTTCGCTTTGGGCGAGACCCCCATGGCCCGGCACTACAGCCATACCGGCATGGTGGGCCTGGACGGCGAAAAGATGAGCAAATCCCTGGGCAACCTGGTGTTGGTCTCCGTGCTGCGCTCCAAGGGGGTTGACCCTGCCGTCATCCGTCTGGCCATCCTGGCCCACCATTACCGCACTGATTGGTTCTGGACACAGGAGCTGCTTGACGACGCCCAACTCCGCCTCCAGCGCTGGCGTCGAGCGCTGCTTCATGCACCTGTTGGGACGGGAAAACTCGTCCTGGCTGAACTGCGGGAAGCGCTGTCCCAGGACCTTGACGCACCGCGCGCGTTGGCCGCCGTCGACGCTTGGGCTGCAACTGAGGTGTCCTCGGAGCTGGCGTCCGAACATGACGCCGACCTGATCTCGGATGCCATCGAGGCCCTGCTGGGCGTAGCGCTGTAGAGCACCACTATCTACAGAAAGCGGCTGCGCCGCTAGGTGCTCGGGTCAGTAGTCTTTTAGGGGTTTTGGCCGTGGGCCACCGGATTTCTGATTTTAGGACCAGCGTCCGGCCGGTTCCTGATCCGTGGAGTGCTTGACAGTCCTTTTCATGGCCTCGAACCGTCATGGTCGTTCTGAACGTCTTCAGGACGACCATGGCGGGGACCTTTTGGCCCCTGCCTTGTTCTTTAGATTGCCGGGTTGGT
>NZ_JAFMPX010000058.1 GCF_017353415.1 Arthrobacter sp. E3
GAGCCTGACGGGGCGGGTGCGTGTCCTAGCCTTCACGGAGCCTCTTTCCGGGCGGGGAGCCGGGGAAGATCCGCCCACATCCTTCATACACTATCTCAGCAGAATATTAGAACCGACGCTCTACTAGCCTGGCACGGGTCTGACGGCGGCAACTCAGTCTCCCGGAGTTCACAGCAGCATCCCAGCGGTGGATGGCAGGATACGGGCATGACTGATAAACAGAGTTCTTCCGGCTTCTTCCGGCGCCCCAAGCCCATCAAGCCCGATGCTGGCCAGGAATCCGTGTGGGACTACCCGCGGCCGCCCCGGGCAGAGTCGCGGTCCGAACGCGTGGTGGTACGGCTCGGAGGGCAGGTGATTGTCGACACCACCGATGCCGTGCGCGTCCTGGAGACGAGTCATCCGCCGGTGTACTACATGCCGTTGGACGCATTCCCAGCAGGTGTGCTCGACCCGGTTCATGGCACCAGCTTCTGTGAGTTCAAAGGGGAAGCGCACTACTTCAATGTTCTTGCCGGGGGAGTGCGCGTTCCGCGGGGAGGGTGGACATACCCGGAACCTTCGCGGGGTTTCGAGGCGCTCAGTACACGCGTGGCCCTCTACCCGGGGTACATGGATTCCTGCGAGGTCAACGGCGAACAGGTGACTTTCCAAGCCGGTGACTTCTACGGTGGTTGGATCACCAAGAACGTTGTGGGACCGTTCAAGGGCGGCCCGGGCACCGCGGGGTGGTGAGTACGCCGCACATGATCATGACGACTT
Source organism: Arthrobacter sp. E3 (assembly GCF_017353415.1). Taxonomy (GTDB): domain Bacteria; phylum Actinomycetota; class Actinomycetes; order Actinomycetales; family Micrococcaceae; genus Specibacter. The sequence continues at coordinate 763 of NZ_JAFMPX010000058.1, forward strand.
GATCAGGCCAGGAAGCTGATCGCCGCTTCCTTGAACTCGCGCGACGTCACCGTGTTGTTGTGCGTGCGGCCCGCAATGACCAGCTGGAGGGAATCCGGGCTCAAGGCAGCCAGCCTGCTCATGCTGCGGGCCCGCTCGTCCAGTTCTCCCGCCACCAGTAGGATGGGCATGTCCGGCACAGCGTCAGTGGGATCGAATGGTTCCATTTTCACGGCCTGGACAAGTGCCAGCAGGGCAAACGTGTCGTTGGAGGGCACCACCTGTGCCATGTTCAAAAGCCATGCGGTGGATTTATCGGCGATGGGGGTGCCGTCGTTGAGGAAGTCCTGGGCAGCACGAAGGTCAAAATCGGCCAGTGGATCCTCCGGGTTGGGACCGCCCAACACCATTCTGCGCACCATTTCCGGCTGGGTGGCGCCAAACTCCCACGCGAGCCGTGACCCGAGTGAATAACCAATGAGGTCGACGCCACTGGTGGGGTCGCCGGCCGTGAGCGGGCGGACGCCCTCATCGAAAAGGATCTGCAACAGATCGGCGCGGATTTTACCGGGCGTATACGAGTCAAGATCATACGGGGACAGACTGCGGCCATGCCCCGGCAGGTCAACACTGATGACACGGCGTCCGGCCTGGTTCAGTGCCTTCACCCAGCCGGTCTTCACCCAGTTCAGCTCCACTGATGAGGCGAATCCATGAATGAGAAAAACCGGCGGCAGCGCGGAGGGGGTCTCGCTCTCAAAAGCCATCACGTGAAGCCCAGGAACCCCGCCCTCGATGCGGTGGGGAGTCGCTTCTGCCGTGTGCTTGCCAGGGGAAACCATTGCCGAACCTTTCCCGCGGTGGACAGTGCCGCCGTCGTACATCAACAATAGCGAAAACTGTCCCGCAGCGGGCACGCTTAGCTGCGTTCCGCGGCCAACCTTTGCCGGCGCTTGTGCGAGACCTTGCTGAGTAAGGCAATGACGGCAACGAGGCTGAACGTGCTCAAAAGCTGCCCACGCCCCGCGGGGTCGCTGAAGCCCACGGCAAAGATGGCCAGTAAAAGCACCAGGCCAGCCAGTGTCAGCCAAGGGAAGCCGCGCATGCGCAAGGGAAGGGCGGTGCCGTCCCTGTCGGCGCGGCGGCGCAGGATGAACTGTGAAAGCAGGGCCGAGCCCCAAATGATCAGGCAGGTTGAGCCCACCAGGTTCAGCAGAACCTTCAGGACGGTGTCGGGGTAAAGCAGTTCCCAGACGACGGTCACAAAGCCGAAAGCCACTGACACGGCGACGGCGGCAACAGGGACGAACCGGGCGTTGGTGCTGGAGAAGATCCGCGGTGCCTGCGCACGCTCCGCCAGTGAATAAATCATGCGGGAGGCGCCGTAGAGGTTCGCGTTCAGCGCCGAGAGCAGGGCGGCCACGGCAACCAGGGTGATCACGGTGCCGGCCCAGGGCAGCCCGGCAACGTTCAGCACTCCGGCAAAGGGCGAGAGCAGTGCCTCTGACGTCCACGGCAGCACCACGGCAATGATGAAGATGGAGCCTACGTAAAACACCAAGATCCGCCAGACAACGGTGCGGACCGCCACGGCCACGCTGCGTTCCGGGTTGAGTGTTTCGGCAGCCGCGACGGCGACAATTTCGGTGCCACCAAAGGCGAAGGCCACAACAAAGAGCGCGCTGGCGATGCCCGCCATGCCCGTTGGGGCGAATCCACCGTGGGAGAAGAGGTTGTCAAGGCCAGGGGATGCTGCTCCGGGGATAATTCCCAGCAACAAGGCAATGCCGAATGCGAGGAACAGCACAATGGCAGTGACCTTCAGCAGCGCAAACCAGAATTCAAACTCGCCATAGTTCTTCACCGAGGTCAGGTTCACGATGGTAAAGACAACCATGAAGATCAGCGTCAGTGCCCATGCTGGAAGCACAGGCCAAATGGTGACGAGCAAGTGTGCGGCGCCGAGTGCTTCCGCGGCGATCACCACCACGAGCTGCAACCACCACAACCAGCCCACCGTGGCACCGGCAACCGTGCCCATGGCCTTTTCCGCATACACGGAGAACGCGCCTGAATTGGGATTGGCGGCCGCCATTTCACCCAACGCCCACATGACCAAAATGATCAGTGTGCCAGCTACCAGATAGGAGATCAGGACGGCAGGACCGGCCATCATGATGCCCTCGCCTGAACCGAGGAAGAGTCCTGCACCAATGGCACTGCCCAGGCCCATCATGGTCAGCTGGCGCTGCTTGAGCGAGTTTCCCAGTCCGCTGGTGGTGGGCGCGGCTGTGGCAGCGGCGGTTTGTTGCTTCATGAAAGGGATGGCCTTCTTTAGTGGTGGCGGCCGCTTGTGCCGCAGAGGTGGGAGGTCTGTTCCCTGTGAAGAATTATCCCCCATGTGCCACTGTGACCAAAGCTGGCCACACAGTTCGGACACCTTGCTGGGAAATTGGATTTGTATAGTGGCCAGGTAGGCCGTAAAATCAGTTGTAGTCAAAATGACTCTAACTAAGAGGGTGGGTGCGCGGCCATGGTGGGGACGCAATTCGTCAGCGCAGCAAACATCAGCGAGCGCCTTGTCCAGCCCCCGGCGCTGGCCATCTCCACCGTGATCTTCGCCCTGCGGCCCAGCGAAGACAGTGACCGTCTTTCCCTGTGGTTGCCCCTAGTACGGCGCATCCGCGAACCGTTCAAAGACCAGTGGGCACTGCCCGGCGGGCCCCTCACTCAGGCGGATTCCCTCCTTGATGCAGCCGCCCGGAACCTGCAGGACACCACGGGGTTGGCGCCGAGCTACCTGGAGCAGCTGTACGCCTTTGGCGGGTTGCACCGTTCTCCCAGCCAGCGGGTCGTTTCGATTGTGTATTGGGCCCTGATTGCCTCCACCGAAGCGGAGCAGGCGCAGGAGTCGGAGAATGTGAAGTGGTTTCGTGCGGACGGTCTGCAATCACTGGCCTTTGACCATAACAAGATTGTTGATTACGCATTGTGGCGGCTCCGGAACAAGATGGCCTATGGATCCATCGCCTACCATTTCCTTGGTGAAAAGTTCACGCTGGCTCAGGTGCGTGAGGTGTATGAGGCCGTGTTGAACCGCAGCGTGGATCCTGCCAACTTCCGCCGCCAGCTCAAGCAAACTCACCATATTGAACCCACCGATGAATTCCTTCAGGGCGGCAAGCACCGCCCGCCCCGCCTCTACCGCTACGCCGGAGACCCCCACGCGGACCACTCCGGAGATCCTCCCTCCAGCCTCTAACCGTGCCCGGATCCCGCCAACTTCAGTCAGCGCCCCACATATTCTCCGCAACTTATCGTCACCGCCCCACACATCCACTGCCTCACACCTTGGAGCAAGCCATGTCTTCCGTGAACAACACCATCCAGCTGATCACCCGTGAGCAGGCCCTGCCCGTGGGCGTGCCCGGACGCGCCCAGGAAAGCTGCGACGACGACCTGGCCCAGGGCCCCTGGGAATTCGATTTGGCCGAGGCGCTTGCCGGGACCCCCGGCTATGGCCCCGGGGCGTCCAATGAGGACATCGCCCCGGCCGCCACACCGCAGCAAGGGCAGCTGCCGCAGGAGTACAAGGACGCGTCCGACGCCGAGCTTGAGTCCCGCATTCTCGCCGCGAAGGTGGAACTGGGGGAACGCGTCGTCGTGCTGGGGCACTTCTACCAGCGCGATGAGGTGGTGCAATTTGCCGACTTTGTGGGGGACTCCTTCCAGCTGGCCAACGCCGCGAAGACCCGCAAGGAGGCCGAAGCGATTGTTTTTTGCGGCGTGCACTTCATGGCCGAGACTGCCGACATGCTCTCCGGAAGCCACCAATCGGTGATTCTTCCCAACCTGGCCGCAGGCTGTTCCATGGCCGACATGGCCGATTTGCCGTCGGTGGAGGCGTGCTGGGCGGAGTTGGAGGCCCTGTACGGCACCGAGCCCGACGCCGACGGCCGGGTGCCTGTCATCCCCGTCACGTACATGAACTCCTCGGCGGCGCTGAAAGCGTTTTGCGGCGAGCACGGCGGGATCGTGTGCACGTCCTCCAATGCCTCGACGGTGCTCGAATGGGCTTATGAGCGCGGGCAGCGTGTCCTGTTCTTCCCCGACCAGCACCTGGGCCGCAACACGGCCAAGGCGATGGGGATTGCGCTGGAGCACATGCCGCTGTGGAATCCGCGGATGCCGTTGGGCGGGAACAGCGAGCCGGTCATGCAGGCTGCCAAAGTGGTGCTGTGGCAGGGATTCTGCTCGGTCCACAAGCGTTTCACGGTGGCCCAGATCGAGCAGGCACGCGTGGATTTCCCGGGCGTGCGCGTGGTGGTCCACCCGGAGTGCCCCATGGAAGTGGTGGACGCCGCGGACGAGGCCGGCTCCACCGACTACATTCTCAAGGCAATCCAGGGCGCCCCGGACGGCACCACATTCGCCATCGGCACCGAGATCAACATGGTGAACCGTTTGGCCGCGCAGTACCCGCAGCACACCATCTTCTGCCTGGACCCGGTGATCTGCCCCTGTTCTACCATGTACAGGATCCACCCCGGCTACCTGGCCTGGGTGCTGGAAGGCTTGGTCGCGGGTGTGGTGCACAACCAGATCACGGTCCCGGAAGCAACCGCCGTCAACGCACGCATTGCCCTGGAACGGATGCTCGCGGCCCTGCCAAAGATCACTGAGCCCAAGACGACTGAGCCTAAGACAGCCGCAAGCGCATGAGCAATTCACACCTGATCGTTGTGGGCAGCGGCATCGCAGGGCTCTACGGCGCGCTGCTGGCTGCAGAGTCCGGGATGCGCGTGAGCGTTGTCAGCAAGGGCGCGCTGGAGCAGAGCAACACCCACTTCGCCCAGGGCGGCATCTGTGCGGTGCTGGGGCCGGGGGAGGCAGCGCCCGGGGATTCGGTAGCGGCCCACATCGTCGACACACTCACGGCAGGGGCAGGTCAGTGCAACAAGGAAGCGGTGCGTATTCTGTGCACGGAGGCTGCGGGCGACATCACCGCTCTTGAACGCTTTGGTGTGGTCTTTGACCGGGACAGCGACACGGGGCACCGTTCACTGGGGCTGGAGGGTGCCCACTCTGCGGCTCGCATTCTGCACGCAGGTGGCGATGCAACTGGTGCGGCCATCGCCGACGCGCTGATCAGCGCCGTGCACGACGCCGTTGATCTGGGCACCATCTCCATCTTCGAGCACGCATTCGTGCAGGACTTCATGCTCTCCGATGGCCGTGTCACCGGTGTCAGCCTGCTGGCACCGGACGGAGAGGTCCAGAAGTTGCACGGTGATGCGGTCCTGCTGGCCACAGGGGGAGCTGGCCAGCTCTTCGAATTCACCACCAATCCCTCCGTGGCCACAGCCGACGGCCTGGCAGCGGCTTGGCGTGCCGGAGCCGACGCAACCGACCTTGAATATTTCCAATTTCATCCCACCGCACTGGCTGTGGGAGGAAACTTCCTGATTTCCGAAGCGGTCCGGGGAGCCGGTGCAGTGTTGCGCGACAGGCACGGTGAACGCTTCATGCCCCGGTACCACCACGAGGGCGACCTTGCCCCCCGCGACGTGGTTTCCCGCAGTATTGCAGCCCACCTGCTCAGCATTGGCGCAGACTCCGGGGAAACGGTCTTCCTGGATGCAACGGGCGTGGAGGCAGCCAACGGAGCAGGCTACCTGGCGCGGCGGTTCCCCACCATCGATTCCACCACCCGAACGCTCGGTTTTGACTGGACCCGCGACTGGCTGCCCGTCACACCCGCGGCCCACTACTGGATGGGCGGGGTAACGACGGATCTGCAGGCCCGGACCTCCCTGCCAGGTTTGTACGCCGCCGGAGAGGTGGCATGCACGGGCGTCCACGGTGCCAACCGGCTGGCTTCCAACTCGCTGCTTGAGGGGCTGGTCTTCGGCCGGCGCGCCGTGCAGGCCTTCCTCACCTCCACCACCGAGGCACCCGACCGTTCCGACACTCCGGTGGCTGTCCCTCCGGTGGCTGTCCCTCCGGTGGCTGTCCCTGCGCTGGCTGTCCGTCGGGAGGATATCCATTCCGTGGCTCAAGAATTGCAGTTGACGCCCTCTGGCGCAGCCGAACAAGCTCCCCCTTCCCGTGAGGCACTGCAACGGCTGATGAGTTCACATGCCGGAGTGGTCCGTGACGCAGACGGTCTCCGTCGCGCAGCAAGCCAAATCGCCACATGGCGCTCGCAGCCCAAGGCAGCAACAGCCACGGGCGTGCCAACCTTGGACGTGCAAGCCGCGGATGTGGCAACACCCGCCGACGCACGGTCCGCCGCCGAGCTCGAGAACCTCCTCTTGGCCGCTGAGCTGCTGGTGCACGCCGCCTTGGACAGGGAAAACTCCATTGGCGCCCATCATCGCAGCGACTTCCCGGAACCGCCGGCAGCCGGGAGGCCCGCGGACACCAGCTCCACCGCAGGCACTTCCACCACCGGCTCCACCACCGGCACAGCTTTGAATCCTTCCCGCCTTTGCACCAGCCTTCCCGTCCTTGAAAGCGAAACCGTATGAACGCCGTCGAACTTGTCCCTTCAGTCCACAGCGCCACGGTGCAGCTGCCAACCCTTCCGGGCGCGATTGTGGAGAACATCCTGCGCATGGCGTTTGTGGAGGACGCACCGTACGGCGACATCACCTCGGCCACGCTGCTGCCAGCCACGGCAAGGGCCACGGCTTGGCTCGTGGCCCGCGAACCCGGCATCTTCTCCGGCGGGGACGTGTTTACGGCAGCCATGACCATGCAGGATCCGGATGCCGAAGTGGAGCAGTTGGTCGCCGACGGGCAGCAGTTCGCAACCGGGGAGCGGCTCATGCGTGTGGCGGGTCTGGCCCGCGGAGTGCTGACGGCCGAACGCATCGCCTTGAACCTGACCCAGCGCATGAGTGCCATCGCCACCCAGACGGCCGAGTACGCCAAGCTCATTGAGGGTACCAAGGCCCGTGTCACCGACACACGCAAGACCACCCCCGGGCTGCGCGCACTGGAACGCTACGCCGTGCGCTGCGGGGGAGGGCACAACCACCGTTTCTCGCTCTCCGACGCGGTGCTGGCCAAGGACAACCACCTGGCCGTGCTCACCGGGGGCGATGCTTCCAAGCTCACGGAGGCGCTCGCAGGTGTGCGGGCACAACTGCCGCACACCGTCCACTTCGAGGTGGAGGTGGACGCGATCGAACAGATCGAACCCGTGCTGGCCGCCGGCGTGGACACCATCATGCTCGACAACTTCAGCAACGCCGAGCTCGTGGAAGGCGTGGCGCTTGTCAACGGCCGCGCCCTGGTGGAAGCCAGCGGAAACGTGAACCTGTCCACCATTGCCGGCATTGCGCGCACCGGGGTGGACATCATCTCCGTCGGCGCACTGACCCACAGCGTGCGGGCCTTGGATCTGGGCCTGGACATCGCCATCGAGGCCTGAGCATGATCTTCCTTGATGCCGCCGCCACCACGCCCGTGCGCCGTGAGGTGATTGAGGCGATGTTCCCGTTCCTGACCAATCAATTCGGGAACCCCTCCAGCCACCACAGCTTGGGGGAGCAAGCCGCTGCAGCACTGTCCAGCGCCCGTGAGAAGGCTGCAGCTGTGCTGGGCTGCCATGCCGAGGAACTGACCTTCACCTCCGGCGGCACCGAGGCGGACAACCTGGCGCTGAAGGGGATCGCCCTGGCCCGGCGTGCAGCCGATCCCCGCTGCAACCGCGTGGTGATCAGCGCCACTGAACATCCGGCCATCGCCGATTCTGCCGACTACCTGCGCCGCATCCACGGATTTGTCCTCGATGTAGTGCCGGTGGACGCCCAAGGGCTCGTCGATCCACAGGCCTTCGCCGCCGTCCTCGCCGGGCATCCCGAGTGTTCAGGGCATCCAGCGCATCCCGGGCACGACGCCGGGCACCCCCTAAGTAGGGCCGCTGGGGACGGGCGCGGAGCAAGTGGCGATGGGAGCGAGGCAGGTTCCCCTGAGGTGCGGGGATCCGATGTTGCCGTGGCGGCCATCATGTACGCCAACAACGAGGTGGGCACGGTCCAAGACATTCCGGCGTTGGCCGCCGTGGCCTCCGACATGGGAGTTCCGTTCCACACCGACGCCGTACAGGCTGCCGGTTGGCTGAGTCTGGATGTGCGCGAACTGGGCGTGGATTCGCTGGCCGTATCGGGGCACAAGCTGGGAGCGCCCAAGGGTGTGGGATTGCTATACTTGCGCGGCGGTGTGCCGTGCGAGCCCCTCGTGCATGGCGGTGGTCAGGAACGCGGAACCCGCTCCGGCACCGAAAACGTGGCGTTCGCCGTCGCACTGGCCACGGCATTGAACCTGTCAGCGGCGGGCAGGGCTGCCGGATCCATCAGAACTGCCGAAGTGCGTGACCGCTTCATTGGCCAGGTCCTGGAAAGGGTCCCGGGCGCTGTGCTGACAGGCCACCCAGTGCGGCGTCTACCGGGGAGTGCTTCATTTTGCCTGCCCGGCACCAGCGGGGAATCAGTGCTCCTGGAACTGGAACGGCGAAGCATCATCTGTTCCTCCGGCTCAGCCTGTGCGGCTGGCTCGGACGAACCTTCGGAAGTGCTCACGGCCATGGGGATTGAACGTTCCGTGGCACAAACGGCGTTGCGCTTTAGTTTCGGCGCCGATACAGGCGCCACTGCCTTGGATACCGCTGCCGACGAACTGGTGGCGGCCGTGGAAAGGGTCAAGGCACTAGGACGCTGACCCTTCCCGGGCGTTGTGGTTTGTAGCTTTCAGCTACTCAGGCGCTCAGGCTGTCAGAGTCTGAGCTGTGCGCTGGCCGGGGACGGCAACACGCTGCCAGGAGAAGTTTTCCCGCAGCAGCCTGCTCCAACGGTTGGCCGGCAGCTTCGGGTGCAACATGGCGATGCCCACGCAGTACTTGCTCATGCTCACGTCCCGAATGCCCATCTCCGCCAAGACCCTGTCCGCGACGCCGCGGCCGTCGGCGGACTTTGTCTCCACCACCACCATGTCGGGACCGGCCATTTCCTGGCTGCGGTCACGGCACAACAGCTGCACATCGAGGGTGAGGCGCTCCTGACTGATGGGGTTGACCAGGGTGCCACGGTGGTAGTCAATAGCCATGACAGGTTCCAGCGCAGGCATGGGAAGGCCATACTGGGTGTCCAAAAGCTCGCTCAGGAAATTGCGCGCATCAGCGTTCATGCGGTTCCGGTCCTCCAAGGGGTAGCGGATGCGGTGTTTGTCCGTCTCCCCGCGCAGCCCCTTCAACTTCGTTTCAAACATGCACAGCCCCGAGTCGAGGTAGGTGCGGCTGCGGACCTTGTAGCGACGCCGCCGTCCCTGCCGGTGTGCCCGGAACTGGTCGAAGTCGGGTGTGTCAAAGTACGTGGAGCTGTAGCCGAAAACCCGCCTGCCATCAATGTCCATAACTCGAAAGTCATCATCCAGCCGGTCGATCAGGGCGGCCAGCTCTTCCGCGGTCAGGAGGAACTTCTTGTCAACGCGGCGCTGCAGCGCGGCCTCCTCATTGACTTCTGCCAAGCTGATCGGCCCCCGGCGCTCCAGACTGCTCTCCAGCACATCGGCGCAGCTCACGCGAGCGTTGTGGTGTTGCTGTCTCATGAACGTGTTCCGCTGTAGTCATAAGTGGATTCAGCGCTCAACGGTGCCTGGGTGGGTGCGTTGACCGGCGCCGTCGGGTAGGCCGAAGATGATGGGTAGGCAGAGGAGGCGCCGGGGTGCGGCGCGGCGATGAGCGAGTTGATCTCGTCTTGTTGCTGGCGGGAAAAAATGTCCCGGAACTGCTTGGGCACCTTGGCTGAAGCGCTCTTGTAACGAACGTCAGCGATGGTCAGGTCACGGACCATGTCCAGGGCCACAACTTCAATGCGCATGACTTTGGCATCGAGCAGTGTTTCCAGGGCCTGCTTCAATTCTGCTTCGTTGGCGTAGCCGCGGTCCAAGGTGATGGTCTGACGGCGGGTACTGGGAGAGATCCTCGGGTGGTCGGCAACGTACAAAGTGGCGACCAGGACTACGGACAGGACAGGAGCCAGCCAGGCGGGGTCCGGGTGCAGGCCGTTGAGGAGCCCCAGTACCAGAGCGGCAAAGTAGTAGCCGATTTCACCTTGGGTGAGGGTGTCCGAGCGAAGCCGGATGATGGAAAGTACGCCGAACAGTCCCAAGCCCAAGCCCACGCCAACGGCGCTGCCGGTAAGCAGTATTGTCACCATCATGATGCCCACGTTCAAGCACACATAGGCCAGCGCCAAGTCGCGGCGGTGGTAGCGGGGGAAGTACACGGCATAGACGAGCGAGATGATGCAGATCAAGTTTGCGGCCATTGCCACCCAGAGGGCTAACATGGTTCTCCTTATGTTCGAGTGAAGTTTGCTTGCTTTCACTCTTTCGCACTCATATGAGACGAAAAGGAGATGCACATGAGAGCACTCTCATGTGGCTTAGTTGGTGCGCATCCGGTATCCCATGCCGCGGACCGTCTCGATGCGTTCGGCACCCAACTTTTTCCGCAGGTAGCGGATGTACACATCTACCACGTTGGAGCCGGGGTCAAAGTCAAAGCCCCAGACCTGGGAGAGGAGCTGTTCCCGGGACAGCACTTGGTCCCGATGGCGGCACAGGGTCTCGGCAAGCGCGAACTCGCGGGCGCTGAGGTCCTTGGGCACGCCGTCGACCAAGGCCCTGCGTGTGCGCAGGTCAAGGCTGAGGCCGCCTGCCTTAAGGATGCTCTGGTCCTCCAGGACATGACTGCGCAGACGCAACCGCACCCTGGCGAGCAGTTCTTCAAAGGCGAAGGGCTTCGGCAAGTAGTCGTCGGCACCACCAACCAGCCCGGCGACCTTGTCATTGACGGAGCTGCGAGCTGAGAGGATGATCACGGGGATATCCACGCGTTCCTCGCGCAAGCGGTGAAGAACCGTCAGTCCGTCCACGTCAGGCAGTCCGATGTCGAGGATGAGCAGGTCGTGGGATCTGGACGAGGCTTCTTCATAGGCGGACTGGCCGTCGCCGACCACCTTCGTGACAAAGCCCTTGCTGTTGAGGCCCTTTTGCACAAAGGTGGCGATGCGTTCCTCGTCTTCGACAATCAGGATGCGATTCATGGTGGGTCTTCCTGCCGAGTGGTTGTCATCATGGCTGGCCGGACTCATCCAAGCCTTCCGGACGGAGCAGCGGCAGGGAAATTTCAAAGGTGCTGCCGGCACCCTTGATGCTTTGCACACGCACCTTGCCGCCGTGTGCGTCCACAATGGAGTTTACAATGGACAGCCCGAGTCCGGCGCCTGGGGAAGTGCGGCGCGCGGTGCCGCGGCGGAATCGTTCGAAGATGCCTTCCTGCTCCGCCTCGCTCATGCCGGAGCCGGTGTCCCGCACCCACAAGACCAACGAGTCCGCCAAAATGCGTGATCCCATCCCAATGGTTCCGTCCGGAGGAGTGTGCGCAGCCGCATTGGTGGCCAACTGCATGAGCGCCTGAGTCAGCCGCTGCCCGTCCGCCAGCACCGGACCTTCAGCGAGCTCGTCGAGTACCCAATGCTGCGGACCCAGCATGCGCGCCTTTGCCAAGGTATCGACGAGAAGGTCCATGACTTCCACCTCTTCGCGGACAATGAAGTCCGGCTGTTCGGCTTTCGCCAGCAGCAGCAGGTCGTTGACGATCCTGCTCATCCGGTCCAGTTCATCGGTGACAAGGGCTATGGTCTCGTTGCGCTCTTCGGGGGAATCTCCCATCATCTCCAACTGCCCACGCACCACGGTGATGGGTGTGCGCAGTTCGTGTCCGGCGTCGTCGACAAATTGTTGCTGGGTGGTGAAGGCAGTTTCCAATCGATCCAGCATCCGGTTGAAAGTGCTGGCCAAAGCTGCGACGTCGTCACGGCCCACCACCTCGATTCTGCGGCGTAGGTCAGTTTCGGTGATGGACTCTGCTGCTTCGCGCACCAGCCGAACAGGGGAAAGGACACGGCCGGCGATGAACCAGGCGGCCAGTGCGGCACCCACCAGGGCCAACACGCTCGCGACGGCGAAGATACCCAGGGAACTGTACAGGGGTTGGGACAGGGCGCTGCGGAACTGGACGTAAACGAGCGTACCGGAATGCGAGTCCCCCACAACGCTGACGGGTATTGCCGCGTATGCGGCTTCGCCGGCAGCCGTTTGCAACGTTCCGTGGGTGGGGGCGGAATGGTGCGCAAGACGGGCCATGAATTCCGCATCCAAATCCAGGCGGACGGGAGGATCCGCCTGGGTGCGGCGGTGGGGTGCCCCATCCAAAAGTGAAAACTGGGTTTCCATCGGATACGTGGCTGTGTCCTGCATGTACCGGGTCAGGAGTTCATCCACGGTGTGCTGATAGCGGCCCGAAGGGGAGACGGAGAAGGCGCGGAAACTGTCAGCGGCGTGGGTCAGCCGGTCGGCCACCAGCGCGTCGGTCTTGGACGAAAGTACCTGCGCTGACCACATGAGAGAGGCACTGAAGGCGGCTGCCAGCAACACCACCATGGCCCCGATGATGCGACCCCGGGCGCTCAGCGCGCGGCGGCTTCCCTTAGCGTTGGTCATAGTACTGCTTGTATCCGTAGCGGTATCTGTTGTTGGAAGAGTCATAGTCATTGACGTCGTCGTCCGGGTCGTCGGGCTCGTCCGGCTCGTCCAAGTCGTCGACATCGTCGTCTGCGCAATCGTCGTCGGACCCGGCGACGACTACACACGGTGGGACCGGGACGGCACCTGGCTCGACAGTTTTGAGTGCTGTGGTCTTTGGCAAACGGGTACTGGATGGATTCAAAGCCGGGCCCGGCACCGGTAGCGGCGTGACAACTATGGAATCGCCAAGTTCCGGTTCGGAGCCGGACGCCAGCAGTGCCGTGGCGGTCAAGATACTGGCCAGCAGGAGGCCAATGAAGGAGAGAATGATGAAGCGCGGGACGTGCATTCCTCTACCATGCCCCATTAAAGCGCCGATCCACATGAAATGAAGATGACAGTTCTCTCATCATGACCGCTGCAGAGGCGGCTCAATGTACCGCAACGGGCGTGCTGGTACGACGCAGGCGCCGGAAGATCCAGTAGCGCAGCAGCAGGAAGCGCGTCACGGCCGAGGCCACATTGCCCAAAACGATGACCGAGAGCTCGAGTGCCATCGATGCGTCGGGCAACACCTGATGCAGGAGAAGGAGGCTGCCGCTGGTCATGGTCAAAGCCAGCAGCATGACCCAGAGTCCGCGCCGCTGGTCCCGCCACCAAAGATGACTGCTGCGAATGCCAAAGCTCATCCTGCGGTTCAAGTCGGTGTTGAGCACCGAACACAGAATGAGCGAGATGGCATTGGCCCATTGGGTCCCCGTCAAAGGGCGCAGGCTGGCGAAAATTAGCATTGAAATGACGGTGCAAATAACGGCGACGACGGCGAACCCGCGCAGTTGCGCAGCAAGCACGGGGTGGCGGCGCAACCACTGAACGGGCACGGCAAGGATTCCGTTGCCCGCTGCGCTGGGAGTGTGGGCCGCGGAAGTTGGTTCCGGGGATGCTGCGGTTGCCATAGGTAACCAACCCTGCCATCCAAAGTTCACAACACGCAAAACGCACCATGGGAGTTTCCTGTGGATTTCTGTCGAGGCGAAAGCGGGCATGCCAGCTTGCGCGCAGGGCTGCACCACGGTCAGCACTTAGGGCAGCACTGCTGTTTGAGCTTGCAGCGCGTAACTACGGGCCGGAAATCACAGGGTTGTGCAGTTCGCCAATGCCGCCAATGCGGCAGGTGACTTCATCTCCTGCGGCGATTCGACGGCACTCCGCCGGGAATCCGGTGAGAATGGCATCCCCTGGCTGCAGCGTCATGAAACTGCTCAAGTAGACCAGCACTTCATCCACGCCCCATCCGTTGTCGTCGCTTGTGGCGGGGGACAACTCAGTGCCGTTATGGACGATGCTGATGGGCACGCCGTCGTCCTTAAGGCCGACGACGATCCAGGGGCCGAGCGGGGTGAAGGTATCCGGACTTTTCGCGCTGATCCACAGTTCGTCGGATTTTTGCGCGTCGCGGTCGGAGACGTCGTTGCCAATGGTGAAGCCCAAGAGACAGTCCCGGGCGTTCTCCAGTGTGAGGTTTCGGGTGGGCTGGCCGATGATGGCAGTCAGCTCGGCTTCGGGATCGACGTAGCCCGTGTTGGGTCCGAGAACGATGGCGTCGCCGGGACCGATGACCGAACTGGCAGCCTTGTGGAACGCCTGCGGCGGGAGTGCGCGGCCGGGAGCGCCGGTGTTGTGTGCCATGCCGAAGACGTTGACGGGGGCGCAGGGTGCCAGGAAGCGGAACTGGTCCTCGGTGACAGTGGCACCCAGGGTCCAGGCCTCCCGGAAAGTGCTGTTTTGGTTGGCGGGCGATGCCGGGAAGGGCGTTTCGACGAGTTGCCAGATGCGGCCATCGGTGCTGTCGAAGTCAACGGCGTCGTTGCGTACAAAGAATTGCTCAGGCAACGGTGCCTGCGCGGCGTCAAGAGGGCGGACACGGGCGAGGCGGTACGGAGCATCAGTCATGAGGACATCCTACCTCCTGCGTCACGCTGAGACTTGTGTGAACGCCGGTGAGCTCACAGATGTGTGGCATAGAATCCCTGACATGCCTACACGACCAGCCAAGCCCATCAGTCGTGCGGTGGCGGCAGCGTTGACAGCGGGTGCCGCCGGTGCCGCGGCCTTCATGGGTGCGCGTGCGTACCGGGCGGGGGCAGGAGCTCGGGTAGGTGAAGGTGGTGATGACGGGGACGCGCAGTTTGCGGGGGCTGAGCATGCCCAGCCCGCTGCAGACCGGTTGAGCGAGCTCATTGGCTACCGCACAGTGTTTTCACAAGCTAGGGACAGGATCGAACTGGATCAGTTCACTGGCTTCATCGATGCGCTGCAGCGGATGTATCCGGCTGTACACAAGCAGCTGGATCGGCAGTTGGTCAACGGCCATGCGCTGCTGTTTAAATGGGCGGGCCGGGGGCCTGACCCCACGGCCATGCCGGTCGTGTTGATGGCGCACTACGACGTCGTACCTGTGGATTCTCGGGACGCTTGGGCCCACCCGCCGTTTTCTGGTCACCAAGAGGGCGGCTACGTGTGGGGGCGCGGTGCTTTGGACGACAAAGGCTCCCTTGTGGTCATCATGTCAGCCGTTGAATCGCTGCTTAACGAAGGTTTCGCCCCGAGCCATGACGTCTACCTTTCATTCGGCAACAACGAGGAAACGGCCGGGGACAGCGCGGCTGCAGCAGTGAAATTACTGACTAAAAATGGTGTCAGGCCTTGGCTGGTGCTCGATGAGGGGGGCGCGGTGGCCACCGAGGCGTTTCCAGGGCTGAAGGCCCCGGCCGCGGTCATCGGTGTGGCCGAGAAGGGTGTTTTGGATCTGGAACTGCTTGTACGGGCTGCTGGTGGACACGCCTCCACGCCGCCGCGGATGGGTGCCACCGCCCGGCTGGCTCAGGCCATAGTCGCGTTGGAAGAGAGTCCGTTTCCGGCCTCGATGCCAGCGGCCATCGTGGAGATGACTCGCCGGATTGGCGTGCGCAGTAGTTTTGGGCTGCGGCTCGTTACGGAGAACATGTGGGCGTTCAAAGGCCTGCTGACGCAGATTTTTGGCGTGCTCGGTGATGAAACGCGTGCGCTGACACGGACCACGGTTGCGGTGACCATGTTGGAGGGCAGTAAGGCCACGAACGTGCTTGCCTCTGCGGCGCGTGCCAATGCCAATATTCGCATTGCTGTGGGGGAGAGTGTTGAGTCGGCCGTGGAGCAGGTGCGCACGATTATTGATGACCCCATGGTTCAGCTGACCATCCAAGCAGGCCACGACCCATCACCCGCATCATCCTTTGGCAATGAGCAATTTGCGTTGCTGACCCGCTCCGTGGCTGCCTCGTATCCTGAGGCGGTGGTGACACCGTACGTCCAGACTGGCGTCACAGACTCACGGTACTTCACCGCTATTTGCCCGGCAGTGTATCGGTTCTCCCCGCTCTTGATGGATGCCTCCGATAGGGCCAGCCTGCATGCCGTCAATGAACGCGTCCGCATCAGCTCCCTCGGCTCGGGGGTTGTTTTCTACCGTGAATTGCTACTTGATCTAGGCTGATTTCCTTCCGCAGGTGAGGTGGCAGGTGAAGTGGCATCTTCAGTGCAACGGTGTGAAACGGGTACGTTTCGGCGTGTTGGTGTGTTGTTTCCTGCACAGGGTGGGGTTGGGTGTTTGGTTGTGCACATTCGGTGTTCGGTAGGGTTGGATGTCAGTGCCTTCTTATAGAATATGTTTATGGAAGCAACGGCGAGGGTG
>NZ_JAFMPX010000059.1 GCF_017353415.1 Arthrobacter sp. E3
TCGTTCAGGTGAGTCCGGAGGGCCGCATATCTACGGGCTGTGGATTCAGCATGCTCAGTGAGGTCAACCATGGCACAAGTTTAACGGGAAACTAACCAAAACCATAAGTTATTACATCGCGAACCCTTAGCCGAAGAATCAGCCGTGGCCATTGCTCGGTTCGATGAGCGCTACGGCCAGCATCTGGCCCCCTTCGCACCGCTGCTGCTCCGTAGCGAATCTGCTGCATCGTCACGAATCGAAAACCTTACGGCCAGCGCGCGCAGTCTTGGGGAAGCGGAACTGGTATCCACCGAAAAAGCCAACGCGACACTCGTCGTTCGCAATGTACGGGCCATGGAGGCGGCGCTCGCCTCTGCAGATGAAATGAACACTGCCAGTGTCCTGCGCATGCATGAAGCACTCATGGACGGAACCCCGGATGAGGACGTGGCGGGGCGATGGCGGCAGCAGCAGGTCTGGATCGGCACTAGTGTCGTTTCACCCGTTGGAGCAACCTTCGTTCCACCGAAGTTCGAACGTGTACCCGAGCTTATGGATGACGTCATGGCCTATGCACGGCGCCCCGACCTCCCTGTCATGGTCCAGGCCGCCATCTGCCACGCCCAATTCGAGACCATCCACCCGTTTACCGATGGCAACGGACGAACGGGACGGGCGCTCTTGCACTCGATGCTCAAGCACCGTCGCGTGGCTTCACGAGTCACCGTTCCTGTATCCGCAGGATTGTTGGCCAACGTCAAGGGTTACCATCAGGCCCTGACGCTCTACCGTGAAGGCGATCCGGATGCGATCATCGAGCAATGCTCGGAAGCCGCTTTTCTGGCCATTGAGAATGGCACCACTTTGGCTGGCGACGTTTCAACGATAACCAGTTCCTGGCGCGAGAAAATCACCGCCCGCAGTGATGCGGCCGTTTGGAAAGTCTTGGATTTATTAGCCAGACAACCGGTGGTGAATGCAGCGACAATTCAGGGCCGCCTAGGACTGGACTACATGCGCAGCAAACGTGCCATGGACTCGCTGGAATCTGCCGGTATCGTCGTCAGCGTCGACAAATTCAAGCAGGGCCGGTTCTGGAGGGCCCCGGAAATGATCGAGGCGCTGGACGCCTTCGCAGAACGGGCCGGGCGCAGAACAAAATCCTAAGTGACGGCACATCAATGGACATGAAAGGACACAGGAAAAAAGTACCGAGGGTCAGGAATCGGAGACCGCGTCCTTACCGGATCAGCGGAGGGGACACGACAGCCCCAACTGAAAGAAAATGATGAAAAGGATGACCCAGAAGTATGAGTTAGGCAAAAATGGCCCTTTCGGGGCCATTCCTACTTTCGAGAACCGATAGATTCCGGACTTTCTGGGCCCCCTGTCGGATTCGAACCGAGGACCCCCGCTGTCATGCCACGGGTCGGTTTTTCGCTGCCAATAGGCTCTTTTGGCCTCTTTCTGCATGATGAGATTGCAACAATGCAAGGTACTAAATAGTGGGTGCTCTGCCTTCAAAAGTATGAGTTCTGTATGACTCGGTGGTAACTCCTGCCCGCCGGCTGCGCGGCCCTGAGCACAGCCAATCTGTCATCAATGCTGTGCACGCCATTCTACTCCTGATTCGCCCAAGACTGCTCGGCTGGTCCACAGCTCGGGAGGGTCTCGCAACTCATGGGATACGAGGCAGAACAGGCAGACTTACAAGCTTTCTCAAAAAAGACAAGCGGAATCAAACCCGGGACGGTTCAATCGTTGCAAAATCCCGTAGGGTTGCCTCGATTCCAGGCGCAAGCAGGAAGTCTATCGCTTTGCACCCATACTCGCAGTTGTTGGCGTCGGGACAAATAAGAACAACAAGTACTCTCAGGAATTTGGCAATCTGCTCAGGTGACGCGGGTGATGAGTCAACGATGAGCTTTGACGCGCATCGAGCGATGACTTTCGCTGCGAACGGGGGCATGCTTGCCTTTCTGCACATCTCCTCAATCGTTACTGATACGAGCTCACCTACTTGGGCACCACTCAAGAAGTCGGCCGCATTCCACAGAAGCTCGCATAGCCAGTGACTCTTGACCCGATCTCTATAACCGTTCTCGTTTGCCGCCTGGAGAAGTTGATCGGCAGCGGTTGAAAAGACAGAGTCTGGCTCAAAGAGCCAGGAGCACAAAAGATCCGCCCCAGGATCAGATAGGCGTTCCTTGAGGATCGCCAGGTTCCTTTGCGTTGAGTTCATCGGCGTTGAGCTCATCGGCGTTGAGGCCGGACTTGGTTGAGTCGGTGTGCTGGGTTGGACACCTGGTGGTGTGGAAACACTGGGAGGACTCATGTCGACTACGGGAGAGGAAAAGCTCTGCGGGACAGGGTTGGTTGAATGAAAGGACGTATTCCCTTGCCTTCCGGTCACCCTGCATATTCCGCCCCGGCTGTGTGCTCCAGTCTTACAAGCAGGCGTAAATTCGCACATATTTCCCCCTAAATATTCACGGAACCATGTTTCGTGGTCAGGCTCCCCAGCTCCCAAGTATGCCTCATCGAGCGTGGCTCAAACGATGGATTCGATCGCTTAGTTGCGATGCTAGTTGGTGTTCCCCGCATGCAGTGGATTAGCGTCGCGTCTCAATCACGTCTCATTTTCGCGAAGCTTGTCTTCGATCCAGGTCGTAGACTTGTTTGACATCTTCTCCGGAAATTGCTGCTGCATATATTCCAAAAAAGGCAGCATGCCTGCTTCTTGATCATTACCATGGGCGTCGACCGTAGGAAGCTCAAGCAGATGGTCTAAGTCAGCCTTCGTTAGTGCATCGGCGACAACCTCGAGCCTCATCACCATAATGTTGCTGTGATCATAGCTTCTGGTGAAGTCGACCTCGGCAAGCCACTTCTTCTTCAGCACCTTACGCACCGACAACGAGTTCAGGTCATCCGGCAAATCGATACTCTCCAGCCATTTGCCGCCCTTAAACAAACGATAGAAGGCAGAAGCGGAAAGACTCCGACGCTTGGCGCTGATGAGCTCCTCGGTCTTCTGGACCACGTCATCGCTCACATAGCGCGTGATCAAATCATAGGCAAGGCTTGCGACTGAGATGTAGTGAAGAGCTAGATTCGGCTCAAGCGGTGCTGCCGGCGTGTGTGCCTTCTCATTTCGCAGAAATTGTATCGACATGTTGAGGTACTTGACGCCATCGTAGAAGTCCTTCTCAGCAGCACTCTGAGGTGCATGGCCGAAGATCTTCTCCTGGTTCGACGCGGAAAACGCGTCAGTCGCTTTCTCGCTTCCGGTCTTCTCCCGAAGGCTCTCTCGCACAAGTTTGTAAGACTCTTCTACTGCATGAAAGTAGTCCCCATTGGCCAAAT
Source organism: Arthrobacter sp. E3 (assembly GCF_017353415.1). GTDB lineage: Bacteria > Actinomycetota > Actinomycetes > Actinomycetales > Micrococcaceae > Specibacter. The sequence continues at coordinate 3,349 of NZ_JAFMPX010000059.1, forward strand.
ACTGGTCGATGTGGTTATAAATGTCCTCATGGATTTCGATTTGAATCTTGTTGGCTGCAAGTGTCGCTTCGGTAGTGAATGTCGCGTGTGCATCGTTTGCCGGAGAGGTTGCTCTTTCTTCCGGCGTCGTGCGCATAAGGCTTTGTGAGATCGTACGAATCCGTTCGACCTGCTCGTCCGTGATGTCGGCGTAAGACACCCCGGCTGCCTTTCGGGCATCTAGGTACTCGGCGAGAGCGTGGAGGGAGGCAGAGATTTCAACCTCAGACCCACCCTTCCATAGTGCCCGGATTCTATTGGCTTTCGAATCCCCGAATCCTGGGTATCGCTCGATGTCGTAGATATCGATGTTAAGTTCACGAAAGAAGTTGGCAAAAGAGGCATTCGAGAAATCTAGAACGTATCCACCCGTCATGTCGAGCACTGCTTCGAGATACATCCTGTGAGCCACGCTTAGGCCACTCATTCGCCACCCTCTTCTGTTGACATTTCTTTTCCATTCAAGTCTGTCGCATTGTCCGCAAGAAGCGATTCGACCAACATCATTGAGATCACTTCGCTCGTCACCTTACCGAGACGACGAACATTGGCAGCGTTCTGCACGAGTGGTTCCAGGCGTTCTTTGATGTCTAAAGCGTCCAGTACAGCCTGCTCATCATCGTCAAGTTCACGCATGCGTCGATCTACTAGTTGATTAATGACGGTGCGAACCTCGTCCGCCGAGAGCGGTTGAAAAGGAATCAATGCATCGAACCGTGAGTAGAGTGCGTCACCAAGCGCATCTCGAATTTCCCGATCTGACCCATAATTGGAGGTACAAATGATGAGAGATCGCCCAACGTCAACGCGATAATTCTTATCTTCGAATACACCACCGTCGAAGAACTGATAAAACGCGCTATGGAACACGGCTGCAGCCTTATCAAACTCATCGATGAGAATAACACCGGATTCTCGATCGAGAAGGTCTCGAGCGAAAGATGACTCGGAATGCCGACCACCAAAGAGATAGGAGGCGAAGTTCTCGCTATGGAACATCGAGAACTGCTTACGCATCAACTCACCGCCGAGTAAGTCGTTGATAAAATGGGCTGTCTCAGTCTTACCGACGCCAGATGGACCATAAAACATGATCACCACCGGCTTATTTCGGCTGGCCCGAGTAAGGGGGGTACAGCGCTGCCAGAAGTGAGTCCTTCACTTCCTCCTGCCCGACAAGGTGTCCTGCGAATCCGTCCCGGAACTCGACAAGAGTTGCACGGGTCGCCGTTGGATACTTATACCGCTCCACAGAGAACATCGACGGGAAGGTTCGCTCAAGGTGAGCTCGTACTTGTTCGGGTGGGTTGTGAAGGTGAAGCTCAATTGGGTTGAGAGAACGGATCAAACCCGGAAAGTTGGAAATAACATGCTCATTGAGACTGGCATAGTCACCCGACTTGGCAACGAGCCGCTCCGGGCGCTCGATCACCTCGGGGTCAGTTCGCTCCACGCCGTCTTGAACGATCCGCAACTCACGACGACTCTCATCATAGTCAAAGACTGCCTCAAGTAACCCCTCGTCTTCGCTCTCATCAACTGCATCTTCGAACCACGAGAGAGGTCCATAGTAGGCCGTGACCTTCTCCGTTTCACCCGTCATACTCAACTCCGGCTAGGAGTACGTCGTACACTTCGAGCTGTACTTCTCGAGGCGATGCTTCTTCCCCGTGGACAATCTGGTGTGCGGTTATCTCCGGGCTGGAATCTGGCGACATCTCTGCCTGCATGGTCAGGCTAGACACCGATGCCCGCCCGACACGCACTCCATGAAATACAAGGTTCATGCGCCCGAGGTCGACAAGACCGTAGTTGTTCCGGAAAGCTTGGATATTGAAACGCAGGATGCAGCTCTCGCCCTCGCCGCCTTCGGCGATTAGTTCGTAATATCCCTTCGCCGATTCGAGTGCATGGTCCAGCGCTGCGAGATTCACTGGCAGATCGTCCGTCTTCATCATTGCCATGTACGGCGTGTACATCTTCATCCAAGCAGCCGAGTCCTTACTGGCAGTGACTTTCATGCCTATCAGCCGTTCGATACCCTTCAGGTCTTTGAGCTTGCCTAGGTAGTCGGTCAGGATCGTGTTCGACAGCGTCCTATTGAGAATGCTCCGTCCAAGCGCGGAAGCACTGGCAGCTGCGCCTGCTTCCATGGAGCCCCCGAAGAATGGCAACCAATTGAACTTCGCGGCAGCCTTGGCGCTAGCATTCGCTTCCACCTCGGCGGTGCGTTCCTTTGTTTGGTCTTTGGAACTCGTCTCTTTCCCGCCGGCGGAGATATCCAGCAGGTCGGACACGGACTCTTCGTCAAAGTAGACGACCTTGACAAGGTGCTTGTTCTGCGCCCGGCGTACCATCAACCGTTACTTCCAGCGCCATCAGTGAATAGCCCAGGCGTGTCCGCGGCGGTGTAGTTGTAATCGATCGGCGCGAAGGCAAAATCAGGCAATGTCATACTTGAACGACTCCCCTCCGCACTGGTGTGCGACTAGGTACTGAACTATTTGTTTATTCCAAGCTACGGACGACCACTGACACTACCAAGGATCCCGCGTCACCTCCGACGGGCGCCCTCTGCCGCGGTACCGAACTCTTGGACGAAGCTGATCAACCGGGTCGAAGGTCTCATCCGACTGAGCCACTGGCGATGCACTCTTCTTAGGATCGCTGTCCCTTCATTCGATCAAAGAGCACGGATAATCAGCCTCGACCAGTCGCCAGCCTAAACACCTCTGTCTCTACTTGCACCGGCGTACGCCCGAACTCCGCACCCCACGCCGAAAGCAGCCGCAGGTAATCGGTGTATGCCGAGGTTGAGCCGATGTCGAGCTGAACGCCAGCATTTTGCGCCAACCACTCAATGATCCTGTCATCAAGGATCGGAGCAGTCTTGCGACTTTCAACTCCGGCGTCTGCGGAGGTGAAGTACAGCCATTTCGTAAAGTACGAGGGCCCAAGGTGCTTGATACGCGCCTCATTGTTCATCGTCCGGAAGCCTTCCACTGGGCCATGCTCACGGACCGCCTCCGCACCTTGTAGGAGCCTTCCATTGACCGTCGGGTCCACCGGCAGTGCAGAAACCACTTCGCCGCGTCCGTTGACCCCTGTGAGTACCCAGCGGGTCCGCACGGCGCCCCGCCCACCCGCGTCACCCCAACCCCATACCATGGCTGCTATGAATCCTGACATCACCCGGTCGGCGGCCAGCTCTGTGGAGACTGTTTGTGCGACATGGTGCCGGTCGATGCGATCGGGCATGGTCACCAGCAGACTCAGCACCTCTGGCAGGTCGTGCATCTTCTCCATCCATGGTTTACGCGACCAGGGGAAAGAGTGCTGCGAGCGATAGTCACCGGCAAGGGCTGTCATCAGTGCATCCGGGATCTTCGGAATACTCAAACTGTCTGTCGTCGGTGACGGAATGTGAGCAGGCTCCGGAGCCCCGACGCCTCCGCTGATGGTGTGCATTCGCCTATGATACTTGATGAGAACACCTCGATGGCCCCGGCCCCACTGGTGCAGCAAACGGTACCGACGAAACGGGCATGTAAGTCGCCAGCGGCATGCTTGGCACAGCCAGTTCTAACTAGTTGGATTGCGAGCCAGACGCATTCCACTGCGAAGCCATCCAGCTGTTTCTCGATGATGGGCGTCATCGAGCTCGGCCAGTTCGTAGAAATTCGTGAGAAGCTTGCTGCTTCCATTGAGTTCGTAGTCGATGGAAAAGCATTCTTCTTTGAGCTCCCATCCATAGATCCCCTCGGTGACCCTGATCGGTCGGCAGATGCCCGAAACGTTGGCCCCAAGTTTCTTCACTTGGCTGATGTTCGGGTCCAGAAGGTACGCCGGATCGTCCATCGTCAATATGACGTGCCCAAGATTTTCATCCCCGTCTAGGACGCCCACGGCAGCAGCTTGCGCCTCAGGACTCATGCCTTCCAGGATTTTTTTGCCTAGGACGACCGACACACCTGAGGTGAAGTCGTGTACGCCCACGGATACGGCTCGCGGCTTGAGGTCGTAGCCTAGGTGCTTCGCAATACCGTAAAGCATGACACACGCCTCAACACATTTTGTTTCCGTCCCGTACAAGTCCTCCACTGCTAAGAATGCCTTGAACAGCATCTCAATCGGAGCTTTTTCAGCCCCGCCCCTGCGGCCTTTCTTGTTTCTGTTTCCCTTACCCATCTGAATCCTTCTGCTAGCTGGCTCGAATACTCACCTTATTATTTGTTGGACCCCCTTATGGTCGCCGCATCGGGTGCAGGCGGCGGATTCGCGACAGTCGGGGTAGTCCCTCACCTAGTGTTTCGACTCGCTGTATGGCCGCCAGCTTTAAGGAGTTCTAGGATGGAATGAGCCAACTACTCTTAATGACCGCAAACGTCACCGAGCCACTTGGCACCAGTAGCGAAGGGTGGTCTCGAATGCGCATGAACCGTAGTCGTACCGAGTCCGCCCGCCGCCAGACAGAGGCCGCCCCCAACGACTGGAAAGCCACCTACCGCCAGATGGTCCTCTTCGATCTCGCCGCTGACATCGAACTCGGCTTCTTCCTTGCCTACTACCGCAACTTCGCCGTCCCGAGCATAGCCGCAACCCTGCAGCTAAATGGCGAGATCATCGAACGCCCCATGAAACGCTCCTACGACACCGCCATCGTCACCTATGAGCTCATCACCAGCGGCCTGAACAGCGACCGCGGCCGCCACATGATCCGCCTCCTCAACCATGCCCACCGCCACGTCCCCGGCAGCCAAGACGACTTCCTCTACGTCCTGCTCACCCTCCTCGTCGTCCCCATCCGCTGGGCCCGCACACACGCCTGGCGGGCACCAACACTGGCGGAGGAAACCGCAGCAACCCGCTTCTACAGCGAGCTCGGCGCCCGTATGAACATCACCAGCTTCCCCACTTCGCTCCAGGAGGCAGAGACATTCTTCGACAGCTACGAGTACGACAACATCGCCTACTCCCCCGCTGGCGCTCAGCTCATGGCAAGCACCGTTCAAGTCCTGAAATCCAGACTCCCCGGCCCAGCCAGGCCACTGGTCAGACCAATGCTCTCCGCCATGTTCGACGACGGCCGTCTCACCGACGCCCTCGGCCTCCCCCGCGCCACCAGACTGAGCAAAGCAACCCTGAACAAGGTGCTCCAGTCACGCAACGCCATCCACCGCCTCCGCCCACTCAGCACGGAGCCGCACTTCATACCGGGCAACGCAGGATCCAGCCTCTACCCCAACGGCTACCGCCTCGACGACATCGGTCCAGTAAACGTAATGACACCAGCGAATCAGCCGAACCATGAGCATTCGTGACGCCCGCCGAGCCGCAAACCAAGCCAACAAGGCACTGATCCTTGGCGGCAACGTCTCCGTGGAAACCATCAGGAAGGCCATCGAGGCGCTGCGCGGCATCACCATTACGGTGCAGGAAATGCCTGTCGATCAGCACGACGTGCCCGCGTTCACCGCGGATTGCGGCAACCTCAAAGTCGTCTACTACGCCCCCAATCTGTCGACGCTGCACCGGCAGCACAACATCCTCCATGAATTCAGCCACCTGCTTCTGAACCACGAGGAAACCGCAACCGGCATCACCATCAAAGGATTCAGCGAAACGTTCCCCACCCAGCCGCGCAAAATCATGGGCCGCTTTAGCTTCGATGACGATGCCGAACAGTCCGCCGAATTCCTGGCCTACCTACTCTCTACCCGCATCAGCGGCAAAGGACGCGATGAACGTGGCGGCTCCAGCGGGCTCGAGGAAGTCTTCGGCTGATGCTCATTGTGCCAGCGCTGACTCTGTGGCTCATGGCCATCGTCCGGCTCCCAGCAGCCGTCGACCCACGCCGCGCCCACCTATTCCGCGCCACGGTCTTCGCAGCAACGGCTTGCACACTGCACATCGCACCCGTCTACTACGCCGCGGACCCTGTGCTCGGCGGCCACAACACCGTCGGCCTCGTAACTCTCGTCGCCCTGCTGCTTGGCTTTTGGCAATTCCATGCAGCCATCATGCTGGCGGTCCATACCAATGATGCACGACGGCGTCACCGCCTTACGCTGGGAAATGCGGCCATGGCGGCGGCTGGCATCGCCGTAACGTGCGGGTTTCTCATCAGCCATGTGGACCGCACCGACCAGAACCTACCGATCACTTATGGTGACCAATTCGGCATGCAGCTGTTTCTCTGGACCGGTACCTTATTCATCGTGGGGGTCAGTACAGACATCTTGTGGATCCTGCGTCATAGGGTAGCTCCGCTGCGAGGGGCAACTTTTCGCGCGGGGTTTCTGCTAATTGGCCTCGGAATCGTCGCATTTTTCCTCATGCTCGCGGACCGCTTGCTATCTGGACTCGTAGTGGCCGCCAACGACAGGGACGGTGGTCCCTTGTCATTCTTGAACTTCCTCAACGGCGTGATGGAGACGTCAGCCGTGATACTTATCGGTATCGGAGTAGCCCTGCCCCGTTTGGGCCGGCCAGCCAGGCAGCTACGGCGAAGTATTCAGCTACGTTGGCTCCTGCTAAGAATCCATCCAACGTGGCGGCGCATGACACTGGGGATTGACGACGTCGTTCTCCACTCCCAGCCGATCTCACCGTTCGACGTCCTGGCGGTCCGGCCGGCGCGTCGGCTACACCGCAGAGTCATCGAGATACGTGACTGCGAATTCAAGCGGCCAGACTGTCCCCTCGCACATGATTCTGCAGCTCTACTCAGTCACGTTGAAGATGCACTGACAAGGTACTGAACCAGGCTACGCCTACGTCGTTTTGCATCCCCCTGCCCATGGACTGGTGACAGGAGCTTCGGCTCATGACCAGTGCATGGTCGGAGGAATTGTGGAACGGCTCAGCATCAAAACCCCAGACGACTTCATCAGCCTCATGGGGCACACCCTCGGCTATTGGCCCAAGGAAAGCCTAGTCTTCATCACACTGGACGGGCACCGGATTGGCTCGACCCTTCGGGTCGGGCTTCCCACGGCAGGTGCGGACACGAACCGATATGTGCAACACGTTGTGAAGTACATTGCCAACGATCGTGAGGCGACCGGCGTCGTCTTCGGCATCTTCACACCTGCCCCGTGGGAGCCGATGGACGACCGGCCCTACGAGGACGTCATGGAAGCCCTGACCGGGGAGCTGTCGAAGCGCAACATCAAAGTCCGCGATGGATGGATCATCGACGATACTTCCTTCACTGACTACTTTCAGTTGATCCCAGATCCGCTGGCCCGTAACCCTCTTGCGGGAATAGAGACCAGCCAGCTTAACGCTGAACTGGTATTTCGTGGTTCCAGCATTGAACCGAGCCCAAGATTTCGCGTCCCGATTCTCGCTCGGCGAGACCTAAGCGAAGAGGTGTTCAAACACTGCATTCGGATCGAGTCCATGACCCCACCGGTTGCCACGGCCAAGGCTCGAATCCTGTGGGGAGGCTTGCTGGAGGGTGCTGGCCTGCCAACAGATGCACAGTCGGCCGAGCTGCTCGCTGATTTCAAGTTCATCTCCGTGCGAGACCGGCTCTTGGCCGACATTCCTGGACTTGACGACAACCTAGGCGATTTGCTGCTCGGCCAAACAAAACGCCCACCCCAGTGGCAACGCGTTGATCGTGCTCAAGAGCTCCTGCTCCATCTTTACACCCGGGCCGACGGCGCCGACGCAGCCCCGGTCCTCACGAGCCTCGGCATCATCCAGTGGTGGGAGGGCAAAGGATCCCGCGCCCACCAGTGCTTCCAGCATGCACTGGAGGCTGACCCCAACTATCGGCTCGCACAACTCAGCGACCAACTAGTTGGTGCTGGGATCCTAGCGCCATGGGCGATGGACAAAAACTCGGCATACCAACCACCGATGAGCCGCGGACGGCAGATCGGCGGAATGGGTATGGCTTAGTGGCGTTCGTAAACGATGGCTGAGGCTCAAATTGTTTGTTGCCATCAGGCATCGGTCCAAGTTTTGACCGTTCTGTCTTTAGTTGGCACCACAACGAAGGCATGCCATCATGTCACCATGACAACGTATCGTCGGCGCGGCCACTATCGTCGTGGGCCCAATGGTCAACGAGTCTGGGTCTCCGCACATAATGTCACTCGGGCCAGCGGAGGCAGCTACATATCTGCTCAACGACGTCCTGTGCGAGTTGAAGCGTCGTCTTTAACTCCCAAAGAAGTCCGAATTCCGGTTCGTCCCCGTCTGGTCCGTTCAATACATTGGGCACAGCCCAACGCCACGTGTCCGGTTTGTGGTCAACTGGTCTATTTCTACGCAAATGCGTCAGGCAGTCGGGTATTCTTCGACGAAATCGGACCGCCTTGGCCCAAACATCCCTGCACAGACAATCCCGCCAGCGAAGTAAGCCACAGACAAAAAAAGCCCGTAATCTACAGAGCTGCCGTCGGCCGAAGGAAGATGGCCCAAGAACTTCGAAGCCACCCAACATCTGTCACTACTTTGGCGACATCGGGCCACGTCGATGCATTTCTAGTCGTGCATACTCGACAAGATAAACGCGGCACTTTGATCGAACTGTGGCCTCTCTATGAAAAAGCCACCCCGGAAGGCTGGCGAACGCCGGCGCTAGTTTCCCTCGAAGCTGGACAGCTGGTGTTTATGCGTGGTCAGTTATTATCTTACGTAGATCTAACGCGTATGGAGATCTCAGAAATACCCGTGACTTTCCAGTACAGGAGCCCCCGGATGACGATGAGGCAGCGCCTGCAGATAGCTTCAAATCGCTAGTCCTGTCAGCCACTGTCCGTTGCCAAAGCAGGTATGTTGGTCCTTAGAATCCTATCCCCGCAGGAGAGCCACGAGATGCATGCCAGCCTACGTCCCCAGACAATCCAGATATTTCTTCCACACGGTGATCCTTCTGGAATTCGGATGGCGGAGATCACGACACGGACGGTGCGGGTTTTCGATGTTCCCCGTTCTTTGCTGAGCGGCTTCCTATCCATGCCGGAGGCTGCTCAAGTAGGGCTCTATTTCCTCTTCGGCTCCGACGCCGAGGACAGCACCTCCTGCTACATCGGGCAGAGCGGCAATGTCGGAAGCCGGTTGAAGCAGCACGTCGCTGGCAAAGAATTCTGGGACCGTGCCATAGTGGCGGTGTCCCTGACGAACACCTGGACCGATACGCACGTGGGCTACATGGAATGGGAGTCTATTTCACGAGCCGCGAAATCCGGGCGCTACCCACTCATGAACGGCAATGCCGCGTCCAACCGTTACACACCTGCACCATTGGAAGCTGATTGCAACGAGTATCTGGAAACCATTTCAGTCCTGATTGCAACACTCGGCTACCCGGCACTTGAACCGATCCACAAGGCCACTGCCGAGTCACCCTCTTCGATGGCCGTAGACAGGCTCTACTTCCAGCAAGCAGGATGCCAAGCACAAGCCGACCCTACGTCTGAGGGGCTCATTGTGTTGTCAGGGTCCTACGGCAACGCAAGTGCCCGCCCGTCGGCCATTCAGTCAATAGTCCGGAGCCGGCAATCCTTGATCGACCGGGGAATTATCCAAATCCGAGGCTCGAAGTTCGCGCTTACTCAAGACCACCTGTTCGCCAGCCCTAGCCAGGCGGCTGCCGTTCTGGTTGGTGGCAGCATGAACGGCCGGGAAGCGTGGAAGAACGCGGCGGGAATGTCCATTAATGAGATCGAAGCCTCCACCGTGGATCAAGTTCAAGCCCCTACAAGGCTGTTGGACAACACTGACTGATTTGCACGTGCAATGACCCGCACCATGGAATAGCGACTATCCCCGCACATCCTCAAGGCTGTTGTCAGCCATCACCGTGTCCAGGACAAACGCCTGCATAGCCGCAGCCGCCAGCTCCCTCACGCTTTCAAGCAATTCCGCAGGTTTCCGAGAGACATCCAGGGGAAACTCGACTATGGAAGTAGCGCTGTGGGCTATCCTGCGAATCCGCGGGATGCCACTTCCGGCGTAAACCAGCCAAGCCCGCGGCAACTCAAGCGATGTACAGTAGGCCAGCATTTGATAGTAGTCTGCATTGGGATAGGCCCCCGACCATGAAGATGCTTTGTACTTGGCATCGAATATGAGCGCTGGTCTTCCGGAAATCTCATGGACAACATCCACATACATTCGAATACGCGACGAAGATTTGAGGTCCTCATCCTGGTCCAGGAAGGCCGGGTATTGAGGAGAAGTAATCCCAGGTTGTTCAGCGAGGGCTTCGCTCAAAGCTGTAGTAACAAAATCCTCGAATACAGTGGCCATGTTCACCACGAATGACGCGACACGATGGCGTCCGACTCCTGCTTCCGCAGACATATTCCGCAGGACGATCTCCGCCAATCGCAAAGCCGGGACATAGCGTTCGTTGAGTCGGGACTCGGTCCATGGCGGCAACGGACTACCAGTCCGCAGAGGCACAACGCCGTCCAATTTGGCGTCCAGATGCACCAGTCGTGCACGTACGTCCTCACTCAGGCGTGGCACGTGAAGTATCCGTCTGATCGCCGTCCGCAGGATACGGTTCTCAGCAATGTCGACCGTGAAGTCATCGTAGGACACTTCCAACGGCAGCAGCATCCCAGGCCGCCGTGAAATCTGATCCCCCACCCTGATACGGCCGCGAACTGTCCGAAGCGCCTCCTCCACGGCCACATACCCGTTCAACACCCCACGCGCCAAGGCGCTCTGAACCTGCCTGGCCAGGGATTCTGCTAGTGCCCCAAAGAGATCGCGGTCCTCCAATCCTGCAATATCGCCGGGCTTGAATCCCGGGTTCCGGGCGTACCCAAGCAGAAACAAAAGGCGACTAAGCTTCAGCTTTGATTTCGGTTTAACCTCAACCAGCAAGTCTCCAATCTGCACAGCACCCACAGGACCACATGGCAAAATGATCCACTGCCCGTTCAGGGCGGGCAAGACTGTGACCAACCCAGTTTCGCGCAGGAGAGCGGCAGCTTCACCATCCATGTCGCATGGTTCTGCCGCACTCTGCAGCTCATCGAGCACCAGATGTTGCAGCATCACACAGCCGAACCTTTGGTATCTGACTCTACCGAGGAATCCCCATACTCGACTGCCTCGCCAGGCTGCTCTTGCTGGCTCAGTGCCAAGTCGATCGCGCCGACTTTTGCCTGCGCCTTTTTCAACATCGCAGGCAATCCGAACTTCTCATGAACCTTGTCTCGGTTCAGCCGACCGAAGTATTGCTCCTCCAACAGCGGCAGCAGCTCGTACTTCCAAATGTCAGCCAGCCCTTGGTCCGACTCTGCATGTGCTTTCATGAAGTATGACGGCCCAATCATCCAGAGCTCTTGACTTAGCGATTTAGTTTTTGTTGGTCGGTTTCTTGTTTTTGATGGTGTAGCGCAGGATCAGCTCGGTGCCTGGGTAGCGGGTTTGGGTGGTCGTGAGGTGTTCGCAGAGCTCGCT
>NZ_JAFMPX010000005.1 GCF_017353415.1 Arthrobacter sp. E3
CTGATTCACCATAGTGAATGGACCCTGGCACTGGTGCAAGGAACGCCCTGCTTCACCGCCCCGTACCTAATCGATCCCACCCAAACACCACGGCGCAACACCTACCACCACGGCCTGAGCAAAAACAACCCCAACACCCAAAACTGACAACACACCCGGCCGAGTGCAAACGAGGCCTAGAGTAGAACCACAGACATCGGTACCTGCCGAGGTTCGCGGACTTGATAGCGTGAGGAATATGGATGAAGATTCTTCCCAGAAACGTCTGGATGCAGCAAGCACGTCAGCTCGATTTATTCAGGATGCTGCGGCTGCTGTGCGTCCTAGCAGGCTTGCTGGCCCACGAGATCCCGGCGATGCCTGGGTAGAGGGCGACGCTGGGAAATTCTGGGGCAGGTTCGGTTCTGCTGGCTTGCTGGTAGTGGACTCCGAACGGGGAATACTGTTGCAGCACCGGGCTATCTGGTCGGACCACGGCGGTACATGGGGTCTGCCTGGGGGCGCCCGCCATCAAGGAGAAAGTGCTGTTGACGGAGCCTTGAGAGAGGCATGGGAGGAAGCTGGGGTGCCCGCCGACAAGGTTGAGGTTCTCTTCACCTCCTTGTATGACGTGGGCTACTGGACGTACACCACAGTCGCGGTCCGTGTGGTGGAGAGCTTCGAAGCCATCGTCAATGATCCCGAGAGCATTGCCCTTGAGTGGGTGCCGCCTGCAGAAGTTGAATCCCTGCAGTTGCATCCTGGGTTCGCTGCGGCATGGCCAGTATTGCGGGAGCGTCTGGAAAGGCGTGGCTGAGCCGCAGCCCGGGCAGCGCTCCGTGGTGGGGAGGCTGCTTCAGGAGATCTTTTGGGAACGCGCCACACATTACCGAACTGGCGGTAGGGGCAGGGAGAATGTGCTCACGGCCGAGATGCTCATGGCCTTCGACTTTCTGCCTCGGATGCATTTTTTGGGAGCTGTCATTGGTGCTGCCCACGGTGCAGAACAGGCCAGGGCGGTGCTGATCTCAGACATTGAGATCGCGAGCGTGAGTTTCCTTCCCGGTGACCTGCCCCTTACTCGTGGAGGCCAAGCGCATCCGTTCCAACTCATTCCAGCCAGCCCAGCTGGCACGGGAATATGTCGCTGCTATGGCACACGCTGAAAACCGGTTGCCCATCGTTTTGCTGTTGGGTGTCAAGCCCAACGTGTTGGTCTCAGGGCGTGGCCGAATGACCATCGAGGAAGCAGTACTTGGTGAACTTCTATCTGTTGTGGAAGAGACTCGCAACAGCCAGCTGGATGTGGAACGGCTCCAGAGTCAGATTGACGATGTCTTTTGCTGGATACCCTGGGAGAAGGTGGACGAGGTGGTGCGAACGCAGGAAGCAGCCTTCACATCTTCCGATCCGTCCGGCATAGCTTCGGTGCGCCGGTTGGCGGGGTCGATCAATGATGCGATCACCTGGCATGGGTAGAGAATGCGGTGGAGTTAGTTCCTCAACAGCGACTGGTGCTACCAGCTGATCCGGTCGAAGTCGCGTCGCAGCCGGACGCTCCGCGCTGAGTTCAACGACTCCATCCACGTAATGCGGCCCAGCAGATGGGCGCGGAAATCGGTGTGATCGGCCCGGTTCTGTGACTCCGGCCCGAAGAGCATGCAGTTGTGCAGAATCGCCTTCAGCGCATCGAATTCACGGCGCGGAGCGTTGAGATGCTGGTTCACTACTATACCGGTGACCTGCTGGCGGGTGCTGCGTGGCCGGACTCTGGTCTTGCGTTCGTTGAGTTTATGCCCCTCATCGGCCGCAATGTGCTTTGCGCCCCGAAGGAAACGCTCGGTACGCCTGGCCAAGGCGGGACCGCCACTGAATCCAAGGTCGTCGGCATAGCGGGTGTATTTGGCCCCGGCGGCCTCCGCCCACCCCTGCAGCCTGGAGTCCAGCCGCCGCAGTGCCAAATTTGCCAATGCAGGGGAGGTCGGTGCACCCTGTGGCAAGTGGGGGAGCCGCAATGCTTGCGTGAGGGCAAAGCGTTCGGCAGCGCTCCCGCCCGGGGGCATGGAGCTGATGACCCGGGGTGGAACTATATGGGTGCACAGTCCGGTCAGACGGTGAGCCACCGCTTCCGGATATCCTGACTGTCGCAGCGCCCCAAACACTTTTCCAGCGGTGACATTGGCAAAAAAGCTCAGCAGGTCCATCGAAATGAGCACGTCGGCACCCGTATGCAGTGCCGCTCCGCTGGATGCACTTCGTCCCGGGACGAAACCGTGCGCTGCATTGTGCAGCGGAATGGGAGCAAGGAGCCCATGCAGCACTTTTCGTTGGATGCTCCGCAGCCTGAGCCCGGGAATCTCCAACAACCTTGGGGTCCTGCCGGGTCGTTCTCGCCACATGTATCGGTAGTGCTGCAAACAGCTCCGGCTGGCCAGCCTGTTCAAATGGCGGGTGTCGGCAAACCACTCCAGCTCGCCCAGCTTCACGCCAAGAACTGCAGCCAACTGCTCCAACCCTGCGACCTCGGGAACAGGGTGGGTTCCTTCCCGCAGCTCTGGTTCTGCCACTGCGTAGGCTGCCAAACGGAGGGGTTTGCGTTGATCATGTGCCTTGTCCACGGCAGCGGCGAAGGGTTCGCTGGCTCCTATGTGGGCGGCCAGTTCGCGTAGTGCGTCAGCGGGTTTGCGGTGGTAGGCACACACCACGGCCCGAACCAGCGGACCCAGCCAACGTCGTCGTGCTCCCAGCACTTCGGCACCGGCGGATACCAGCGCTTCCACCGTCCAATCCGGTGCAGCAAGAAAGGCGTGAGACAAAGCTGTTGCCACGATCGCGGGGGTGGGATGCGGCGTGTGGGCGAGGACCTGTGCGGCCTTGTAGTCGTTGGTCATCCCCGTAGCTTCCTTCCGTGTCCCGGTAGTGATTTCAGCCAGGTCATGAAGCGACGGAGGCTTCCAGACGACCTGTCTGTCGGTGCGGGTGGTGTGCTGCGCGGAGCGCAGAGCCCCCACCCGCGGCGCCTTCTCGAGCGGTACTACGTGCCCCGGGGTAGCCCCGGGGAGGAACCTGCACGAGTGCAGTTCCACCTCGTCGGGAAGCCTCCGTCTACTCGAAACGCTAACACGTAGGGTGGGAGCCGGTGCAGGGTTGGTGGTTCAGAAGCGTGCATAGAAGCGCGAAACTGCTGGCTGTGCAACCGTGTCATTAGCGGCTCCGAAAGTTCATTACGGTAAAAAGATGCCTGCGCCCAGTGAAAAAACACCGCTCAAACCACTGTGGCTTCACCGCCACGCTGAGGTTATGGCCGCAGCGCTGGATCCGGAGACCTTCTCCTCCGCAGTGTCCAGCCACCTGAACGTGCCCAACGGCATGGACGGGGCCGAACACACCCTCTACCGTGCCGTGGTGGACAAGTACATGGCCCCCGAACGTACTGCGACGATTGCGCCCATCTGTCAGGCAGCGGCCGAGGATCTCGTTGCGGGCATCCCGTCAGACATGCCCGTGGACGTAGTCGGTGGGTTGGGGCGGCGCTACGCCGTGCGGGCGCAAAGCCAATGGCTCGGGTGGCCGGCTGTGCTGGAGGACCCGTTGTTGCAGTGGATCGGAGACAACCATGCGGCAACAGGGAGTGGCGAGCTGGCTGACGACTTTGTGGGCAACGCACCTCTGTTGCTGACGGAGATCGTCAGTATTCTGCGCAACTGGACGGCGGGGGACCTGGGCAGCATATCCCGCTGCGTGGGCAGCATTGTCAACCATCTGGCGCAGAATCCTGAGCTGCAGACGGAACTTCGCAGCCAGTTATTGATTCCAGCTGGCACAGACACTGCTTTCTTGGATGCTGCCACTGATGAAATGCTGCGCATCGAGAACCCGTTCCTGTCCAACCGGCGCAAAACCATCCAGACGCTGGAACTGGACGGGCACAGCATCGAGGCAGGCCGAAGGGTGTACTTGGACTGGGTGGAAGCAAATCGGGATCCCGCAGTGTTTGGCGACCCCGACGCCTACCGTCCCACCCAGAATGCAGCCAGCAACCTTGTCTACGCCATTGACAAACACGTCTGCCCGGGCCGTGGTCTGTCCACCAGGGAGCTGCGGGTTGCAACCGTTGAACTGCTATACCAAACAACGGCGATCATGCCTGCTCCGGGCTTGGAGAATGTGCGCGAAACAGCTCCGCTGGGCGACTTTGGCAGCGTTCACGTCATCCTTACCAAGAAAGAGTTTCCAGCCGTTCAGGCTTCCACGAAGGGATGATCCAGGAGAGCCACCAAATAGTCTGAATCCTCTGCGAATGGGTGCAGCTGCCATGTGGAGAAGCTCCCGGAAACGCGCAATCCTGCGCCTTGGACATCGCTGAAAAAATCTACAAAGTCGTAGCCGCGTCCCGCACCAAAGCCCACCACCACCCGGCCATCGTGCGCCAGGTGTTCCCTGAAATGAGCAAGCACAGCCGGCGCTGTTCCTGGGGCAAGAAACGTCAGCACGTTTCCGGCGCACAAGATCAAATCAAACGTCTCACCGGGTAGGGACAACGCACTTAGGTCGCCCAGTCTCCAATCGACGTCCGGATGGTCGTTTCGCGCGGCTGCGACCAGTTCGGGATCAAGGTCCACGCCCACCACGCGGTGCCCCCTACGTGCCAATTCCCCACCAATCCTGCCCATGCCGCACCCGGCATCCAAGATCCGGCCGGAGCGGGCGAGCAATGCATCAGCCATCCTGGCCTCACCGTGAACATCGACACCGTCGGCACGCAACGCGGCAAACTGGGCCACATACCTAGCCGAATGGCCGGGTTCCGCTCGATTCTTCGCTTCCCACAAATTTTCACTGTCCATGGGCCAAGGCTACCGCTGCCAGACTTTCCCGGTCCCAACCGCGCCACACTGCGCTCCGCGCAGCACAGTGCAGGAGGGGTCAACCTGCCTGCCTCCCATCTTTGCAATGGAGGGCCCCGTCGTCGTTCACGATATTTTTCGGCTAGGTCACTCCACCGCCTTGGCAGCCAAAATCGCCTCCACGAACAAGAAACCACTCAATGTGCAACTATCGATCCATGCCTGAAACTGTGGATCATCCCCTCGCCGTCCGTGCGATGGCCTTCACCCGACCCTCAAGGTGGCGGCACCGCCCTGTGCGCCTGGTCCGCTATGACGCCTACTGGGCAGGTGGTTACGTGGACTTCGACGTGAGCCTTTCCAAAATGATGTACCGGGGATCACCCGCGGACTTCGCTGCGATAAAGGAGAGCGTGCACGATCACTGCCCGGAAGTAGGGACTGGCCAGTGGGTGGGAGAATTTGGCGCCGTCGTTCCCGGACCCACCCAGACTGAACCGGACCCGACAGGAAACGTGAGAGGGACGCCGTCGAAGTATGGGGTTTCACATGACGAGTCGTACAAGAAGAGCGGCCGCAGGTGGGGCGTCGGTTTTGGTGCAACCAGTCTCGGCCTTGGCCTTTACCTCGTTATCGAGCCACTGAGCGACGGTTTCACCGGTTTTGTGGGAGTACTTTGCGTCATCTTTGGCCTGTCAGCCCTCGCGGGCTTGCTGCCCAAAAAATACCACTGGTTATTAGTTGCACGTCCACCGGCGCGATTTCGGGGTCCAGCACGAAAGTAGATCGAAAATATGCACCGCACTTGGTGGTGCACAGCTGATTCGGGACAGTCCTTGAAAGGACTGTAGCGACCAGTCTCACGTGCGGAAAATTAGGGCAACCTGGCTTGCCTTCGCTACCATGGGAGGAGATCAACAGACTAGAATTCCCTAGCTATATTCTTCCTGACCCAGGGGGCAGCGAACGCTCATGATGGACAGCATTGTCTCCCTCCCCTTTGTCTGGGCCTTTTTGATCCTGTTTGTCATTGTGATGCTGCGTTCCAACGCCACATATTGGACAGGACGGGCATTGGCTGCCGGAGGGCGCAAAACCAAGCTGCAAAAGTACTTGGACGCCCCATCCGTGATCCGGGCGGAAAAAGTCATTGCCCGCTGGGGAACCGCTGCTGTCAGCGTGAGCTTTCTGACCATTGGGGTCCAGACTGCCGTCAACATGTCTGCCGGACTGGGCCGGATGCCGTTGCGCCGCTACATTCCGGCAACCGTGGTTGGATCCATCGCGTGGGCCTGCATATACGCCACCATCGGGCTTGCCGCATTTGACGCCGCCCTTGCCGCTGCTGCCGGATCCCCGCTTTCCTTGATCGTCCTTGTTCTGCTCGCTGCCGCCGCAGCGCTGGGTGTGCACCTGTTTCGCGTCTCAAGGATCCGTAAGCTGGATCAGAGCGCCTTGGAAGATTGCCCGGTCATGGGCCAGGAATTGGCCGTCAAGCCAACGTTGCAGGCGTAGACGCCGTGTGCGAATCGCTGCGCTGCTGCCGGTAGAGTCATAGCCATGCCGGAAACAACCACATGCTTAACTGCCGAATCTGCTGCAACGGCAACTGCAGCAGCAACCGCAGTCGCTGACACCGCGTCCTACTACCGCCACTTGGGTGGGAACCGCTACGCATCCACCATTCACGCACAGGGTGCTTGGAACGCTCACGAACAACATATGGCCCCGGTGACCGGTATTATGGTGCACGCTTTGGAGCAGTTTCAGCCCCGCACCGACATGCGACTTGTCCGGCTCAGCTTTGACATTCTGGGCCTGATCCCGGCTGGCGAATTCAGCATTGAAACGACCCTGCTGCGCCCCGGCAAAACTATCGAGCTGCTGCAGGCTGAATTGATCGCCGACGGCCGGGTGGCTGTCCGGGGCACTGCCTGGCGGCTGCAACGCGGCGACTCGTCCGTCGTCGAAGCCTTTGAAGACAAGCCCCTTGAGCCACTTGATGAATCAGTGGCCTGGTCGGGGCTGAACACGTGGCCCGGTGGGTTCATCAAGTCCATTGAAGGGCGAACACTTCCGGGCCACCGCAAGGGGCACGGACGTGCCTGGCTGCGCAGCCCGCACACCATGCTCGACGGCGGCGAACACTCCTCAGCGCTGGTTCGGCTCCTGGGGCTGGCGGACAGTGCCAACGGTGTGGCTGCGCGTATTCTGCCCGAACCGGGTAGTTTCATGTTCCCCAATGTGGATCTGTCCTTGCACATCTACCGGGAACCTGTCGGTGAGTGGCTGGGGCTGGACTCCACGGTGACGTTTGCCGGCGACGGCGTGGGCCTCACCTCATCCGTGCTGCATGACGAGCAAGGCCCCTTCGGGCGCTCAGAGCAGATCCTGACCCTGCGTCCCATCCCGCACAACCAGTGAGCTCGCTGCTTGCCCCACGCCTTGAAGTCCACAAACAGTTGGTCAACCAGGGAGCCGAAGCCGACCTGAACCATGCCCTGGACCTTCTTGCAGAGGTGAAGGATAGGCGTCAGAACGCCATGCTGCGCCTGTACCGGCCCGAGCCCACCGTGGCGTTCGGCCAGCGGGACACCAGGCTGCCCGGCTTTGCCGCTGCTGAGCAGGCCTCACGAAACAACGGTTTTGTGCCAGCCGTCCGGCGTGCAGGGGGTAGGGCCGCTGCCTACCACCGGGGCACCCTGATCGTTGACCACATCCAACCCCAGGACGATGCCATTGTCGGAGCCAAGGCGCGCTTCGGGTTCTTTGGGGACTTGTTTGGCCAGGCCCTGCAGTCGCTGGGTCTGGACGCCGGCGTCGGTGAAATCCCCGGTGAATACTGCCCGGGCGAGTACAGCGTGTATGGCAGGAACGCAGCCGCCAGCATCAAGCTGGTCGGCACGGCGCAACGCGTGGTCTCCGGGGCATGGCTGTTCAGCTCCGTCATCGTGGTGGAAAAATCGGAACCCATCCGCCAAGTCCTTATTGACAGCTATGCGGCACTCGGCCTGGACTGGGACCCGTCCACCGCCGGCGCGGCCGAAGACCTGCTCCCGGGACTCACGGTGGAGGACGTGGAAGCGGCCATCCTGGCGGCCTACACGCAGCACACGCAGCTCAGCGGCACATGACGCCCAAGCGCAGCAGCGTCTTCAGAACACCACAAAACAAGGGCCGCGCAGCATCAGCTGCGCGGCCCTTGTGATGTGGTGCCAGTTCTTCGTGGAGCAGTTATTGCCCTTCGGCCAGGATGCCCGGCTTCTCGTCGGCAATGCTGGTGGAGTCGCCGTGACCGGTGTTGACAACGGTTTCAGCTGGCAGCGTCAGCAGCCGCTCGGTGATTGACTTCACGATGGTGGGGAAGTCACTATACGAGCGCCCGGTAGCCCCGGGACCGCCGTTGAAAAGTGTGTCGCCGGTGAAAACGGTACCCAGCGACTCGGCGTAGAAACACGTCGAACCGGGCGAGTGGCCGGGGGTGTGCAGGGCCACCAGCTCGGTGCCGGCGATCTCGAACGTATCCCCGTCGGCGATGGCTGAGTCCGGCGTCGTGCCCGGGTAGATGTCCTCCCAGAGCATTTGATCCTCCGGGTTCATGAACACGGGGGCCCCGGCCAAGCCGGCAAACTCGCGGGCATGACGGATGTGGTCGTCGTGGCCGTGGGTCAGCAGCACAGCCTTGACGGTGCGCTTGCCCACGGCAGCCAGTATGGCCTGAGGGTCGTGTGCCGGGTCAATGACCAGCACCTCGGAGTCGTCCCCCACGAGCCAGACGTTGTTGTCCACGTCCCAGGTTCCGCCGTCGAGCGAGAATGTGCCGGAGGTGACCAGACGGTCAATGTGTGCGGCCATTACAGCTCCACCACCGATCGCAGCACGGAGCCTTCGCCCATTTTCGTGAAGGCGGCCTCGATGTCATTGATGCCGATGCGTTCGGTGACGAATGCATCCAGGTCCAGTTTGCCCTGCTTGTACAGGTCAACAAGCATGGGGAAGTCGCGGGAGGGCAGGCAGTCGCCGTACCAGGAGGATTTCAGCGATCCGCCGCGGCCAAACACATCGGCCAGTGGCAGCTCCAACATCATCTCCGGGTTGGGTACACCCACCAGTACCACGGTACCGGCCAAGTCGCGGGCGTAGAACGCCTGCTTGTACGTTTCCGGACGTCCGACGGCGTCAATCACCACATCTTCACCGAAGCCTCCGGTGAGGCCCTGGATGGCGGTGACGGCGTCCTCGGCAGTGGCATCCACAGTGTGCGTGGCGCCGAGCTTCTTGGCTGCTGCCAGCTTCTTGGGGTCGCGGTCCACGGCGATGATGGTGGTGGCCCCTGCCAGTGCCGCACCGGCGATAGCGGCTGTGCCAACGCCGCCGCAGCCAATGACGGCCACGGAATCGCCGCGCTTCACGCAGCCGGTGTTGATGGCGGCCCCAATGCCTGCCATGACGCCGCAACCGAGGAGGCCGACGGCGCCGGGATCGACGTCGTCGTCGACCTTGGTGCACTGCCCGGCGGCGACGAGGGTCTTTTCAATGAAGGCACCGATGCCCAGCGCGGGGGAGAGGACGGTGCCGTCCTCAAGCGTCATTTTTTGCGTGGCGTTGGCCGTGTCGAAGCAGTACTGCGGCTGCCCCTTTGCACAGGCGCGGCACGTGCCGCAGACGGCACGCCAGTTAAGGATGACCCTGTCGCCGGGGACCACGTTCGTGACGCCATCGCCGACGGCGCTAACCACGCCGGTGGCCTCATGGCCCAGCAGGAACGGGAAGTCATCGCTGATGCCGCCAAGCTTGTAGTGCAGGTCCGTGTGGCATACTCCGCTGGTGAGGATGTCCACAAGGGCCTCGCCCGGGCCCGGATCGGGAACCAGAATGGTTTCGAGTGTGACGGGGGCATTCTTGCTGAGCACAACTGCGCCCTTGACCTTGTGAACCACTGACAACTCCTTGAACGTTCTTGCCGGCTGCGGTACACCGCTACCGGATGGCTATTGCCTATTGATTGTCTATCACAGGGGGTGCATAAAAGCCCGATGTTGCGCCGCCCCGCATTCCCGTCAGAGCGTTTGGTTGGCTAGACGCCCAGCTTGACCTTGACGTCGTTCAGTGACGGGTTGGTGGCTGCCGAGCCGTCGGGGTAAAGGATCGTGGGGACCGTCTGATTTCCACCATTGAGGCTTTCAACGAGTTCGGCAGTGCCGGGGACGTCTTCGATGTTGATCTCCGTGTAGCCGATGCCCGAGGCGTCAAGCTGCTTCTTCAGGCGTTTGCAGTAGCCGCACCAAACAGTTGAAAACATGGTGATGGTGCCGACGTCGGGGGTGAAATCCACGGGGAGTACTCCTTGAAGGGGGTTGTTGAGGTTGCTATCCATGACAACGCTACCTGGTCGGGTGCATATTCCCTGATTTGTGCCACCATGGATTGCATGTGTGGACGATACGTCATGGCAAGGGCCGTCGGTGACCTGGTGGCCGAGCTCGAAGCGGAAGCCGACGCCAACCTGGAACTGCGGGCCTCCTGGAACGTGGCCCCGACCACGGATGTGCCCATAGTCCTTGAACGGCTGGTCGACGGCGTTCTGCACCGGCAGGTGCACGTGGCCAAGTGGGGGCTGGTGCCACGTTGGGCGAAGGATCCCGGCGTCGCCGTGCGCGCCTTCAACGCCCGCAGCGAGACGGTGCTGGAAAAGCCCACGTTCCGTGCCGCTGCCAAGGCGCGGCGATGCGCAGTCCCGGTGGAGGGCTACTACGAGTGGAAGAAACTTCCCGACGGCAAGAAGCAACCGTACTTTGTGCACACGAAGGATGGCTCGCTCATCACCTTCGCCGGACTGTACGAATGGTGGAAGGACCCCGGAAAGGACGACGCCGACCCGGAAGCCTGGCTGCTCTCCTGCACCATCTTGACCATGGAATCGCCACCCGAGGGGGAACTTTCCACCCTCCATGACAGGCTCCCGGTCCCACTGGACCGCGAGGCCATGGCCGAATGGCTCAACCCTGCCCCTGGGGAGGCTGCCGGGCTCTTGGACATGGTCTTGGCCGAAGCCCACCAACTGGCCGCCGCATGGCAGCTTGACCCGGTGGGGCCCGACGTCGGCAACGTGCGCAACAATTCACCGGAGCTCACAGTCCCGGTCTGCTGACGGAAGCCCAGCGCCTCACTTGACGCAGGGGATGCTGCCGCCAGCGAGCGAACCTGTCCAGTCCGAGTAGGTGGTGGTGGCCTCGGCAGGAGCCTTGGCCGGCGCAGTTGCCTTGGCTGGCACAGATGGCGAGGCCGATGGAGCTGGCGCGGCGGACGCGGTGCCGGGTGACGCCGTCGTGCCTTGAACTGTAGGTGTGCCTGGGGCTGCAGCCTTGGCTCCAGCTGCGGCTGTGGGGGACGCTACCGGTGCCGGGGCCAGGAGCTGCTGGACCGTCGCCTGCACCTGGGCCACATCCACAAGGTTGATGGACTCGCCGTTGGGTGCGGTGCCAAAACCGGTGATGGGCAAGGTGGTGAACGTGATGTTCCCGCCCGTGATGGAGGTCGCCTGCTGGATCAGCGTGATGAGATTCAGACCATTGTTCACCACGATGTTGCTGCTGACGGCGTTGAGCACCGCTTCCATCTTCGGGATGTTCGTGAACGTGCCGGCCTGCTTGAGCTGGTGGATGACGTCGACGACGAATGCCTGCTGCCGGCGCTCGCGGTCCAGGTCGGAAAAAGCATAGCTGGGATCCGAGGTGTCGCGGCGCTGGCGCACGTACGCCATGGCCTGCTTGGCGTCGATCTGCTGCAGGCCGGCCATGAAGTTCGCTCCGGAATACGTGTCCTTGGTGGCGTTGAGCGTACAGACGGTGATGGGGGCAACCGCCTGGGCCACCTCGTAGAAGGCTGCCATGGTCACCTCCACGAAATTATCGACGTGGACGTTGCCCAGGAAAGTCGAGACGGTCTCGATCTCGGACGCCCGGCCGGCGTCGCGTGCCTGCTGGTACGTGGTGTTGTCATTGGGCATGCCGGCTGCAAGCAGCGCCGTCTGTTCGGCGGAGAGGGCGTCGCCGTACGCTTCCTTGATCTTGCCGTAGGTGCCGCTCCCACCCGGGATGCCGGAGAGTTCCACGTAGTCGTCGCGCGGGATGGAGATGGCGGTGGCCTTGGTCCCGTCGGCCGGAATGTGGATGAGCATGAGCACGTTGGCGTTGTAACCGCCCACGGACTGGTCACCGGCGTCGAGCGCGTCATATAGCTCCGGGGACAGCGGCTGGCCCATCTCATCGACGCGCGAGTCCAGCCCCATGACAAGGATGTTGGTGTCCTTGCCCAGCTTGGGCACCTGGTGGACGGCCGCAAGTGCGCCTGAGCGCAGCACATTGTTGTTGGCATTGACCAGACTGACGACGACGAAGCCGACGGCGATGAGCGCAGCCGCCACCACCACTGCCAGTACGGAGAGCGTGATGCGCCGACGGCGTCTGCGTTGGGAATTGCGACGATTCAGCTGCTCGTCCAAGTTCATGATGCCCTGATTCATGGTGATGCTCCTTGGTATGCGCGTCACCCAACCCCGAGCCGCTGTCAACGGACCCGCCACCGTGCCGGGCCTCCACCTCATCCTGTCACCGAGGACTGTCCCGAATCGTCCAAACAGCCCAATTTACGGTGAAGTCCCAGCCGATTCCCAGCCGCTGGCGACGGCTGCCAGAAAGGCAAAAGCCTTGGTGATTGGGTGGAAGGAACCTACGCTTGCCCTATGAAGCCGCCCGTGCCGGACGGACCACACGTGCCGGGCGGACGGTGCGGGCGGTCGGTGCGGGCGGACTTGGCGGGCCCGGTTCGCAGGTTGTCAGGAAAGGATGGCTGATCATGTGCCGACTCTTTGGACTGCACGCCGGAACAGAGCCCGTGAAAGCCACCTTCTGGCTGCTGAAAGCCCCTGACAGCCTTGCAGTGCAGAGCCACCGCGCTCCGGATGGCGCCGGGATCGGCGTGTTCAACGGTCAGGGAGCACCCACGGTGAGCAAGCAGCCAATGGCCGCGTGGCAGGACGCAGATTTTGCCTGCTCAGCCAGGACGCTGGAAGGAACCAACTTCCTGGCCCACGTCCGGTATGCGTCCACAGGTGGGCACACCTTGGAGAACACCCATCCTTTTGAGCAGGACGGGAGGCTTTTTGCCCACAACGGCGTGGTGCACGGTTTGGCTGAGCTGGATGCACGCATTGCTGAATGTGGGGGAGCGGGTCTGGTTCACGGACAGACCGACAGCGAACGAATGTTTGCGCTGGTCACTGCGGAGATACGTCGCAATGGCGGTGACGTTGGTGCCGGAGTGGTCACGGCTCTGAGGTGGATCGTAGTCAACCTGTCGGTGTACAGCCTGAATTTTATTCTTGCCACGGACACGGAGTTGTGGGCGCTGCGTTATCCGGAAACACACGAGTTGCATGTGCTGGAACGCTGCGCAGGCGGGTGCAATGGAGGGGAGCTGCAGGTCGGCAGTCAAAGAATCCAAGCGCGTTGCCGCGATCTGGCAGAGCAGGACTCGGTGGTGGTGGCCAGCGAGCCGATGGACGCAGATCCAAGCTGGCGCCTGCTTGCGCCAGGGGAGCTGCTCCATGTGGACGAGGGGCTGCAGGTCACGTCAAGCTTTCCGCTGCCAGCAGTGCCGGCACACCTGCTGGCGCTCACTGACTTGGGCGCCACCGCGGCAGCCTCTCAGCATCCACACGCCAGCTGACGCGCAACGGCCGTCAACTGGCTGGTTTTGGGAGTACTTGGCTGGCTTAGTCGTCCGAGTAGTCCGGGGACCAGCGGTAGAAGTTAAGGGACAGGTACAGGGCAAGGGCTGCGGAGTTGGTGGAGTCGACCTTGAGGGCAACATTGTGCCGCCCTTCATTGAACAAAGTATCCATGGTGGCAAGGACAAGTTCCTCAGCCAGACCGCGGCGGCGGTGATTGCGGTCGGTGATCAGCTCAATGATGAACGGGGCATCGGGTGCGCCTTCGCCGGTGAAGTGATCCACCACCAGCACTGCGGCCACGATTTCGCCGTCGTCATTCAGCGCCACATGGGAGGCTTCGTGGAGCACCTGGCCGTACTTTCCCTCCATGGCGGAACGCATGTTGGTCATGGCCGCGGACAGGTTTTCACCCGCACCGGCAGCGCCTGCATCGTAGGCACTGTAGTACAGCTCGCCAAGACGTTGCAGATCGGTGTCCTGCACGGTCCGTGATGCTGTTTTGAGCTCACGTTCCAAGGGGTTGGTTTTGGCGATGAGGGTGACCATGTCAGTCATGGAACGCTCCTTAAAGTTGTTGTGGCGCCAGCAGCGAGTCCGGACCAAAGGCGTTAAGCCAATGCTAGACGCCTGTGTGCGTTGTCAGCTATCTACTTCATAACGTTTCCTGCACACATGCCATGCAGAACAAGTGCCGGCTGCTGCGGATGGCCCAAGCGGCGGGTAGTTTCCGCGTGGAGTTGAGCGTACACTTAAATCTAATCGAATATATGTACTAATACGAATGGATCATCCGGAACATGCCATGCGGTTCAGGCAGTTGGGTGGGGATGGAACGCGCACATGGGCATCTTCAGTGAGGGCATTGAGGTGGTGAGTTCCCCTGATGGGGAACTTGTGCAGCTGTCCTGGCCTGGTGCGTGCTACTCCATTGAGCCACACCCCCTGTGCTGGTATGAGCGTCGTTCCTGGTGGGAGAGTGAATCCCGCGTCCCTCCTGGTGAAGGGGCGGGGCTCGTGGACTTGCAGATGTGGCGGTTGCAGGTTCGGCGCGCAGGAATGGATGACGAGCTGACTCTTGATGTAGTCCATCATCTCCCAGCCGGACCTTGGCGGGTTATAAAGATTTATGACGCGGTGGAGGAAGTGTTCGAACGGGAGGAGTTGGCAGACGGTGCGTAACTTTGTCCATTTGCATAGCTCATCCGCCTTCAGCGCCCACTTTGGCGTGTCCTGGCCGGAGGAATTGGCGCGGGTTGCTGCAGCAGACGGCGACGCACTGGCCGTCACGGACAGGGACGGCCTCTATGGGGCAGTCAAACATGTGAAGGCGTGCATGGCTGCCGGCATTGACCCCATCATTGGCGTTGACCTGGCTGTGGTGGAAGAGGGACCCCATGGGCTGATGGAGACGGGACGTGTGGTGGTACTCGCCCACGGCGGGGCATTCCTGCCGCCGGGAACCGGTTATGCCGCACTGTGCCGGCTGATCTCAGCCGCGCACAGTTGCACTCCCGTGGGACTTACGTTGGACAAGCTGGCCGCCAGAGTGCTGGACCCGGAATCCGGGAAACCGGCGTTAACAGTGATGCTTGGCCCGGCGTCTCCTGTGGGTAGGTCGCTCCACGGGCGCAAGTACCTCCTGCCGCGCACAAAATTCCTGCAATGGCACAACGCCATGCCTGCCGGCTCCATGGTCGTGGAAATTCTCAGCCACCTCAGCGCACCCGGTGCCCCGTTAAGTACGACCCATGCTGTGCGGATGCTCAAGCTGGCGCAGGAGTTCAACGTCCCGGCAGTGCTGAGCAATGCCGCCCGCTATGCCCATGCAGAAGACGCCCCCACGGCGGATGTCCTGGATGCGGCACGGCTGGTGATGCCGCTGGGAGAACTCCACGAGCTGCAGCCCACGGGACAAGCCTGGCTCAAAAGTGCTGCCCAGATGCGTGCCGTAGCCAAGGAAATTGTGTACCAGGGAGGCTACGGCAAGGCCGAGTTGAGTCAACTATGGGCCAACACCTCCCAGCTGGCGGACAAATGCAGGCTTGATCCGAGCGCCGACTTGGGCTGGAAACAACCAACAACCCCTGAATTGGATGTGCTGGGCTTGACGCGCCCTGCCAGCGTGGAACTGCGCCAACGCAGCGAAGCAGGGCTTACACGGCGCTTTGGCAATCTCAACGGAACAAAGCTGCAAACTGTGCGCAACAGGCTTGAGACGGAGCTGGCCACGATTGGCGGCTTGGGTTTTGACTCCTATTTTCTTACCGTGGCAGAAGTTTCTGACATGATCCACACCATGGGGGTGCGCCGGGCGGCCAGGGGTTCAGGAGCTTCCTCGCTAGTCAACTACCTGCTGGGTATCAGCGCCGTGGACCCCATCGCCAATGATCTGCTCTTTGAAAGGTTTCTCTCCGCTGACAGGTCCACCCTGCCAGACATTGACCTGGATGTGGAAAGTGCCGAACGCCACAATGTGTACCGGGGCATCTTTGCGCGCTTTGGTCCCCAGCGGGTGACTTTGATGAGCATGCAAAACAGCTACCGTGCCCGCGGCGCCGTCAGGGATGCCGGTATGGCATTGGGCATGGACAGGGGAGAGATCGACCAGATAGCCAAACAGCTGTGGCGTTTTTCGGCAGGCTCCTTCAGGGAAGCACTGGAGGAAAAGCCCGAGCTGCGGGATCTGGCCACCCAGGTCCGCGACTCCCGCCAGTCAGGGACAGGCGGCCAGCTTGATCTGCTGGTGGACCTCACCGAACGTCTTGACAGCCTGCCCCGGCATATTTCCATGCACCCTTGCGGGGTTATTTTGGGAGACTCGGGGCTGCTTAACCGCACCCCTGTGCAGCCCAGCGGCATGGGGCTGCCCATGAGCCAGTTCGATAAACACGACATGGACGCCATGGGCATGCTCAAACTTGATGTCCTGGGCGTACGCATGCAAAGCGCCATGGCGTATGCGGTGCGGGAGATCATCCGCCTGCACCCGTCGCGGGAAGCCGTCGCTGCGGAGGGTGGGCACGCCCTTGGCGCCCCCTTCATCAGCGAGCATGGAGGTATTGACCTTGACGCCGTCCCGTTCGACGACGAACCCACCTTTGAGTTGATCCGCAGCACCCATACGCTGGGCTGTTTTCAAATCGAATCTCCGGGCCAGCGTGAGCTTGTGGGAAAGATGGCCCCCACTGAATTCAGTGACCTCATTATCGACATCTCCTTGTTTCGGCCCGGACCCATGAAATCAAACATGGTCAAACCATTCTTGGAAAGTCGGGCGGGCTTCTCGCTGGCACACTATGCCCACGCCGATCTCATACCTGTGTTGGAAGAAACCCATGGTGTCACGGTCTTCCATGAACAGGTGCTGCGCACTCTCAGCACCATGACAGGGTGCACCCTGTCCAGAGCCGACGAGTTCAGGCGGGGGCTGGGGAAGCCTGCGGTTGAACCCACAGTGGAAAAGTACTTCAGGGATCAGGCCGCCAGCCGCGGCTACAGCCAAGCTGTTATTGAGGAAGTGTGGGGGACTCTGGCGGCGTTTGGCAGTTTTGGTTTCTGCAAAGCCCACGGGGCAGCCTTCGCCGTGCCCACCTACCAATCTGCCTGGTTGAAAGCGCATCACCCGGCCGAGTTCATGGCCGGGCTGTGGGAACACGACCCCGGCATGTACCCGCGCCGTCTGCTCGTGGCAGAAGCACGACGCATGGGAATCCCCATTCTGCCCCTTGACATCAACGCCAGCAGCGGTGAGTACCGTGCCGAACGCACCGAGGACAACGTGACAGGCGTCCGGCTGAGCCTGGCCGGGGTGTACGGGCTCTCCGGCACCGAGCTCAGGCGCATCCTTGCCGGCCAGCCCTACAACTCCCTGGCTGAGCTGCGCGACAGGGGAAGGCTGAGCCGCCCCACCCTGAAGCGGCTGGCTCAATTAGGAGCACTTGACTCTTTGCACCGCCGGGCAAAACAGAGCACAGGGAACACCGCCAACCGTGCCGACCTCATTGCCCACGTGAACAGCCTGCCGGTCCACAAGGCCAACAAACGCAATGAACCCATTGCCGGGCAGCTTGCCCTGCCCATGGAAGATGTGGAACTGGGTGCGCTCGCAGCCAAACACCCTGCAGCGGGGCTGGCCGAGACTGTGCGCACCGAACTGGATTTGCTCTCCGTTGACGTGAGCGGGCACTTGATGGAAAGTTACGCACCACTGCTGGCCAAGCTTGGTGTCAGCCAAGCTGAACAGTTGTTGGGTCTGCGCAACAACACCGAAGTTATGGTGGCAGGGGTGCGGGTGGCCACCCAAACACCGCCCATGCGCGGAGGCAAAAGGGTGGTGTTTATTAGCATTGACGACGGCACCGGATGTGTTGACACCACCTTCTTCAGCGAGGCGCAGGAAAAGTCCGGGCCGCTACTTTTTGGTACCCGCATGCTACTGATTCGCGGTGTGACACGGCGCACCGGCCCGCGAGGCATCACAGTGCAGGCGTTGGAGGCCTGGGATCTGCAGAACTCGGAGCTGCTGCCGGAGCTGTTGAGCAAGTAGAAGGAGCAAGTAGAAGGAGTAGAGAAGGCGTAGAGAGAACGGGAAAAGTGAAACCGCGGGAAAATCCAGTGCCAGCACGGATGTAGTCAGCCACCAGCCCGCACATACTGGATGGCGAGGGATCCAACGGCCCTGCAACGGGCAGATCCGCCACGATCCCACGGAAGCTGCCATGACACCCACGTCGGAATTCCTTGCCGCAGCCTTTGCCGGATTGGGCACCGGACTGGTGTTGATCGTTGCCATTGGCGTGCAGAACGCCCTTGTGTTGCGTGAAGGAATTCGCGGCGAATACGTTGGCATGGTCATTTTGGTGTGTTTGTTCAGCGACGTAGTTCTTATCTGGACCGGTGTTGCAGGGGTCGGCGAAATGGTACAAGCAATGCCGGCGGCAGCCACAGTGGCAAAGGTCGGCGGGGCCGGATACCTGCTGGCCTATGCGGCCCTGACAGCAAAGAGAACGTTGCGTATGGGAACAGCGCTGCCATTCAGCACAGGAGCAAACTCAACACGACGAATGGCACTGGCCGGGATCCTGGCTGCTACCTGGCTCAACCCAAACGTGTACTTTGACGTGCTTTTGCTTGGATCCCTGGCCAGCGTCCATGGCGAACTGCGCTGGGGCCTCGGGGTGGGGACCATCGGAGCGAGCGCGCTGTGGTTCATCTCCCTGGGGTACGGGGCCGCTTTGCTGCGCCCCATCTTCGCCCGCCCGCGGGCCTGGCAGGTCATGGATGCGCTGACTGCGGTGGTCATGACGGCTCTGGGCATTGCGGTGGCCACACGGGCCTGACCCGCCCTTAACCAAGCTGACCGTGCTGACTGTGCTGAAGGGGCCCGTGTTGGAGGGGCCCGTGCAGAGCAGATACCATCAAAGAGGCCCACAGCAACCCCCGTATGTTGCTTGGACATGGGGCCGCACAGGACAAATCAAGGAGTAAGACGTGCCAGTGGATTCACAAGTCACCATCAAGGTCGAGGGTAACGAGACCGCGGTGGCCACAGGCACCACTGGTGCGGAACTTTTCTTTGAACGCCGCGACGTTGTTGTCATGCGCGTGGACGGGGTCTTGAAGGACCTTTCGGCCGTGCTTGAGGCCGGTGCCGCCGTCGAGCCTGTCACCATCGATTCCCCCGATGGACTGGACGTGCTGCGCCACTCCACCGCTCACGTCATGGCCCAGGCCGTGCAGCAACTGCGCCCCGACGCGAAGCTCGGGATCGGCCCGTACATCACCGACGGCTTCTACTTTGACTTCGATGTGGCTGAGCCCTTCACGCCTGAGGATCTGAAGGTCCTTGAGAAGATGATGCTCAAGATCGTCAACCAGAACCAAAAGTTCGCCCGCCGCGTCGTTACCGAGGACCAGGCTCGCGAAGCCATGGCCAACGAACCCTACAAGCTGGAACTGCTGGGCAAGGCATCCGAGGCAGACTCCGCCGGCGAAGGCGTGAATGTTGAGGTCGGTGCAGGGGAGATCACCATCTATGACAACGTGGACCGCAAATCCGGGGACCTTCTCTGGTGCGATCTGTGCCGCGGCCCGCACCTGCAAAACACGAAGCTGATCTCCAACGCCTTCGCCCTGACCCGCACCTCCGCCGCGTACTGGCTGGGCAACCAGAACAACCAGCAGCTGCAGCGCATCTACGGCACGGCGTGGCCCACCAAGGATGCCCTGAAGGCCTACCAGGAGCGCATCGCAGAAGCTGAGCGCCGCGACCACCGCAAGCTCGGCGTCGAGCTTGATCTGTTCTCCTTCCCCGACGAGCTGGGCTCCGGCCTGCCGGTTTTCCACCCCAAGGGCGGCATCATCCGCAAAGAGATGGAAGACTACTCCCGCAAGCGGCACGTCGAGGCCGGCTACGAGTTCGTCTATACCCCGCACATCACCAAGGCCAACCTGTATGAGGTTTCCGGCCACCTTGACTGGTACAAGGACGGCATGTTCCCGCCCATGCACGTGGACGCGGAGCTCAATGAAGACGGCACGGTGCGCAAGCCCGGCCAGGACTACTACCTCAAACCGATGAACTGCCCCATGCACAACCTGATCTTCCGTTCGCGCGGACGCTCCTACCGTGAACTGCCGCTGCGTCTCTTTGAATTCGGGTCCGTCTACCGCTACGAAAAGTCGGGTGTGGTCCACGGCCTCACCCGCGTTCGCGGCATGACACAGGACGACGCGCACATCTACTGCACCAAGGAGCAGATGAAGGATGAGCTCACCGAAACGCTAAACTTTGTGCTGTCCCTGCTCAAGGACTACGGCCTGGATGACTTCTACCTGGAGCTCTCCACCAAGGATCCGGAAAAGTTTGTCGGCGATGACGCCGTCTGGGAGGAAGCCACCCAAACCCTGGCCGAGGTGGCCGAGGCGTCGGGACTGGAACTCGTTTCAGACCCGGGCGGAGCCGCGTTCTACGGCCCGAAGATCTCCGTGCAGGCCAAGGATGCGCTGGGACGCACCTGGCAGATGTCCACCATCCAGCTGGACTTCAACCTGCCCGAACGCTTCGAGCTTGAATACCAGGCAGCGGACGGCACCCGCCAGCGCCCCGTCATGATCCACCGCGCCCTGTTTGGCTCGGTGGAGCGCTTCATGGGTGTACTGACCGAGCACTACGCGGGCGCGTTCCCGGCATGGCTCTCACCCGTGCAGGTGGTGGCCATCCCGGTGGCGGAGGCGTTCAATGACTACATGTTCGACGTCGTCGCCAAGCTGAAGCAGGCTGGCATCCGTGCCGAGGTGGATATTTCAAGCGACCGCTTCCCGAAGAAGATCCGCACGGCCAGCAAGGACAAGGTCCCGTTTGTGCTGATCGCCGGCGGGGACGACGCCGACGCGAACGCAGTGTCCTTCCGCTTCCGCGACGGCAGCCAGGACAACGGCGTGGCCGTCGATGACGCGGTGGCCCGCATTGTTGAGGCAGTTAGGAACCGCACGGCGTGAGTGAATTTGGTGGGGCGCCCAAGCCTGTTTCAGTCGATGACTTTGAACTCCCGGGGGTTCCAGATGCCTTCCAACGACTCTGGACGCCCCACCGGCTCGCCTATGTCAAGGGTGGCCAGGACCAATTCTCAGGCAAGCATAACTGTCCGTTTTGCGAAGCGCCCGGGCGCAGTGACGAAGAGTCCCTGATTGTCCGCCGCGGCGAATTGGCCTACGTTGTCCTGAACCTGTACCCGTACAACCCAGGCCATTTACTGGTGTGTCCCTACCGGCACGTGCCCGACTACAGCGACTTGACGGTGGCTGAAACGGCCGAGTTTGCCGCGCTGTCCCAGCAGGCCATGCGTGTGTTGCGCCAGGTAGCGAACCCTTCCGGCTTCAACCTGGGCATGAATCAGGGTGTCACGGGTGGGGCTGGCATTGCCGCGCACCTGCACCAGCACATTGTGCCCCGGTGGGGTGGGGACGGAAACTTCATGCCCATCATCGCCGGCACCAAAGCCATCACGCAGACACTGGGCGACGTCCGCGAACAGGTGTCCGCAGCCTGGGCAAACGCGAGTTCAGGCACGACGGCGGCGGACATGCCTGCAGGCACGACGGCAGCGCAGGCCCCTACAGCGCAGGCCCCTATACAGGGGGAGCCCGATGCTTAACAAGTACGCCCGCGCGCTCTTTGCCGCCATCTTCACCCCCGTAGCCGCACTGCTGGTGCGGCTGAAGGTTTCACCGGACGCCGTCACGATCATCGGCACGCTCGGTGTGGCGGCAGGTGCCTTGATCGGATACCCCCTCGGTCAGTTGTTTTGGGGCACGGTGGTCATCACCGTCTTCGTCTTCTCCGACATCATCGACGGGCTCATGGCCCGGATGCTGGGGCGCTCCGGCAGGTGGGGGGCCTTCCTGGACTCCACCCTTGACCGGGTGGGTGACGGCGCCGTGTTCGCCGGTATTGTTGTATGGTTCTACACCGGCGGCAACAACCACTTCATTGCGGCCATGGCACTGACCTGCTTGGTGTTGGGCTCCATTGTCTCCTATGCCAAGGCACGTGCCGAAGGTCTGGGAATGACGGCTAACGTGGGCATTGCTGAGCGCTCCGACAGGCTTGTGGTGGTGCTGGTGGCGACCGGGCTGGTAGGTCTGGGCATCCCGGAAGCCGTGCTCGCCGTCGTACTTGTGCTGCTCGCACTGGCCAGCCTGGTGACCGTGTTCCAGCGCATTGGTACTGTGCGCCGCCAAGCCCACGACGCCAACCTCACGCAGGGGCAGTAGAAGACGGGCAGTAACACCTGTTTTTTGGCCACTGCCACCCCGGATTAGAATGGCGATACCCGTGTGAGACATCACGTTTACGGGCTTAGAAAATATCGTTCCTTCCAGAGGGGTTTTTGTGTCTACACCCGATGTAACACCGGTAACCGGCAGCAGCCGCGTCAAGCGAGGCATGGCGGACATGCTCAAGGGCGGCGTCATCATGGACGTCGTCAACGTTGAACAGGCGAAGATTGCCGAAGACGCCGGCGCCGTGGCCGTCATGGCCTTGGAACGCGTTCCAGCCGACATCCGCGCCCAGGGTGGCGTATCCCGCGCCAGCGACCCGGACATGATCGACGCCATCATCGCCGCCGTGTCCATCCCCGTCATGGCCAAGGCCCGCATTGGGCACTTCGTCGAAGCCCAGGTCCTTGAGTCCTTGGGTGTCGACTACGTGGACGAGTCCGAGGTCCTGACTCCGGCCGACTACGAGCACCACATCGACAAGTGGAATTTCAAGGTTCCCTTCGTCTGTGGCGCCACCAACTTGGGGGAGGCCCTGCGCCGCATCAACGAAGGTGCCGCCATGATCCGCTCCAAGGGTGAAGCAGGCACTGGCGACGTCTCCAACGCCACAGGGCACATGCGCAAGATCCGCACACAGATCGCGCAGTTGGCGGCCCTGCCCAAGGACGAGCTCTACGTTGCCGCCAAGGAACTGGCCGCCCCGTACGAGTTGGTCAAGGAGGTTGCCGCCTCCGGCAAGCTCCCCGTGGTGCTGTTCACGGCAGGCGGCATCGCCACCCCGGCCGACGCCGCCATGATGATGCAGCTTGGGGCCGACGGCGTTTTCGTCGGCTCCGGGATCTTCAAGTCCGGCAACCCCGCCCAGCGCGCGGCAGCCGTGGTCAAGGCCACCACGTTCTTCGACGACCCCAAGGTCATTGCGGACGTCTCTCGCGGTTTGGGTGAGGCCATGGTGGGCATCAACGTCGCTGACATCCCGGAACCGCACCGCCTGGCCGAGCGCGGCTGGTAGCAAGCAGGAACATTAACAACGCCGGCAGTAAACCGGCAGCAATTGGTAGCGGCACCCGGGGCGCGTTTGAACGCGTGCGCCGGGTGCCGCCGTCGTCCTACCGACGCTCCTGCACCTTCCGGCCTCCCCGCCCTGACCCTCGCGCACCTTCCGGGGTTTTCCACCGAACGCTTCCTCACTCTATGATCCTGACCATGCCACAGGCTTTCACCGACCTTCTCGCCTATCCCGTCACGCCACTAACGCACGACGACGAACATGACTTTGGTGCCTTGGCGCGCCTGGTGCGTGAAGCGGCTGGGGCAGGGGTGTCCGGGGTGACTGTTCTTGTTACCTCTGGCGCCGGTGTGGTGTTTGATCGGTGGGAGCGTCGTGCTGTGACGGAGGCTGCTGTTGAAACTCTGGCGCAATTGGGCTTGCCCAGTGTCGCCAAGATTCCGGTGTATTCAGCCATCAGCGCCGCTTCCACCCGCGAAGTGGTACATCTGGCCAAGGATGCTGAGCAGGCAGGAGCCGCCGGACTCTTGCTGTCTCCGTTTTCCTACCTGCCGTTGTCCGACAAGGAAGTTCGGGCACTTTTTGTTCAGGTAGCCGATATTACCAACCTCCCGCTCTGTTTCTACAACAAACCGCTGCAGACGCAATATGACGTGACTGCCGAGACTTTGGGTGTGTTGGCGGAGACTGCCCCTCTGGTAGCCGTGAAGGAATGCATGCGTCGCGACGATGTTGTCGGGAGGATTCAAATATATCGGGATTCCGTGGGCGACGCATTTTCGATTGGACTCAGCGCAGACGTGCAACTTCTCTCGACGCTGCCGGAATCTGACGCATGGCAGACAGGGTTAGCTGCATTGTTGCCTGTTGACTATGTGCGGGTTTGGCGAGATGCCCAGTCCGGCAATCCTCAAGGTCCCAGTTTGGAACGCTTGAGGAGAATAGCCGGCGCACTGGGCGCCGTACCGTCATCTATCGGTGCTCTGCACGCGTGGCTACGATTCTGGGTACGGAGACCGCGGGGCCGCGGGGTCCTTTCGCTCACGCCACGAAGAATGACATGGAAGCCGCACCTGACCTGAGTGAAGTACGTACCGCGAACTAATCCGCGTGCAGGAGCCCTGCTCAATGTGGGCCGAAACGTGCTGGAGTGTCACGGTAAGATGCCCGGAAAGTGCAGGAGCGTCGGTGGGGTGGGCGGGGCTTTACTGCGTTGGGTGGAACCACCAGGTTTGGCCCTTGCCGATGAGTTCGAAGCCGCGCTTCTTGTACAGCTGCTGACCGTCGGGGGTGGCATTGAGCAGCAGGTGTTCGGCCCCGGCGTTGAACGCGGCCTCGGAGAGCTGGTTGAGCATGGCAGTGCCCATGCCCTTGCGGCGATGTTCAGGAGCCACCACCATGTCAAAGATCCCGGCCAGGTGCTTGGTGCCCTGTTCCGGCGGCATATACGCATAGCCGCGCCCGGCCCACTCCTGCTCGCTCGCCGAGGGATCTCCCTGCTGTCCTTGTCCCTCCTGAGCGGTGCCTTCCGGAGCCGTGCCCTCTTGGTCGGGGCTGCGTGCGGTGGCCAGCCAGACCTGATCGGGGACCACGGCTGTGACGCTGACGCGGTCGTCGTGGGCTTGGCTGCCACCGGGCACTGAATCCAGGTCGAGGGAACGTGTCATCCACCATGGCTGCCAGCCAAGTTCAAAGCCATACTGCGGCAGGATGCTCTTCCGGATGGCTGCACTCATCCAGATGCCCACGGCGGTAGCACCACGGCGTTCGGCCTCCGCTAGGACGGGCTCCAGGCCCGTTGCATTGATGTCGGTGGGAAACATGCACAGCATTTCGCGTGTCTCCGGCAGCCAGACCCAGTCCATCTTGTGGGTGGAAAACGATCGTCCGCCTGTCGCCTCCGCCAGTGCCCTGAACCAGGCGTGCTGTGTGCGTTGGCAGTCGGCAAGGGTGACCATGATGATTCTTCCGTTTGTAAATGGGTTGGCTGGATAACTAGTGCTGAATACACGTGGAAAGTTGGCTGCGGCTGGTTAAAGCCGTCAGGCGCGATACGGCCCCGTGAACGGGCGGGGGCCGAGATCGCGCCTGCGCAGGTAGCTATTTTTGCTTGAAGACCAGTGACATGGGGGTGGTTTCCGTGGTCTGCCCCTGCGGGTTGTCACGGAAAATATCCTCCAGAACCGATTTGGACAAGTCGGTGTCATGGCCCAGTGCCACGACACCGAGGTCGTTGGCGTCCATGATGGCGGTTCCGGCAAACGTCGCAGCGAACTCGGTCGGCACGTTGGCGCGGACCATGGCACTGAGCCGGGCCGCCACGCCGTCGGGGTCAATGGGTGCGTACTTCACCGAGTGGGTGGAGGTGCCCACCTGGTAGCCAGCCGCGCCGTCGATCGCGTTGATGTTATGGCCCACCACCTCGTAAAACACGCCCGACTTGCCCTGGAGCTTGCCGACGACCGAACGCGCCGAGGCGTACATGATCCTGGGCAGGCCCACTTCGTCAAGGGCCAGCTGCATTGACCAGGGACTGGCCAGGCCAATGCCGCCGGGGTTACGGGTGACGAACTTGCTGAAGATGCGCGCGGAATTCGAGACCTTGATGTCCCACACCGGGATTGAACGGCCCTGGGTCATGGCCACGATCTTTTCCGACACAAACAAGTACCAGGGGGTGTCCGCCGTCGCTGCGCCGTGGTCCCCGCCCGCCGTCGGGAGTCCGTCAAAGTATCGCTGGACGTACGTCATGACGGCAGGGTCAAAGTCGGTTTCCTTGTAGAAAACCTCCGTGCGCAGCGGGTAGCGGCGGAACGTGCCAGCCGCTGACGGCACGGTGATGTCCAGCGCCTTGTCCGCGTTGGGGATGTAGTCGCTCTTGCCCTCGATGCCAGCCTTGACTTCGGGCTCGTCAAAGAATTCGCGCAGCCACAGCTCGGTGTTGATCAGGCGCCAGAACACCATGGTGGAGCCGGAGCTCTTGCCGCTGAGCAGTTCCTCAAAGGCGTAGATGACGGCGTCCTGGTTCCAGTACGGGCGGGCGCCAAAGGAGCTGGAGAGGAAGATCTCGTAGATCTTTTCCTTCATGTGACCGAACCACTCGGCCTCGGGGGTGGTGAAGCCGATCTTGTTGCGGCGGTTGCTGATCATGTCCGGCAGCAGCTCGCGCGTCGCATCCCGCAGGATGCGCTTGTTCCAGCCACCCTTGATGATGGATTCGTCGTCCAAACTGAACAGGAACTTCACCACTTCCTTGTCGAGGAAGGGCACGCGTCCTTCCAGCGAGAAGCGCATGGTGTTCTTGTCCTCGTAGCGCAGCACCGCCGGCAGCGACTTGTGGAACAGGTCGTCAATGAGGCGCAGCTTCAAGTTGTCCGGGATGTTGGCGAACTTCTCGGACTTGTACTTCGCCGTGAACTTCTTGTTCAACAGCTGCGATATGCCGATTTCCTTCTTCAGCGTGAGCTTGCCCTGGATCCGGAAACGTGCCAGACGGTACAGGATGTCGGAGCTGGAGAGCAGTTCCTTGGCCAGCTTGGCGTTTTGGCCGTTCTTCTTCAACTGGCGAAGGTACGCAAAGTAGTAGGGGATGTAGCCGGCCATCATCTCATCGGCGCCCTGGCCGTCCAGCAGCACCGTAACGTGCTTGGAAGCCTCGCGCATGACCTGATACTGGGCGTACGGACCGGAGGAGATGATGGGCTCCTCCATGGTGCGCACAAAATCTTCCAGATCTTCCACAAATTCACCCGGCTGCGGCAGGATCTTGTGGCTGATGACCTTGCCTTCGCAACGGGCCAGCACGGCGTCGGCGTACTTTTCCTCATCGTTGATCGAGTTCGGGAAGATCGCCGAGAACGTCTGCTGCTTGGCGCCCAGCGAGTCCGTCGCGGCGGCATTCTCGGCCATGAGCTTGTTGATGGTAACCACGACGGCGGACGAGTCCAGTCCGCCTGACAGCGCCGTCCCCACCGGTACTTCAGACTGCAGACGCAGGCGGACACCTTCGGTGAAACGCTCCCGGTATTCGTCAATGACGGCCTGGGAGTATGGGGTTTCGATCTTGGCCAGCTCGGCCAGTTCTTCCTTGAACCGGGTGTAGCTGCTGATGGCCGCTGTCCCGGCCGGACCGGCTTCGGAATCAACAGTATTCAGGACAAGCTTTTCCCCCGGCATGAGCTTGTGCACGCCGGCAAAGAATGTGCTGGGCTCGTCGTCGTGGATTCTGAACTGCAGGTAGCGGAACAGAATGCGCTCGTTGACGCCCTTTTCAATCTTGTTGGCGGCCAACAGCGGCTTGATTTCCGAACCAAAGAGCAGTGTCGGAGCCTCGGTGGTGCCTGCCGTGGCGTAGTACAGCGGCTTGATGCCGAAGTGGTCGCGCGCCAGCACAAGTCGGTTGTTCTTGCGGTCGTGGATGGCCAAGCCAAACATGCCGTTGAACTTATCGAAAGCAGCGTCGCCCCACTCCTCGTAGGACTGCAGCACCACCTCAGTGTCCGAGGCCGTGGTGAAGGAACGGCCCAATGCCTCAAGTTCGGCGCGCAGGTCAAGGTAGTTGTACACCTCGCCGTTGTAGACCAGAACGGTCTCGCCGTCTGCGCTGAACATGGGCTCCTGGCCATGGGCCACGTCAATGATGGAGAGGCGGCGGTGTGCCAGGCCTACGTTGCCATGCGAGTAGAGGCCCTCACCATCGGGGCCGCGGTGCACCATGCACGCATTCATCTGCTGCAATAGGGATTCGTCTTCCCCATAACCGTAGTAACCGGCGATTCCGCACATACTGTAAGTTCCTCGTCTCTGTAGAACATCAGGCCAGCCAACTCTGTAGTGGGCAGTCCTGCCGACAATGCTACTTGCTTGCGGGGCTCTCGTGCCTCACCCCACACGGCGCGTAAACGAAGTTATCAGTGTGAGATTGCGCCCAACTATGATTGAGCAGTGACTTTTGACTCCACTTCCCCTACCTCATCCGGACCTCTCATTGGTGTGCTGGCGCTTCAAGGCGACGTCCGCGAACACGCCAGGGCGCTGGAGGAATGCGGCGCCCGTGTCATTGCCGTGCGGCGTCCCAGTGAACTTGCCAGCGTGGATGGCCTTGTCATCCCGGGTGGAGAGTCCACCACCATGGATAAGCTCAGCCGCATTTTCGGCATGCGCGAGCCGCTGATGGAACGCATCGCCGCCGGAATGCCCGTCTATGGCAGTTGCGCCGGCATGATCATGCTGGCAAAGGAGATCGCCGACCCCGCCACGGACCAGGCCGGGTACCCGCAACAAACGTTGGGCGGGCTGGATATTACCGTCCGGCGCAATGCCTTTGGCCGCCAAGTCGACTCCTTTGAAACGGAACTCGACTTTCACGGCCTCGCTCCGGCGGGGGAACTGGAATCGCCGCTGCATGCAGTGTTCATCCGTGCCCCGTGGGTTGAACGTGTTGGCCCCGAAGTGGAGGTACTTGCGTCGGTGAAACTGCCCGGAGCTGTGCAAAACGATAGGATCGATGCAGAGGTCCGTGCGGTAGCCGTTCGATCGCAGCATTTGCTGGCCACCTCCTTCCATCCGGAAGTGACGGGTGAGCGCCGCATCCACGAACTGTTTATTCGAATGATTAGAGGAGAAGCGTAACTATGTCAGGCCACTCCAAATGGGCAACCACCAAGCACAAGAAGGCCATTCTTGACAGCCGCCGCGCGAAGTCGTTTGCGAAGCTGATCAAGAACATTGAAGTTGCTGCTCGCGGGGGCGGTGCCGACCTGGCCGGCAACCCGGCCCTTGAGCTGGCCGTCACGAAGGCCAAGAAGACGTCAGTTCCGGCGGACAACATTGACCGCGCCATCAAGCGCGGTGCCGGCCTGCTCGGCGAAGCCGTGGACTACCAGACCATCATGTACGAGGGCTACGGCCCGCAGGGCTCTGCCATCTTGATCGAGTGCCTCACCGATAACAAGAACCGTGCGGCCTCTGAAGTGCGTCTTGCTGTAGGCCGCAATGGTGGCAACATGGGGGATCCCGGCTCGGTGGCCTACATGTTCACCCGCAAGGGAATCGTCGGCCTGCCCAAGAACGGGCTCACCGAGGACGATCTCCTCATGGCTGTCCTGGACGCCGGCGCCGAAGAGGTCAAGGATGAGGGCGAGAGCTTCGAAATCATCTCCGAGCCGCAGGACCTGCCGGCCATCCGCGCAGCCCTGGCCGAGGCCGGCATCGAGTACGAGAGCGACGAAGCCGGCTTCGTGCCCTCCATGCAAGTGGAGCTCGATGTGGACAACGCGCGCAAGTTCATGAAGCTTTACGATGCGCTGGAAGACCTTGACGACGTCCAGAACATCTACTCCAATGCCGACATTGGTGCCGACGTCCTCGCAGCCCTCGAAGAGGACTAGACGTGACAAGGACTAGTCACTGCGTGTCATAGGCGTTGACCCGGGCCTGACCCGGTGCGGCATCGGCGTGGTGGACGTTGCCCCCAACCGCACTGCCACCCTCGCAGGGGTCGGGGTAGTGGGCAGCTCACATGAACTCACCCTTGACGCCCGGCTGCTGGTCATCGCGGAAGCGGTAGACCAGTGGCTGGATGCGTTTAAGCCGGACGTTTTGGCCATTGAACGCGTTTTCGCCCAAACGAACCTCAGTACTGTCATGGGTGTGGCACAGGTATCCGGGGTTGTCATGGTGGCAGCGGCCCGGCGCGGCATTCCCGTCGCCATGCACACGCCCTCGGAGGTCAAAGCGGCCGTCACGGGCAACGGCCGCGCCGACAAGGCACTTGTGACGGCCATGGTCACCCGGCTTTTGCGGCTGGATGAGCCCCCGCGCCCGGCCGACGCCGCCGACGCCTTGGCCTTGGCCATAGCCCATGCGTGGCGCAGCGGGGCCGCCTTTTCGGCAGGCTCTGAAAGTTCGACGCCGGCCCAACAGTTGTGGCGTGCAGCCGAAACCAAGTCGAAGGTGACGAAGAACAAGGAAAAGCCCGGAAACGCGTGGCACTAGTTGCTAGTACGTATGTTCGATATACTGGTGGCAGTTTTCCGCTATCCAGGGTGTTTGTCAGGAGCAGTTTTCAATGATCAGTTTTGTCCGTGGACCCGTGGCCCAGCTTTCGCTGGCCCAGGCCGTCATCGACGTCAACGGGGTGGGCATGCTTGTCCATGCCACGCCCAAGACGCTGGGCGGGCTGCGCATGGGGGAGGAGGCTGTTGTCACCACCACCATGATCGTGCGTGAAGACTCCATGACGCTTTATGGTTTTGCCGATGTTGACGAGCGTGAGGTTTTTGAAATCCTGCTTAGTGTCAGCGGCATTGGCGCTCGCCTGGCACTTGCCATCCTGGCGCTGCTGGAACCGGAAACGATCCGCCGCGCGGTGGCGGATGGCGACGGCAAAACGTTCACCAAGGTCCCAGGCGTGGGCCCCAAGGTGGCAGGACGCATCGTGCTGGAACTCAAGGGCAAGCTGGTCCCCACCGGTGCGGCCGTCTCCGCAGCGCCGCAGCCCGTTCCCATGGAGTGGAAGGAACAGGTCGTTGCCGCCATGACAAGCCTGGGCTGGAACGAAAGGGATGCACTGAAGAGCATCGACGCGGCTGTGGCTGCAGAGCCTGAGCTGGCCGAAACCGCCAACGTTCCTGCGATCCTGCGCGCCACGTTGCGCTGGCTGGGGCAGGATAACTCGCGTCAAGGCAGCAGGGTCCACTAAGTCATGGCTGCCATGGACGACGCCGTGCCCCTTCTGCCCGGGCAAATCAGTTTGGGTGGTGGGACGGGCCCGGCACGCCCCGGAGCCGCAGATGTGGTTGCCCCCGCGGTGGAGCCTGAAGAGCGGGAGCTGGAAGCTGCCCTGCGGCCCAAGAATCTTGACGACTTCGTGGGTCAGGAACGGGTACGCAAACAGCTTTCGCTGGTGCTGGCCGCGTCCAGAATTCGTGGCCGCTGTGCCGACCACGTGCTCATGTCCGGCCCGCCCGGCCTCGGCAAGACCACCCTGGCCATGATCATTGCGGCCGAAATGAACGCCCCGCTGCGCATCAGCTCAGGCCCTGCCATTCAGCATGCAGGAGACTTGGCAGCCATCCTGTCCTCACTTTCCGAAGGTGAGGTGCTGTTCCTAGATGAAATTCACCGCATGTCGCGTCCTGCTGAGGAAATGCTGTACATGG
Organism: Arthrobacter sp. E3; assembly: GCF_017353415.1. Lineage (GTDB taxonomy): Bacteria > Actinomycetota > Actinomycetes > Actinomycetales > Micrococcaceae > Specibacter. The sequence goes on from NZ_JAFMPX010000005.1 coordinate 31,516, forward strand.
CCATGGAGGATTTCCGTGTGGACATCATTGTTGGCAAGGGTGCCGGTGCCACGGCCATTCCACTTGAATTGCCACCCTTCACCCTTGTTGGCGCCACCACCCGGGCGGGTCTGCTCCCTGGACCGTTGAGGGACAGATTCGGTTTCACCGGGCACCTGGAGTTTTATTCAGTGGGAGAACTGGAACTGGTGTTGCGGCGCTCCGCCGGCATGCTCGATCTAAAACTGACCAGCGCCGGGTTTTCCGAAATTGCCGGCCGCTCCCGCGGCACGCCACGCATAGCCAACCGCCTACTGCGGCGGGTGCGGGACTGGGCCCTGGTTCATGGGATTGAATCAATCGATGCACGCACCGCTTCTGCCGCACTGGACATGTATGAAGTGGACGCCAAAGGCCTTGACCGCCTTGACCGTTCCGTACTGGAAGCGCTGGTACACAAGTTCAACGGTGGGCCGGTGGGCTTGTCCACCCTCGCCATCGCCGTGGGGGAGGAAAGCGAAACAGTGGAAACTGTCGCTGAGCCCTTCCTTGTGCGTGAGGGACTGCTGGGAAGAACCCCTCGCGGCCGCATTGCGATGCCCGCAGCCTGGGAGCACTTGGGGCTCAAAATGCCGCGCAACGCCGTCGCAGCCGCCATGTTGCCCTTCGATGAGGATGACGATTCCGATAACTGAGCCCGCCATCCCGCGGTAGTTGGAGCCAGAGTGTGTATTTGTGCGCGATTCTGGGCGTTTTATCATCCGGCGTTCAGCTTTACCCTCTAGACTGGTATGACGCCCGGCACGTTCACCGCATGCCAAGGCATCCAATACTACTTAAACGAATGGAACTCCAGCTGTGTCTTTCAGCAGTATTCTGGCCGCCGACGCCACCCCGCAGGCAGGCTTTTTGAGCCCCATGAACCTTCTTTTGTTCGCCATGTTTGCCGTGCTCATCTTCATGATGATCCGCAAGCAAAAGAAGAGCAAGGCAGTCCAGGAGGAGCGGCGTTCAAAGCTTGCTCCGGGCGTGGAGATCATGACCAACTTTGGCCTCTTCGGCAAGGTTTTGGCCATTGATGAGGATGAAAACAAGATCCTCATGGAAATTTCCCCAGGTACCACTGCCACGGTCCACAAGCAGACGGTGGCCAAGGTCATCGAACCGACTGAGCTCGACGCCGTCGTTCCCGAGGATGCTTCCTCCCTCACGCTCGGTCTGGACAAGCCCGAGCCGTCAGCGGAAACCACTGAGGAAACGCTCCGCCGCCTGAACAACGAACATAACAAAGACAACTAGCCTTATTCGGGTTGGCCGCTGCTGCGAACGAACTTTCCGGGCGCAGCAGCGTAGCCATGTTCACAACGCCCGTGACCAATAGAAGGATCCCTTGATGGCACGAACCGGCCCGACGTCCACAGCACGCAGAACTCTTCTGTGGCTTGCGGCGATCATTATTGCATGCACCTTGGCAGTTGCCGGCGGCGTACTCGCCGGTGCCGCTACTTGGGCGCCAAAGCTGGGCCTTGACCTTGAAGGCGGCACCCAGATGATTCTGGCGCCCAAGGTTGAAGGCGCAGGCAGCATCACCGCCGAACAACTGGACCAGGCTGTGTCCATCATTCGCCAGCGCGTTGATGGATCCGGTGTTTCCGAAGCGCAGATCTCCACTGAGGGCGGGCGCAACGTCGTCGTCAGCATGCCTGGCAAGCCCACTGATGAAGAGCGCAATCTCATCAAGGCCTCGGCCAACATGAACTTCCGCCCCGTCATCGCTGCCACCCAGGGCCCCTCAGGTGCTGTTGCAGAGGCGGACCGGACTCCTGCCGACAAGCTGCCGGTGCCTACTGCGGCCCCACTGAACGCCAGTGACCCCAACTGGGTTGACGCTGCCGTCATGAAGAGCTTTGAGGCCACCAGTTGCATACCACCGCTGACCGAGCGCCCCACCACTTCGGATCCCACCAAGCCGCTGATCAGTTGTGAACCTGATTCCGGTGTGAAGTACATCCTTGGGCCGGTGGAGATTCCCGGCAAGTGGATCAAGACCGCCAGCTACGGGTTGATGTCCGGTGCGCAGGGTGCGACAACCAATGTGTGGTCGGTTCAGCTGACACTGACAAAGCCCGAGGGCGCCGACGCGTTCAAGGAAGTTACCCAGCGTCTGCACACCAAGTACCTGGCGAACGAGAATGACCCACAGGCACGCTTCGCCATTGTGCTCGATGACAGTGTTATTTCCGCACCGGCTTCACTGGCTGCCATCACCGACGGCCAGTCCTCCATCACCGGCAACTTCACTGAAGCCAGTGCAAAGGCGTTGGCAGATCAGCTGAAGTTTGGTTCCCTGCCGCTCAGCTTCGAGATTCAAAGCGAAATCCAGATCTCTGCAACTCTTGGGCTGCAGCAGCTGGAAATGGGTGTCATGGCCGGTTTGATTGGTCTTGGCCTGGTGGTCATCTACTCGCTGTTCCAGTACCGGGCGCTGGGCTTTGTCACCATCCTCTCCCTCATCATTGCCGGTCTCTTGACGTACCTGGCCATCATCTTGCTGGGTTGGGCAGAAAACTACAGGCTGTCCCTCGCAGGTGTGGCGGGCATCATTGTGTCCATTGGCCAGACTGCTGACTCGTTCATTGTTTACTTTGAACGCGTTAGAGACGAGTTACGTGATGGTCGAGGACTGATTGCAGCAGTTGAGAATGGTTGGGGTCGTGCCAAACGCACCATCCTGGCCTCCAAGGCGGTCAACATTTTGGCTTCCCTGGTGCTCTACTTCGTCTCGGTGGGCAGCGTAAAGGGCTTTGCCTTCACCTTGGGCCTGACCGCCGTCGCTGACCTCATCGTGGTCTTCATGTTCACGCACCCGACCCTGCAACTGCTGGCACGGACCAAGTTCTTTGGTGAAGGCCACGCCTTCTCCGGCCTTGACCCGGTCCAGCTGGGCGCAGTTCCGTTGTACCGAGGTGCCGGCCGGTTCCGCACACCGGAAGAAACGCTGGAGGTGGCCAAGGGCAAGAATGCGAGGGCCGCAGGTGAAGCTGAACGCCGCCAGACCATCGCCGAACGCCGTCTTGCCGCCAAGGAACATCAAATGGTGGGCAGCGGCAACCGGAATGCGGATGCTGCAAAACCCGCCGCAAGTGACGACTCGAAGGAGAGCAAGTAATGAAGAGTTTCGCCACTTTTGGAAATGAACTTTACACGGGCGAACGCTCCTACGAGTTCGTCGGCAAACGCAAGATCTGGTTCTCGATCGCTGGCATCGCGGTCCTTCTGTCCATCCTGATCCCGCTGCTCGGCGGCGGTTTCAACTTCGGTATTGAATTCCGCGGCGGTTCACAGTTCACCGTGTCCCAGGTGGCCCACACGGATGTTTCCATCGGGCAGACTGCTGTGTCTGAAGCGGTGCCGGGGACGGTTGCCGTAGTCACCAACATTGCCGGGGACACCATGCAGGTGCAGACCGACAAGCTGACGGATGACCAAACCCTGGCGGTTAAGAACGCACTGAAGACAGCTTACGGGGTGACGGAAGACCACATCACCTCCACGTTCGTTGGACCTACCTGGGGGCAGGACGTCTCCCGGCAGGCCATTATCGGCTTCATCGTGTTCGTGCTGCTGGCCACCGTCTTGATGGCGTTGTACTTCCGCACCTGGCGCATGTCGATCGCGGCAATCGTGGGCCTGCTGGTTGTGATGGTGGTGACTGCGGGAGTGTACGCAGCCTCCAACTTCGAGGTCACGCCGTCGGCCATTATCGGCTTCCTGACGATTCTGAGCTACTCCCTTTATGACACGGTGGTGGTCTTTGACAAGATCAGGGAGAACACTTCGGACATCGTCAAATCCACGCGGCGGACATTCGCCGAAGAGGTGAACCTGGCCGTCAACCAGACGCTGGTGCGCTCCATCAACACCATGATGGTAGCCGTGCTGCCAGTGGGGTCAATTTTGTTCATCGGTGCCTTGCTGCTCGGTGCCGGTACGCTGCGCGACCTGTCACTGGCCTTGTTCATCGGCATTATTGTCAGTACATTCTCCACGATCTTCGTTGCGGCGCCCATGTACTCGAAGCTGCGAGAGCACGAGCCTGAACTCGTCAAGCAGGCCAAGAAAGTGCAGCAACGGCGCGCTGCTGGCAGTGCTGCAACTGTGGAAGTCAGCTAGCAACTCCGCCCGTACTCAAGGGTTGATGTAGGGCCGGGTTGGCATACTAGGTATGCCAACCCGGCCTTTTTGGTTAAAATTCGGTAGCATGCGGCTTAGACTGGTTTCACGCCCTGCTGTGGTGGCAGGTGTCTGGTGAGTGCCCAAGGGAGGTTGTGCGGTGAACGAGAAATCGCCCTTGCACGAGACATTGATGGATGACGGCGGCGATTCTGGAGACGGTGAGGGCAAGCTCCAGTCAGAATCGCCACGTCCCACCTTCCCCGGCCGCCGGGAACGGACCCGCTCACGCCTGACCCGGCTTACCGGCTGGTCCACGGAAAGCTACTCACCCATACTGGAGCCGATGCTGCGCATTGTGCGTGCCAGAAACCCCAAGGAAGACTTTGACCTGATCCAACGGGCCTTCTCCGTGGCGGAAAAATATCACGAGGGTCAGAAGCGCAAGAGCGGGGACCCGTACATTACGCACCCCGTGGCAGTGGCCACCATCTTGGCTGAAATGGGCATGACTGGCAGCACCCTCGCCGCCGCGCTGTTGCATGACACCGTGGAAGACACCACCTACACCCTGGATGAGCTTGAACGCGAGTTCGGCACCGAAATCATGCTGCTCGTGGACGGTGTCACGAAGCTGGACAAGGTGGAGTTTGGTGCGGCCGCCCAGGCTGAAACCGTGCGAAAAATGGTCATTGCCATGGCCAAGGACATCCGCGTCCTCGTCATTAAGCTGGCAGACAGGCTCCACAACGCACGCACTTGGCGATTCGTTTCGGCCGCATCCTCGGGCAAAAAGGCCAGAGAAACCCTCGACATCTTCGCACCACTGGCGCACCGTCTCGGCATGAACGCCATGAAGTGGGAGCTGGAAGAGCTTTCCTTCGCTGCGCTGTACCCCAAGGTGTATGAAGAAATTGTGCGAATGGTCCAAGACCGTTCCCCCGAACGCGAGAAGCAGCTGAGCATCATTCGCCGCGAGATCGTGGAAGTGATGCGGGTCAACAAGCTCAAAGCGGATGTGACAGGGCGGCCAAAGCACTACTACTCCATTTACCAGAAAATGGTGGTGCGCAACAAAGACTTTGATGACATCAACGACCTCATTGGGGTCCGAGTCATTGTCGACACCGTCGGGGACTGTTACGCAGCACTGGGGCAGATCCATGCCCTGTGGAGTCCCCTCGTGGGTCGCTTCAAGGACTACATTGCGCTGCCGAAATTCAACATGTACCAGTCGCTGCACACCACCGTAATTGGCCCCGGCGGCAAGCTGGTGGAGATTCAAATCCGGACACTGGAGATGCACCAGAGAGCCGAATACGGCGTGGCTGCACACTGGAAGTACAAGTCCGGGAACAAAGCCCCCGTCACGGTCCAAGAGGACATGGACTGGTTGCGCACCTTGGTGGACTGGCAGCAGGAGACAAGCGACCCCAATGAGTTCTTGGAGTCCCTGCGCTACGAGATGAACTCCAAGGAAGTGTACGTATACACGCCCAAGGGCAAGGTCATTGCCTTGCCGGAAGGCTCCACTCCGGTGGATTTTGCCTACTCCGTGCACACTGAGGTCGGAAACCGGACCATTGGGGCGCGCGTGAACGGCAAGTTGGTGCCGTTGAACAGCGAGTTGTCCCATGGCGACACCGTGGAGGTTTTCACCAATAAGGCGGAAGGGGCCGGCCCCAGCCAAGACTGGCAGAACTTTGTCAAAAGCGCCCGGGCCAGGAATAAGATCCGGCAGTGGTTCTCCAAGGAACGCCGCGACGAGTCCATTGAAAAGGGCAAGGACCTGCTGACGAAGGCTTTGCGTAAGCAGAACCTTCCCCTGCAAAAGATGATGACTCATGACGCCCTGCTGGCCGTCACCGAGCATTTCCACTACACCGACATTGCCGGACTTTACGCGGCCGTGGGGGATGGGCACACCTCCGCCCAATCCGTTGTGGAGCGCCTCCGGGACTTGCTCGGTGTCAATGAAGGAATTGAAGCGGTGCCGGCGCCACCGCCCACCTCGCACCACCCCGCCAATCGTTCACGCATCTCCGACTCAGGCGTCATTGTTCATGGTGTTGATGACGTGCTGGTGAAGCTGGCCAGGTGCTGCACGCCGGTGCCACCGGATCCGATTGCCGGGTTCGTCACTAAGGGGTCGGGCATTTCAGTGCACCGCCAGGACTGTGTGAACCTGCTGCACTTGAAGAACGAGCCGGACAAGCTGATTGAAGTTGAATGGGCGCCCACGCAGTCAGGGGTGTTCTTGGTCGAGATCCTGGTTGAGGCGCTTGATCGCAAGAGCTTGCTCTCCGACGTGACCCGGGTTTTGTCCGAAAGCCACGTCAATATTTTGGCGGCAAGTGTCAACACCTCGCGTGACCGCGTGGCCGTGTCCAAGTTCGCGTTTGAGATGGGCGACCCCAAGTATCTTGACCATGTGCTGAACTCCGTGCGGCGCATTGACGGCGTGTTCGACGTCTACCGCTCCACGGGTTCGCGCCGCCGCGCCTAAAGGCCACAAGCACCTAACGGCCGCAGGGCCCTTCCATCATGTCCTGCAGCAGCGCCTGGGCCCTGCGTTTCCCGGGCACATGTGCCGCAGCCGCCAACGCTTGGCTGATGTGTTCGAGCGGACATTGCAAAGCGGCGTCGCGACTCATGGACGTCAAAACGGCCCGAGCCACTGGTAGTGCAGCAGTCCTGGCCACATCCTGTGCTGTGCGCAGCGGGCTGGTAATGGGCACGGATCCCAGTGACACCACATCCAGGGCGTTCAGGTACACCTGACGGATGCTGCAGCCGCAAAACGGCGGTGCGCAGACACTGTTGCCGTCGTTGTCCACCACCAATGAAAATATCTCGGGAGGGGGAGCGCAGCCGTACACCCAGGCCGCTGACAATTGTGCCACAACTGCCCTGTGCGCAAGACTGGCCGGAACGTGGTGGGACACAGCGCCCGCTCTCAGCTCCGGTGTGTCGGCTAGGGTTACCGGGCGGAAAGTGTTGCCAATGACGGGGCACACCACACCGTCAAGAGCCATGGCGCACAACTCGGCCAGGGAAAACGCTGCGCCGGGTGCGATCAGTTGGGCGGCGGCCCTGGAAAGTTCAATCATGGTTCCACACTGCACCTGACCGGGGGCAAGAAAAAGGCCTGCGGGGCGGATTGTGGACAACCCGGCCCGCAGGCCTCAATAAAAGCAGCTAAACGTTCGCCTGGTGCTAGGAGAAGTCCGCGGCAGCCTTCTGGATCTGCTCCAGCCACAGCTCGCGTGCTTCAAGGGCCTCGGTGGCCTTGGTGACCTTGCGGGCATCCCCGGCCTTCTTGGCCTTCTCGAGGTCTTCCTTGAGCCCTGCGATGGTGGTTTCCAGCTGGCTCAGCGCACTGCTGGTGCGGGCCTTGGCTTCCGGATCGCTACGGCGCCAGTTGTCCTCATCAGCTGCACGCACAGCATCTTCAACCTTGCGCAGGCTGCCCTCAACACGCTGCATGTCGGCGCGGGGAACCTTGCCGGCTTCTTCCCAACGGTCGCGGATGGTCTGCAATGCCTTCTTCGCGGCATTGAGATCCTTGATGGGCAGCAGCGCCTGGGCTTCGACAATGAGTGCTTCCTTGACGAGCAAGTTGGCACCAAATTCGGCGTCCAAGGCATTGTTGGCAGCCTGCCTGGCCGTGAAGAACTTGTCCTGAGCCCCACGGAAGCGGGCCCACAGGGCGTCGTCATCCTTGCGGCTGGCACGGGGGGAAGACTTCCACTGGTCCATCAGGTTGCGGTATTCGCCGGCGGCCCAACCCCACTCGGTGGAGGTTGCAAGTTCCTCGGCAGCCTCGATCAAGGCCTCCTTGGCGCTCTTGGCAACGGTGTTGTTGTTGTCGAGCTGGGAGAAGTATGCGCGGCGGTGGCGGTCAAAGACCGTGCGTGCGCTGCGGAAGCGCTTCCACAGCCCTTCCTCCGTGGCACGGCCCAAACGCATGCCTGACTTCTGCGCCTGCTTCCATGACTCGAACAGGTCATTCATGCGTGCGCTGCTGACCTTCCACTGAACGGTCGCGGGATCCGCGGCGGCGAGGCTTTCAGCTTCGGCCACAATGGCTTCACGGGCGGCAAGCTCGACGGCGCGGGCTGCGTCGTGCGCTGCGCGCTCGGTAGCGGCCAGTGCCTGGATGCTCTCTTCAAGGGTGGCGAGACGGGCCAGGGCAGCGTTGACGTCGCCCACGGAGGTCTTTTCGCCCAGCTGCTCGCGAAGGTGCGCCACGCTCTTGTTCATGTCCGTGGTGGGGGCCTTCGCCTCAACGCGCTGTTCAAGCAGAGTCAGCTGGGCAAGGATGTCATCGAATTTGCGGGCAAAGTAGGCCAGCGCCTCATCCTTGCTCGCGCCCGGGTACTGGCCCACGGGGAACTCTTCGCCATCAAGGAGCAAGAACACGTGTCCGTCTTCCTCGGCGCGGCCAAACTTGGCAGCTTCGGCCATGTTAACTGCAGTGGTCGCAGCCGGCGCAGGAGCAGCCGGCACGGGAGCCGCAGGGGAGGCAGGCGCTGGGGAGGCAGGTGCCGCAGGAGCCTTGGGCCGAGCCGCAAAAGCGGCAGGGGAGGGTGAAGCCGGTGAGGGCGCTGGGACGGGAGGCTGCACCGGGACGGCGCTTTCCGCCGTCGTGCCCTCAGGGGCGGCAATGGCCGGCTCTGTGGAAGAGGCAAGTGTTTCGTCGGATTCTTGACTGTGTGTCACCGCTAAAAATCTTTCGCGTAGATGGATGCTGGCAGGTGTTGCAAAGGAGATCTGGCCAGTACCGCTGTGGTGCTATTCCTTGCTGGACACGGTTGTGACCAGTTGCGGAACGGCCTGTTGAACTCTAGTTGAGCTTGAACGAGTCTATCGTCACCTTGGTGTTAGGTGCACCGTCGGTGGCGCCTCCCTCGATCCCATCCTTGGCAATGGCGCTCACCTCGTCAAGGCCGCTGGTGACCTTTCCCACGATGGTGTAGCCGCCGGTGTCCTGCGGAAGGACCGTGTCCTTGAACGTGATGAAGAACTGGGTTCCGTTGCTATAGGTGGTGTTTGCTCGGGCCACGGCAATGGTCCCGGCCGGGTACTTGCCGTCGGCCGGCGTGTTCTCGACAGGGCCCCACTGGTAGTTGGGATCGCCCTGGCCGTCGCCCTTGAGCGAGCCGCATTGCAACACGCCGAAGTCGGGCGCGTCGGCCAGTCGGTGACATGTTTTGCCGTCCATGAAGTTGCTGTCCGCGAGCGACTTGAACACGGCAGCGGCCTGCGGGGCCTTGGTGCCGTCAAGGGTGACGCCCAGCGGCTTGCCGTTGAGTGTCAGCGTCCCGGTGAACGTCTTGCCCTTGGCCGTGTCGGCATTGGGGACGCCAGGGCTGTTGCTTTCGGCCGGAGCAGCAGAAGCGTCAGAGGAAGCCTCCGGAGCTGCGGAAGCCGCTGCCGAGGCATCCGGAGCGGAGGCGACCGGGTCGTCACCCTTGGGTTGGAACACCGTCAAAGCCAGCACAATGGCCACGGCCAACGCGGCACCGATCGCAATGAACGCAATCAGGTTGTCGCGCTTTCGCCGCTGCAGCTGCTTTTCGTGCAGTGCCTGGTTGGCCTGCATGCGGGCGATGCGTGCCTTTGCTTCGCGGCCGGACTTGTTGCTGTTGCCCAAGGGTGCCTCTCCTTCAAATTGAGCGGTATGTTCACCCATCGCAGTCGTATCCGAGCGTGGTGGGTTGGGGGTGGGCCGCCAAAGCTATAAAATGGCAGCCGGTGCCAGTTTACCCATGGAACGCCCGCACATCGGCGAGCATGACCAGGGGGACCCGGCACCGTGACGTTTACCCGCCCCGCCGCGCCCCGTCCTTCATGAGGGTTCCGGCGCATGTTAGGAGAGCAACACCCATGGCACGCAACGCCTCCTTGTCCGGTTTCCCCGAGTGGCTTCCCCAAGAGCGGCTGGTGGAACAACATGTGCTGGACACGCTGCGACGCACCTTTGAACTCCACGGGTTCTCCTCCATTGAGACCCGGGCGGTGGAAACCGTGGGCCAGCTCCTGCGCAAGGGTGAGATCGACAAAGAGGTGTATGCGCTTTCCCGCCTCCAGGACGACGACGGAAACGCCGCCTCCGCAGCCAAGGATGACCCCAACCAGCTGGCCCTGCACTTCGACTTGACGGTTCCCTTTGCCCGTTACGTGGTCGAAAACGCCGGCTACCTTTCCTTCCCTTTCCGCCGCTACCAAATCCAGAAGGTGTGGCGTGGCGAGCGTCCCCAGGAGGGCCGTGCCCGCGAGTTCACCCAGGCAGACATTGATGTCGTGGCCGACGGCGAACTGCCGTTCCGCTATGACGTGGAACTTGCGCTGGTCATCGCCGAGGCGCTCTCTGCCCTGCCCATCCCCGCCTTTAAGCTGCGGATCAACAACCGCAAGCTGGCCGAGGGCTTCTACCGCGGTATCGGCTTGAGTGACACGGCAGGGGTGCTGCGCAGCATCGACAAGCTGGAAAAGATCGGCGCGGCCGCCGTGGCCGGGCTGCTGAAGTCCGAGCTTGGCGCCACCGACGAACAGGCTGAAAAGGCGCTGGCCCTGGCCTCCATCCGCACCGAGGACACCTCCTTCGTGGAGCAGGTGCGCGCCCTGGGCATTACCGACGAGCTCATGGAGGAGGGCCTGAACGAACTTGAGCAGGTCGTCGCCGCCGCAGTGAAAAGTGCCCCCGGCTCCGTGGTGGCGGACCTGTCCATTGCCCGTGGGCTGGACTACTACACAGGGACCGTCTACGAAACGGTGCTGGTGGGCCACGAGCAGCTGGGTTCCATCTGCTCCGGCGGCCGCTACGACGCACTGGCCTCCAAGGGTAACCGCAAGTTCCCCGGCGTGGGACTTTCCATCGGTGTCACCCGCCTTGTCTCACGCATTCTGAGCCAGGAATTCGCCACGGCCTCCCGCAGCGTCCCCACCGCCGTGCTGGTCACGCTCGCCGACGAGGACAGCTGGAGCGCCGCACAGGACGTTGCCGGAGCGTTGCGTGCCCGCGGCATCTCCACCGAGGTGGCCGCCAAGGCCGACAAGTTTGGCAAGCAGATCAAGTACGCCGACAAACGCGGCATCCCCTACGTCTGGTTCACCGACGACGACGGCGCCCACCAGGTCAAGGACATCCGCTCCGGCGAGCAGGACGAAGCGGATCCGGCCGCTTGGATGCCGCCAGCCGCAGACCTGAAGCCAGCCATCATCGTCGCGTAGCCCGGCTCCTCGGCTCAGTCGTCAGGGATTCGCCGGATTCAGCGACCCTTTGATTCACCGCTAAACTTGTTGACAACTGACCTTTTTGGCCCCTGAACGTGGGCCGTCCACCACCATTGAAAGGAATGCTGTGCTGCGCACACATGACCTGGGCTCCTTGCGAGCTGAACATATTGGCCAAACCGTCACCCTTGCGGGGTGGGTAGCCCGCCGACGCGACCATGGCGGTGTTGCGTTCCTTGACCTGCGTGATGCTTCCGGCGTGGCACAGATCGTGGTGCGTGAAGAGGATGTTTTCCACGCCCTGCGCAACGAGTTCGTGCTGCAGATCACCGGCACCGTCTCACGACGCCCCGAAGGCAACGAAAACCCGGGCCTCGCCACGGGTGAGATCGAAGTGATGGCCGATGACGTCGTCGTGCTTAATGAAGCCGCACCGTTGCCGTTCCAGGTTGATGACCATGTGGAGGTTGGTGAGGAAGCCCGCCTGAAGCACCGCTACCTCGACCTGCGCCGCCCCGGCATGCAGCGGAATCTGCGCCTGCGTTCGGAAGCGAACCGTGTGGCACGCGAGCTGCTGCACGAGCAGGGCTACACCGAGATTGAGACGCCGACCCTGACGCGTTCCACCCCTGAAGGTGCCCGCGACTTCGTGGTGCCGGCACGTCTGGCCCCCGGCTCCTGGTACGCGCTGCCGCAGTCCCCGCAGCTTTTCAAGCAGCTGCTTCAGGTGGGCGGCTTTGAGAAGTACTACCAGATTGCCCGCTGCTACCGCGATGAGGATTTCCGCGCCGACCGCCAGCCCGAGTTCACGCAGCTGGACATTGAGGCGTCGTTCGTTGACCAGGATGACATTATTGCCCTCGGCGAGAAGATTATTTCCGCCCTGTGGAAGCTGATCGACGTGGAAATTCCGTTGCCGATCCAGCGCATGACCTACCGGGACGCCATGGCCCGCTACGGTTCCGACAAGCCGGACCTGCGCTTCGGCCTGGAGCTGACGGATCTGACCGAGTTCTTCAAGGACACCGAATTCGGCGTGTTCAAGGCTCCCTACGTGGGCGCAGTGGTCATGCCCGGAGGTGCGTCACAGCCTCGCCGCCAGCTCGATGCCTGGCAGGAATGGGCCAAGCAACGCGGCGCCAAGGGTCTGGCCTATGTCCTGTTCAAGGAGGAGGGCGAGCTGACCGGCCCGGTGGCGAAGAACCTGACCGACACCGAGCGTGCCGGCCTGGCCGACGCCGTTGGCGCCAAGCCCGGTGACTGCATCTTCTTTGCAGCCGGCGAGGTCTCTCCATCCCGTGCCCTTCTGGGTGCAGCGCGTGTGGAGATCGGCCACCGCACCGGCCTGATCAACCCGAGCGACTGGGCCTTCGTGTGGGTTGTTGACGCACCCATGTTCGAGCCTGCTTCCGATGCTGTTGCCTCCGGCGATGTGGCTGTCGGAGCCGGAAAGTGGACGGCCGTGCACCACGCGTTCACTTCGCCCAAGCCCGAGTTCATGGACACGTTCGACACCGATCCGGAATCAGCACTGGCCTTTGCCTATGACATCGTGTGCAACGGCAACGAAATTGGTGGCGGTTCCATTCGTATCCACCGCCGTGAAGTGCAGGAGCGCGTGTTTGAGGTCATGGGCCTCAGCCACGAAGACGCGCAGGAGAAGTTCGGCTTCCTGCTCGAAGGCTTCAAGTTCGGCGCCCCGCCGCATGGCGGAATCGCCATTGGCTGGGACCGCGCCGTGTCCCTGCTGGCCGGTGTGGATTCCATCCGCGACGTGATTGCGTTCCCGAAGTCCGGCGGCGGCTACGACCCGCTGACGGCCGCGCCTGCTCCGATTACGGCCCAGCAGCGCAAGGAAGCCGGCGTTGACTTCAAGCCTGAAGCCAAGAAGCCCGAGGCTGACGGTACAAAGTAGCAGCTTCCTGAATTGAGCAGTTGCTGGGTGGCCTTGGTTCTTGGCCTCATCAGGACGAAATGCCGGTCTTCCCGTTGCGGGGAGGCCGGCATTGTCTTTTGCAGGCCGTACCGGCCAGGGTTCCTGCTGGGAGTTCAGGCTTCGGGCTGCCGACGGTAGTGGTAACGGCCCACTTCGGTAAATCCGTTCGATGCATAAAGTTTTTGCGCCGCCAGGTTAGCTGCGGCCACCAGGAGCCAACCGTGGGTTGCTCCGTGCTCATTAGCGCACGCCGTGAGGTACTCCACAATCGTTGATGCAATGCCTTGGCGGCGGTGATCCGGATGCACACCCATGCAGTAGATCCCACCCCAGCCATTGTTCACGCTGACCCGACCAGTTCCCACCACGGCGCCGTTGCCGTCCACGGCTGACACGTACAGCGAGGGCACACTCTGGACCAGTGCCCGTGCCACTTTGCGTTCCGACGGCGTGGCCGTGCCTTCAATGGTGCACCAGAGCTCCAGCCATTGAGCGGTGGGAGTGCTGGAAACTTCAAGAGTGGTCTGCCCCGCGCCTGGGTTCAGGGTATTTTGGCTGCCGCGAGGGGCGGCACGTGTGGTGCCAGCTGTCATGATGAGTGTCTCGGCCTGGCGCGAATAACCCTGGCCGGCCAGGAAGATATCGAGTTCCGAGTTTTCTGGCCGGTCGGAGAGCTGAAACACTGCGGGCTGCTGCCGCTCGGCATACCAATGCTCTGCTTGGCGCACATTGGACTGAATCCGAACTCCTTGCGTGACTCGCGGCCACACTGAGTTGGCACGCTTCGTCACCGCTTCGGACGAACGCAATACCCATCCATCCTGTTCGAGAACATCAAGTGCCGGCCAAGTGGCATTCATGAGTTCTTCCATGACGTCCAGTGGTGTGGACGTGGTGGCGGTTCGGGTCATTAGACGATCTTAGTGCGGCGGAAGGGGTGATCCTGGGCTGCAACGTAAGGTTGACCTCCGTGGCCGCGACCGTGGCTGGTCATGTCACGGGCAGGGCAGCGTTGACTTCGGTTGTAGAAGGATTTGCTGGCGTTGGAGTTGGTCGTGGGTCCGCTATTTCGAGACGGAGGGCCTTGATCTCATCGCGGAGTAGCTCGATATGTACGGCTGTCAGTGTCTGAGTCCTGGTGTCCTCGGCTGAGACTTTGTCGACCAGCCAGCTCGCTAGTGTCGCGGTGACGATGCCAAGTAATGCAATGCCACCGATCATTAGTCCGACGGCGATGAGACGGCCAGTGGCGGTTACTGGGGATAGGTCGCCGTAGCCCACTGTTGTGATGGTCACTATGGCCCACCAGGCTGCGTCTGCGAAAGATTGGATAGACGCACCCGCCGCGGTCTTCTCGGCGTCGTACATTGCCAGTGCCCCGAGGTACGTCAACAACCCGGATGCGGCGATCACATAGGTAACCACGCGTCCTCGAAGGGCGTTGCCGGCCACTCTTTGTAGTACTCCGATGAGGGTGACAAGTCGGAGGAGCCGCAGGGGCCGCAGCATTGGCAAGACCACAATTGCCAATTCGTGTAGGTGCTTGAAAAACCAGTTCAACCTTCTTGGCGCCAACCAGAGCGAGACTCCGTAGTCAATCAAAAAAAGCGCCCAAGTGGTCATCATGAACCAGCCGGCTACCTGCGCCACTGCCTCAGAGGCCAATACTTGAACGGAGTAGGCTGCCAAGAAGAGGGTGGAGACGACGATTAGCGGCCACTCGGAAGCACGTTCCCATTGCTCTAAAGTCATGACGGAAGCTTATAGGCCGCCACCGCGTTCAGCTGTACCCGACTACGCATTAACGGGTCAAGGAGGCGGCCGTGTTTCTAATGGAAACGCAGGTGAACGTCGGTATTGCAGCGTGTATCATGCCTTCAACATGGCGGCGCCATGATCCCCAAGACGCTCGATCTGGACACACTGACTGACGTTCTTTGTGGATACCGCTCTTATCCAGGTTCCATGGCGAGATAGCGGTAGACGGTGGCCCGGCTTGCCCCGATGATCTTGCCAATGTCAGCGGGTTTGAGGCCTAGTTTCTTGAGTACATGGGCTCGTTTGACGTTGGGGTGGGCGGCGGTGACCTCACGGCGTCCCGCTTTGCGTCCGTGGGAGGCAGCGATCGCCATGCCAGCTTTGGTGCGTTCTGAGAGCTGGTCTCTTTCGAGCTGTACGAAAGCGGAGATGATGGTGATCATGGCTTGTGCCATGGCTCCGCCCAGATCGCTGCCGGGGTCGGTGGCGATGCCGTCTCGGAGGGAACGGAACTTGATGTTGCGCGCTTTAAAATCGTCAAGGAGCTCAAGCAGGTGTCGGGTGGTACGGCCGAGTCTGTCAAGTTTCCAGACAACGACTTCATCCCCTTCGGGACGGCTCGTTTTGGTTCCACTTACTCCGTGGTCGCGATAGATGCGTTCACAGCCGGCAGCCTCCAGCTTCCTGATTTGCATCTCAGTATCCTGGTCCGAGGTACTCACTCGGGCGTATCCAAGGCGTGTCATGGAACTCCTCCCATTATTTCCCACCAAAGGACGTTTTATTCTGACCTTGCGAATAGCAGGATGCGACACATTATTGAGATTTTCTAAGGGTGGTGCAGAACGTGGAGGTCCGTCCACACGCTTCCGAGGCTAGCCAGTCGCGGATACTGGCTTGTAAGTATTTTGACAAAGGTTCCTTTGATAAGACGGGTCGGGATCTACGCACATCGCAGCGAATGGGACGCGCTTTTGCTTCCACGGTTGGTGCTCATCTGAAAGCATGGCTTGGTGCCCCACTATTGGTCGGTGACACGATACATCGTGTGAAACACGCGTCGACGACTGGTTTATGGTTCCCGCCGGAAGTGTCTACGGGACCAATATGACACTTATCCCGCCGCTTGAACAGGCATCTGGTCAGGTGGTTCTTTAGTTGGATTGCGCGTCGTCATCACATGCGCGTCGTCATTCACGACGTTAAACCGAGCTAGAGCCCCACCCGGCAGGTGCCCGGGATGGCGGCAATAGTGTCTGGCTGGCTCTCCACCTCCTGCACTACCAACTCCCAAACTGCGTGAAATCACCACCGATTTGTGGTCGCCCCTTGGCCTTGTCCCGTTCAGGCTCCCGCGGATTACACCAACTTGTTCCACCCGCTCCAAGGGCCGGCATGGGGCGCCGTCTGCCACATGTCGTAGAGTGCGCCGTCGGAACCGATGCCAAAGACTTCGAGCCGGCCATCGGAGTTACACGCCACCGAGATTTGAGACACCCAGCCGCCCAGCCTGTTCCACCCGCTCCAAGGACCGGCGTGTGGGGCTGTCTGCCACATGTCGTAGAGTGCACCGTCGGAACCGATGCCGAAGACCTCGAGCCGGCCGTCGGAGTTGCATACGACGTCAAGGTCGGAGATCCAGCCACCCAGCCTGTTCCACCCGCTCCAGGGCCCGCCGCCGGGCGTGGGCTGCCACATGTCATACAGTGCGCCATCGGCGCCGATGCCAAACGCCTCGAGCCGGCCGTCGGAGTTGGACACCACCTTGACCTTAGAGATCCAGCCCCCCAGCCTGTTCCACCCGCTCCAGGGTCCACCGCCGGGCGTGGGCTGCCACGTGTCATAAAGAGCATGGTCCCCACCGATTCCAAAGGCCTCAAGTCGACCGTCGGCGTTGCGGGCCACGGACAGCTGCGAGATCCAACCGCCCAGTCTATTCCAGCCGCTCCAAGGACCGGCGTGCGGCGCCGTCTGCCACATGTCGTACAGGGCGTTGTCGGTGCCGATCCCAAACAGTTCAAGCCGACCGTCGGCATTGCTGGCAACCGTGAGCTTGGATGCCACACCACCCAACCGGTCCCAACCGCTCCAAGGGCCCGCATGGGGAGCAGCCTGCCAGTTATGGTAGGCGGCACCATCGGTGCCGATGCCGAAAATCTCGAGCCGGCCGTCGGTGTTCAATGCGGAACTCACGGGTGTCTTGACGACACCACCCAAGGCTGCGCTTTGGCTCCACGGGCCCGAGTGGGGTGCGGTCTGCCAAATGTCCCACACAGAACCGTCCGTGCCGCGAAAGAATGTTTCCAATCGGCCGTCACTGTTGATGGCGGCTGTTGCTGCTGTCGCCGCCACTTTGGTGTGGTAATAAATGTCTACCTCGCCGCCGGGATTGGCGTTGCTGGCCACTACTGCGCTCTGACCGCAGTCAGTCACGGGTGCGGTGGGGGACCAGGACAGGGTGGGGTGGCCCGTGCTGGTTTGCAGGTCGATAGTGGTGAACGCCGTGAAATTCGCAGCAGGGTAATCGGAGCACTGTTGGACCCCGTACGCCTCAAGCGTTTCAATGTTCCAGGTCAACTGTTCAACGTTGGTGATGGGCAGGGACGTATTGGCGATGCCTTGGAACTCACAGTTGTAGCTGAACTGGTTTCCGGACTGTCCGGTCAGCGTCATGACGCCCACTAGGACCTGACCGGAACTGACGGTCACTAGGTTGGTGTGGAACGCCTGCCCGCCCTGCCCGTCGGCGTACCAGCTGGCCACTGACCAGTAGTTTCCGCCGCCAGCGGCCGAACCGCCCCACTGGAGCACCGGCTGGTAGATCATCGTTGAGTTTTGGATTCCATTGAAGAGGAAAATGGTTTGGCTGTGGTTGCTGGCAGGTGCCGGAGGGACCACCCAAGTGGTGGCAAACCGGGAGACGGGGCTGCCCGTGCCGTTGTTCCAGCTGGCATACGCAATCCATCCTGAACCCAGGGCGGGGAGGATCCCGGGGTGGCGGTTGACGTTGTGCGGCATCAGCGGCTGCCCTCCCTGGCGCTGCTCAACAGTGCCGAAGTCGGCCACTTCCTGACCTGATAGGCGCATTTGCTTCAGTGTTCCGGCGCCGGCGTCCAAGACATGCCCCGACTGAATGTGGTGGACCAGTGACCGGCTCCGGTACCCGCCCGGGGTCAAGACCAATTCGCTGGACGCTCCGATTCCCGCAGGCGTACCCAGTCCTGGCCCTGTGGCGGAAGTAGTGAGCGGGTGCATGCCTTTGGGTGGGTTGTCCGCCACCGCCGCATTGGCGTCGACCGGCTCGGTGCCAGCGGGTTCGGTCGGAAACATGGCCCTCGGCGGCTCATTGGAGGTAGCCGCAGCCGGATCCGCGTCGGTGATGGCCCCGGAACCCGTGACGGCCTGCCCCGACCTGACATGGTGCACGTTCTCCGGGGGACGCATCCCTCCGGGAGTGAGAACTTGGTCCTGATCCTTGCCGTTCATGGCTCTGGCTCCTATCTGATTCCTCGCTGACTCTGGTGCCGCGAAGTTTCAAACAGGCAAGGGTGGAGGGCTGCGCAACGACGGTCGTCACATTCAGTCGTGGCGGCAATGAGGCATGCAAAGCTCCCAAGGAAATTGGCCTTGGTTCCTTCCGTCATCGTCATCATGCCCATGCCCTGCGCCGGGGCCCGCCCACGGTGGGTCCGCTCTCCATTGCCTACTAGCAACAAGTGTGAACTTCAGTTCAAGGCGTGTCAACGAACAACGGGGTAATGCGGATTCTCTAAATTCCTGTGTTGGGTGCACGATAATCCGACAGGAATATGTAGCATCAAAAAAGGTCTTGTACGGCGTCTCATCCCAAGGTAAGCTACAACCAAATGGTTGTATATGAACTGACTGACGAAACGGTGAATCGTATTTTCCGCGCCTTGGCGGATGCGACTCGACGTGACTCCTCCGTCGAACGCTGCTCGCCGAGGTCTCGGTCTCGCAACTCGCAGAGGCGTACGACATGTCATTCGCGGCAGTGCAGAAGCACGTCGCGGTCTTAGAGGACGTGAGGCTCGTGACCAAAGAACCCCGCGGTCGCGAGCGGATGGTGCGAGGAAATCCCGAGCGCATCCGTCAGGCCCAGCGTCTTCTAGACCAGTTCGAGGAGATCTGGCGTTCGAGAATCGATCGCCTCGAAGCCCTCCTCGCCGACGGCGAAACCCCATCCACTCAGAAAGGCTGATCATGCCCGTCATATCTGTCGAAAAAGACCTCGACCTGCTCACCATCACGATCGTCGCCGAGTTTGCGGCGCCTCTGCGCCGTTTGTGGGACGCGTACACCGATCCGCGGCAGATCGAGCGTTTCTGGGGCCCACCTACGTACCCTGCAACGTTCCTCCGCCACGACGCCTTCACCGGCGGGCGCAGCGTGTACAAGATGACAGGATCTG
The DNA here is from genome assembly GCF_017353415.1 of Arthrobacter sp. E3. Classification (GTDB taxonomy): domain Bacteria; phylum Actinomycetota; class Actinomycetes; order Actinomycetales; family Micrococcaceae; genus Specibacter. The sequence continues at coordinate 51,033 of NZ_JAFMPX010000005.1, forward strand.
AGGGCGATGAGCTTTACGGATGCTGGGAATGGATGTCCGTCCAGGCACCTAACGCATTTGAGGTAGCCGATTCCTTCGCGGATGCCATGGGTGTGTCGAACACGGATCTGCCTACCACGCGCATGTCCTTCGCCTTCGAGGCAATGGGCAGTGGATCCAGACTCGTCACTACCTCGCGTTTCGACTCCCTTGAACAGCTCGAGCAGTTGCTTGAGATGGGGATGTTCGAGGGCGCCCGCGAGGCGATGTCCCAGATCGACACCGTGCTAGCCGACCTCAGCATTTTCGCCGCCCACCGTGTGATGGAGGCGCAGATCCTCAGCGATACCCAAGTGCGTGTGGCACGCGTTATTCGCGGACCCGTGGAACAGGTGTGGCGGGCGCACAACGATGCCGATCTCATGAAGCAATGGTTGCTGGGGCCCGACGGGTGGACGATGCCTATCTGCGAGATAGCGGCGAAGGTAGGTGACAGCTACCGGTACGAGTGGGAGAACGAAGGGGGAGGCGATCGCTTCGGATTCACCGGCGAGCTGCTGGAGGCGGAGGCACCGTGCCGCGCCGTCACTACGGAAGCGATGATCGGAATGGGCTTTCCGGCGACGTTGAACGAACTCACCCTGACGCCGGTTGAAGGCGGCACACTCCTTTCCCTTGTCATCACCTACGCGAATCTAGAGCAGCGCGACGCCGTTCTTGCCACGGGCATGACCGATGGCATGGAAACAAGCTACGCGCGGCTCGAAGGAATTCTGGCCTTGGCAGGTGGATAAGACGTGTTCGGGCCGGTGGAGCTTGCTGACGCCGGCCCTCGAACACGAGGCCTTAGCTCCCGTCAGGCAGTGCCTGCACACACAGCAGAAAACGACTGGACCTGATCTCTGGAGGAAATTCGGGCCTAGCCGCCGTATACCGTCTGTGTTTTTGCCCCCGAACTTCTCGAAGATCAGCCTGCCCACAGGACCAGGTGCTTCGAGCTGGTAGGCCTCACGCTCGTCGGGGGCCTAACTTCTCACTTAGCCCACCAGTAGCACCTTTTGCATTCAGTCAACTTTTAGCCCCTCAACCAGTTGTGTCCAACCACACCAAAAGAGGAGCCTGATTGAGGGAGGTTCAATGGGTCTTGACGACATGCTCCAAGTGGTACACCGTGTTGTGCGCTTGGCGCATGGCTTCCCTGATGGTCTCGATCACTAAGAGAGCAATCTCGATCCAGAGCAGTCCAGACCTGGGAATACTTTTTAGTGACAGTGCTACTGGACACGATTTCGTTGCGTCCAGGGACTGTCTCAATCCCTTGCAGGTAATAGAGGAACCCTGCTCACTCAGCTGGGCAGCATTTTTTTTTAGAATATGAGCGAGGACACAATAGTGGGGATTGCCGGTGACGTGGGGGTGGGCCGGGTCAGCGACCTGGTGTGCACGGATATTCGGTTCCGCGGCAGAAGTAGCCGTGGCCTTTTTGCAGTTCAATGCCGTGGAAGAGCTGTGGCACGGTGACTAAATGGTAGCCCTTTTCCTGTAGTGCTGTGATCAACTGGTCTTGGCCGTCCACGGTCGTTGCATGGATGTCGTGCTGGAGAATGACAGCCCCTGGACGCACCAGATTGAGGACCGTGGGTATGAACGCATTCTTGTCGCGGGAGAGCCAGTCGAGGGAATCCACCGACCAGTTGATCATGGGCATGCCCACTGTGTTCTTGACCAGCGCGTTGCTGGCACCGTACGGGGGGCGAAGGAAGGTTGGTGCCTGGCCGGAGGCTTGGAGAATGGTGGCGGAGGCGCCTTGGACCTCCGCTGTGATTGCGGCCGCGGAAAGCTTTGTCAGGTACGGGTGGTTCATGGTGTGGTTGCCGATCGAATGGCCGGCGGCAGCCACGGCCGCGGCAATGGCCGGAAAGCTTGCTACGGACACTCCTTGTTGAAAGAAGGTGGCGTGGATGGAGTGCTTGGCCAGAATGCCCAGCAGCCGGGTGGTTTGGGTGTTGGGTCCGTCGTCGTAGGTCAGGGCTGCGCAGGGGAGAAGATCGCAGTTGATATGTTCCTGACCGGCAGCCGCCGGAGTCCGTGCAGTCAGTGGCTGCCCGGTTCCGGCTAGCTGTTGCATTTGCCGGCCCGCGTCTGAGAGGAGGGGCGCGGCCGCTCTGGCGCTCACATGCACAACGTGGGGCGTGGTGAAGGCGACACCGCTGACGGGGTCTGCTGTGAAGGGGATCACCAGCTCGCCGCTTGGGTTGAACGCTGCCCCGCCCAGCAACAGATCAGCCGGCAGGGGTTCCTCCGTGGCAGGCTGGCTTGGGGCCGCGTCGCTGCTGCCAGCGGTGGTACTGACAGGCCCGGCGGGCGCCTCCGGATGCTGCCCGTTTGGCTGTTCAGCCTCAACGAGCAACTTGCGGATAGTTTCAACACCCTCGGCAGAGACCAAAGCCGAGCCGCCGAAGACCGTGCCGGTGGAGAGGTCTGTGTACTCCGTCGTGACCGAGATGGTGGTGGTGGACCCGTTGACCGTTGTTGAACGGGTCAGCCGTGTCCCGAGCATCGGACCGCCAGCCAGGATGACTTCATCGTTCAGCTTGAGGCCATTGGCCATGGACGGCTTCCCCGTATCGGGCACTGACGGGTTGTAGCGTCCACCGGCGTGCTGGTCCAAAATTCCCAGCAGCCGTGCGTCCACGTGGTCGTTGTAGGGTTCTGCCCCGTTGAGATAGACCCAGTGTGCCCGGACTGCTGCGGTTCCGTCCGTGTTCATCACCACCGGTATTGCGCCGGGGATCCCTTCAGGATCCAAGGCCGGTACGGCCGCTCCCACCACGGAGTCGGGGATGACTTCGGGAACCACTGGATCGGTGGCCACGCTACAGGAGGCAAGGCATACGGCGACGATGGCGAGCGTCATGGTTCGGACGCGGACGGAAAAACGCATGGCTTGGGGTTCTCCCGTAATTTTAGACAAATCTACCCATCCAAGGCTAGCAGCAGCACCGCCACCACCACCTAGTCTTGTCGCAAGCCCACCCGCGAGCCAAGGCACTGCGCTGGCACGATCTTCCCCCCGTGGCGTCGTCCACCGCTTGTCAGCAGTTCCTTGAATTGTTGGCCTCTCGGGGGTAGAAAAGACTATGAAGCGTAACAGAGCCGTCGTGTCAAGCACTCAAACATCGGGGGTGAACCGCGATGATTAGAACAGTGCGGTCCTCTGACGGGACCACCATTGCCTACGAGCAGGCGGGGACTGGTCCAGTACTCATCCTTGTGGGTGGGGCGTTGAATAACCGGCATTCCACCGCGAGCCTGGTTCCACTTTTAGAGAAATCGTTTACGGTCCTCAGCTACGACCGCCGAGGGAGAGGGGACAGCACCGACACGCCCCCTTACGCCGTCGAACGCGAAGTCGAAGACCTCCACGCCGTCGCTGCCGCAACAGAAGGTCCCGTGCATGTGTACGGGCACTCCTCGGGAGCGATTCTGTCCCTGGAGGCGGCCGCGGCAGGGCTTCCGCTGAAGAAGATGGCTGTATACGAGCCGCCCTACCTAACCACCGGAGGCGAGGACTGGCAGGATTTCGTTGAAAAAATAGCCTCCCTGGCGGGCACCGGCCACGGAGGTAGCGCTGTTGAGGAATTTATCCGGCACACCGGGGCTGATTTTGACCCAGCAATGATGCAGTCACCTTGGTGGCCCGAACTGGTGTCTCTGGCACCCACACTGCCGTATGACCTGATACTCACCGGCGACGGGGGTGTTCCGGCGGATCGACTCGCGGACATCGCCGCACCTGTTCTTGCCCTGTATGGAGGCGCCAGTGCAGACTGGGCAGCCGCCTCAGCGATAGCGGTGGCTTCTGCCGTGCAGCACGGGCTCACAAACGCCATTGACGGCCAGGACCATGCTGTGGCGTCCGCCGCCATCGCCCCGATTCTGCTGGAATTCTTTCATTGACGACCGGCAGAACCCAGCCCACCACAGCCACCCCAAGAAATTTGCAGAAGCTTCACCGCCGGTCATTGAACTAGAGCGTGTCTATTAGGTATCTGTTGGGCTGAAGTAAACGTTGTATAGGGGCATTTCATTGCCGAGCCCGCCGGGTTCCGGCGTGGACTATCAGGCCACATTCAGGCAGTTCCAGAGCTAGTTCTCCACCAACGAGGCCCCTCTGGCTCACTTGGCGAAGGTGCGGTGGCCAGATGGGGTTGTTTGTCCGCAGCGTGAAGGCACGCGGTACTCGTTGTTTTCACTTTGATGAAGGACACCCTATGTTGTACTCACTCTCGTCCAGCACCCACACATCCCGGCACGGCCAGGCAACCGGCCAGCAAGTCACACGCTCACTGGAGCGGGTCGTTTGCGCGCTGCTGCCGTGTTGGTTGCAGTCCTTGCTGATCGTTTCGCAGCAGTCCCAAAGCGCCTCCACCGGCCGGAGTCCTTGCACCTATCAGCGGCACTGCACAGCTTCTCCAGAACAGTGCTGCCGACCACACGCCCAAGTTCGTTGTGACCAAGGGTCAAAAGGGGTAGCCGTCCCGGACCGCGTCGCCGAATCCCCACTGCGGGCAAAACAGTAGTGGCCGGCTTGGTGTGTGCACCAGGCCAGCCATTACGCGAGGTCATTGTGGCTCCGATCGGTGGATGTTTCTTATGGGCGGTTGAGGGTGATGGTGGTGCCGTTGCTGTCACCGTCAGGGTCGTTGTTGGCTGTCGAGGTGTACGTTGAGGATGCCTTCACGACGTTGGTGACTGTGAACACTGTCTTGGTGGTGGAGCGGTTGAGGGAGAAGTTCCCCAGCGTGCAGGTACCGTTGGCCGCGGTGGTGCAGGTTAATGTTCCCTTGTGGTGGGTGAATGTTCCACTCACTTTCGCGCCGGTCACGGGGTTTCCGGATGAATCCATGACTGTGGCAGTCACTTTCGGTTGCCACTTGGTTGCCGATACGGCCGTGGTCGCGTTGGCCAGGTCCCCGATGTGAACGCTAGCCGGCGTCGGTGTTGGTGTCGGTGTGGGGGTGGGTGTTGTGCTGCCTGGTTTGGTGATCGTGATGGTGGTGCCGTTGCTGTCGCCATCAGGGTCAGTATTGGCGCTCGGCGCGTACGCCGAGGCGGACTTGATGACACTGATCATCGTGAACACCGTTGAGGTGCTGGTGGAGCTGAGGGAGAAGTCCCCTATCGTGCAGGTGCCGTCAGCGCCGGTGGTGCAGACTGAGCCACCGTTCTGGTTGGTGAAGGACCCGTACACGGTTGCTCCTTCGACCGGGACACCGGCTGAATCAAAGACCGCTGCAGTCACCTTCGGCTGCCACGTGCTCCCTGAGGTGGGGCTGGTGGCATTATCCAGATCACCGATGTGGTAGGTCGGTGTCAATCCAGCGGGGCGGTGGACGTCGATGTAGATGGCGAGCCCGTCCCACTGCATGCCGTCTTTGATGAGGAAGTTCGCTTGGAAGGAATCGTCCCCCCTGGAATTCGAGTACGTGGATTGCGCGCTGACCGTGCAGGTGCCGTCGGCTACTGTGATGCAACTCCGCCCGGGGGCGAAGCCGAAGCTTCCACTGGCGATCGCACCGGCCACGGGCGCCCCGGCAGCGTCCTTGATCGTGACGATCGCTTGAGCCAGCCACTGTCCGGCGGTGTCGGCGGGGATGCTGGCGTCGCGGACGCTAGCAATGTGGACGGCGGGGGCAGGAGGGGGTGAGGGGAAGTCAGCACAAGAACCATTTTGGAAATAGTTCGGTGCGGTCTCGGCCAAATCTGATCCGCTAAGGAGTTGGCCCGAGCCGGTGGCGTGGAGATTGCCGTTCGCGTCGTGGTAGACCAGCGGGCTGCTGCTGCCGTACCGTGTGCTCAGAGTCCAGTCCGTGCAGAGGAACGCGCCGCCTTTTGTCATCACCAAGGGCGATGACGTGCGGCTTCCGAACATGGAGGTGATGGTGTCCGGGCTGGAGACGAGTCCGGAGATCCGGTACGAGTGGTAGGTGCCGTCGGCGGCATGGAATTCCACCCAATCGGCGCCCTTTAGGAAGGTGCCAGACGGTGCCGGGCACCAAGCGTCTGGATAGTTGGTGTAAGCCTGGCACGTGGAGGTGTAGGTGCCATCACCATAGAGGATGACCTGCCCGGTCCCGCCATGAGAGACGGTCCATTGCCCGTCGATGTTAGTCATCGCCTGTGCCGGTGGCGGTGCGGCCATCATCGCGAGGGCGAAAGCGAGTGCGGAGGCCAGAGCGAGCAAAACGCCCAGGCGCCTCCAAGGCGCTCGGCGCCGGGAGGCATCCGGCGGTTCGCCCCGTGTGGGTGTGCTTGCAGCCAAGGAGTTGGACATGATGTTCCCTCCATCAGGTCAGCAGCGGAGACCGACCATGGTGGCGGGACGCGGCTAACATAAAAAACTGTTGGTTTTAGAATGATCCTCCCAACCGTCGCTGTCAATACTTATTAGTTATAGAATTTGAGCATGGCAAACAACGACTCTCCCTTTGCCCTGGAAGTCCTGTCGCGATTGGGCAGCTTGGATGATCCCGTGCGCCGACGGCCTCATGTGTACGTGCGTGATAGCGACCAGCCGGGGGGGCGTGACCTGGCCGCTGAGGCGACAGGGATCAGCCGCACCTTGGCTGCGTACCATCTGGATAAGCTGGTTGAGGCCGGACTGTTGCGCGCCAGATACGCCCATCCTGTTGGACGCAGCGGTCCCGGCGCTGGCCGGCCCGCGAAGTTGTATCGGCTGGTCGAGGAGGATGTGGCCCTCAGCGTTCCGCCGCGTGACTACGAACTCCTGGCACGTCTTCCTATTTCCTCGTTGGACCGCGACCCCACAGGTGCCGTGCAGCAAGCCGTCAACCAGGCCGCTTACGACGCCGGCCAACAAGCCGGCGCGGGCCAAAGCAGAACCTTGATTGCTGTCTTGAACAGCAGCGGCTACCAGCCACGGACCACGGACGACGGCTGCATCGAGCTGTGCAACTGTCCCTTCCACACCCTCGTCGACGACCACAAAGACGTTGTCTGCGACCCGAACCTGAACCTCATCCAAGGCATGCTCGACGGCGGCAACCAACAGGTCGCCCGCGCTGAACTGAAGTTCTAGCCAAACTGCTGCTGCGTCGTCATCCGCAATGCCCAACCGCATTAGACAACCCGCACGACTAGATACCTCCCACAGCGGTGGACCAGCATCAAGCCACCACACCCACATTTACGGCTCGTCCCAGTAAAGGAACCAATGTCGAGATTGACTTGGTGCGGAACTTGTTCAGGTTTCTCCGACGCTTCTGGGTTTCCGGCCTAGTCCGCAACCTCGTCCAACACGGATTGCAGCACGCAACGGTGAAAACCGGGAGCCGCGGCGGCTGCATGCAACATTTCCCCCAACAAAAGGTGCGCCGCTAAAAGTTGGAAACCATACATCGACCGTCCCCAATCGTCCCGAAGCCATGTACCAGTCCATGGGCCTGCCCAGCAATCGACGTGAAGAACATGACGCATGTTCTCAACCATTGCCCAGACTTCCCTGCAGATCCTTTGGAATAAACCCCAGCCAACTCACTGCCGCCTGCCAGTAACCGGAGTAAAATTCGGCGTGAGGCGGCGCGCAAACCGCCGGAGGAGATGGATTTCAGATGAGTGCATCAATCAATGGAAAGCCCGGAGGGTCCGTTCCGAAACAACAAGTAAAACTAAAGCGACATTTGGGCCCCATCGCCCTTTTGTTCACCGCAATCGGCTCGATCATCGGATCCGGCTGGTTGTTCGGAGCGTACAACGCATCCCAGATTGCCGGTCCGGCAGCAATCTTCTCTTGGCTGATCGCAGGAATCATGGTCCTGATGATCGGCCTTTGTTATGCCGAGCTGGGGCCCATGTTCCCGATCTCCGGCGGCGTCGTCCGCTATCCGCACCTGGTGTGGGGATCATTCGCCAGCTACTCGCTCGGGTTCATCACGTGGGTGAGTTCCGCAGCCGTCCCAGCCATTGAAGTTGAAGGTGCGCTGACGTACGCCACGAAATTTGCGCCGTTCACCGAGGCGCAACGGGTTTCCGGCATCACCGTCCACACCCTGACACCCTTGGGTTTGCTGATAGCAGTGGCCCTGATGGCCGTCTTTGTGATCATCAACTACTTTGGCGTGCTCCTGTTCGCCCAGATCAACAACGTCCTGGTGTGGTGGAAGCTGTTCATCATCCTGTTGGTCATCGCCACTTTCCTAGTGATGGCCTTTGGCACCACCCAAATGGGAAACATGGACAACTTCACCACATTGGGGTTCGCCCCCTCAGGCGGGTCGGCCATTTTTACCTGCATCGCCACGGCGGGAATCACGTTTTCCTACCTAGGCTTCCGGCAAGGCATTGAATTGGCCGGTGAAACGACCAACCCGAAGCGGAACATCCCCTTCGCCATCATTGGGTCACTGACCATCACCGCCATCATCTACGCACTGCTGCAGGTCGCCTTTACGCTGGGCATTCCTGAACACGTGCTGCAAAGTTCGGGTGCATGGTCGCACTTGACATTCACCAACGACGCCGGTCCGCTGGCTGCACTGGCAACTCTCGGCGGGCTGACCTGGCTGGCATACCTGCTCTACGCCGACGCCATCATTTCTCCCACCGACACGGGCCTGATCTACACCACCATTGCCGCCAGGGTTTCTTACGCACAGGGCCGCAACGGCAATGCCCCCCGCTGGCTGGCAACCACCAACCGCCACGGCGTGCCCCACTGGAGCCTGTTCCTGACGTTCATTGTGGGTTTGATCATGTTCCTTCCGTTCCCCAGCTGGCAGCAGTTGGTCGGATTCATCACCTCCGCCACTGTCCTGTCCTTCGGTTCAGGTCCGCTGGTGGTGGCTGCGCTGCGCCGCCAGATGGGCGACCACGTCCGCCCGTTCAAGCTGCCAGGCGGATACACCATCCCGCTAATCGCCTTCTACTGCGCCAATTTGATCGTGTTCTGGGGCGGTTGGGCCGTGAACTTCAAGATCTTCATCACCATCCTGCTGGGCTATATTCTGCTGGTCGTCTTCCAATTCACCGGCGACCGCAGCATCAAGCCAAAGCTGGACTTCAAGGCCGGTGCCTTGTGGCTCTTCCCCTGGCTGATCCTGGTGGGGCTGCAAAGCTGGCTGATGGATCCAACCAGCCACCCGGACCTGTTCTGGTGGGCATTCATCACCAACGCCATCATCGCCGTGGTGATCTTCTTCATCGCATTGCGGGCGCACCTGCCCCTGGCCATGGTGCAGCACTACATCGACGAGGCAGAGGAGGAAGCCCGGGAGGAGGGCCCGGGCGTGACTGTTTGAGGGCCGGCTTAACGGCTGGTGTCGAGAATCCTGACACGTACGGCACAAAAATCTGCTGCTGCCCGTGTCAGGACGGCCATGTTGGGATCGGTGATAGCCAGCGGTTCCAGCCGCGGCAGGGACGAGTATTTGCGCAGTCCGGGTGAGCCCAGCGTCTGCTCAACGAGCTGTTTGTCCCCTCCTGTGGCCAGATACTCAAAGCCATGGCCGGCAAATATTCGCCCGGCTTCGGCGCCAACACGCTCCACGACGGCGGACGCCTGGTTCCCTCCTCGCGAACGCGCCGAAACACTGCCCACCTTATGGAACAGCAGCGTCCCGGCCGAGGCAACGCCCACCGCATAGCCGCCGCGTCGCACCAGCACAAGGGCGAACCGGCGTTCCTGGGATGCAAGGGACACCAGGCGCTTCACCAGCCCGGCGCCGCGCCCCGGCCGCCCGTCGTCGGGCCACGGCGGGCTCAGCAAAGCGGTGGAGCCGTCCTGCATGGCCAGCAGCACGCCGTCGTCGGTGTCCTCGGTGGAGGCCAGGCCGCCATGGGCGGCGGCAAAACGTTCCACCCAGCTGGGCAGCCGGTCCGGGGTGAGGAAAGTGGTGCGCGTAGTTTGCTTCACGCTGCAAGACTAGCCGCCTAAGACAACGGCTCCCGGTGCACCAGTGTCAGTCGGTGGGGATAGCCTAGAGGGGTGAGCGACCTTTTTAGCAGCGTCTTTGACGACGACGACGCGGACGACGGCGGTAGCCTCACCTTTGGTGGCGCACAGGCCGGGCAGCCCTCACGCCCGCGCAGCCCCCTCGCCGTGCGCATGCGCCCACGAACAGTGGACGAGGTGGTGGGCCAACAGCATTTGCTAGGTGCCGGATCACCCCTTCAAATGCTGGCAGCCGGTGGCAGCGCCGGGGGAGCAGCCGGCCCAGCTTCCGTGATGCTGTGGGGGCCCCCAGGGACCGGAAAAACCACCCTCGCCCATGTGATCGCACGTGGGCCTGGACGGAAGTTCGTGGAGCTCTCCGCCATCACCGCCGGGGTCAAGGACGTGCGCCGGGTCATGGACCAGGCCCTCAGCGACAGGGACCTGCACGGCCGGACCACCATTTTGTTCCTGGATGAGATTCACCGCTTCAACAAGGCCCAGCAGGACGCGCTGCTGCCGGGGGTGGAAAACCGTTGGGTGGTATTGATAGCCGCAACGACGGAGAACCCATCATTTTCCGTGGTGGCGCCGCTGCTGTCCCGCTCGATTCTGCTGACACTGAAACCGCTGACCAACCAGGACATCCAGGGGCTGCTGGAGCTCGCCATCACTGACCAGCGCGGCCTTGACGGGCTGGTCACCGTCACCGACGATGCCATGGATCACCTGGTCCGGCTCGCCGCCGGTGATGCACGCCGCGCGCTGACCACCCTCGAAGCCGCAGCCGGTGTTGCGCTTTCGGAGACCGGACACACGGACGACGCCGGACGCGAACCTGCCGTGGTGGACCTCGCCATTGCCGAGCGCGCCATTGACGCTGCCGCGGTGCGTTACGACAAGGCGGGGGACCAGCATTACGACATCATCAGTGCCTTCATCAAGTCGGTGCGCGGCTCCGACGTCGACGCGGCACTGCACTACCTTGCACGCATGCTCGAGGCGGGGGAGGACCCGCGCTTCATCAGCCGGCGCATCATGATTTCCGCCTCCGAGGACGTAGGCATGGCCGATCCGACGGCTTTGCAAACAGCCGTGGCAGCGGCGCAAGCCGTGGCGTTGATCGGTATGCCCGAGGCCCGGATCATCCTGGCCCAAGCCGTGGTCCACGTGGCCACCGCGCCCAAATCCAACGCCTCCTACAACGGCATCAACGCAGCCGTTGCCGACGTACGGGCCGGGCTCGGCTCCACTGTCCCACCACCGCTGCGCGATGCCCACTATGCCGGTTCGGCCGGTTTGGGACACGGCAAGGGCTACATCTATTCACATGATTCACCGCACTCGATCGCCACCCAGCAGTACCCGCCGGATGACCTGGTGGGCCGCAACTACTACGCCCCCACGGCCAACGGCTTCGAACGCGACCTCGGTGTGCGTGTGGAAAGGTTGCGGGGGCTTATTCGCGGCACCGGCGACGGGCCTAAGTCCAAGCCCCCGGGGAAATAACTCTCCCGGGGCAAAGCGCCGCCGGCGGCGCCAAACTGCCGTTCTGCACCCTTGGGCCAAATAGTTTCCGGCCGGAATGTGGTGGTAGAGTTGATGCCGCACTGGCAAGCCTTGGCTCCATGCGCAATATAAAGCTCAAACGGCGCGTATTTCCGCGCCTTCTGGCCACCTTTTTGTTCATGCCCAGGTGCTGTAGCGATGGGTGGCAATAGCCCCAACTCTCCACAATGGAGGCCAGGACACATACATATTGCACATATTGGAAGGACACAAGTGGCTAACAACACACGTGCCCGCCGGCAGGCCCGCCTTTCGCGGTCCCTCGGCATTGCTCTGACTCCGAAGGCTGCCAAGTACCTGGAGCGCCGCCCGTACGGCCCCGGTGAGCATGGCCGCGCCCGCAAGAAGCAGGACAGCGACTACGCAGTACGCTTGCGCGAAAAGCAGCGTCTGCGCGCCCAGTACGGCATCCGCGAAGCACAGATGACCCGTGCCTTCGAAGAAGCCAAGCACACCAAGGGCATGACCGGTGAAAACCTGGTTGAGATCCTTGAAACCCGTTTGGACGCCCTTGTTCTGCGTGCAGGCTTTGCCCGCACCACCGCACAGGCACGCCAGCTGGTTGTGCACCGCCACATCATGGTCGACGGCGCCCGCGTGGACCGCCCGTCGTTCCGCGTTGCCGAGGGTCAGCTGATCCACGTGCACCCGCGCAGCCAGACCATGGTTCCGTTGCAGCTTGCTGCGGCCGGCGCCCACCGCGACGTGCTCCCCGCCGTTCCGGCGTACTTGGATGTGAAGCTGGAGAGCCTGCAGGCCCGCCTGGTTCGCCGCCCCAAGCGCGTTGAGGTTCCCGTAACCTGTGAAGAGCAGCTGGTTGTCGAATTCTACTCACGCTAAAACTCTTTAGCGTGATGTGGGGCTCGAGTAACTCGCAGCCTGACAACACAAAACAGCCCGTGGCCTCCGCTGCGGGCTGTTTTGCCGTTAACGCCAGAGAAATCTGGATAAATCGAGTCAAATCGCGTCAAATCCGGCCAAAGTCAGCCAATGCCCTCCAAGGCCGCCCAACATCGGCGTTTTTTTGGACTAAGGTATTTTGGGACGTAGTGCGTGGCTGGCAGGACACGGCTGAAGAAGCACTGCCAAGAACGTATGACAAGCCAACGAGTAAGGAATAGAGGCGGCACTCACATGAGCGGTGGCGATATTGCAGGATTGATCGCGGCAGGAGTCTTTGCCGTCTTAGTGGCCTTGTTGGCCGTGCCCATTTTCAAACTAGGCAAGGTTTTCGATGAAATCCGTGTCACCATCAAGCAGATCGGCGACGGCACCACTCCGCTGATCGACGAGGTTACCGCCACGGTGGCCACCACCAATACCCAGCTGGGCAAAGTGGACGGCATCTCCAACAACGTCTCCGATGCAACAGCCAACATTTCAGCACTTTCAGCCCTGGTGGCCGCCACCATCGGCTCACCGCTGATCAAGGTTGCAGCGTTTAGCTATGGCGTGCGCCAAGCGGTGGCCAGCCGCAGCAAACCGGCCCGTGGCCGGCGCAGCCGCTAAAGAAACGCCACCCCAGGACCCCTTAAGGACTAAGTACCCATGAAGAAGATCTTTTGGCTCGGCGTCGGCATCACCATCGGCGTCATCGCAGCACGCAAAATTGCCGCCGCCAAGGGTGCCATTGGGCCCGAGGGCCTCAACCGCGCCGTGGGCCGCGTCAGCGATGCAGTCCATGACTTTGCCGATGCCCTGCGTGAGAACATGAATGAGCGCGAAAACGATTTGCGGGTGGCTCTGGGTATTGACCAGGCATCCGATGCGGCACGCGACTAAAGCACCTGCAGCACTTTTTGCCCGCTAGAACAATTGAAGGAGCCACCAGGCTAATGAAGTCCCATGAAATAGCACGCCGCTGGGTTGAATTTTTTGTCAGCAAGGGACACACCCCCGTGCCGTCGGCGTCCCTGGTGTCCTCGGATCCGTCCCTGTTGTTCACAGTCGCCGGCATGGTGCCCTTCATCCCTTACCTGACAGCCCGGGAAGTGCCGCCCTACAAGAGGGCCACCAGCGTGCAAAAGTGCATCCGCACCGGCGACATCGACGAAGTCGGCAAGACCGTCCGCCACGGCACGTTCTTCCAAATGTGCGGCAACTTCTCCTTTGGCGACTACTTCAAGGAAACCGCCATTCCCTACGCGTGGGAACTGTTGACCACCCCTGTGGCGGACGGAGGCTTCGGCCTGCCCGTGGACCGTCTGTGGGTAACGGTTTACAACGAGGATGACGAGGCGCTGTCCATATGGCGGGACAAGGTGGGCGTTCCTGAGGACCGCATCCAGCGCATTGGCAAGGAAGACAACTACTGGTCCACCGGCCAGCCCGGCCCGGCCGGTCCCTGCTCCGAGATCTTCTACGACCGCGGCCCGCAGTATGGGATCGAAGGCGGACCGGTGGCCGATGAAACCCGCTACATCGAGATCTGGAACCTGGTCTTCATGCAGTATCAGATCGACAACGTGACCTCGAAGGTCGACTTTGACGTGGTTGGCGAGCTGCCCAACAAGAACATTGACACGGGCCTTGGCCTGGAGCGCCTTGCCATGATCCTGCAGGGTGTGGAGAACATGTATGAGACGGACCAGGTCCGTCCCGTGCTTGATATGGCTGCGAAGGTCTCCGGCAAGACCTACACCTCGACTGAGGACCCTGCCGACCCGCACCACGTGGACGACGTGCGCATGCGCGTTGTTGCCGACCACATCCGCTCCTCGCTGATGCTGATCTCCGACGGCGTGACCCCCTCCAACGAAGGCCGCGGCTATGTGCTGCGCCGCCTCATCCGCCGTGCCGTACGGGCGATGCGCCTGCTCGGCGTTGAAACGGCTGTGCTGCCGGAACTGCTGCCCGTCTCCCGCGACGCCATGAAGGGCGCCTACCCGGAGGTGGAGACCGACTTCGCCAGGATTTCACGCATCGCCTACGCCGAGGAACGTTCCTTCCTGCGCACCATCGCCAGCGGCACCGCGCGGTTGGAAGAGGCCGTGAACGAGTCCAAGGCTGCCAAGACGAACCTTTCCGGGGCCGAGGCATTTGCCTTGCACGACACCTACGGTTTCCCGATTGACCTCACCCTTGAAATGGCGGGAGAGGCCGGACTGGCCGTGGATGAGGCCGGTTTCCGCGCGTTGATGCTTGAGCAGCGCCAGCGTGCCCAAAGAGACTCCAAGGCTAAAAAGAGCGGCCACGCCGACCTCTCCGTGTTCCATGAACTGCTGGCCCAGGGCGAGACCATCTTCACTGGCTACACCGAGTTGGAGGGGCAGGGACGTGTGCGTTCAATCCTTTCCAACGGGCATGCGGTGGCACACGCTTCAACGGGGGATGAAATTTCCCTCGTCCTGGATGAAACCCCCTTCTATGCCGAGGCAGGCGGCCAGGCAGCCGACACGGGTCTGATCACTGGCGACGGCTTCGTCGTCGAGGTCCTGGACGTCCAGCGCCCGGTCAAGGGGCTGAGTGTGCACAAGGCGATCGTGCGCGAAGGCGAACTGCCAGCCGACGCGTTGGTGCGTGCCGCCGTCGACCGTGAGCGCCGCCACGCGGCAGAACAGGCGCACACGGGAACGCACATTGTGCACGCTGCCCTGCATCAGATCCTGGGCCCGGAGGCGCTGCAACGCGGCTCCTTCAACAAGGCCGGCTACCTGCGCTTTGACTTTGCCTGGGGTGAAGGGCTGAGCGCGGCGACCCGGTCGGAGATTGAGGAAGTCTCCAACATCGCCATCCGCAACAACTACCGCGTCGACACCAAGATCATGGACCTGGACGCTGCCAAGGCGCTGGGCGCCATGGCCCTGTTTGGTGAAAACTACGGTTCCGAAGTGCGTGTGGTGGAGATCGATGGCGCCTGGTCGCGTGAGCTCTGCGGCGGCACACACGTGGAGAGCACCTCCAACATTGGTTCGCTGACCCTGCTTGGCGAGCAGTCGGTGGGCTCGGGCAACCGCCGCGTTGAAGCCTTTGTGGGCATGGATGCGTTCCGCCATCTGGCCGCTGAGCGTGCACTGGTGAGCGAGCTGAGCGACATGTTCAAGGTTCCGGCCAACCTCCTGCAGGAACGAGTGGCCGCAACCTTGGCCAAGTTGAAGGCCGCTGAGAAGGAACTCGAACGCCTGCGCAAAGAATCCCTGGGCGCTGTGGCCGCAAGTCTTGCAGGCACGGCCGTTGACGCCAACGGCGTGCGCATGATCGCGCACAACGCCGGTGAAGTCAGCGGGGCGGACGATCTGCGGGCCCTGGCCCTTGACCTGCGCAACCGGCTCGGCTCAGCCGCCTCGGTGGTGGCAGTGGCCGGTGCCTCCAACGGACGTCCCGTCATCCTCGTGGTCACCAACGAAGCCTCCCGCGAAGCAGGGATCAAGGCCGGAAACCTGGTGAAACTGGCCTCCGGTATTCTCGGCGGCGGCGGCGGTGGCAAGCCGGACATGGCGCAGGGCGGTGGAAGCGACGTCAAGGCCATTGACGCCGCGTTGTCCGCTATTGTCGATGCCGTGGAAACCCGGCCTTAGGCGCCTCGTGTCCGAAAATAGTTACCCGCAGGGGGCCAAACTGGGCGTGGACGTGGGAATGGTTCGCGTGGGTCTGGCCTCCTGCGATCCGGATGGAATCCTCGCAACGCCGGTCAAGACGCTGAGCAGGGATGAAAAGAGGAACAGCGACGTGAAAATCGTCGTCAAAGAGGCCGCAGCACGCGGCGTCTGCCAGATCTTCGTCGGACTGCCCCGCACGCTCAAGGGGGAGGAAAAAGCGTCGGCGCTGATGGCGCGGCACTACGCTGACATCCTTGTCGCCTTGCTGCAAGCATCCGACATGGACGTGCCCGTGCACCTGATCGACGAGCGTTTGACCACAGTCAGCGCCCACCAAGCGCTGCGCAGCGTTGGCATGGACACCCGTGAACACCGTAAAGTAGTAGACCAAGTGGCTGCTGTGGAAATTTTGCAGCACGCCATTGACATGCAAAAGGCGCGCAAGGCCGACGTCGGCTTACGTGTGCGTGCACCCAGAACTGGTGTCGTGGGGACTGCCGGATCATCGAAAAATAAAGAGGTTTCCACCATTTCCACGCCTGCCAGCGTGCCTGAAGAAACGACGACGGCACCATGACTGAACATTTCCCTGGCCACGCCGCTGCCGAGCCTGAGTTTGAGCATGAGCCCGAGGGTTGGCAAGAGGCCGCCCACGAGCACGAGGACTCTGCTGAGTTTGCCGAGGCTGGCGAACCTGCCGACTTTGTGCACGACGAAGAGGGCGACGGTGCGGTGCCAGTGGCTTCACACGGGGGCACCCGCGTGTCCAAACGGGTGCGCAAGCGCCGCCGCAGCGTGGCATTTTTGATTGTGTTGATATTTTTCGCCGTTGTGGTGTACTTCGCCGTGCAGACAATCAAACCCATGCTCGGCGGCTTTACTGTTCCGGACTACCCGGGGCCCGGCATCACTGCCGTGAAAGTGGTTGTTCCCGAGGGCGCCACCGGACGCACTGTGGCTACGGAACTGAAGACTCAGGACGTTGTTGCCAGCGAGCAGGCTTTCCTTGACGCCTTGGAGGCTGCGAACGGAACTGGTTCACTGCAGCCCGGCACGTTCAACATGAAGACACAGATGAAGGCCGCCGACGCCGTCACGATCTTGATGGAGGTCAGCAACGACAAGGTTCACTACGCTGCCGTGGCACAGAACCTGCGCATCAAGGACACTTTGGCCGTTTTGGCGAAGAGCACGGGCATCCCGTTGGCGGAATTTACGGCGCTGTCCAAACAGCCTGGACTCTTTGAACTGCCCAAGCAGGCGAAAAACCTTGAAGGTTACCTGGCACCGGGGGAGTACAAATTCCCGATTGAGCTTGATGCTAAGGGCGTTCTTGCTGAAATGGTTGCAGCCACGAAAAAGTCCCTCGTGGATGCCGGCGTCACCACCCCGGCCGAGCAGTACAGGGTCCTGACCATCGCCAGCATTATTGAGTTTGAAGGCAATGAGGCGAACTACGCCAAGATTTCCGGGGCGATTGAAAACCGGATCAACAATCCGAACGGTGAAACGGGTGGCCGGTTGGAATCCGATGCCACCGTGGCCTACGGTCTTGGCGTGAAAACGTACAACATCACGGCGGAGGAAAAGGCGGATAAGTCGAATCTGTACAACACGTTCGCCAACCGAGGCCTTCCTGTTGGGCCGATCGGTTCCCCTGGCAGCAAGGCCATTGAGGCCGCTGCGCACCCCGTCGCCAACCCCTACTACTTCTGGGTGACGGTCAACCTGAAGACCGGTGAAACACTGTATGCCGCCACCTTCGCCCAGCACCAGGTCAACGTGGCCAAGTATGTTGCCTGGTGTGGCGCGAACCCGGGAGAGTGCAAATAATTGAAGAACCTGCTTCAGGGAGCGGTGTTGGGGCACCCTATTGGGCACTCCAAATCACCGTCCCTGCACAACGCCGCCTACCAGGTCCTGGGTGCGCCATTTAGCTACACGGCCATTGACATCCAGGTTTCGGAATTGGCCGATTTCCTGGGTCGAGTCCGCAGCGAAGGCAACTGGTATGGTCTGTCAGTGACCATGCCGTTGAAGAACGCGGCCGTGGATCTGCTGGATGAACTCAGTCCCGTGGCGGCGGCGTTGGGTTCGGTGAACACCATTGTGTGCACGCGAAAGCCCGACGGCGGCACCCACCTGCGCGGGGACAACACCGACGTGCAGGGGATCGTGAATGCGCTTCTCCACGCCGGTGTTCGGGAGCGCCCGCGTGCGGCCATACTGGGCGGCGGCGGAACGGCTGTTTCCGCCGTGGCCGCACTGGCGCAGCTGGGAGCCTCGGAGGTGGTGGTGTTTGTGCGCAACCCAGCCAAAGCCGCCGACGTCATGGACGTGGCTGCGAAAGTCAACCTGCGTTCCACACTGGCACCCTTTGAAGGTGCCGCTGAAGCGCTGGCCGGGTTCGACGTCGTCATTTCCACGCTCCCGCCACATGGTGCAGACGTTCTTGCCGAGGCCATCGCAGCGCAGGGCAAACGGTTGCACGGGGCAGTGCTGCTCGACGTTGCCTACGACCCCTGGCCCAGTGCGCTGGCGTCAGCGTGGCAGGGGTGCGCAGGGACGGTGGTGGCCGGCATTGAGATGCTTTTGTATCAGGGTTTTGCACAAGTCAAGCTGTTTGTCCAGGCCGGAGGATACGGCACACTGGCAACAGAGAAGCAAGGGGACGTCATCAATGTGATGTGCGACGCAATTGGCGTCGACAGGCGGAATCCCCACGAACAGAACATGGCAGGATAGAGGGTATGTTGCGTTGGTTGACCGCCGGAGAATCACATGGCCCGGCACTCGTTGGAATTATTGAAGGCGTGCCCGCCGGTGTGGAGCTTACGAGCGCCCACATCCGGGACGCCCTGGCACGCCGTCGGCTGGGCTACGGCCGCGGCGCCCGGATGAAGTTTGAACAGGACGTGGTGACGATCCTCGGCGGTGTGCGCCACGGACTGACCCAGGGTGGGCCCGTTGCCATTCAGATCGCCAACTCCGAGTGGCCCAAGTGGGAGCAGATCATGTCTGCTGACCCCGTGGATGAATCCGAGCTGGCCAACCAGGCCCGCAATGCGCCGCTGACGCGTCCGCGCCCCGGCCACGCCGACTTTACCGGTATGCAAAAATACGCGTTTACCGAGGCCCGGCCCGTGCTGGAACGCGCCAGTGCCCGCGAAACCGCCACCCGTGTGGCGCTCGGCGCCGTGGCTGCGCAGATGCTGGCCGCCGTCGGCGTTGAGCTGGTCAGCCACACCGTGCAGATCGCCGGTGTTGCCTCACCCGAACATTCAGCATTGCCGGTCTTCAGCGACGTCGCCGCCCTTGACGCAGATCCGCTGCGCTGCTTTGACGCGGCAACTTCGGCCGCCATGGTCGTAGAGGTTGACACTGCCCAGAAGCAAGGCGAAACACTCGGCGGCGTTGTTGAGGTGCTGGCCTACAACCTGCCTCCCGGACTGGGCAGCTACGTGCACTGGGACAGGCGCCTGGACTCGCGGCTGGCCGGAGCCCTCATGGGCATCCAAGCCATCAAGGGCGTGGAAGTCGGGGATGGCTTTGCCACTGCGGCCCGCCGCGGCTCGGCCGCCCACGACGAAATCGTGCGCGATGGGCAGGGGCGCATCACCCGCACCTCCAACCGCGCAGGTGGCATTGAGGGCGGTATGAGCATTGGCGACGTGCTGCGCGTGCGTGCGGCGATGAAGCCCATCGCCACCGTTCCGCGAGCCCTGAAGACCATTGACGTGACCACCGGAGAACCGGCCAAGGCACACCACCAGCGCTCCGACGTGTGCGCCGTTCCGGCAGCCGGAGTGGTTGCTGAAGCCATGACCGCCCTGGTGCTGGCCGAAGCCCTCGTGGAAAAGTTCGGCGGGGATTCCATTGCGGAGACGCGGCGGAATATGGACAGCTACCTGGCAGCCATCCCTGCCAACCTGGATACGCTGGGTCACTGATGAAGACGGGCAGGGATCCGGTCGGGGTGCCGGAGTTCACGCCCCACCGGCCCATCGTCATGATCGGCCCCATGGCTGTTGGAAAATCCGTGATCGGCGCCGAATTGGCCCGTGTACTGGGCGTGGAATTCATTGACTCGGACCAGAAGATCGTGGCCAAGCACGGCCCGGTGCCGCGGATCTTTGCAGCCAGGGGTGAACATCACTTTCGCCAGCTCGAAGCAAAGACCATTGCTGCGGTGCTGGATTCGCCCAAACCCAAGCCGGTGGTTTTGTCCCTGGGCGGGGGAGCTGTGCTGGATTCAGGCACGCAGCAGCTACTCGCCCGGGCCACCGTGGTTTTTCTTCGGGCCGATATTGACACGGTGCGCGAACGCATCACCCGCAACACCGGGCGTCCGCTGCTGGCAGCGGACCCCGTGGGCACTTGGCAGCGCCTGGCCGCCGCCCGGGGCCCCGTGTATGACCGACTGGCCGACATCACTCTCGATGTGAGCCGCTCCAATGTGCCGCAGCTTGTTGTGCGGCTGATCGAGCAGCTTGCAGACGCTTCAAGGAAAGAGAATTTGCAACCGTGAACATCGAAAATACAGCAGCAGCCACCACCACGGTCATCAAGGTCACCGGCACGTTGCCGCAGGAAAATTACGACGTCGTTGTGGGCCGCGGCTTGTTGGCGCAACTCCCAGCGCTGCTGGGTGAGCGGGTCAAAAAAGTCCTCGTCATCCACCCCCGCGCGCTGCGCCTGACAGGTGACACGGTCCGTGAAGACCTGGCCGCAGCCGGGTTCACTGCTCTGACGGCGGAGATTCCCGACGCCGAAGAGGGCAAGCACATTGAGGTGGCATCCTTCTGCTGGCAGGTTCTGGGCCAGAACGACTTCACCCGCTCGGACGCCATCGTGGCCGTCGGCGGAGGTGCCGTGACCGACGTGGCCGGTTTCGTTGCAGCAACCTGGTTGCGTGGCGTCAAAGTGGTGCACCTGCCCACGTCACTGCTGGGCATGGTGGATGCGGCCGTGGGCGGCAAGACGGGCATCAACACTGCCGAAGGCAAGAACCTGGTGGGTGCGTTCCACCCGCCGGCAGGGGTGCTGGTGGACCTCGACGCGCTGGACACGCTGCCGCCCAACGAATTGATCTCCGGCATGGCCGAAGTGGTCAAGTGCGGCTTTATCGCCGATCCCGTCATCCTGGACCTGATTGAGGCCAACCCTGAGGCTGTGAAGGACCCGAAGTCACCGGTGCTGCGGGAATTGATCGAGCGTGCCATCGCCGTGAAGGCACGGGTGGTTTCCGAAGATCTGAAGGAATCGGGCCTGCGCGAGATCCTGAACTACGGACACACCCTGGGCCACGCCATCGAATTGACTGAGCGCTACTCGTGGCGCCACGGGGCTGCCGTGTCGGTGGGCATGATGTTTGCCGCCGAGCTTGCCCGCAGCGTGGGGCGGCTCAGCGACGAAGACGCAGACCGTCACCGCAGCATTCTCGACCTCCTCGGGCTGCCCCTCAGCTACCGCCGCGACCGCTGGCAGGCGCTGCTGGATGGAATGCGCCGCGACAAGAAATCACGCGGGGACCTGTTGCGGTTTGTGGTCCTCGACGGCATTGGGCGTCCCGGTATTTTGGACGTGCCTGACACCTCCTTACTTTTTGCCGCCTATCAGGAGATAGCGTCCTAGCATGGGACTGAAGGATTGGCCCTCAGCTGGTTTTCCCGGCACAGCTGTAAACCCGGACACGTTGCTGGCTGAGGTCGTTGATGCGGAGGCCTGTGACGAGGCCCTTGCACAAACAGCAGATCCGGCGGACAAGATCTTCGTGCTGCTGGCGCGCGGTCGCACTGCTGAGGCTGCCGAGGCCGCCGCCGACGCACGCCTTACGGACCCCGAATCCGTCCGGTTGCAGGTTCTGGACGCGGAAGTGCTCCGGTCCAACCGGAACTTCGAGCGGGCGGAGAACATTCTGCGCGGCATCCTGCCCACTGTCGCAGGGCTGCCCACAGAACCGTGGGTGCTTCAACAAATCGGCAAGGTGCTCTTCAGTAGCGGCCAGTTTGATGCGGCGGCCAAGAGCTTCGCGGCCGCGCTGGAACTGCGGGTTGCGGCCGGGCATGACGCCACTGCGATCTATTCGGCCACGGTGTCCTTGAAGCGTGCGCTGGACCAGGCCGAACGAGGCTAGGCCCCACCTGCTCCCCAGCCTCGTGCCTCGCCCGGGGCCCCTCGCAGGCGTGGGCCCAGCCACCTGCTCCCCAGCCTCGTGCCTCGCCCGGGGCACCTCGCAGGCGTGGGCCCAGCCACCTGCGGCAGACCGCCCTCGTTCTCGTGAAGAACGCAAACGCGCCGTGGTGGCGGGGGTCATACGGCGCAGCACAGCCGTGTGCGGTAGTATGGTCAATGGATTTTTGATAACACTTATACGCTAAGAGGCTATTGTGGCAACGACTAACGACATTAAGAACGGCACCGTTCTCAAACTTGAGGGCCAGCTTTGGAACATCATTGAGTTCCAGCACGTCAAGCCAGGCAAGGGCGGTGCCTTTGTCCGCACCAAAATGCGCAACATCCTCTCCGGCAAGGTCGTTGACAAGACGTTCAACGCGGGCTTGAAGATCGAGACTGCAACAGTGGACCGTTCGGACTTCCAGTACCTGTACCAGGACGGGGAAGACTTCGTGTTCATGGACTTGGACAACTACGACCAGCTGACCGTTTCCGGGAAGACCGTTGGCGACGCCACCGACTTCATGTTGGAAAACCTCAACGTGACCATCGCACTGTACGAGGGCTCACCCTTGTACATCGAATTGCCGCCGTCGGTTCAGCTGCGCATCACGTACACGGAGCCGGGCCTGCAGGGCGACCGCTCCTCCGCCGGCACGAAGCCGGCCACGGTGGAGACCGGCTTTGAGATCCAGGTCCCGTTGTTCGTTGAGAACAACACCCTCGTCAAGGTTGACACCCGCGACGGCAGCTACTTGGGACGTGTAAGCGAGTAGTGGCAAGCAGTCAAACCAGCCCCACGGGCAAACCAAATTCGGCACGCAGCAAGGCACGCCGACGCGCCTTGGAAATTTTGTTCGAGGCAGAACAGCGTGAGGTCAGCGCCTTGTCGGCCTTGACCGCTCGGCGCGAAAAGACCGACCAGATCATCAACCCGTACACGGTTGATCTGGTTGAAGGCGTCACCACCATGGCCGAGAGCATCGACGAGTTCTTGCAGACGTATTCCCAAGGGTGGACGCTTGAGCGCATGCCCGCCGTTGACCGCATCATCTTGCGCGTCGGCACGTGGGAACTGCTCTACAACGACGACGTCCCCGACGCAGTTGCCGTGAGCGAAGCTGTGGAGTTGGCGAAGATCCTCTCCACCGATGAATCCCCCCAGTTCGTCAACGGTCTGCTGGGCCGTTTGCAGCAGATCAAGCCGACTTTGCTGGCATAATTCAGCTCTAGGGGCCCGCAGCGGGCACCGAAAACACGATCTCTATCATGTTTTCGGTGCCCGCAGCGGGCCTTTTTGTGTTCTTCAGACCGCTTGTGCGCGGGCAGTGCGGGGATCGCCGGTCAGTACGGCGGCTGGCGGTACTGCTGCTGGGCCAGCAGGACTTGCTGGGCTTGTTGGGCGTGCCAGGTGGCTGCCGCGTGTTGGCCCAACAGGTTGCTGCGGACGGCGGTGATTTTGTTCAGCAGTGACATTTCCAGCTCTTGGCCGGCGGCAATGCGTCCTTGTGCGTGGCCGCGTGAATCTACCAGCAGACGTTGCCGGGTAAAGGCCAGCCGGGTGGCGAGCCGGATGAATTCCTTCATGGTTGCCGCTGCGGCAAAGGTTTTAGACCATGTCAAAGCACGACGGCGGCCCCCACCGGTTGCGAGCATCGGCACCTCCTGCGGTGTGAACCAGCCGGACGGAACGTATTCGGACAAACGCGTCCGGGTCAGTTTCGCTTCGGAACGGCGCAGCAGGATGACACCGACTATGAACAGGACGAACAATGGCACTTGCAGCACCACATAGGCGATGAAGAAGCTACCTCCCAGGAATGCCGAACCGTTCCACAAGCCGTGCAGGAGCATGGCTGGAACCAGTCCCACGGCCCATGCCCCCACCACCGTCCAAGTGCCGCCGTAGCGGGCCGCCCAGCCAACACAGACTCCCAGTGTGGCAGTGAACATGACGTGGGCAAACGGGGACATGAGACCGCGCAGAACAAAGATGCCCAGAATCCCGGCAGGTGCCCCTTGGGCTTCTTGAAGAGCCTGGCCAAAATAGAGAATGTTCTCGGTGAAGGCAAAGCCGGCGGCCACCATGCCGGCATAGACCACGCCGTCTATGGGTCCGTCGAAGGTGCGTCTACGCAGGAAGAACAGGAGCAGTACGCCGGCACCCTTGCAAAATTCCTCCACGAGCGGTGCTTGGATGACGGCGCCCACGGTGTCGCCTTCCGCCGTCGAGCCGTTCATCAACAAAGGCTGCACCCAGCTGCCCACCACAAGAGTGGTGATGACAGCCATGCCCGCTCCCCAACAGAAACCCAGAGCCAAGGCGGTGAGCGGCTCTGGTTCCCACCTGTCAATCCACATCAGCGTTGCCACGCAGATGGTCAACGGTATCAACGCCAAGGCGCCGCAGACCAGGAACACGTTCACACCGATGGACAGGGCAAAGAACACCAATGTTACGAGTGTCACGAGGGCCAGCACACACAACAAAATGATGTTCGTCACTTTAGCGCCCCTGCCGCGTACCTTCTTTCGTGCCGGGGCAGGGGCGGGGTGCGCCCAATAGTTGTGCGTGTGGCTCAACGCAGTTCCGGGTGCCGGCGGCTGGGCATACGGCTGGGCATGCTGCAGCTGGAGATATTGCTGCGTGTACTGAGGCTGCTGCTGGGGTGTGCCCGCAGGGGGCTGCTGCCACGGGCCTGGTTCGGTCATGGCTTAAAGACTAGAGCCAGCAGGCACAGCCACCAAGGCACCGGCACGCCTGGCCGCGCCTGTGGTATTTTGAGATGTACGCAATCAGCCTTTTAATTCCGTCCTGTGAGGCGGGGAAAGGGGACGCGAGAAAATGAATACTTCCTCTGAAGCGACTGGGGATGTTCAATCAACCTCAGCTCCTGCCGTAGTGTCCCGAGTGGTTTTATCCGCAGCGGACATTGACCGGGCACTGACCCGCATCGCCTATGAGATCCTGGAAGCCAACAAAGGCTCGCAGGATCTCCTGCTGTTGGGCATTCCGCGACGCGGCTACCCGCTGGCGCAACGTCTGGCCGCGAAGTTGGCTGCCAGCGATCCCAGTGTGGATCCGGGCGCCATTGTTGGCCAGCTTGATGTCACCATGTTCCGCGACGACCTGGCGCAGCACCCCACGCGGGCGCCCCAGCCCACCGAACTGCCCGCCTCGGGCATTGACGGAAAAACCATTGTCCTCGTGGACGACGTCCTGTATTCCGGTCGCACCATCCGTGCAGCCCTTGACGCACTGGTCGATCTGGGCCGTCCCCGCGCCGTCCGGCTGGCAGTGCTCGTTGACCGCGGCCACCGCGAACTGCCCATCCGCGCAGACCATGTGGGCAAGAACCTGCCCACCTCCTCCAGCGAAAAAGTTCGTGTGCGCCTGTCTGAGATTGACGGTGGCGCTGCTGCCAACGACGAAGTGGTCATCGAGGCAGGCGCATGAGGCACCTGCTGTCCACTGAACAACTGAGCCGCGAGCATGCCATTCAGATCCTTGACACCGCACAGGAAATGTCTGCCGTCGGTGAGCGGGAAATCAAGAAGCTGCCCGCCCTGCGCGGTCGCACAGTGGTGAACCTGTTCTTCGAGGACTCCACCCGCACGCGTATCTCCTTCGAGGCTGCCGCCAAACGCCTGTCTGCCGACGTCATCAACTTCAGCGCCAAGGGCTCCTCGGTGTCCAAGGGCGAGTCGCTGAAGGACACGGCCCAGACCCTTGAAGCCATGAGCGCAGACGCCGTCGTCATCCGGCACTGGGCATCAGGGGCACCGGCCCGGCTGGCCAACTCCGGCTGGATCGATGCAGCCGTCATCAATGCCGGCGACGGCACGCACGCCCACCCCACCCAGGCTCTCCTTGACGCGTTCACGATGCGTGCGCACTGGGCCAAGCTCAGTGGCACCCCGTCCGTGGGAGCAGACCTGACCGGCATGCGGGTCATGATCGTGGGCGACGTGCTGCACTCCCGCGTGGCCCGTTCCAACGTATGGCTGCTGCGCACCCTGGGCGCCCACGTCACGCTTGTGGCCCCGCCCACGCTGCTGCCGGTCGGCGTCGAGCATTGGCCTTGCGAGGTGAGCTATGACCTGGACGCCACGCTGGATTCCGGAGTTGACGCCGTCATGATGCTGCGCGTTCAGGCCGAGCGCATGAACGCGTCGTTCTTCCCGTCCACGCGCGAGTATGCCCGCCTCTGGGGCTTCGACGACGCCCGCCTGGCCCGCCTTGACGCGCTGAACCTCAAGGACACCATCATCATGCACCCGGGCCCGATGAACCGCGGCCTGGAAATTTCCTCCGCCGCCGCCGATTCCCACCGCTCCACCGTGCTGGCCCAGGTCCGCAACGGTGTCTCGGTGCGCATGGCCGCCCTGTACCTGCTGTTGTCGGGGGAGATGCGCTCCGAGAAGACCCCTGCAGTGGCTGCCCAGCCTTCACCCTCCCTGCCTTCTGTAAAGGATCCCTCATGACTTCCACAAGTTACTTGATTCGTTCAGCGTCCCTTTTGGGAAGCACGACGGCGGACCTGCTGATCCGCGACGGCGTCATCGCCGCCGTTGGCAAGGACCTGGACGCCGCCACCGTGGACGGCGCAACAGTCATCGACGCGGCAGGCCTTGTCGCGCTGCCTGGCATGGTGGACCTCCACACCCACCTGCGCGAACCCGGCCGCGAAGACGCGGAAACGGTGGAAACCGGCACCCGAGCCGCGGCCCTGGGCGGCTTCACCGCCGTGCACGCCATGGCCAACAGCTCACCGGTTGCCGACACGGCCGGCGTCGTGGAGCAGGTTCACACGCTGGGCCGCGAATCAGGCTGGGTTGATGTCCACCCCGTCGGCGCAGTCACCGTGGGCCTGGCCGGCAAGCAGCTTGCCGAGCTGGGCGCCATGGCCGACTCCCGTGCACGCGTCCGCGTCTTTTCCGATGACGGCATCTGCGTCAGCGACCCTGTCATGATGCGCCGTGCATTGGAATATGTGAAGGCGTTTGACGGCGTCATCGCCCAGCACGCCCAGGAGCCCCGCCTCACCGAAGGCGCGCAAATGAATGAGGGCATCGTCTCGGCTGACCTCGGCCTGGCTGGCTGGCCCGCCGTCGCAGAGGAGTCCATCATTGCCCGCGACGTGCTGCTGGCCCAGCACGTGGGCTCACGCCTGCATGTGTGCCACGTGTCCACGGCCGGATCGGTGGAAATCATCCGCTGGGCCAAGGAGCGCGGGATCTCGGTTACGGCCGAAGTCACCCCGCACCACCTCCTGCTGACTGAAGAACTGGTGCGCAGCTACAACCCCGTGTACAAGGTCAATCCGCCGTTGCGCGCTGACTCGGACGTCCACGCTCTGCGTGCAGCCTTGGCGGATGGCACCATCGACATTGTCGGCACCGACCATGCTCCGCACCCCAGCGAAGCGAAGGAATGCGAGTGGGCTGCAGCGGCCATGGGTATGACCGGGCTGGAAACGGCGCTGTCCGTGGTGCAGGAGACCATGATTGAATCCGGGCTCATGACGTGGGAAGACTTCGCCCGCGTCACCTCCATCGCCCCGGCCCAGATTGGCCGCGTTGAGGACCAGGGCAGGCCCTTGGAAGTGGGCGAGCCTGCCAACATCGTGCTGGTGGACCCGGCCGCGCGTTGGAACGTTGACCCTGCCGCCATGGCCACCAAGGGCCGCAACTCCCCGTTTGCCGGACTGGTGCTGCCCGGCAAGGTGGTGGCCACGTTCTTCCACGGACATCCCACGGTGCTGAACGGCCTGCTCAACACCCCCTACCGCCACGAGGGGCACTAGTGGACGAGCGGATCCTGCCGGGCATGCTCACATTGCTGCTCGTCGTCGTCATCTTCGCCATGATGTGGTGGGGCTGGCGCAACAAGCTCAAACGCCAGGACGCCGTCGCCCCACTGCCTGAAGTTCCGGCCGGTATGGGCGAGGCAGCCATCAGTGTTCCGGGCCTCTATGTTGTCACCACCTCCGCAGGGGACTGGCTTGACCGCATGGCTGTCCACGGGCTGGGCATCCGCACCCCGGCGATCGTGCATGTCTACGCGGCCGGCGTCGTGATTGAACGCAAAGGTGCGCAGGACATCTTCATCGCCCAGGAGCGCCTGCGCGAGGTCGGTGCGCAGTCGGGGATGGCCGGAAAGTTCGTCGAAAAGGACGGGCTGGTGGTGATCGGCTGGGATTTGGCGGACACCGCCGTGGACACCGGATTCCGCACCACGCAAGCAGGCGCCAAACGCCCGCTGATGGAAGCATTGCAGGCGTTGTTGCCGCAGGAAGCCAACGGCCGCAAGGACCATGAAATACAAGATGTAGAGAACCAGCCTGTGGACCACACAGACACGCCCACAGCAGAGTGCAACGGAAAGAACAATTGAGAATGAGTGAAACAACCATGCCTGCACAGGCACTTTTAATCTTGGAAGACGGCCGCACTTTCCGTGGCAGCAGCTACGGGGCACAGGGCACCGCCCTGGGTGAAGCGGTCTTCACCACCGGCATGACCGGCTACCAGGAAACCCTGACGGACCCTTCCTACGCCCGCCAGCTCATCGTTCAGACGGCCCCGCACATCGGCAACACCGGCGTGAACAAGGCTGACAACGAGTCGGACCGCATCTGGGCTGCCGGCTACATTGTGCGCGACGCCGCTCGCCGCCCCTCCAACTGGCGCAGCGAGGGAACGCTCGACGACGAGCTTTCCTCCCAAGGCGTCGTTGGCATCCAGGGTGTTGACACCCGCGCGATCACCCGGCACCTGCGCGAGCGCGGTTCCATGAAGGCCGGTATCTTCTCCGGAGCCGACGCCTCCCGCCCCGAAGCGGACCTGCTCGCCGACGTGCTGGCACAGCCCGCCATGGCCGGCCTGCGCCTGGCCGAGGAAGTCAGCTGCAAGGAGGCCTACGTCGTCGAACCTGCCGAGCACGGCTGGACGGGGGAGACCCTGTTCAACATCGTGGCTCTGGACTTGGGCATGAAGGCCATGACCCCGGCGCGCTTTGCCGAGCGCGGCGTGCGCCTGCACGTCCTGCCAGCCACTGCCACGTTTGAAGAGGCACAGGCGCTGAACCCCGATGGTGTGTTCATCTCCAACGGCCCGGGCGACCCCGCCACGGCCGACAGCCAGGTTTCCTTTGTGCGCAGCTTCCTTGAAGCCGGCGTGCCGTACTTTGGCATTTGCTTCGGCAACCAGATCCTGGGCCGCGCCCTGGGCTTCGGCACGTACAAGCTGCGCTACGGCCACCGCGGCATGAACCAGCCGGTGCTGGACCGCAGCACAGGCAAAGTGGAGATCACCAGCCAGAACCACGGCTTCGCTGTCGACGCACCCCTTGACGGGCCCACCCAGGCGCCGGAGGAACGTTTCGGCAAGGTGCAGGTCAGTCACATCAGCCTCAACGATCAGGTTGTCGAAGGCCTCTCCTGCATGGATGTGCCCGCATTCTCAGTGCAGTACCACCCCGAAGCTGCGGCTGGACCGCACGACGCCGCCTACCTGTTTGACAGGTTCATCAAACTCATGACCGACTACAAGAGTGCACAGCGCAAGAACACACAGAGTCAGACCACACAGAGCCAGGAAGATAAGTAATGCCGAAGAGGGAAGATCTTAAATCAGTTCTGGTCATTGGCTCCGGCCCGATCGTCATCGGACAGGCTGCCGAGTTTGACTATTCAGGGACCCAGGCGCTGCGTGTTTTGAAGGAGGAGGGCCTGCGGGTCATCCTCGTCAACTCCAACCCCGCCACCATCATGACGGACCCCGAGTTCGCTGACGCAACCTACGTTGAGCCCATCACCCCCGAAGTGGTGGAGAAGATCATCGCCAAGGAGCGCCCCGACGCCATCCTGCCCACCCTCGGTGGTCAGACAGCGTTGAACACGGCCATCGCGCTGGATAAGAACGGCGTGTTGGAAAAGTACAACGTGGAACTGATCGGTGCGAACATCGCCGCGATCGAACTCGGCGAAGACCGCGAAAAGTTCAAGGGCGTTGTAGAGCGTTGCGGTGCCGAATCGGCACGCAGCTTCATCATCCACACCCTGGAAGAGGCTTTCGCCGCCGCCGAAGACCTCGGCTACCCGATGGTGGTGCGCCCCTCCTTCACCATGGGCGGGCTCGGCTCCGGCCTGGCCTACACGCCGTCGGACCTGAAACGCATTGTGGGTCAGGGACTGCAGTACAGCCCCACCACCGAGGTTTTGCTGGAAGAAAGCATCCTCGGCTGGAAGGAATACGAGCTGGAGATGATGCGCGACAAGAACGATAACGTCGTCGTTGTCTGCTCCATCGAGAACTTTGACCCGGTGGGTGTCCATACGGGTGACTCCATCACCGTGGCCCCGGCCATGACGTTGACTGACCGCGAATACCAGAACCTGCGCGACATTTCCATCGCCATCATCCGCGAGGTAGGCGTTGACACCGGTGGTTGCAACATCCAGTTCGCCATTGAGCCTGACACGGGGCGCGTCGTCGTCATTGAGATGAACCCGCGCGTTTCACGCTCGTCGGCACTGGCTTCCAAGGCCACCGGCTTCGCCATCGCCAAGATCGCCACGAAGTTGTCCCTGGGCTACACGCTGGATGAAATCCCCAACGACATCACCCAGAAGACCCCGGCCTCCTTTGAGCCGGCCCTGGACTACGTCGTGGTGAAGGTTCCGCGGTTCGCCTTTGAGAAGTTCCCGGCGGCGGATCCCACCCTGACCACCACCATGAAGAGTGTCGGCGAGGCCATGTCGATGGGCCGTAACTTCACCGAAGCCCTGCAGAAGGCCTTGCGCTCATTGGAGCAAAAGGGTGCCAGCCTTGACTTCAGCAGCGTCAACGAACTTGACGTACCGGAGCTCATCGAAGCATCCAAGCGCCCCACCACCGAACGCCTGTCCCAGGTGCAGCGTGCCCTCTTGGGTGGTGCCACCGTGGAGCAGCTCTACGCCGCGACGGGGATCGACCCCTGGTTCCTTGACCAGCTGGTCCTGCTGAACGAGGTCTCTGCAACCATCCGCCAATCCACCTCGCTGAGCCCGGAAATGTTGAAGTTGGCCAAGCGCCACGGCTTCTCCGACGTGCAGATCGGTGCGTTGACGCACAACTCCGAGGCTGTAGTGCGCGGCGTCCGTCAGGCGCTGAACATCCGCCCCGTCTACAAGACGGTGGACACCTGTGCGGCCGAGTTTGCTGCCTACACCCCCTACCACTACTCCTCCTACGACGAGGAAGATGAGCTGGCACTGCACGAAAAGCCTTCGGTCATCATCCTTGGCTCCGGACCGAACCGCATTGGCCAGGGCATCGAGTTCGACTACTCCTGCGTCCACGCCTCCATGGCACTGCGCAAGGCCGGCTACGAGACCGTCATGGTCAACTGCAACCCGGAAACCGTTTCCACCGACTACGACGTCTCCACCCGCCTGTACTTTGAACCGCTGACCCTTGAGGACGTCCTTGAGATCATCGCGGCCGAAGATCGCACCGGCGGCGTCATGGGCGTGTTTGTCCAGCTCGGTGGCCAGACACCGTTGAAGCTGGCGCAGGAACTGGCCGACGCCGGCGTGCCCATCCTGGGTACATCCCCTGAGGCGATCGATTTGGCTGAGCACCGCGGCATGTTCTCCCGTGTGCTCGATGAGGCCGGTCTGATTGCACCCAAGAACGGCACGGCCGTCTCGTTCAACGACGCCAAGAAGATCGCCGACGAGATCGGCTACCCCGTGCTGGTGCGCCCGTCCTACGTATTGGGTGGCCGCGGCATGGAGATCGTGTACGACGAACCGAACCTCTCGCGCTACATCAAGAACGCGACCGAGATCACCGAGGCCCACCCGGTGCTGATCGACCGGTTCCTGGAAGACGCCATCGAGATCGACGTTGACGCCCTCTTCGACGGCAAGGACATGTACCTTGGCGGCATCATGGAGCACATTGAAGAGGCCGGTATTCACTCGGGCGACTCCGCCTGCGTGCTTCCCCCCATCACCCTGGGCAAGGACGTGCAGGAGCGTGTCCGCGCGGCAACGCGCGCCATTGCCGAAGGCGTTGGAGTGCGCGGGCTGATCAACATCCAGTTCGCCCTGGCTGCGGACATCCTGTACGTGCTTGAAGCCAACCCGCGTGCCTCCCGCACGGTGCCGTTTGTCTCCAAGGCAACCGGCGTGCAAATGGCCAAGGCGGCGGCTCTGATCGGCGTTGGCGTGTCCATCGCGCACCTGCGCAGCGTCCACCACATCCTCCCTGAGGTTGGTGACGGCGGAAACCTGCCTGACAACGCTCCTGTTGCCGTGAAGGAAGCCGTGCTTCCCTTCAACCGCTTCCGCACCCCGGAAGGCCACGTGGTTGACTCCCTGCTCGGGCCGGAAATGCGCTCCACCGGCGAGGTCATGGGCATCGACAAGCACTTTGATACGGCCTTCGCCAAGAGCCAGGCGGCCGCCAATGGCGCCCTTCCCGTCTCCGGCACGGTGTTCGTCTCTGTTGCCAACCGTGACAAGCGCTCCATCATCATGGCGGTCAAGCGCCTGGTGGACCTTGACTACAAGATCGTGGCCACCGGAGGCACGGCCGACGTGCTGCGACGCAACGGCATTGCCTCCACCACGGTGCGCAAAATCAGCCAGGAAGGCACAGCTTCGGGTGACCGGAGCATTGTCGACCTGATCAATGACGGTGAGATCGACATGATCTTCAACACCCCGTCCGGTGGTCAGGCCCGTGGCGACGGCTACGAGATCCGTGCCGCTGCCGTGTCCAATGGACGGCCCTGCATCACCACGGTGGCCGAGTTCAATGTAGCCGTCCAGGCGATGGAGGCGCTGCGCTCCTACGAATGGGATGTCACCAGCCTGCAAGAACACGCCGTGGTGCTGGCAGCGGGTCTGGCAGCACAGAATGCCTGAGAAGGTGGACAACAACGGCAGCGCCGGTGTCCCCGATCGCGGAGGTCCCGCCGTGAGCTTGCAAGACGGGGGAGCGATCAGGGGATTCGGCGCCCGTCTTGCCGCCGCCATGCTTGCCCGTGGACCGCTGTGTGTGGGGATCGACCCGCACCCGGCCCTGCTGGCAGCGTGGGGACTTACGGACTCGGTTCAGGGTTTGCGCACGTTCTCGCAGACAGTACTGGAGGCCGTGGAACCCTTGGCGGCAGCCATCAAGCCACAAGTGGCGCTCTATGAGCGCCACGGCTCTGCCGGCCTGGCTGTGCTGGAGGAACTGCTGGCCGCCGCCTCGGCAGCCAAGGTGCTCACCATCGCCGACGCCAAGCGCGGGGACATTGGTTCCACCATGGCCGGCTATGCCGACGCGTGGCTGCGTGACGGTTCGGCACTGGCCGCCGATTCAGTGACACTGAGCCCTTACCTGGGTTTTGAATCACTGCGTCCGGCCCTTGACCTTGCGGCTGCCAATGGCAGGGGCGTTTTTGTCCTTGCCCTGACGTCCAACCCGGAAGGTGCCTCCGTCCAACATGTGGGTGGTGCCGAATCGGTCGCCAAACGCATTGTGGAGGCGGCCGCCGTCGAAAACCAGCGCTGGGCCGAGGTAGCTCTCGGCTCGGTGGGACTGGTGGTCGGTGCCACCGTGGGCAACGCGCTGACTGAGCTGGGCATTGATTTGGCTGCCGTCCACGGTCCGTTGCTCGCCCCGGGTCTGGGTGCCCAAGGCGCCACCGGTGCGGACATGCGTGCCACCTTCGGTGCTGCCTATCCGGCAGTGCTGGCCACCTCCAGCCGCGGTATCCTGGCCGCCGGTCCTGGCGTGGCACAGCTGCGGGTGGCCACGCAGGAGACTCTGCAGGGCTTGTAGCCTTTGGTTGCTGCCGCGACAGATTGATTTGCGTCCCCGGTGCGGATAGGTTCGAAGGATTACTGAGCCGTGAACCCGCACCGGGGACAGCCATCAGCAGGGGAGCTTCCGTGAATTTGCCGCATCTGTCCCAAGAAGAACGCGCAGACGCACGTACGAAGGCCATTGCTGCCAGGACCTTGCGATCCCAGGCAAAACAAGACCTTAAAACAGGGAAAACCAGTGTCGCGGCCGTACTTTTGGCGGCCGCCGGTGAAGCTGCCCTGGACAGACTCAAAGTGTGTGAATTACTCGAAGCCCTCCCGGGCATTGGAAAGGTACGTGCAACTGTGATCATGAGCGAGCTGGGGATAGCCCCAACGCGCCGAGTGCGTGGCCTGGGCGTGCACCAGCGCCGGGCCCTCGTGGACTACCTGGGGCACAAGCAGTGAGCGGAGTTGAAGTGCCGAGCGAAAACACGGCCCGCACCAAGCCGCGCAGCGGGGTGACAGTGCTGGCCGGGCCCACCGCCGTGGGCAAGGGAACAGTCTCCACGTTTATTCGCGACAACTACCCGGAGGTGTGGCTTTCGGTGTCGGCAACGACCCGCAAAGCCCGGCCCGGGGAGGACGAAGGGGTTCACTACTTCTTCAAGTCTGCCCACGAGTTTGACTCTTTGGAGGCCAGCGGGGACCTGCTCGAGTGGGCCGTGGTCCACGGTGTCAACCGCTATGGGACGTTGCGCAGCACCGTCGAAGCCGCTGTCGCAGCTGGCAAGTCGGTGCTGCTGGAAATTGACCTGCAGGGCGCCCGGCAGGTCAAAGCCGCCATGCCGGAAGCTGACTTCGTGTTCCTGGCCCCGCCCACGTGGGAGGAATTAGTCCGCCGTTTGGTGGGACGCGGCACAGAAAGCGCCGAGGAACAGCATCGCCGCCTGGAAACAGCTAAACTGGAACTTGCTGCTGCCACAGAGTTTGACTACGTCATTGTCAATGACCAAGTCAGCCGTGCAGCAGCGGCGCTGGTTGACTTGATGGGGCTCACCCCCCATCACCTTGATTAAAACCGCAACACCCTTTACGAATTTTGGAGAAGCAATTGACAACACAACCCGAAGGCATCATCAATCCCCCCATCGATTCACTGCTTGAAGCAGCCGATTCGAAGTACGGATTGGTCATCTTTGGTGCAAAGCGTGCACGCCAGATCAACGCCTACTACGCACAGCTCCATGAGGGCCTGTTCGAATATGTGGGCCCCTTGGTGGACACGAAGTTGAACGAGAAGTCGCTTTCCATCGCCTTCCGTGAAATCAACGAAGGCCTGCTGGTCTCCACACCCATCGAAGCCGCGTAACCAGCGTTTTTCGCGGGGGATGAACGTGCTGAACATTGTTTTGGGGGTTGGCGGCGGCATCGCCGCCTACAAATCTGCCTTGCTGCTGCGCCTCTTTACGGAGGCTGGCCACAAGGTCACGGTCATCCCCACCGAAGCGTCCACACGCTTTGTGGGCGTAGCCACATGGGAGGCCCTCAGCGGGCATCCCGTCACCAACGACGTCTTTGACGCCGTTGACCAGGTCAACCATGTCCGGATTGGCCATGAAGCAGATCTGATCGTGGTGGCTCCGGCCACTGCGGATCTCATGGCGAAGGCCGCGGGCGGCCACGCCAATGACCTCTTGACCACCACGCTGCTCATGGCGCGAGGACCCGTCCTCTTTGCCCCTGCCATGCATACGGAAATGTGGCGGCACGCGTCGACGGCAGCTAATGTTGCCACCCTTCGTGGTCGCGGCATCCACGTGCTGGAGCCCGCCGTGGGCCGTTTGACAGGTCCGGACACCGGCCCTGGCCGGCTGCCTGAGCCGGAGGAGATCTTCGCCGCCGCCTTGGCTCTTGTCGAGGGCGCACTTGCCACAGACGTACTTGCCACAGACGTACTTGCCGAAGGCCAAGACGCACCGGCAGCTGTGCAACAGGACGCTGAGGTTCAGGACGCTGGCTCCCCAGCAGCCGCTGACACAAGGGAACTATCCGCCAGCCGGGCGCCCACAGCCGACGCAGAGTCTTCCTCCGAACGAGCACCTTCTGCTGCGGAAGTCCCTGATGCTGCCTTGACGGACGAGCCTGCTCACACCGCCGATCCGGTGTCGGCACTCAAGTCCGCAGAACCAGGCATCCTGTTCGGCAAAAGGGTGCTCATTACGGCAGGCGGTACGCGCGAACCCCTGGATCCTGTGCGCTATCTCGGCAACAAGTCATCCGGGAAGCAAGGTGTGGCGTTGGCTGAGGCCGCCCTGGCTGCAGGTGCCATTGTGACGCTGATTCATGCACCGTTGGAGGTGCCCGCCCCTGTTGGGGTCAAGCGGCAGCGCATTGAGACGGCCCGTGAGCTGCGCTCTGCCGCGTTGGCAGCGGCGGCCAGTGCCGACGTCGTCATCATGGCAGCAGCTGTCGCTGACTTCCGGCCGGCGAGCATGTCCACCGGCAAGATTAAGAAACGTGACAATGTGCCCGACCCCGTCATCGAACTGGTGCGCAACCCGGACATCCTCGTGGAATTGGTGGCACACCGCGCCGCCCAGAACCAGCGCCAGCTCATTGTCGGATTTGCCGCAGAGACCGGCGACGAGCAAGGTGATGCACACAGTTACGCCCAGGCAAAGCTCGTTCGCAAGGGTTGCGATCTGCTCGTGGTCAATGAGGTGGGGCCCGGGGAAAATGGGTCCGAGCGCGTCTTTGGCCAGGACAAGAATCAGGTCGAAATCCTGGCACTCGACGGTGCCGCCCCCGTGCAGGCCGGTGGTAGTAAACGCGAGGTGGCAGACGCCGTCGTGCATCTCATTGCCCAACGATTGGCAGCCAGCAAAGCCCGCCCAGTGTGACTATCCATGTCTGCCGCCGAAAGGTGAGCAGCACAATGACCAGTAAAGTAGATACGTGACTTCACTAAACCCCTTGCGCCTTTTTACCTCCGAATCCGTGACAGCCGGGCATCCCGACAAAATTTGTGATCAGATCAGCGACGCCATTTTGGATGCGCTGCTGGCTGAAGATCCCAATTCCCGGGTTGCGGTGGAAACCATGGCCACGACCGGGTTGGTGCATGTGGCAGGCGAGGTGACGACGAACGCGTATGTGGAGATCCCGCAGATTGTCCGCAACACCATCCTGGACATCGGCTACGACTCCTCAGCCAACGGCTTTGACGGCGCACGATGCGGTGTTTCGGTCTCGATCGGGCAGCAGTCCCAAGACATTTCCGACGGTGTGTTCAACGCCTTGGAGGTCCGTGAAGGCACCGCCGTGGACAAATACGATACCCAGGGTGCGGGAGACCAGGGCCTCATGTTCGGCTACGCCAGCAATGAGACGGCCTCCTTCATGCCCACCCCCATCTTCCTCGCCCACAGGCTCTCGGAACGGCTCACGAAGGTGCGCAAGTCCGGACTGCTGGAGTACCTGCGCCCGGACGGCAAGACCCAGGTGACCATTGGTTACGACGGCGAGAAGCCGGTCTCCGTGGACACCGTGGTGATCTCCAGCCAGCACGCCGAAGGCACGGAACTGGACAAGTTGCGCGCCGACTTGCAGGAATTCGTCATCACGCCCGTCATGGACGCCTCCGGACTGGATGTTTCCAACATCAAAACGTACCTCAACCCGGCCGGACCGTTCGTGGTGGGCGGTCCCGTGGGTGACGCCGGCCTCACCGGCCGCAAGATCATTGTGGATACGTATGGCGGCATGGCCCGCCACGGCGGCGGCGCATTCTCCGGCAAGGACCCGTCAAAGGTGGACCGCTCGGCAGCCTACGCCATGCGTTGGGTGGCCAAGAATGTAGTTGCCGCAGGCCTGGCCGCCCGAGCCGAAGTCCAGGTTGGCTACGCCATTGGTGTGGCCCGTCCTGTGGGCGTATATGTGGAGACGTTCGGCACGGAGACGGTGGACCCGCGCCAGATCGAGGCTGCCATTGCCGCCGTGTTCGATCTTCGTCCCATGGCCATCATCGACAGCCTGGACCTTTTACGGCCCATCTACGCCAAGACGGCAGCCCACGGCCACTTTGGCCGCGACGATCCCGACTTCACGTGGGAAAACCTTGACCGCGTGGACGCGTTGAAGGCGTTCTTCAACGCCTGAGCCCCCGCGCTCAGCAACACTCTGTCCGCAACCGCTTTATCCACAGCTAAGCACAGCCCGCTGACACCTTTGTCAGTGGGCTGTGCTTAGCTTGTTTCAGGCCCGAACAACGGACACGACGCTTGCCGCACAACGAGAACAGGAGCGCCCATGGATGAGGATTCCAGCCACGGTGTGCAACTGAGTCTGTTGAGCGGTTTCGTGGCCAAGGAACGGGTTGCCGATCCGCACAGCGGGGTGGTGCTCGCCGCAAATTTACCCGTGGCACAGATCATCATTGATTCACCGCTGCCGCACCTTGATCGGATCTTTGACTACTCGGTGCCCCAAGAGCTCGACGCCGTTGCCCAGCCCGGCGTGCGGGTGCGGGTGAAGTTTTCCGGTCAGGACCTCAACGGCTACCTCGTGGCGCGGATTGCCGAGTCCCAGAGCGAGCGGCTGGTTCCGCTGGGCCGCGTGTATTCAGCGGTTCCCGTGCTGGCTCCGGCTGTGTTGGAGCTGGCCCGGAAAGTTGCCGCGCGCTACAGCGGCACTGTGGCGGATGTGCTGCGCGTCGCCGTCCCGCCGCGGGTAGCCAGCCTGGAAAAGGTATTCCTGGGTCGGGATCGCGCAACGGCTGCCACACCGCACGAGCCAATACCGCGGCTTGAGGCGTCGCCTTTCGCCGACTACGCCCATGCCGAGGATTTCCTGACCCGCCTGGCCATGGGGGAGACACCGAAGGCCGTGCTGGGATCCCTTGCAGGATTCGGCGTGCAGTCCTGGCACCACCAGCTGGCCCAGGCCGTGGCATCCTGCCAGATCTCGGGCCGCGGCGCCATAGTTGTGGTTCCGGACCTGCGTGACCTTGAACTGCTGGAGCAGGCTTTCGCGTCTGTTTTGGAGGCAGGGACGTATCTGAAGCTGACGGCCGACGACGGACCCAGCCTGCGCTACGCGAACTTCCTCCTAGTCCTGTCCGGGGAGGTGAAGATCGTCATCGGCACCCGGTCCGCGGCCTATGCCCCTGTGGCCGACCTGGGTCTGGTGTGCTGCTGGGACGACGGCGACGAACTGCACGTGGAGCGCCGCGCCCCCTACCAGCACAGCCGCGACGTATTGTTGCTGCGCTCGGAAATCGAGGACACGGCAGTGCTCATGGCAGGCCACAGCCGCAGCAGCCAATCCCAACGCCTTGTTGCCACTGGCTGGGCCAAGGAACTGGTGTCTGCCCGGCCAGCAGTGCGCAAGTCCACACCACGGGTCATCAGCACCTCGGACTCTTTCGAGATGGAACGCGACCCGGCCGCTGCCATGGCACGCCTGCCGCACAGGGCATGGGAAACAGCCAAGGCAGCGGTGAAGTTCGGCCCCGTCCTGGTCCAGGTGGCCCGCACCGGCTATGCGCCGGCACTGGCTTGCCAGCGCTGCCGCGAAGTGGCCCGCTGCCGGCACTGCACCGGCCCGCTGATGCAGGCACGCTCAGCCGGCTCCACATCCATCATGGTCACGTGCAAGTGGTGCGGGGTGGCCGAGACGGCCTTTAGCTGCCCCACCTGCGGTTTCCATGAACTTCGTGCCATCGCCGTCGGAGCCTTGCGTACGGCTGAAGAGCTGGGGCGGGCATTCCCGTCGGTTCCCGTCATCTCCTCCTCAGGCGAGCACATCAAGACCACCGTGCCGGACAAACCGGCCATCGTGGTGGCCACCATCGGGGCTGAACCCGTGGCCGCACACGGCTATGCGGCGGCGCTGCTCCTTGACGGGGACTCCATGCTGCGCCGTGAAACGCTGCGGGCAGGGGAGGAGGCGCTGCGGCGCTGGATGAACGCAGCCGCCCTGGTGCGTCCGGCCAAGGACGGCGGCATTGTGGTGGTCACGGCTGAGGATTCATTGGAGGTGGCCGCACTGGTGCGCTGGGACCCGGCCGGCTACGCCGAGCGGGAATTTTTACTCCACCACGAGTTGCAGCTGCCCCCGGCAGTCAGAGTCGCGGCCCTTACCGGGCGGGAAGCCGATGTAGAGGCTTTTGTGACCGAGCTTGAACTGCCCCACGGTGTCAGGGTCATTGGTCCGGCACCCCTGCCACGTGCGTTCTCAGGTGCGCCGTCGGATGATCCGGACGAAGCGCCGGACTACCGCACGCTCGTCTTCTTCCCCTACTCGGAAGCCGCCAGGATCACCGCTGCCATGCGCTCGTTGAAAGCCGCCAACGCGGCCCGCAGGGTAGGCAAGCCAGTGCAGGTGCGCTGCGACGGCCTCGACGTGCTCTAGTCCGCGGTGTGGTCCCCGACTGTGTGATCGTGTCCAGAGTCGGATGAGCCACCCATCATTTCGAGCATGTTGCCGGAGCCGCTGCGGAAGAACACCGCCAGCAAGGTCAGCCCGATGACGATGAAAGCGATGTTGAGCCACGTGGTGTAGTTCCAGCTGATACCGGCGTCGTTGATCGAGAGGTGTCGGTGCTGGGGACCAAGTCCAGCTGCGATGGTCAGGGAGCGGGGGGAGTCATCGTGCACGATAGCAACGATTCGTTCCTTGCGGACAATCGCTTGAATCACAGCCGACAGGGTGAATCCGAGCACGGGTGGCCACAGGATCTGCCATGCCATCGAACCGGCTATGGCTAGTGCATGGCCGACTGCTTCCAAGATGAACATGCACATCCTGCTTCACGTTCTAGGTAAAGTGTCCACCGGCCGGGGCATTGGTGGTGAGGAATGTTTTGAAAGGTCAGTCCAGGTGGTCGGGCAAGGTCCTATGGCTCTATTTTCCGAGCGTGAGGAGCGCTACCTTTGCAAGTAAACGGAGGTTTGACCATGTACGGGTGGAGTGGTGGCAGCGGGGGGATGATCGGCTGGATCGCGATGGCGGTTCTGATGGTTTTGTTCTGGGGCGGGGTGGTTACCGTCATCGTGGTCCTTCTACGACGCCCACACCCCGGTCAGGGAACGCCCGGTAGGGGCCCTTCGCACGATGAGGCTGAGCGTATTCTGCGGGAGCGTTTCGCCCGCGGAGAGATCGAGGAAACCGAATACCTCGCCCGCCGTGCCGCCCTGAGGCGACCGGAATGACATCCGTTGGAGCGTGGCCGGCCCGAGGGTGGGTGATCGTCGGGATTCTGGCAACTCTTCTACTCGCCGGCTTGTCTTTAGTGACGGTAGGTGTGCTGAGAGGCGGATTCACCGCCGGTGGGCCAGGATTATCAGTGGGGGCATGCGCGGTGCCGACACTTTCTGGAACGGTAGTGAACGTCAACCTGACGAACATGGGCGGGCCAATGATGGGCGGCGGTGGCGGACCAATGACCGGTGGCGGACCAATAATGATGGGCGGCACAATGCGGCTGCA
Source organism: Arthrobacter sp. E3 (assembly GCF_017353415.1). Lineage (GTDB taxonomy): Bacteria > Actinomycetota > Actinomycetes > Actinomycetales > Micrococcaceae > Specibacter. The sequence goes on from NZ_JAFMPX010000005.1 coordinate 92,525, forward strand.
AGCTGACCCCGCCACTGTTCCACACGGGACTGTGTGGTTCCTCGCAACTAACAGGGGAAGCATCACCCACGAAATGGTCGTTCTTCCCCTGCCTGAAGCCCAAATTGTGGGCGCACGCCCGATCGGCGGCGACGGGAAGATCGACGAAATGGGCAGCCTCGGTGAGGCATCCAACAACTGCGCCGAAGGTCCGGGCCAGGGAATTTTGCCCGGAGGCTCAAGCTGGGTGAGTATCACCTTGAAACCGGGCCGGTATGAGTTGCTCTGCAATCTCCCTGGCCACTACGGTGCTGGTATGTACACCCAGCTCACCGTCACCTGACATCTTGGCAAAGCCCTAGTCTCGGGCCCTGCGGATTCCCTAGCCTCGCAGGTCCTCGGCGATCGCCAGCAGCTCCTGTGCGGAGGCATCCCAGCTGAAGGTTGCGGCCTGCGCCACGGACGCCGTCGAACTGGCAGCCCACGTTTCGTGGGAATCCAAGGCGCGCACGGCTGCGGCGAATTCCTGCGGTGAATCGGCCGGGACATAGTGTGCCGCCGCTCCGCCCACTTCCCGGAAGATGTCCGTGTCCGCCACGACCACCGGCGTGCCCAATGCCATGGCTTCAACGAGTGGCAGGCCATAGCCTTCTGCCTTGCTCAGCGTGACAAGGGCGGTGGTGCGCAGCAGCAAATCGTCGTACTCGGCATCCGTGACACCGTTGTGGAACACCACTTTCGCCCCGGCGGGGATCAGTTCCTCCAGTTCGGCACGGCGTTCGGCGGTGATGCGGCTGAGCAGGTTCAGCGTGAAGTCCGGCAGCTCGCCCATGCTGCGAATGAGCGTCTCAACGTTCTTATACGGCATGAAGGATCCCATGTAGGCCAGCGACTTCTCCGGCGCGACGCCAGGATCGCGCGGGGTGCGCTCACCCTGGGGCGCATTTCCAATGATCCTGACGGGGCGCTTCGTGAGCTTGTGCTTGCGCATCAGCCCCAGGGTGGTCTGGCTAATGGTAGCCACCACATTGGCCCTGTTCAGCAACATCCGCTGCGGCCAATACGCCTTGTGGTACAGGCGCCACAGCACCCTGACCGGGGCTGGCAGGAAGCCGGGAGGGGCGGGGTGCTCGTAGTAGATGAGGTCGTGCAGCGTCAACACCAGCGGGTATTTTCGTCCCCAGCTGCCCATGGTCTGCATGGGGCAGAACACCAGGTCCGCATGGAGCTTGTTCACGTGCCGGGCCACCAACAACTCCAGCGGCGAAAGCGGGGAATTGAGCTTCACCCACGGCAGCGCAGGCAGCAGGGCCAACTGGCGTTCGTCGTGGATGAGCATGGTCACCTGCGCGTAGGGAGCGACGGCGGCCATGAGGGACGCGCCGTAGCGGCTGATGCCGTCGTGGTGGTCCATCCTGGTGAAGCGGGCATCCATGACGATCTTTGGCTTGCTCACGGGGCGGGATGCCTTTCCAGGAAGTCGATAATGGCGGCGGCGGCCGGTTCGGGTGTCTCGTAGTGGATCAGGTGCCCAACGTTGTCGATAACCACCAGTTCGGCATCGGGCAACAGCTTTGCCAGGGTCCGCTGGGTGGGGAGCGTGGCAATTTCATCCCGTTCGCCGGCTATCAACAGGGTGGGCAGCGCCAGGCGCTGCGCCACTTCACGCACGGTGCCGCTGACGGAGGCCTGGAACGCTTCAAGGAGCATGTCCCGGTTGGCGAAGTCGCTGAAGTAGGCGTGGTGCTGGCCGTGGATGAAGGCCAGCAAGTCCTTGTCACGTGTTTTGGCCATGGTGACGGACATGAGGTGGACTATCAGTTTGTTGCGCAGCAGCGCATTGCCGAGCGTGCCTGGCAGCTTTGCCGCAGCCCAGTAGTAGAAAACAGCGAGCTTGGTCATGATCCCCTTGGGCCCCTCCAAGGCGGGGGAGGCGATGGGGTTGACCAAAATCAGCGGATGCACGCGCCCGGGGTTGTTGGCGACAAAGTGACTGACGATGATCGAGCCGAAGGAATGGCCCAGCAGCACCGTGTCGGGCCCCAATGCAAGAGCTTTCAGGAAGTCATCCATGAAGGCGGCGTAGCCGGGAATGTCGTGCTTTCCGTGGGCGAATGCCGGGCTGGCGCCAAAGCCGGGCAGGTCGGCCATGATGATCCGGTAATCCGGCAGGAGCTCAACCACCCGTTCCAGGCCGTGATGGTCGCCCCTGAATCCGTGCACCATCACCACAGTGCGCGTGGGCGTCCGGCCGTCCACCGATGCGTAGTCCCAGTAGTGCACGGCTGTGCCCGAGACCGCCAGCACATGGACGCCCACGCGAGCGGCCAGGTCAACAGCGAGAGGTGAGGGTGCCGGCGTCGTACTTCTCTTGGTGGGCAACTCAGTTCACCTGATTAGGGTTGGAACCTGAGCGCCGGCCCTGATCAAGGGCGTCCACCCGGGCCATGTCGGCGTCGGTCAGGGAAAAGTCGAAAACACTCAGGTTTTCCCTGATCCGCTGCGCAGAACTGGCCTTGGGAATCACCAGGTGGCCGGACTGGACATGCCAGCGCAGCACTATTTGGGCCGTGGAACGCCCGTGTTCAGCTGCGAGCGCCAACAGGGCAGGGTCCGCCAAAATGGCGCCGCGTGCCAGCGGGCTCCATGCCTGGGTGGCAATGCCGAGCTCGGCGTGCAGTGCCAGCAGTTCGCGTTGTGCCAGCCACGGGTGGAGCTCCACCTGGTTGACAGCCGGAATCACCTCGCACGCATCAAGGAGTGCCTTCAGGTGGACGGGTTCAAAGTTGCTTACTCCGATGGCCCGCACCCGTCCCTGCTGGTACAGGGTTTCCAGAGCCTTGTATGTGGGGATGAACAGTCCGCGCTCGGGGCACGGCCAGTGGATGAGGAACATGTCCAGGTAGTCCAGGCCCAGCTGGTCCATGCTGGCGTCAAAAGCAGCCAGGGTGGAGTCGTAGCCTTGCTCGGTGTTCCACACCTTCGAGGTGACGAATACCTCCTCGCGCGGCAGCCCACCGGCCACGGCGCGGTTCACGGCCTGGCCCACACCGGCTTCGTTGCCGTACAGGGCGGCCGTGTCGATGGTGCGGTATCCGGTGTCCAGCGCCGTGGCGACAAGGTCGGCGCAGTCTTCCGCCGGGACCTTGTAGACGCCGTAGCCGAGGGCATCAATGCTGACGCCGTTGTTGAGCGTGTATTTGGGGGAGCGATGCATGGATACGACTTTACCCATTTTTACCCATTGGCTTGTTTCATTGATGGCTTTGCCCCTTGGCGCGGCGGCTCACCAAGTGCGGCGCGTCGCTGTCCTGCTCCAAATGCCTACAGCCCGTCCAAGCCGTGCAGCAGTCCAAAGATCGGGTCAGAGGAGTGGCTGTCCTGCTCTACCAACTCCCGGGCTGTGGCTTCGTCCAGAATCAGGTCCGTGGCCAGCCCGGCCGCCAACGCACCGCGCAAGCCCCTGATCTTTCGGCGCCCGGAGACCACGCAGATCCGACGCCGGACCTTGCGCAGGTTCTCCAGGCTGGGTCCGCTGGAACGGTCGTTGAGGACAATGCCGTCATCGGTGCCGTCGGAGCGGAAGAACACGGTGGCCACGTCTCCTGCCACCCCGCTGGCTTCCAGCGAGTCGAGGTCCGTGGTGTCGAGGTACCCGCCGGAATACACGTGGCTGGGGATCTCAGCATCCATGGAGCCCACGCCAAAGATGGCAATGGTCATGCGTTCCTGCAGGTCAAGGATGCGCCGAACACTGCGTTCTCGCCACATCATGTTCTTCGTTTCGGCGTGGTCAAAGAAAGCAGGCACAGGGAACTGTTCCACTTTGGCCCCGTAGGCGGTGCCAAAGCGCTGGATGATCTCGGAGGCGTAAGTGATGCCGGAGGTTTGGGTGTTGCCGGCGCCGTTGAGTTGGACAATGGTGCTGCCGTGGGTGGTCTTGCTGGTCAGGTGTCGACTTACGGTACTCACAGTGGAGCCCCAGGCCACGCCTATCACCGCATTGGAGTCCACGAGTGGGCCGATGGTACGTGCGGCCTGCATACTGACCCGTTCAAGGACCTCAACCTCATTGAGCATGTCCGAGACAGGCACCACGTGCACATCCACCTGGTGACGCGTGCGGATGACCCGTTCAAGTTCCGGTGCCCTGTCGGAGGGGGTCTTGATTTGAATTTGCACCAATCCCGTTTCCCGGGCGGCGGCCAGCAGCCTGGAAACGGTGGATCTGGACGTGCTGAGTTCTCGGGCAATGGCGTCCATGGTCTGGTCCTGCAAGTAGTACATTTGTGCAGCCCGGAGGGTGTCTTGCTGTTTTGTTCGGCGTGAAGACATGCCATCCCTCCCCATTCTGCACATTCGTGCACCACTGTTGACTATATTTTCCATCTGGTCAAACAATAATGGATATAGGCGCACTGCGCGCAACCAACGGGACTCGAATGAGGTCGATGTGAAGAACATAGGCAACGCTGACAAAAATCATGATTCAACGACCCCGCGCCATGGTGTGCGTGAACAGCTTGAGGCGCTCAAAGCACGCCCGCACGCACAGGTATTGATCATTGGCGGCGGCATCAACGGTGTCGGGACGTTCCGAGACTTGGCATTGCAGGGCATCGACGTGGCACTGGTGGAACGCGGGGACTACTGCCAGGGTGCTTCCGGCGCATCGTCCCACATGATCCACGGCGGTATCCGGTACCTGGAAAATGGTGAGTTTCGCCTCGTCAAGGAGTCCGTCGAGGAGCGCAACGGGCTACTGAAGATCGCGCCCCACTACGTCAAGCCGCTACAGACCACCATCCCCATCTTCTCCACATTTTCCGGGATTCTCAGCGCCCCCATGCGTTTCCTCACGCACAAGCAGGGCAAGCCCCAGGAGCGCGGCGCGTTCTTGATCAAGGTTGGTTTGACCCTGTATGACTTCTTCTCCCGCGACGGCGGCACTGTACCCCGTCACGACTTCAAGTCCCGCAAGAAGGCGCTGTCGGAGCTGCCCCAGCTGCACCCCGGTATCAAGTACGCGGCCACGTACTATGACGCTTCCGTGCACAACCCTGAGCGTCTGACGCTCGACGTGCTGCAGGATGGCGAGAAGGCAGGTGGTGCCTCGGAGGGCACCGGTCAGGCGCGTCCCACCAACTATGTTGCCGTGACCGCGGTCAAGGACGACGGCGTCGAACTCACCGACCAGCTCACGGGCGAATCCTTCATGTTCACCGCAGACGTCATCATCAACACCACTGGCGCCTGGGTGGACATGACCAATGCAGACATGGGTGCCGAAACACGCTTCATGGGCGGCACCAAGGGATCCCACATCGTCCTGGACCACCCGGGACTGCTGGCAGCATGCAACGGCCGCGAGATTTTCTTCGAACACACAGACGGTCGCATTGTGCTGATCTATCCGATGGGGGACAGGGTCCTTGTCGGCACCACCGACGTCAATGCGGACATGGCTCAGGACGCCGTCTGCACCGATGCCGAGATTGACTACTTCTTCGACCTGATCGGGCACGTGTTCCCCAACGTACTGGTGACGCGCGAGGACATTGTGTACAGCTTCGCCGGTGTCCGGCCATTACCCCGGCATGACGAAACAGCTCCCGGCTTCGTCTCCCGCGACTACCGCATTGAACGGGCAGACCGCACCATCGCCGGCAAGTCAGTGCCGGTGCTCAGTCTCGTCGGTGGGAAGTGGACCACTTTCCGCGCACTTTCGGCGCACATGACCAACGACGTCCTGGCCATCCTGGGCAAGCAGCGGAAGACGTCCACGGAAAAGCTGGCCATTGGCGGCGGCGTGAACTTCCCGGCAACCAGCGAAGGGGTGGAGACCTGGATTTCCTCCCACACCAGCCAGACTGTGGACGCCACACGTGCCGGAGTCCTGCTCACCCGGTATGGCACACGCGCCAAGGACGTGCTGGCGTTCCTCAAGGAAGGCAAGGACACCGTGTTTGACTCAACGGGAGAACTCAGTGATCGCGAAGTTGAATTCATGGTTGAGAACGAGCAGGTGGGGCACCTCATCGACGTCATGATCCGACGCACGTCACTGGCCTTCCGCGGCCTGGTCACGAGGGAGCTGTTGGCTGAAACGGCTGCCGTGCTGGCGGAGCCGTTGGGCTGGGACGAGGCACGTGTGGCTGAGGAAATCAGCCACAGCATCGAAATTCTGGACCGTTTCCACGGTGTCCAGGTACAAAGCTTGATGGCGTAGGCCCCTCGGGGCAAAGCGGTCTCAAGAGGGCCGCACAAACGTGTGTGCCTTTCAACCAATAACCAAAAAAGTCGGAGTCAAAGATGTCTCTTGGAATTGTGTTCCTGTCCGAAGTGGCAGGAACCGCGCTGCTGACCCTTTTGGGTTGCGGCGTGGTGGCCAACGTTGCGCTGAAGGGAACCAAGGGTAATTCCGGCGGTTTCCTCCTCGTTAACTGGGGCTGGGGCTTGGCCGTCATGTCGGGTGTGTTTGTCGCAGCGAAGTCGGGGGCGCATCTCAACCCCGCAGTGACGGTTGGCCTGTTGGCCAACGGCAAAGCCGAATACGCCCCGGGAGTTGCGGTGTCATTCGCTTCAACCATGACGTACTTCGGTGCGGAGATGCTCGGCGCATTCATCGGTGCCGTGCTCTGCTGGGTCGCCTACAAGCAGCACTTTGACGGTGAGCCTGATGCGGCCACCAAGCTGGGCGTGTTCTCAACCGGTCCTGCCATCCGCAGCTACGGATGGAACGTTGCCACGGAAATCATCGGCACCTTTGTTCTGGTATTCGTGATTCTGCACTTTGGTGGCGGGGTTGTGGGCCTCGGCCCGCTGCCTGTTGCGCTGCTGGTCGTCGCCATCGGTGCTTCCCTCGGTGGTCCCACCGGTTACGCCATTCTGGGGTATTCATTTGACCGGACTAGCCACAAGATGATGTGAAGATCAGTACCTACGAGCACAGTATGTGGGGGTATTGGCGCTGGGTCCGGGCTCAGGTCCGGTCAGCTGAATACCCCAGACGCCATTAACCCGGCACGTGACCTCGGCCCGCGCATTGCCCACGCACTGCTGCCCATCAAGGGCAAGGGCTCCAGTGACTGGAGCTACTCCTGGGTGCCCGTGGTGGGCCCCCTGGTTGGTGGCGCACTGGGCGGTTTTGGTGCAGCTTGGCTGCCTCTGGTAGTTGGCTGATCCAGCACCCTGTAGGACAAGTCTTTCCCATGTTTTTTAATGTGAATTGCTAGCAAAGGAAACAATGATGTCTCAATATGTAATCGCCATTGACCAGGGCACCACCAGTAGTCGTGCCATTGTGTTTGACCATGATGGAAACATCGTCTCCACCGGCCAGCTGGAGCATGAGCAAATTTTTCCCAAGGCAGGCTGGGTGGAACACAACGCTGCCGAAATTTGGAACAATACCCGTGAGGTGATTGGCACCGCCTTGGCGCAAGCCAACCTGACCCGCCACGACATTGTGGGCGTGGGCATCACCAACCAGCGCGAAACCGCCGTCGTCTGGGACAAAAATACCGGTGTCCCCGTGTACAACGCCATCGTCTGGCAGGACACCCGCACCCAGTCCATCGTTGATGAACTGGCCGCTGATGGCGGCGTCGAACGTTTCAAGGCCAAGGTGGGCCTGCCGCTGGCCACGTACTTCTCCGGCACGAAGATCAAGTGGATCCTGGACAACGTCGAAGGCGCCCGCGCCAAGGCCGAGGCCGAGGCCGGAGATCTGCTGTTCGGCAACACTGACAGCTGGGTTACCTGGAACCTGACCGGCGGCACTGACGGCGGCGTGCACATCACCGACGTCACCAACGCCTCCCGCACCATGTTCATGGACTTGGAAACCCTGCAGTGGGATGACGACATCCTGGCCGTCTTCGGGGTTCCGAAGTCCATGATGCCGGCCATCAAGTCCTCCTCCGAGGTTTACGGGCACGTGCACGGCAGCCAGCTGCTGCGCGAAGTTCCGGTGGCGGGCATTCTGGGTGACCAGCAGGCGGCAACGTTCGGCCAGGCCGCATTCCAAACGGGTGAAGCCAAGAACACCTACGGCACCGGCTGCTTCCTGATCTTCAACACGGGCGAGGAAATTGTCCACTCGAAGAACGGCCTGTTGACCACCCTCGGCTACAAGCTGGGCGACGCAGCACCGCACTATGCCCTTGAAGGTTCCATCGCCGTCACTGGTTCACTCATCCAGTGGCTGCGGGACAACATTGGCATGATCAAGTCGGCGCCGGAAGTTGAGGAGCTCGCAGCCTCGGTGGAAGATAACGGCGGCGTGTACATTGTGCCCGCCTTCTCCGGCTTGTTCGCCCCGTACTGGCGTCCCGACGCCCGCGGTGCCATCGTGGGACTGACCCGCTTTGTGAACAAGAGCCACATTGCCCGTGCAGCCCTTGAGGCGACGGCATTCCAGACCCGCGAGGTGCTGGACGCCGTCAACGCAGACTCCGGTGTTGACTTGACTGAATTGAAGGTCGACGGCGGCATGGTCGCCAACGATGCCCTCATGCAGTTCCAAGCTGACATCCTGGGCGTGCCGGTCATCCGGCCCAAGGTCACCGAAACCACTGCACTGGGGGCCGCTTACGCAGCTGGGCTGGCCGTGGGCTTCTGGAAGGACTTGGGCGAGCTGTCCGCGAACTGGTCCGAAGACAAGCGCTGGGAGCCCAACATGGACCCGGCCGAGCGTGACCGCCAAATGCGTCTGTGGAAGAAGGCCGTCACCAAGTCCATGGACTGGGTTGACGACGACGTGAAGTAACACCCACTGCGGCGGTATCCGCCGCAGCCTACGTCGAGAAGGGGCCCCGCCCGCTGCGCGGACGCCCCAAGCCGCACCTGGGCCCCTTCTCGACGTCGGCTGCGCCACGGCTCCATTCCCAGTGCGCTAAAGTGGAGGGATGCACAACTTTCTTCCCCTTAGCTAACCGCAATCATGATTGCGGTGCGCCCCTTGCCTGGTCGAGGGGCTTTTGTGTGTAACGGGCCAGAAGGTGCAAGAAGCCATTGATGAACGAAAAGGCAGGGTACGTGAGCGTGCAGTCCCAGACTGAAGAGAACAGTGAAGAAGTCGTCTACAGTTTCGCCCAGATGGAAGCCAAATGGCCTGCCGTCTGGGATGAGCTGAACGTTTTCGCCCCACTTGACGACGGGTCCAAGGAACGCCGCTACGTCCTTGACATGTTCCCGTACCCCTCCGGCGACCTGCACATGGGCCACGCGGAAGCGTTTGCCATGGGAGACGTCGTCTCACGCTATTGGCGCCAGCTTGGCTTCGATGTGCTGCACCCGATCGGCTGGGACTCCTTCGGCCTGCCGGCTGAGAACGCGGCCATCAAGCGCAACGCCCACCCCAGCGAGTGGACGTATGCCAACATTGACACGCAGGCGGAGTCGTTCAAACGCTACGCCGTCTCCGTGGACTGGTCCCGCCGCCTGCAGACCTCCGACCCTGAGTACTACCAGTGGACGCAGTGGCTGTTCAAGCGCTTCTATGAGCGCGGGCTTGCCTACCGCAAGAATTCTCCGGTCAACTGGTGCCCCAAGGATCAGACCGTGCTGGCCAACGAACAAGTGGTCAATGGTGCCTGTGAGCGCTGTGGCACCATCGTCACGAAGAAGTCCTTGAACCAGTGGTATTTCAAGATCACCGACTATGCAGACCGTCTCCTGGATGACATGGAAGCACTGAAGGGCCACTGGCCTGACCGCGTGCTGGCCATGCAGAAGAACTGGATCGGCCGTTCTGAAGGTGCCCACGTCACGTTCGTGATCGAGGCTGCCGGTGCGCAAAAGCCGGAGCAGGAACTGACCGTCTTCACCACCCGCCCCGACACGCTCTACGGTGCAACGTTCTTCGTGGTGGCTGCCGACGCCCCACTGGCGCTTGACCTGGTCACGGCCGAGAACGCAGAGGCCCTGAGCGAGTACCGCGAGCAGGTCAAGGCTCTCAGCGACATTGAGCGCCAGTCCACCGAACGCCCCAAGTCCGGCGTGTTTACGGGCCGCTACGCCATCAACCCGCTGACGGGGGAGAAGCTGCCCGTCTGGGCCGCCGACTATGTCCTGGCCGACTATGGCACGGGTGCCATCATGGCCGTGCCCGCCCACGACCAGCGCGACCTTGACTTCGCCAGGGCCTTCAACCTGCCGGTTCGCGCCGTTCTGGACACCGGCATGGAGGACCCTGCCGACAGCGGTGTCGCCAGCACCGGTGAAGGCACTTTGATGAACTCCGGTGAGTTGGACGGGCTTTCCAAGTCCGAGGGTATCCCCGCCGCCATTGAGATCCTGGAAAAGCTGGGTACCGGCGAGAAGTTCGTGAACTTCCGTCTGCGTGACTGGCTGCTGTCCCGCCAGCGTTTCTGGGGCACCCCGATCCCCATCATCCACTGCTCCGACTGCGGCGAAGTTCCCGTTCCGGACGAGCAACTGCCCGTCCGCCTGCCGGAGAACCTGCGCGGAGAGGACCTCTCACCCAAGGGCACCTCCCCGCTGGCTGCGGTTGAAGAATGGGTCAACGTTCCCTGCCCGAAGTGCGGCGGTGCTGCCAAGCGCGACACCGACACCATGGACACGTTCGTGGACTCGTCCTGGTACTTCCTGCGCTTCGTCTCCCCACAGTTCACCGAGGGGCCCTTTGACCCGGCCAAGGTCAACGACTGGATGCCGGTGGGCCAGTACGTGGGCGGTGTGGAGCACGCCATCTTGCACCTGCTGTACGCCCGCTTCTTCACCAAGGTCATCCACGACATGGGCATGCTTGATGCCACGGAGCCGTTCAGCGCACTGCTGAACCAGGGCCAGGTGCTCAACGGCGGCAAGGCCATGAGCAAGTCCTTGGGCAACGGCGTCGATCTTGGCGAGCAGTTGGACAAGTACGGGGTGGACGCCATCAGACTCACCATGGTCTTCGCCGGTCCTCCCGAGGACGACGTCGACTGGGCGGATGTTTCGCCGTCGGGCTCGGCCAAGTTCCTCGCCCGCGCATGGCGTCTGGGCAACGACGTGGACAGTGCGCCCGGCACCGACACGGCAGGTGGCGATGCAGCCTTGCGCTCACTGACTCACCGCACCGTCCACGAGGTGAAGGCGCTGCTGGAAGGCCACAAGTTCAACGTGGTCGTCGCGAAGCTCATGGAACTCGTCAACGCCACACGCAAGGTGATCGACTCCGGTGCCGGCGCGCAGGATCCGGCCGTGCGTGAAGCGGCCGAAGCCGTGGCAGTCGTGTTGAGTCTGTTTGCCCCCTACACGGCCGAGGACATGTGGAACGCCCTTGGCCACCCGGCATCTGTGGCAAACGCAGGCTTCCCCGCCGTCGACGAGGCCCTGCTCGTGCAGCAGAGCGTCACCGCGATTGTGCAGATCAAGGGCAAGCTCAAGGACCGGCTGGAAGTGTCCCCGGACATCACCGAGGACGAATTGCGTGATTTGGCGCTGGCCTCCGACGTGGTCCAAAAGGCGCTCGACGGCCGTGGCATCCGCACCGTGATCGTCCGTGCGCCTAAGCTGGTCAATATCGTTCCTGCCTAGGACGCGCAAGGTCACCGAATTCAAGTGCCTTCCCCGCCCCACGGCAGGGAAGGCACTTTTGGTTTGCAGGACACGTGGCAGCGGACTGGCAGGGCTGCCCTGGGAGAGGGGTAGCTGTGACGGATACGGCAGCATCTGCGCGGGCATGGCTGATCCAGCAGGTCCAGCGCCTGCGCCCCAAGACTGGCATGCAAATTTCCAGCGAGGAACCCCCACCGAAGCCGCGCATCGCCATCGTCACCGATTCCGCTGCAGCGCTGCCGGCAGAGTGGGTCAGCGAGTTCACCAAGGACGGACTGCTCACAGTGGTGCCCATCCCGGTCATCATTGGCGAGAACGTCTATTCAGACGACGACGCCGAACTCGAGACCCACATTTCCCTCGCCCTGGCGTCAGGCACGTCCGTTAAAACGTCCCGGCCATCCCCGGGGCAATTCGATCGCGCTTACAAAAATGCGGCCGAGGCGGGGTTTGACGCCGTTGTCTCGCTGCATATTTCCACGAAGCTCTCAGGAACCTGCGAAGCGGCGCGGTTGTCCGCAGAACGAGCTGAGATTGCCGTGCACATCATGGATTCAGGCACAGTGGGCATGGGCCAGGGCAGGGGTGTGCAGGCTGCCATCGCCGCGTCCATGCTCGGCGGTGGCACTGCGGACGTCATGGAAGCAGCAACTACTGCTCTGGAGGCCACCGCCATCTACTTTTACGTCCCGAGCCTAGAGCAGCTGCGACGTGGCGGGCGCATCAGCCTGGCTTCCTCGTGGCTGGGCACGGTCTTGGACATCAAACCCATCCTGGGGATCAAGGACGGGGCGGTGGTTCCGCTGGAAAAGGTGCGTTCAGCGACGAAGGCCATCGCACGGCTTGAAGCCCTCGTGGCGGCTGAGATTGCAGGACGCGGAGCCAAGGACACACAAATCAGCGTCCACCACTTCGGCAACGAGGCCCAGGCCCGCACACTCGGGGAGTCCATTACGGCGGACAGTCCGGGCCTGGCTGCCTCAACCTTGACACGGCTCCCCGCCGTCCTGGCCGCGCACGCCGGCCTGGGTGTGCTGGTGGTTGTGGTGGCGGACGTGCTGGCTCCGCAGAAGCTTGCTCAAGAGCTGGAGGTTACTGCAGAACCGGAGGCTTCGCCGCAGCCTGATATTCCTCCACAACGGGGCACACAGCACTAGCCGTCCACATCCCGCCCAGCAGGCATGGAGCGGTGAGTGTCGCGTGCCTAGCCTTGGTTCATGGACGATGCAGGCGAGAATGTTGAGTGGACGCCTCAGCGGTCCACGCTCTCGGCCCGGGGCCATGCGGAAGGGAGGGCGCGAGGACCTCGGTGGCTTGTCTCCATGCGGGCGCTCGTAGTGGTCCTGGCCATGATGGCCGCCGCTCTGGGCGTTCTGTGGTTGGAGTCCGCCGGTATCCAGGACGCCTCCGCGCAGTTGGTTGCGGACGACGCCGGTAAAGTGGTCGTCCCGCCGTTGGATGGCACAGGAGCGCTGAAACCCGGAGGCGCGGCCGGTGGCGCGGAGGGTGGCTCGGAGGGCACGGCTAAGGCGAGAGCCGAGTCTCCATCGCCTTCCACGGGGCCGCCGCCATCCGCCACGGTCTTGCCAGCTGCAGGTGTGTCTTCTCGTGCGGGGGCACTCCCCGAGGGAGGTCTGGTGGTTCATGTTGCCGGGGCGGTAAAAACCCCAGGTGTGTTCATCCTGAACCCTGACAGCAGGGTGTTTCAGGCGATCGAGGCAGCCGGCGGGGCCTTGCACACGGCGGAGTTGGCGGCTCTGAATCTGGCCGCACCACTGAGTGACGGGCTGCAGATCCTGGTGCCAACCGTGGAACAGGCTGCGGCCATGAACATGTATCCGGGCAACGCCTTGCCGGGGTCGGGGGCCGCAGCAAAAGCAGCCACGGACGGTGGGCAGGGGAGTGGAAAGGCAGGCTCGGTGGGCCCGCTCAACGTGAATACGGCTTCCCAGACCGAACTGGAAACTCTTCCCGGAGTTGGCCCTGTTCTGGCGGAACGGATTGTGGCGTGGCGTCTTGAGCACGGCCCCTACCCTTCTGTAGACGCTTTGGATGCTGTAAACGGCATTGGTACGAAGCTGCTCGCGGGTCTACGGGATCTTGTGGTGGCGGGGTGAGGATTCGTGAACCACGGTGGTCGCGTTTTACCCGCGCGGCTGTTAGTGGGGCTGATTTTCATGAAGAGTCTCCCACGGGGGTGGATCCAGTGGGCAACGCTGGCAGTGGCGCAGCCGAAGCCCCCGTTCCGAAAAGTATGGGACGGCTGCGCCAACAGGTGGGAGTTTTTCGTCGTCACCTTGCCGCCACTTCGCAAGGACGGCCGGAACGTGCAGAGCAGCAGCGGCCTGACGTCAGGCTGCTGCCATCGGTTGTTGCCGTATGGGCCATGGCCGCTGCCGCCATAGCCTGGCCTGTATCCACGGTCCAAACCGTATCGATGGTCCTGGGGGCAACACTGCTGGGCGCAACCGGCACCGCCTTTACGTGGCTGCGTTCACGACGATATTTGCGGCGACACTCACAACGGCGTCAAGAACAGGGGTATCTACTACAGGGGCGTCGAGTTCAGGGGAGTCGACGACAGCTGCCAGCCGGCGCGGGTGCCACGGCGCTGCTGGCCTGCATTAGTTTGCTGGGCGTGTTGTTGGCTGTCGGCTTGCACAATGCCAGCATGGGGTCGTCACAGTTGGAACTGGCCGTGACCCAAGGGGAGGAAATGGCCCTGACTCTGGAGGTGGCAACACCACCCCGGCAGCTGGAGGGAGGAAACGGTCCGCCGCGGGTACTGTTCGACGCGTTCGTCGTTCATGCCACAGTCCGGGGCCGGATGCTGAGTGGGCGGCTGCCAATCAGGGTGATGGCAGGCGCGGCGTGGGCAGGGCTGCAACCAGGGGAAAAGGCATGGACAGCTGGAAAGATCACCGTGGCTGAGGCCAGTGACAGGGTAGTGGGCATTCTCCACCCGGGCACAGACCCGGTAGCGGGCTCGGCTTTACACTACAACGCAGAGACATCCAACGCAGAGCCATCCAGAGTGGGAACAGACAAGGGAGGGGAAAATGGCACACAAGCCGTGGTGAGGTCCATGCGTAAGGCGTGGCAGGGCAGCGTCGAGGCTGTCTGGGCCAGCAGCTCCCCGGACACGGCAGGCCTGCTCCCCGGAATGGTCATGGGAGAACGAAGTGGCATGGGCAGCGGGCTCAACGACGCCATGAAAACAGTGGGTTTGACGCACCTGACAGCAGTGTCCGGAGCAAACTGCACACTCGTTCTGGCCTCTTTGATGCTGGTGCTGCGTTCACTGCATGCTCCACGGATGGTGGCATTTGCTGTTTCAGGATCCGGACTGGTGGGTTTCGTGGTGCTGGTGGGGCCAGACCCCAGCGTGCTGCGGGCCGCGGTCATGGGGGCTATCGGCGCCATGGCGATGTTGGGTGGCCGGCCCAAACGCACTGGAGCGCTTTTGTCAGTGTCCGTCATTGTGCTGCTGGTCGCCGATCCATGGCTTTCCGTGGACTACGCGTTCATTCTTTCAGTTTTGGCCACAGTGGGCCTGCACCTGGTGGGCCGGCGCTGCGCGCAGTGGTTGTCCGTGCTGCTACCGCTGTGGCTGGCCCAAGCGGTGGCCATTCCGTTGGCCGCCCAATTATTTTGCGCACCCGTGATTGTGCTGCTGCAGGCAAGGCTCACTCCGTATGCCGTTGCGGCCAATATGGCGGCCGCCCCTGTAGTGGCTCTCGTGACGACTGTTGGCACGTTGGGTTTGGTGGCAGCTTCCGTGTTGCCACCGCTGGCTGCATTGTGCGCAGCCGTCAGCGGGGCTGGGGCGTGGTGGGTGGCCGTGGTGGCGCGGTGGATGTCTGCCCTGCCGGCCGCAAGCCTGCCGTGGCCCGGCGGCGTCCAGAGTGTGGTGCTCATGGCGTGCCTGAACGTGGCGTTGCTGGGCGGCCTCTACGCCGTCGTCGAGCGGGATCGGACGGCCAAGGCGGCAGCAGCCGTGCTGGAGCGGATCCCGGCGTGGTGGCGTGTCAGGTTCGGGTTTGCTGCGGTGGCAGTTCTTGGGGCCGCTGTTGCCGGGTGGTGGACCACGGCATTCCTGAGCGGGTGACAGGAACACGGTTTGTGGTAAAGGGTGGTGGGGGTGGCAAAGTAGAGGCTGTGAACAATGAGTGGACAGGAATGGTGAAGTGACACCGGCAGCCAGAACCGCCCCACGGGGCCCGGGAGGTGCTGATTGGCGCGATGTGCCGTTGGCGCCCGTTGTCCTGCTCTTCGGTCCGGAGGACTTCATAGCCAGTCGTGCCACCGATGACGTCCGCAGAAAATTGCGTGCCCACAACCCTGAGTTGGAAACGACGTCCCTCGACGCCGCCCACTACACGGCTGGCAGGCTGGGCATGGTGGCGAGTCCGTCCTTGTTCAGCGAACCGAAGTTGATAGAAGTGTCAGCTCTGGCATCCATGAGCGATGACTTCCTGCAGGATGCGCTGGCCTATATCAAAGACCCGGCCCCAGATGTCACTCTGTTGCTTGTCCATGCAGGCGGCACGCGAGGCAAGAAGCTCCTTGACGCCCTCAAGGCCCTCGGTGCTCCACGCATAGAGTGCCTGCCTTTCAAAAAAGACAACGAAAAAATGCAATTTGTCAGCACCGAATTTTCCCTGGCAAGGCGTCGGATTGATGCCGAAGCAGTGCGCGCCCTCGTGGCGGCGGTGGGGGCAAGCCTGTCGGAGCTGGCCGCCGCCTGCTCGCAGCTCATTGCGGACACCTCTGGCATGGTCAGCACCGACATGGTGGATAAATATTATGGCGGTCGGGTGGAGGCCACAGCCTTCCGTGTGGCTGACGCCGCCCTGGCCGGCAATGCTCCCGTGGCCCTTTCCACACTCAGGCATGCGTTGGCTACGGGAGTGGATCCGGTTCCACTGGTCGGTGCGTTGGCAATGAAGGTGCGCCAGGTTGCCAAAGTTCATGGGGTGCGTGGCAGTTCAGCACAACTGGCCCGGGACCTGGGCATGAGCCCGTGGCAGGTGGATTCAGCCAGGCGCGATGCCGCACATTGGAGCCCGCCGGGTCTTGCCACCGCCATCAAGGTCCTCGCCGAAGCGGACGCCCAGGTCAAGGGTGAAGCCAAGGACCCCGTTTATGCGGTGGAACACGCTGTCATGGTGATCGCCACTGAAGCCAGACGTTAGCCACAACCCTGTGTTAAACACGTTGGACCCCCACCAAGCGGTGGAGGTCCAACGTTGAAGTTGCGAAGCGGGTCAGCTTCCCTTAGAGGGCGTTAACCTTCTTGGAGATGGCGGACTTGCGGTTGGCAGCGTTGTTGGCGTGCAAAACGCCCTTGCTGACAGCCTTGTCCAGCTTGCGGCCTGCATTCACCAATGCAACCGTTGCTGCATCCTTGTCAGCCTTGGCCACTGCCGTGTTTACTGCACGGATAGCGGTCTTGACTCCCGACCGTACTGCGAGGTTGCGCTGGCGCGCCTTCTCGTTGGTCAGGATGCGCTTCTTCTGGGACTTGATATTAGCCACGTTGTATAACTCTCTTTTGATACGTAAATTCGGTCGTAGAGGGCGTAGCTTGACCGTTGACAGCGGCGTGGGGATGCTCGAATTATGGTGAACGTCAGGTCAAGCTGTTGTGACCGCCGACCTGCACGGACACACACTGTGAAGAGTTTAGCAGATTTGCTTGGACTCCAATGGCCGCCCTACTTCCAGCCGTGCCGCTGTTTCAGCCCCGTGGCCACCATGGCGAATCGCTTGGCGTCCAGGATGGCACCCTCGCGACGCATGTCGCCGGGGGAGACCTGCACAATCCTGTCCAGTTTCACTTCACTGGGACGTCCCTGCCTGTCCCAGGAACCGGTACCAATGTCGATGTAGTCGTTGTCACCGCGGTGGTCGTTGCTGTGGTCCTTGCTTGTCAGCATGAGGGCCAGCAGGCGCTTGCCCGAGCGGCCCACCACCAGCACCGGCCTGTCCTTGCCTTGGCTGTAGTCCTCTTCATACGGCACCCAAGTCCAGACGATTTCCCCGGGGTCGGCAGCGCCATTGGGCTCTGGGGAGTAGTTGACGGTGGAGCTTCCGTGGAAATCCCCTGGGTATGGGGTGCTGAGGCCGGTAAAGGCCCCGTTCGACGTCGGAGCCTTGGTCAGGTGCGGTGCTCGCCTTGCGCTGGGCTTGGCACCCGGTCTGGTCCGCGGCGGCGCGCTCTTGGCGGGCCGGAACAGCGAGCCGGCGAGTGAACGTAGAAGCTTAAAGATGCTCTCTGATGTGGATGGCATGGAACCTACACTAGCGAAAGCACGCCGGGTCCATGATGTGTGCTCCGGTGTGCCCCTACCGTCCATGACTGGAACCGGCGTTGCAGGAGGTGAGATACGGCTCGTCGGTTCTGTGCGCGGGGCCTAAACGTGGGACACTTGTTGGCAATGAGTGTCCGGCGTCATGCGTGCGGGCACAACCCCTGCACGGTTCGGTGAATCCACTGCTATCCCTGCGTCCATGCAACAGTAAGGAACCCTAGTGTCACCCATGGCCCGCACTGCCCCGGTGCCCGCCGCGACTGATCCGGCGATCATCAGGAACTTCTGCATCATCGCGCACATTGACCACGGTAAATCGACCCTGGCCGATCGGATGCTCCAGCTCACCGGAGTGGTTCAGCAGCGTGACATGAAGGCGCAGTATCTTGACCGCATGGATATTGAGCGTGAACGCGGCATCACCATCAAGTCCCAGGCTGTGCGCATTCCCTGGGAAGTTGATGGCACCGCCTACTGCCTGAACATGATCGACACCCCGGGCCACGTGGACTTCACCTACGAGGTTTCGCGCTCCCTGGCAGCATGTGAGGGCGCCATCCTGCTCGTCGACGCAGCCCAGGGCATTGAGGCCCAGACGCTGGCGAACCTGTACTTGGCCATGGAAAACAACCTGACCATCATCCCGGTGCTGAACAAGATCGACCTGCCGTCCGCACAGCCGGAAAAGTACGCAGCCGAGTTGGCCAACCTCATCGGTGGCAAGCCCGAGGACGTCCTGATGGTCTCAGGCAAGACCGGCGTCGGCGTGGAAGCACTGCTGGACCAGATTGTGCGGGAATTGCCGCCGCCCGTGGGCGATCCCAATGCTCCTGCACGCGCCATGATCTTCGACTCCGTCTACGACACCTACCGAGGTGTTGTCACGTACGTCCGCGTCATTGACGGCAGCTTGAGTCCGCGCGAGAAGATCCAAATGATGTCCACCCGCGCCACCCACGAACTCCTGGAAATCGGTGTCAGCTCCCCTGAGCCCACACCCTCCAAGGGGTTGGGTGTTGGCGAGGTCGGCTACCTGATCACCGGTGTGAAGGATGTCCGCCAGTCCAAGGTCGGTGACACCGTCACCACGTTCCACAAGCCTGCCACCGAGTCACTGGGCGGCTACCAGGACGCCAAGCCCATGGTGTTCTCCGGACTGTACCCGCTCGACGGCGCCGACTACCCGGTGTTGCGCGACGCCCTGGAAAAGCTCATGCTCAACGACGCCGCGCTGGTGTACGAGCCCGAGTCGTCCGCCGCACTGGGCTTCGGCTTCCGCGTCGGCTTCCTCGGCCTGCTGCACCTGGAAATCACCCGTGAACGCCTCGAACGCGAGCACAATCTCGATTTGATCTCCACTGCTCCGAACGTGGAGTACGAGGTCACGCTCGAGGACAAGAAGATCATTCACGTCACGAACCCCAGTGAATACCCGTCAGGGAAAATTGCCGAGGTCCGCGAACCGATGGTCTCGGCCACCATCTTGGCACCGTCGGAATTCGTCGGCGCCATCATGGAACTGTGCCAGTCCCGCCGCGGCATCCTTGGCGGCATGGACTACCTCTCCGAGGACCGGGTGGAGATCCGCTACCGCTTGCCCCTGGCCGAGATCGTCTTTGACTTCTTCGACATCCTCAAGTCCAAGACCCGCGGCTACGGTTCGCTGGACTGGAAGGCCGACGGCGACCAGGTTGCCGACCTTGTCAAGGTGGACATCCTGCTTCAGGGCGAGCAGGTCGATGCCTTCAGCGCCATCACCCACCGTGACAAGGCCTACGCCTATGGCGTCATGATGACCGGCAAGTTGCGAAATCTCATCCCGCGCCAGCAGTTCGAGGTGCCGATTCAGGCAGCCATCGGTGCGAGGATCATTGCCCGCGAGAGCATCAGGGCCATCCGCAAGGATGTGCTTGCCAAGTGCTATGGCGGTGATATTTCGCGGAAGCGCAAGCTGCTGGAAAAGCAAAAGGAAGGCAAGAAGCGCATGAAGATGGTGGGCCGCGTGGAGGTCCCCCAGGAAGCATTCATCGCAGCCTTGACCACTGACGAATCCTCCAAGGACAAGTCGAAAAAGTGACACCGAGCGTTCTGCCCCTGGGCGATCCGGCCCCGGCCGACGGCATCCTGCCCGCGCAGGCTGCCGTCGGTGCGGCGAGTCGAAAATTCAGCTTGTACGCCCACATCCCGTTTTGTGCAGTGCGGTGCGGCTACTGCGACTTCAACACGTACACGGCCACTGAGCTTGGTGGTGGCGCCTCCCAGGATGCCTATGCGTCAACTGCGGTGCGTGAAGTGGAATTTGCCGCCCGCGCCATGACGGCTTCCGGGCTGCCGCAGCGCAAGCTCAGCACCGTGTTCTTTGGTGGCGGAACGCCCACGCTCCTGCCTGCTGGCGACCTCACCCGTATCCTGGGTGCCGCCGTCGAGCAATGGGGCATCGAAGAAGGGGCCGAGGTCACCACCGAGGCCAACCCCGACTCCGTGACCCTCGAATCGCTGCAGGAACTCCACGACGGCGGGTTCACCAGGGTGTCCTTTGGCATGCAGTCGGCCGTGTCGCACGTTTTGAAGGTGCTGGACCGCACCCACAAGCCTGAGCGCGTGCCGCAGGCTGTGGCCTGGGCACGCGAGGTGGGCCTGAACGTGAGCGTGGACTTGATCTACGGCACACCTGGGGAGTCACTGGCCGATTGGGAAACGTCGGTGCGCACGGCGCTGAGCTATGAACCCGATCACATTTCCGCCTACTCGCTCATCGTGGAAGAAGGAACCAAGCTGGCTGCCCAAATTCGTCGCGGCCAGGTTCCCAACATCGACGACGACGACCACGCAGTCAAGTATGAGCTTGCCGACGCCCTGTTCCAGGCAGGCGGCCTGTCCTGGTATGAGGTCAGCAATTGGTCCCGCACCCCGGCGGATGCCTGCCAGCACAATCTTGCCTATTGGCACGGTGACGACTGGTGGGGGATCGGCCCCGGTGCGCACTCCCACATGGGTGGGGTGCGTTGGTGGAACGTCAAGCACCCCACGGCGTACGCGAACAGACTGGACAAAGGCGAATCCCCTGCCGCGGGCCGTGAAACGCTCGACGCGGACACCCGCGAACTTGAACGCATCATGCTGGTGTCACGGCTGTCGGAGGGACTGTCCATTGACACCCTTGGCCCTGCCGGACGGCACGCAGTGGCCGGGTTGATCGCCGAAGGGCTGATCGAGCCCTTGAAGGCCTTCGCCGGCACGCTTGTGCTAACCCTGAAAGGCCGCCTGCTCGGCGACGCCGTGACAAGGGCGCTCCTGCCCTAGGCGAGGGCTCTTGTAAGTGATGTGTATGGCAGGTGATGCGGGTGTCGGGCTAATTTACCCGCATCAGCTGTCATATGGATGGTGGGGGCCGGTTTTGCTAGGCTCTTCCACCTCAGTAGGGGCTATTTGATCACGCGCAGGTTCAGCGCGTAGCGGTAAGGCTGGCCCTTGTCGACCTTGATGGCGGCAATGACGGAGAAAATCGTGAGAAACGTCCACACGAGCAAGGCCAGCATGGAAAACACAGTTCCTATGTCCGGGTTGATGAAGACAAACACGAACGCGACGAGGTTCAATGCCACGGCAACAATGGTGGGGGGCAGCGTGAAGTTGAGTGCTTCCAGTGACTCCTGCGCGGTGAAGCGGCCGCGGGGGCCCAGGAACTTGTAGACCAAAAAGGCGGGTACGCAGCCAAGAATTCCACCGCAGTGGGAAATGAATGCCCACTGTTTGTCTTCTGACGGGGTGAGCGGCGGCAGCGGAGCACCATTCATTTGGTTTACCGGATGACTCACAATGAGGGGCCTTTCAAAAAAGCAACAAGAGGGGGAGTGGGGTGGACTAGCCGACCCTCCTCTAGGATACGGGTGCTGTGAGGAAATCTATGACTTCTTCGACGCGGCCCAGTAATGAAGGTTCAAGGTCGGCGTAGGAATTGACTCGGGACAGCAATCTCTGCCAGCCCAGTCCGATGTCTTCGGCCGTGGTGTGCGGCCATCCGAACGCCTGCAGGATGCCCTGCTTCCACTCCATGGAGCGCGGGATGGAAGGCCATGCAGGTATGCCCAAGGTGGAAGGTTTGATGGCCTGCCACACGTCGACATAGGGGTGGCCCACCACCAGGACATTATTGCTCATGCCAGGGGATTTCATGAGATTCGCCACAATGCGTGTTTCCTTGGAGCCAGGTACGAGGTGGTCCACGAGGATGCCGAGCCGCCTGTGGGGGTCGGGGGAAAAGGCGGCCACGGCGGCGGTCAGGTCGTCAATGCCGCGCAGTGGTTCAACCACAATCCCTTCGACCCGCAGATCGTCGCCCCACACCTTCTCGACAAGCTCGGCGTCGTGCTTTCCTTCGACCCAAATGCGGCTGGCCTTGGCAACCTTGGCCCTGAAGTCGGCCACCTTTACCGAGCCGGACGCTGTCCGCACCGCCTTGCGCACGGCAGTGGTTGCGGGTGCGACGAGTTCCACAGGCTCCCCATCAAGCAGAAACCCGGGCCCCAGCGGGAAGGCACGGACCTTTTCACGTCGGTCGGCAAGCTCAACAATGTGCATGCCACCGGACTTTTCAAGACGGACGACGGCGCCCACCCACCCTGTCGCAACGTCTTCCACGACCACACCGGACCGGGCTTCGATCTTGCGGATGATCCGTTCCGGCGGCGCGCTGAGATCCTGGGGGCCCCACTGGTTGAAGTGCACGTGTAAACCTGACTTTTGCTGCTGACGGCAACGCTCAAAGCGAACGCTGCAGGGTGAAAACCCATGGTAGCCCGTGGTGCGGCGTGTCGGACGGCATTGCAGGGTCGAGCCGTCATGGGAGCGTTGCTGAAAAAGTATTAGACTTAGCACTTGGTTGGGTAGAGTGCCAACGGTGGAACCGTTGTGGACCCCCCACAACAGCAGTGGCGATATGAGTGGCAATGACAGGAGGTGGCGGGCATGAGCGAACCAAGGAAGTTGGAAGTCCTTCGGGCAATCGTTGAAGACTATGTCC
This sequence comes from Arthrobacter sp. E3, assembly GCF_017353415.1. Lineage (GTDB taxonomy): Bacteria > Actinomycetota > Actinomycetes > Actinomycetales > Micrococcaceae > Specibacter. The sequence goes on from NZ_JAFMPX010000005.1 coordinate 115,406, forward strand.
ATACCCGCGAACCGGTCGGTTCGAAGGCACTGGTCGACCGTCATCATCTGGGCGTTTCCAGCGCCACCATCCGCAACGACATGGCAGCGCTGGAGGAAGAGGGGCTCATCATGGCCCCGCACACCAGCTCCGGACGGATCCCCACCGACAAGGGATACCGGCTCTTTGTTGATCAACTCTCTTCGGTGAAGCCGCTGTCGGCCGCAGAGCGGCGCGCCATCTCCGCCTTGCTTGAGGGTTCTTCCGATTTAGATGACGTTCTTGAACGAACGGTGCGGGCACTGGCGCACCTGACCAATCAGGTCGCCGTCGTGCAATATCCACGTTCCGCTGCTGCGACGGTACGCCATATTGAGTTTGTGTCCTTGGCTTCACGCCAAGTCCTTGTGGTGCTGATCCTGGCATCGGGCAAGGTGGAGCAAAACGTCATCGACATTGGGGCGGCCATTGATGATGTGACGTTGGCAGGCTTGCGGCAGGTATTTTTGGCGGCCCTGAACGGGCTGGCCGTGGCCACGTTGGCCGAAGCAGCCGCCAAGGTTCCACCCACCGTTTCGCCGGTCTATCAGGGACCGGCGTCGCGGCTCGCCCAAGGTTTGGCATTGCTGGCCACCAATGCCCGCGAAGACCGGATCGTCATGGCTGGCACGGCCAATTTGGCCAGATCCAACAATGATTTTCCGTTGAGCATCGGACCCGTCCTTGACGCCCTTGAGGAACAGGTGGTGCTATTGCGCCTCCTTGAAGCCATGGCGCAGGACTCCTTGGGGATGGCAGTGGTGATAGGCCGCGAAAATCCCCATGACTCCTTGGCCGAGGCCTCTGTTGTGGCCGCTGGCTATGGCCCCGGCGAAAGCGCCAAGCTGGGTGTCGTGGGTCCCACCCGCATGGACTACCCCAACACCATGTCAAGCGTGCGTGCAGTAGCGCAGTACCTTTCCAGAATTCTGGCCGGCTAACCGGCCACCGTTTCCACGTAAAGAGAGCAACATTTTGAGCAACCATTACGACGCATTGGGCGTCTCCCGCGACGCAACAGCCGAGGAAATCAAGAAGGCTTACCGCAAACTTGCCCGTAAGCTGCACCCGGACGTCAATGAGGCGCCGGACGCCCAGGACCGTTTTAAGGCTGTAACGCACGCCTATGAAGTCCTCTCAGACCCGCAAAAACGCCGCATCTATGACACCACCGGCAATGAGAATGGCAACGACAACGGTGCCGGAAACTTTGACGGGCAGGGCTTCGCGTTCCAGGACATCTTCGAGACGTTCTTCGGCGGTGGTGGCGGTGGAGGCGGCCGTGGCCCGGCGTCGCGCACACGCCGCGGCCAGGACGCACTCATCACGGTCCGCATCGATTTGTCCGAAGCCGTGTTCGGCGTCAACAAGAAGCTTGAAATCGACACGGCCATCACCTGTCCCACGTGTGATGGCAGTTGCTGCCGTCCGGGTACCTCGCCCACCACCTGCGACGTTTGCCATGGCAGCGGTCAGATCCAACGCCCCATGCGTTCCATCCTGGGCAACGTCATGACCTTGGCCACCTGCAACTCTTGCCAAGGGTTCGGCACCATGATCGTGGACCCTTGCAACGAGTGCATGGGCGAAGGCCGCATTCGCAACCGCCGTACGCTCACCATCAAGGTCCCCGCGGGCGTCAGCACTGGCACCCGCATCCAACTGGGCGGACAGGGTGAGGCCGGCCCCGCCGGTGGCCCCGCCGGTGATCTGTATGTGGAAATGAAGGTCAACAACGACCCCTCGTTCCTGCGCGAAGGCGACGACCTTCACGCAACACTGAGCGTGCCCATGACGGCGGCGGCACTGGGCACCGAACTTACCTTTGAGACATTCGACGGCGAGCAGCCCATTACCATCAAACCAGGAACGCAGGCTGGGGAAATCATCAACCTGCGCAACCTGGGAGTCACGCACCTGCGCGGTTACGGACGTGGAGACCTCAAGGTGCACGTCCATGTGGAAACACCCACCAAGCCGGACGCCGCCCAAGAGGAACTACTTAAGCAGCTGGCTACCCTGCGCGGAGAAATGTTCACGGAGGGCAAGCTGGTCAGCAGCGGCGGCATGTTCGCCAGGCTGCGTGACAAGCTCGGCAACCTCTAGGCGAGCATGAGTAACCCCGTCTTCTACGCAACCCCTCAGCAGCTGGCTGGGCTTGGCCCTGGCTCGCTGTTTACCCTTGACGGCGCCGAGGGGCGTCACGCCACCACCGTGAAGCGGCTGGAGCCGGGTGAAACGGTGGATATGTGCGACGGAGCAGGCCTGCGTCTTGTCTGCAACGTCACCAGTGCCGGCAAGGGTGTGTTGACGGTGCGTGTGGAGAGTAAGAAGCAGGAACCGGCGCCGGCCATCTCCTTCACCTTGGTTCAGGCACTGGCCAAAGGGGACAGGGATGAGCTGGCCATTGAGACAGCCACCGAACTCGGCATTGACGCGGTGGTCCCATGGCAAGCGGAGCGCTCTATTGTGCGATGGAAGATGGACAAGGCATTCAAGGGTCCGGAGAAGTGGCGTCAAGTTGTGGCCGCCGCTGCGAAACAAGCACGGCGCTCCACAGTCCCGCAGGTGAGTTCGTTGGCCGGCACCGCACAGGTGTGCGAGCTTATTTCAGGCGCCGGTCTGGCCTTGATTTTGCACGAAGACGCCACCGACAGCGTGGCGGAGGTTGCCCGCAGCTGGTTCGCGGCCCAGCAGGGTGCGCACGACGGGGCGGCTGCGCAAGATGGAAGGCCGGCCGGCCCGCCAGCGGGAAACATCGTCATGATCGTGGGGCCGGAAGGCGGCATGAGTGCTGCTGAAGTGGCGGCATTTGTCGAAGCAGGTGCACGCACGGCGCTGTTGGGCCACCATGTTCTGCGCTCGTCAACTGCCGGGCCGGCCGCCGTGGTACTTCTCAGCCAAGAGCTGGGGCGTTGGTAACGCACCCTGTAGTGCCCAGAAGTACACACTGGTGCGCCGGAGAACGTGTCAGCGCCGAATGCCGCCTCGCTATTTTTGCCGGTTCACTGTGTGCTGAGTTACTTTTTTTCTGGGCTACTTCTTGCTGCGTTCGCTGATGGTCACGATCTTTGTGTCAAGACCGATCTTCTTATCCGGCATGGAGGGGTCGGTGATGTAGACGGACAGCTGGTACGTGCCGGGCGGTGTAACCAAGCTGAAGGTGAACTCGCCCAATTCATTGGCGCCCTGCGGGATGGTGACGGTGCCGTTGGAGAATTGCTTCTCCACCGTCCCATCGACCATCGTTTCCAGCGACCATGCCAGTTCTCCGGTGGGGGAGATGCCCTGTCCCACAACTTTCAAGGGCACCTCGTTGTACGTGGACTTGTTGGCAGGGTCAATGATCCACACAGGTGCCACAAATGCGGCATCGCGTGTTATCGGCTTGTCAAGAAGAACATGGCCGAACGCGTTATAGCCGGTATGTCCGTCCACAAGGATGGAGACCTGAATGGTGGTGCGAGTGTCTACCAAGCCGGCCATGGCTGCAGCTGCAGTTGCCGTGTACACCAGCTGGTCTATGGAACGGCTGGCAATGCCCTGATCAACTTTCTGCCCAAACGCGTCCGCGGACACATCAACTGTGATGACGTTCTTGGCAGACACTGAGGCACCCAGCCGTGAAGGGCTGTTCCACAGGGAGAAATAGTCGGGGTCGTTTGGTTTTGTGCCCATCATAGTGCGCAGGGCGGTCGCAATGGGATCGTCTATGGACTGGGTGGGGAAGAACTCGCGGTACAAGTACACATCGCCACTGCTGCGTCCAAGCCAGTACACAGGGAGCGTCTGCGACGCTCTGGCCGTCTCCAGGGGAGCGCTTGTCACAAGGCCGATACTGGTGCTGGCGCTGATAGTGGGCATGGTGGTGTCGCCACCGCTAACCCCTTGTGCCTTGCAGCCAACAAGAGTCAGCGAAAGCGAAAGGCCAACAATGGCGATTTTTTCCACCATGCGCAAGATTTTTCGCTCGCGAAGTGCCTTGGGGGCCACATCAGCAAAGGCGCGGAAGCGTCCTGTGGGTGCGGTATCAAAGGCAGGCATGGAGGGAGACGTACTCGCTAATCTGGCTAGTGTTCAGTGCGCAGGAAAATCCCGCTGCATCTATTTGCAAGGATTGCCCAAAGCTTCCCCATAAGACCTTGAACACACCCAGCTTGGCACAGCACCACATGAAGATGCCCGCAAAAGTAGCCTCTGGGGGAGAACTGAAACCGTATCGAAACACTAATTCCGCAGTGTGGGCAAAGATGCGCCCATAGCGAAACCCTTATTTGAGTGCAGTTACGGAGCGGTGGACTAGAATCAATATCAAGCAGCAAAGTAACAAGCCCCGGTGGTTGGCACCGGCAATATGAGGAGAGATTTCAGGCCGGCACGGCCGAACTTATGACCGAGACAACAGCGCACCGCCATGATTCATATCCGGACCAGGGGCCGGGGCAGCAATTCCCGCACTCCATGGATGGTACGCGCACAGAAGTGGTTCATTTTCTCTCCTCGGATCAAATGGTCGCTACTTTGGGTGCAGAAGACGAGGGACTTCGGATAGTTGAGGGCATGTACCCGGGCGTGGAATTTCTGGCCCGCGGCAATGTTCTTACAATTTCCGGCCCGGCCGCTGTAGTACCACGCATCATGCACCTCATGGAGGAAGCCCGTGGCATGGTGGCCCGCAACAGCACCATGAATGCCAGCGTGTGGGAACAGCTCGTTTCCATGCTTAAAACTCGTCCGGACTCCTCCGTCGTGGAAATCCTCAGCTACGACATCCTTTCCAGCAGGGGCAGGACCATTCGTCCCAAAACGGCCAACCAAAAGGACTACGTCGACTCCATTGACCGCAACACGGTGGTGTTCGGCATTGGCCCGGCTGGTACAGGGAAAACATACTTGGCCATGGCCAAGGCAGTCCAGGCTTTGCAGCACAAAGAAGTCAGCAGAATTATCCTCACCCGTCCTGCTGTGGAGGCAGGGGAACGGTTGGGGTTCCTGCCAGGGACCCTCAGTGACAAGATTGATCCGTACCTGCGCCCGCTCTATGACGCACTGCACGAGATGCTCGACCCGGAAACCATTCCGCGGCTCATGGCAGCCGGCACCATCGAGGTGGCGCCGTTGGCGTATATGCGCGGCCGGACTCTCAATGACGCCTTCATCATCCTTGATGAAGCACAGAACACCACACCGGAACAAATGAAGATGTTCCTGACCCGCCTGGGTTTTGGTTCCAAGATCGTCGTTACCGGTGACGTCACCCAGATCGACCTGCCCACCGGCACTAAATCCGGGCTGCGGGTGGTCAGGGACATTCTGCAGGACGTCGATGATATCCACTTTGCTATCTTGGATGCCACGGATGTGGTCCGCCACCGCCTTGTGGGGGCCATCGTCAGCGCCTACAACGACTGGGATGACGCCCATCCCGGCCCCACCACACCCAAGGAAAGCACCTCTCGATGAGTATTGAAATCAACAACGAATCCGGCGTGGAGGTGCGCCAGGAAGAGCTTGTCAGGCTCATCAAGCACATCTTGGCTGCCATGTTCATTCACCCACAGACCGAAGTCTCCGTCATTTTGTCCGATGTGGAGACCATGGAAAAGCTGCACATCGAATGGATGGATGAGCCCGGTCCCACCGACGTGCTCTCCTTCCCCATGGATGAACTGCGTCCGGGCACGGCGGGCATGCCCACCGCCGCTGGCCTGTTGGGAGACATTGTCCTGTGCCCCTTCATCGCGCAGGAGCAAGCCGCAGCTGCGGGTCACTCCATGGAAGAGGAACTGCTGCTGCTCACCACCCACGGCATGCTGCACCTGATGGGCTATGACCATGGGGAGCCTGAAGAAAAGGAAGAGATGTTCGGCATTCAGCGTGAACTCCTCTCCAGTTTCCTGGGCAAGGACGCCCCTCGGGAGACAATGAAGTGACGCTTGTTGCACTGCCGATCGTGGGGATTATCTTCACGATCGTGGCAGCCTTCATGGCCGCCCTTGAATCCGCACTGAGTTTCTTTCCCCGTCATGATGCGGAATCCGCTGCCAACCGCGGCCGCGGCAGGTCCCTTGAGAAAGTCCTTGCCGAACCACGGACCCACCTGAATGCCTTGCGTTTTTGGCGTGTCTGGTCGGAAATGGCGGCCGCCGTAGCCGTCGCCATTTTCCTCGTGGGCCTCATTGGCAACGAGTGGATTGCCGGCCTCATCGGCACAGTCGTCATGGCGCTGCTCGGCTTCATGCTGGTGGGGGTCTCCCCGCGCCGCTTGGGTCGCCTCCACGCAGGAACGCTGGTGGGCCGCTCTGCCTGGCTCATACAACTTTTGTGCCGCATCCTCGGACCTATTCCAGATTGGCTTATCCTGATCGGTTCAGCTGTGGCCAAGGACGCACCGGCTGGAGATGAGACGTTCGTCAGCGAGGGGGAGTTCCGTGAGTTTGTTGATCGTGCCAGCGAATCGGACATGATCGAGGACAACGAGGCTGAACTCATCAACAGCGTCTTTGACTTGGGCGAAACCATGGTGCGTGCCGTCATGGTGCCGCGCACGGACATCGTCAGCATCGACCAGATCCTCACCCTTGACGAAGCCCTGGAGGTGTTTCTCGGCTCAGGGTATTCACGGATCCCGGTCATTGCCGGCAGCACCGACCACATCCTTGGCATCCTCTACCTCAAGGATGTTGTGGCCACCTTGCACAGATTGTCCGACGGCGAAGACCAGCCCCTCGCTGCGCAACTGGCCCGCAACGTCCGGTACGTGCCCGAATCCAAGCCCGTCGATGACCTGCTGAACGAACTGCAACGTGAGTCGACGCATATGGCCATTGTTGTCGACGAGTACGGCGGCACGGCCGGGCTGGTCACCCTCGAAGACCTGATCGAGGAAATCGTGGGCGAAATCGCCGACGAATATGATCTTGTCGCCCCCGATGTGCAGGACCTCGGCGACGGCCGCTACAGGATTCGCTCTCGCATGGCAGTGGATGAGTTGGGTGAACTATTCGACAAGGATCTGGACGACGACGAGGTGGACACCGTGGGCGGTTTCATGGCCAAACACCTGGGCAAGATCCCGTCGCTGGGCAACACTGTGCAGGTCAACGGCATCCTGCTGCTTGTTGAGCGTATGGAAGCCTCCCGCAACCGAGTCAGCCACGTCATTGCCAGCGCCGTCGAACCGGCAGGCAATGACAACACGGAGTTGCGCACCCTGGATGCAGGGAACACTAAAATTACCGGCTTGAAGCACGACGGCGGCACGCCGGGCGCTGCCAACCCCACACAACAGCACCACAGGAGCGATCATGAGTAAGTCAAAAGGCAAGTCAGGCCTGATTGAAGCCAAGGGTGAGGGGTTCCGTGCAGGGTTTGCAGTTCTTGCCGGACGGCCCAACGCCGGCAAGTCAACACTGACCAATGCGCTGGTGGGCCAGAAGGTCGCCATCACCTCGGCTAAACCGCAAACCACCCGGCACACTATTCGTGGAATCGTGCACAGGGAGATGTTTCAGCTTGTCCTAGTCGACACTCCAGGGCTGCACAGGCCACGCACCTTGTTGGGCAAACGCCTGAACGACCTCGTCGCAGACACCCTCTCCGAAGTGGACGTTATTGGGTTCTGCCTGCCGGCCAATGAAAAGATCGGCCCCGGGGACCGCTACATCGCCACCCAGCTGGGACAGGTGGGCAACAAGCCGGTCGTGGCCATCGTGACCAAGACCGACACGGTCGACCGCCAGGCAGTGACTGACCAGCTGATCGCAGTCGAGGCGCTGGGACGGGAAGTCATCGGCGAGAGGGGATTTGCCGCCGTCGTGCCAGTCTCTGCCGTGGAGGACTTTCAGGTCGAAACCCTGGCCAAGGTCTTTGCCGACTACCTGCCTCTCTCTCCAGCCCTCTACCCGGACGGGGAACTAACGGATGAGCCGGAAGCGGTCATGGTTGCCGAACTTATTCGCGAGGCGGCGCTGGAGGGTGTCCGCGATGAGCTTCCACACTCCCTGGCTGTTGTAGTGGAGGAGATTGTGCCCAGGGAAGGTCGCACCGAGGACAACCCGCTCCTTGATGTGCGGGTGAACCTGTACGTCGAGCGGTCCTCACAAAAAGCCATCATCATTGGCAAGGGTGGGGCACGCCTGCGCGAAGTTGGAACCAACGCCCGCAAGGGGATCGAAGCGCTTTTGGGCACAAAGATCTACTTGGACCTGCATGTGAAGGTTGCCAAGGACTGGCAGCGGGATCCCAAACAGCTCGTCAAACTCGGCTTCTAGGAAGGTGGCGGCCTTGAAGGGCCGCCGCGTTCCGATCAAGCCAGTGGGCCTTGGGTGTGGGTGCGGGAGTTCTCAGTGTTCGCCGCTACACTTTTGAGAGTCAATATTCACTCCGAAAGGTTAGTCTATGGGGCGCCGCCGTGCCGAGCCTGGGAAAGCCAGCTCTCCATCTAACCAGGAGAGCTCATCCCAAAGTCATGACGAACCAGCCGGACGGCATTTCAAATCGTCCCGCCACACGCCCCTTTGGCTGCGCATCACGGCATTTTCGGTTGCCGGTGTCTTAGTGCTGGGCTTGGTCACTGCCGGTGTGCTGTTCTTCAAGCTGCAAAGCAATGTCACCACGTCCCCGCTGAATGCTGGAGTGGGAAACGAGCCCTCGAACAAGCAGCAGGTTGAAGAGACCGGCTCGCTGCAGATCCTGATTCTGGGCACTGACACGCGCGACGGAAAAAACAGTGAATACGGCACGGCAGACGACTCGGCCGGTGAAGGCCATTCTGACGTCATGCTGTTGATGGACATTTCCCCCGATAACAGCCGTGTGTCGGTGACAAGCTTTCCACGGGACCTGATGGTGCCCATCCCTAAGTGCAAATCCGCAGTGACAGGAAAAGTCGTTCCCGGCGAGGCCAGCGGCCAGCTCAACGCGGCACTCGAGTCCGGGCCTGGCTGCACGGTGGCCGCCATCAACGACATGACTGGGCTGACTATAGACCACTTCATGCTGGCCGACTTCACCGCAGTGAAGGAACTCTCCAACGCCCTAGGCGGAGTTGAGGTCTGCGTTGACCACGCCATGGACGACTTCGACGGTTCTCACCTGAAACTGCCGAAAGGCAAAAGCCTTGTTAAGGGTGAGCAGGCCCTGGCGTTCCTGCGCACCCGGCATTCCTTTGGCGAGTCCAGCGACTTGGACCGGATCAAGGCCCAGCAATACTTCCTTGGCTCCATGGTTCGCAAGGTCAAGAGCGAAGGCACATTGACCAACCTGCCGAAGCTGTACAACCTGGCCGACGTTCTCACCAAGAACCTCACGATCGATGACGGACTGGCCAACATTCCTGCCATGGTCGTCATTGCGAACCGGCTGGCCAAGATCGACCTGGCGCAGGTTTCCTTTGTGACCGTGCCCACTAAAGAATATGTGGGCGACCCAAATAGGGTGCAGCTGATGGAACCGCAGGCCGGCCAATTCTTCGCCGCACTGCGCGCCGAAAAGTCCCTGACGGGGCCGCCCACGCCGAAAGCCGGCGCCACAAGCACCCCCACTGCGGGTGCACCCGGAGGCAGTGCGGCCACCACCCCCTCCAGTGCGGTCCCGGAAGTTCCTGCACCGTCAGCCGCCGTTTACGACAAGGCGTTGCAACCCATCAGCGTTGCCAACGCCTCGGCCGTGGTGGGGCGCAGCGTCAAGCTGCTGAAAACCCTCACGAACGCAGGCTTCACCAATGCGTGGCAATCCGGGGATATTGCGCCAGCACCCACAACTCAGCTGCTCTACGGGCCCAACATGGCTGACGTCGCTGCCGATGTTGCGGCTTTGTTCAAGCTCCCCGCGACTGCGGTGGTGTCGGACCCCACCGTCAACGGGCTGAGCCTGGTGGTGGGGACCGACTGGACGTCGGGGGCGGAGTTCGGCAAGATCGTGGTGCCCAAAGACATCGTGGCGAGCACAGCTGCCAACGGCGGGGAATGCCTGACGGTCAACCCGCTGTACTACACCGACTAGCTACAGACGCTCCGGAAAAGGGCGCCGCTGCAGCGATTTCTCGCTGCAGCGGCGCCCTTTCCGGTGTTGTGCTGTGGCGTCGGTTGGTGCCGGTGCTACCAGATGCTCACGCGATCCCCCGGCTCACGCCACATGGCGTCCTGTGGAGTCGTGTCAAAAGCGTCGTGGAAGGCGTCAAGATTGCTGGCTACGGCATTGCAGCGCAGCTCCGACGGAGAGTGCGGGTCAACGGCGAGGCGCCGCAGGGCCTCCTCGGGGCGGATCTTTGTACGCCAGCATTCAGCCCATGAGAAGAAGAATCGCTGTGCGCCGCTGAGGCCGTCAAGCTCCGGTGACTGTGCACCATTGAGGCTGAGTTGGTACGCCTTGAATCCAATGGCCAGCCCGCCCAGGTCACCAATGTTCTCACCAAGTGTCAGCTCACCATTGACAAACTCACCGGGCGCAGCCGTGGGGGAGAGTGCATTGTACTGCTCCACCAACTTGGCTGTGAGCTTGTCAAACGCTTCCCGGTCAGCGTCACTCCACCAGTTGCGCAATGCCCCGCTGCCGTCGAACTGCGAACCTTGATCGTCAAAGCCATGCCCAATCTCGTGCCCTATGACAGCACCGATGCCCCCATAGTTGGCGGCGTCATCCGCATCCGCGTCAAAGAACGGTGGTTGCAGGATCGCAGCCGGGAACACGACCTCGTTCATGGTGGGGTTGTAGTAGGCATTGACCGTCTGTGGGGTCATGAGCCATTCCTCGCGGTCTATGGGTGCCCCGATCTTCGCCAACTGCCGGGCCAGCTCAAAAGCGTTGCTGCGTTCAATATTGTCCAAAAGCTCGCCGGCAACTATCTCAAGGTTTGAGTAGTCACGCCATTTGGAAGGGTAACCAATTTTAGGGGTAAAGGCCGCAAGTTTTTCCAACGCCTTTTCCTTGGTGCCCAGACTCATCCAGCCAAGCCCGGCAATGCTGCTGCGGTAAGCCTCAATGAGGTTGGCAACCAGCTCTTCCATGTGCGCCTTGTGGGACTCGGGGAAGTGCTTGGCAACATAAAGCTGCCCAACTGCTTCGCCAAGCACGCCCTCAACCAAGGCCACGCCGCGCTTCCATCGGTCCCGAATCGCCGGAGTGCCGCTGAGCGTGGTGCCGTAGAACGCAAAGTTTGCCTCAACAAAGGCCTTTGACAGGTACGGGGCCAGGCTCGAAATGGTCCGCAGGGAAAGCCACGCCTGCCAGTCGGCACAGCGGTCCTGAACCAGGAGTGCCTGCTGACCCGTAAAGAACTCTGGAGTTGCAACCACCATTTCCGCATGCTGCGCTGCTGTGACGCCCAGCGCGTCCAGCCAGATCCCCACTTCGGGCAGCAACTCCTGCGTTTGCTGGGCGGTCATCAAGTTGTACGTCTTTTGCGGGTCCCGCAAAGACACCTTGTCCAAATGCGTGGCAGCGATCTGTGTTTCCAGCGTCATAATGCGTTCAGCCTTGGCTGCAGCGTCCGCAAGTCCTGCGAGTTCAAGCATCCCCTGAATATGCACCACGTAGGCCTCACGGATGGAGGCGAACTTTTCCTCACGGTAGTAGGACTCGTCGGGCAACCCCAGGCCCGCCTGGAAAAGGTGCAGCAGCGAGCGGTCCGGATTGCCGGCGTCGTTGCTGACATAGGCACCAAATAAGGTGCTGCCGCCCTTGCGATCCAGCTCTCCCATGAGCTGCACCAGCGCCGGGATTGAATCAGCGGCTTCAATGGCGGCAAGCTTTTGCGCCAGCGGCGTGGCGCCTGCGGCTTCAATGGCGGCTTCATCCATGAAGTCGGCGTAGAGTGCACCGATCTTTGCCGACAGCTGTGGGCTGTCAGCCTCGGCATTCTTCGACTCCGTACCGGCGTGTTCAATGATGTCCCGCACAGCTGATTCGGAGTTGTCACGCAAAACGGTGAAGGATCCGCTCAGCGCCCGGTCCGCCGGAATCACCTCCGCCGCCAGCCAGCCTCCATTGACATGCTCGAACAAGTCATCCTGTGGCCGGGTATTCGGGTCGATGTGATGGAGGTTGATGCCGGAATGCGTCAAGTGAATCGCTTCCCCTTCAGTGGGTCAGTTTCAATGGGTCAGTGGTTCCCTCACCTTGGGATGTGCGGCAAGGTGAGTTGTTTCACCATCATCCTACGTGCCGTGCTAGTGTAAAAAATGTGCGCACTGGAATGCTTCTTCTTAGCTGCCGCGGCGAGGCCTCGAACCGCTTGAACTAATCAACGCGGACCATGGCCACCCTCGCTGCGGTGTTTGTGTTGCCCGGCCGGCCTCTCTTCTCGTTGAATAACATTAAGGTCATCTGCAATGCGAAATGCACAAAAACCATCCGGCATGCCCGTTCACCGCTACGTGCCGTTCCAGGACCAAATCTCCGTCAGCCTGCCTGACCGCACCTGGCCGGACAAGATCGTTACAAAGGCGCCGCGCTGGTGCGCCGTAGACCTGCGGGACGGCAACCAGGCCTTGATCGACCCGATGAGCCCGGGCCGCAAGATGAAGATGTTCCAGCTGCTGGTCAAGATGGGCTACAAGGAAATTGAAGTCGGCTTCCCTTCAGCTTCACAAACCGACTTTGACTTTGTCCGCCAGCTTGTTGAGGGCGGCCACATTCCCGACGATGTCACCATCCAGGTCCTGACCCAGGCCCGCGAGCACCTGATTGAGCGTACCTACGAGTCCTTGGTTGGTGCCAAGCAGGCCATCGTGCACTTGTACAATTCCACGTCCGTGCTGCAGCGCCGGGTGGTGTTCAACCAGGACGAAGACGGAATTCTTGACATTGCCCTGCAGGGTGCCCGGCTGTGCAAGAAGTTTGAGGAAACGCTGGCGGACACGCACATCACGTACGAATACTCACCTGAGTCCTTCACTGGCACCGAGCCCGAGTATGCCCTGCGCGTGTGCAACGCCATCGCAGATATTTTTGAAGCCTCCGCCGACAACCAGGTCATCATCAACCTGCCGGCGACGGTTGAAATGGCCACCCCGAACGTCTACGCCGACTCCATTGAATGGATGAGCCGCAACCTGCATCCTCGCGAGGGCATCATTTTGTCCCTGCACCCGCACAACGACCGCGGCACCGGCGTTGCTGCGGCAGAGCTGGGTTATCTGGCTGGCGCAGACCGCATTGAAGGCTGCTTGTTCGGTAACGGTGAACGCACAGGCAACGTGGACCTGGTCACGCTGGGGCTGAACATGTTCACCCAGGGCATCGACCCCATGATCGACTTCTCCGACATTGATGAAGTCCGCCGCACCGTTGAATACTGCAACCAGCTGCCCGTGGCCGAGCGCTCACCGTATGGTGGCGATCTTGTCTTCACCGCCTTCTCCGGCTCCCACCAGGACGCCATCAAGAAGGGGCTGGAGGCCATGGAGGTTGACGCGGCCGCAGCTGGCGTCGCCGTGGAACAACACACCTGGAACGTCCCGTACCTGCCCGTAGACCCGAAGGACCTGGGCCGCAGCTATGAGGCTGTCATCCGAGTCAACTCCCAGTCCGGCAAGGGAGGTGTGGCCTACCTGCTCAAGAACGAGCACAGCCTTGACCTGCCACGCCGGGCACAAATCGAATTCTCCGGAGTCATCCAAAAACGGACAGATACCGTGGGCGGGGAAGTCAGCGCAGCCGAGCTGTGGACCATCTTCAAGGACGAATACCTGCCAGCTGAAAGCGCTGAAGGCCAATGGGGGAGGTACCGTATTGGTTCCTTCACCACCTCCACCGACGACGAAGGTGAGATGACACTGATCGCCAAGGTCGTCATTGACGGGGAAGCGCACACCCGCACCGGAACCGGCAATGGCCCGATTGCGGCACTGCTGGCCATCTTGGCCGAAGACGGCATGGATGTGCGTGTCCTTGACTATTCCGAGCACGCACTCTCCGAAGGCGGCGACGCGCGCGCCGCAGCATTCGTCGAGTGCACCGTGGGCGAGCGTGTTCTGTGGGGTGTGGGCATTGATTCCAACACCTCTACTTCTTCGCTGAAGGCCGTCATCTCAGCTGTGAACCGCGCCATCCGCGACGTCCGCGCAGCCTAGCGTTTTCCGCGCCTGCAGCCCGAGGCTGCGGGCGCGGAAAAGAAGCTTGCAGGCCCTTCGCTCAATACCCCTGACATTGATGGAACAATGGAGGGGTGTCCAATCAATCCTTTGCCGCCCGAACCTACCGGGATGACGCCGTGGTGCTGCGCACCCACAAATTGGGTGAAGCGGACAGGATCATCACGCTGCTTACCCACCACCATGGCCAATTGCGGGCGGTGGCCAAGGGAGTTCGCCGGACCAGCAGCAAGTTCGGAGCGCGGCTGGAGCCGTTCATGGTCGCAGACCTGCAACTGGTCAAGGGACGCAGCTTGGACATTGTCACGCAGGCTGTGGCCCGGGCGAGCTACGGGGACGCCATCGCTGCCAACTATGACCGTTACGTCGTGGCCGCAGCCATGGCTGAAACTGCAGAGCGCCTGACGGACGTAGACGGGGAGACTTCTTCCGCGCACTACCTATTGCTTGTGGGTGCTTTGGCTGCCCTCAGCAGAGGGGCGCATGCCGCTGAACTAATTTTGGATTCATATCTTTTGCGGGCGGTGTCTATCGCCGGCTGGGCGCCGAGCTTCGGCACCTGCGCCCGTTGTGGCGAACCGGGACCTCACGGCGCGTTCAATGCCGCCCTTGGCGGGGCTGTGTGCCATGAGTGCAGGCCACCGGGTTCACCTGCCCCGGCTCCTGAAACCATGGTTTTGCTGGGCCAACTCCTCAGCGCGGATTGGCCGGGGGCGGATGTCTCCGCGGCACAGCATCGCCGCGAAGCAGCAGGGCTGGTGGCTGGATATGTGCAATGGCATTTGGAGCGGACTGTGCGTTCCCTAAAACTTGTGGAGCGTGTATAGCTATATGGCCGGGCAGCGCAGTAGCGACAGGAACAGTATGAGCAGCAGCCGTAGCAGGTCCAAACCGCCCGTTGTGGCACCTTGGCCCCATCCCTCAGGGGCGCAGCCGCCAGCCATTCCGGTCGAGTTTGTACCCAGGCACGTGGCCATCGTCATGGACGGCAATGGCCGCTGGGCCAATCAGCGAGGGCTGCCGCGGATCGAGGGACACAAAGCCGGGGAGCCTGCTCTCCTTGACGTGATGGCCGGTGCCATCGAAATGGGCATCAAATATGTCAGTGTCTATGCGTTCTCCACGGAAAACTGGAAGCGGTCACCTGAAGAAATTCGGTTTCTCATGGGATTTAACAAAGATGTATTAAGACGTCAACGCAATCAGCTGGATGCATGGGGTGTGCGCATTCGCTGGGCTGGGCGCAAACCCAAGCTGTGGGGCTCGGTCATTAAAGAACTTGAGGAAGCCCAGGAGCACACCAAGGACAACGACGTCATTACGTTGACCATGTGTGTTAATTACGGCGGACGGGCAGAGATTGCCGACGCCGTCTCGGCGCTGGCCGCTGACGTCGCGGCCGGGAAGTTGAGCCCCCGTGCCGTCAACGAAAAGACCCTGCAGAAGTACCTCTACGTCCCCGATGCGCCCGATGTGGATCTCTTTCTGCGATCCAGTGGTGAGCAGCGTCTCTCCAACTTCCTGTTGTGGCAGTCCGCCTACGCCGAGTTTGTCTTCATGGATACGCTGTGGCCGGACGTGGATCGCCGCACCCTATGGGCTGCCGTGGATGAATATGCCAGGCGGGACAGGCGCTACGGGGGCGCAGTCGATGCGGCCTCTTCGCGAAGCTAACGGCTTATTTGATCTCTATGTGTTAAATAAATTTATGCCGGTATCACTCAGCTGACGTAGCCGCGTAGCCAGCGGAGAAGACGTGCGTAACCGTCTGCACGCACTGGTTTGCGTGACAGGAAAACTTCGTGCAGCGCGCCGTCGACCCGCTCAAGGGTCACACTATTGCCCAGCGACAGGGTTCGAAGTGCCAAGGAACGAACGTCCAGCACCACGTCTGCCTGCATCATTTGATCACTCCAAACGGGTCCCAGCATGCTCTTTGATGAAAGCAGGACAAGGACGGGAATGGGAAGCTTCAGTCCTCCGGCAACTTCCTGCTGGGCTGCCAAGATGGCTTTCATCCACCCAGCCCTGATGGGGAATGAGTGGGGTGGGCGCAGCTTCTTATCAACGTCCCACTCCCCATATGCTTCACGGCTGATGCCTCGCCAGTAAAAGGATCGTTCGGGCACGCGCATGCGCATGAGGGGACGCAAGTGCGCTAGTTGCACCAAGGGGGTAGCAGCGCGGCGGATGGCGGCAACTCCCTGAATCTCCAGCCAGGGACTGTTCAATATCAAGTGGCTGACCAGCTCTGGATTATGGTGGGCCCACAATGTTGCGATCAAACCGCCGGTGGAATGACCCATCAGGATCAGCGGGTGCGGCCCGCCCAGAACTGGGGCGGCGGGTTCCTCCATGGCGGCGGAGCTGTGAGCCACCCTTGAGTCCGTTTCGCCTGCAATAACGGCATGGGCTGCAAGGATCTCCGCGTCGTAGTCCGCGAGGTCGGCCACATAACCGCCCAACGCGGGGGAGTCGAGACTGCGGCCATGGTTGTGCAGATCGAGTGCGTAGAACGCATAACCGTTTGATGTGAAGAACTCTGCCAACCCGGTATTGAAGAAATAGTCGCTCCAACCATGGATAAACAGCACGGCGCCCCGGGCCTTGTCCGTGCTGCCATCCGCAGTCGGAAGCGTCCACGCCGGGGGCTTTTCTGCCACCGGCCTATGCCGCACAAGGGTTGCCCTGTAAAACGTGGGGAACGAAACTTCGGCATCCGTACGGGGTGTATCGGATGCGCTACGCTCTCTATTCCGGAGATGTACCCTTCCGGGGACCAGCAACGGCAGCGCCTGATAGTCCGGCCCCAGGATGTCTTCCTGCCATTGTGGCGTGCTTGTTTCGCTGTTCACGTTCATCCAGTCCCCAACGTTATGGTGTTCCGACGCAAATTTCCGTGCGTGCTATGCCATGCTCACCCTTCCGGGCTCACGTTTGCGTTGTGCTTGCAGCATGGCGACCGGCAGCCCGACCGGAAAACAGGCAGCCGCCCAGAAATGTGCCTTCAAGTGAACGGTAGCCATGCATGCCGCCGCCGCCAAAACCGGCCGCCTCACCTGCAGCATACAGCCCTGCAATGGGGGTGCCCGCGGCGGAGAGCACACGCCCGGACAAGTCCGTTATCAACCCGCCCAGGCTCTTGCGCGTGAGTGTGGTGAGGCGCACGGCAAACAGTGGCCCATGCTCAGGGGCCAGCATGGGATGCGGAGGAACTACTCGCATCAACTTGTCCGTGGAAAAGCGGCGGGCTTCCCTGATTGCGTTCAGCTGCGCGTCCTTACCCAAGCCGCTGACCACTTGGCGGTCACGGGCCACGAGCGTGTCCTGCAGGCCCTGTGGGTCAATCAAATCCTGAGCTATGAGGGAGTTCATCTTCGCGGCAAGTTCCTTCGCAGTGTCGGCTTGGACAAAGTCAACTCCGGCGTCGATGAACTTTTGCACAGGACCGGTTGCCCCTGGCAGCACCCGTTTGGCCAGCAATTTCATGTCCTTGCCCGTCAGGTCGGGATTTTGCTCCGAGCCGGACAACGCAAACTCCTTGCTGATGATGCTCTTGTTCAGCACAAACCAGGAATGGTCGTGTCCTGTGGTTTCCAGATGACGCAGAGTGCCGAGGGAATCGAATCCTGGAAATAGCGGCACCGGAAGCCTGCGTCCGGTGGCATCGAGCCACAACGGGGAAGGTCCGGAAAGGATACGTATGCCGTGGTTGGGCCAGACCGGGTCAGGGTTGTGAATGCCCTCTGGGTAGTGCCACATGCGGTCAGTGTTGATGAGGGCACCACCAGCTTCTGCAACCGAGCGCTGGAATAGCCCGTCCACGGAAGCCGGCACACCCGTGAGCATGTAGCCGGGCCCGCTCCCGTGGGGCCACTGCTCACGGACCATGGAGTGATTGCCGCCTATGCCGCCAGTGGAAACAATGACAGCCCCGGCGTCAACACAGAATTCCCCAGCAACGTCGCGGCTACTGGCCTCACCCCGTTGCGCACCTGTTGGTGCCAGGATCTGGCCGCGCACCCCGGTGACTGCTCCGGCGTCGAACACCAGCTCCGTTGCCCGGTGCCTGTGCGCTATTTGGACGCGGCCGGCCACCACACCTTCTTGCACCTTCGCCAGGAACGGGGCCAGGATGCCGGGGCCGGTTCCCCAGACCACATGAAAGCGGGGGACCGAATTGCCATGGCCCTGGGCGTCATAGCCGCCGCGTTCAGCCCACTGGACCAGAGGGAAGATGCGCACACCCAAGGCGTGCAGCCAGGCCCGTTTCTCTCCAGCGGCGAAATCCACGTACGCCTCAGCCCAGCGGCGCGGCCACAGGTCCTCGGGACGGTCGAAGGCGGCTGAACCCATCCAGTCTGACAGGGCCAGCTCGGCGGAGTCCTTCACACCCAGCCGGCGTTGTTCGGGGGAATCCACCAGGAACAGCCCGCCAAATGACCAGTAGGCCTGCCCGCCAAGCGATGCCTCAGGCTCTTGGTCCAGGATCAACACCCGGCGGCCGGCGTTGTACGCCTGCGCCGCACTGACCAATCCGGAGAGCCCGGCACCCACCACTACAACGTCCGCCTGCTGCCATGTTGCACCGCCATTGGTCTCCATGTGCACATGCTAGCGTCCTTTCCCAGTCACAATGCGGCAGTGCTGCGGAGCGGATCGGACGGCGGCGTTTTGCAGTTGGGCCGTGGAACCGGAAAACTAGGGGTATGCGTATTTATCCCACATTTTTCCGGCTCTGTTTCTCCTGGATGGACGCCGAAAAGGCACACAAGATCGGGTTCACCTTAATCAAGGCAGCCCACACTGTGGGGGCAGGTGCCGTGTTGCGGCGCCTGTTCGCACCCCCTGCCTCGCTGCAAACCGAAGCGCTGGGCCTGAGCTTCCCCACCCCCTTTGGGCTTGCCGCAGGTTTCGACAAGGAAGGCAAGGGCATCAACGCCCTGGCCAATCTGGGCTTCGGCCACATTGAGGTGGGCACTATCACTGGCCAAGCTCAGCCCGGCAACCCGCAGCCGCGCCTGTTCCGTCTCGTCGAGGACCGTGCCGTCATCAACCGCATGGGCTTCAACAACGACGGCGCCGCAGCCGTAGCGCCGCGCCTCAAGCACGCACTGGCCGGGTTGGCGAAGACCTACTCCGGTGTGCGGCCCGTGGTGGGCGTAAACATCGGCAAGACCAAGGTGGTGGAATTGGAGGACGCACTGGGGGACTACCTCATCGGCGCGCGCACGCTGGCGCCCTCGGCCGACTACCTTGTGGTCAACGTCAGCTCCCCCAACACACCCGGGCTGCGTCTGCTCCAAGATGTGGAAACGCTGCGCCCCCTGCTGACCGGAGTCCGCCAAGCGGCCGATGAATCAGCCGGGCGCCACGTGCCGTTACTGGTGAAGATCGCCCCCGACCTGGCTGATGAGGATGTCGCCGAGGTGGCCGCACTGGCCCTTGAGCTGAAACTTGACGGCATTATTTGCACGAATACCACCATCAGCCGCGAAGGTTTGCGCAGCCCGGGAGCCATGGTGGAGGAAAAAGGTGCAGGCGGGCTCTCCGGTGCGCCCCTCAAAGCGCGTTCGCTGGCCGTGCTCGGCCAGCTGAAGGCGATTGTGGGTGATTCCCTGACACTTATTTCGGTGGGTGGGGTTGAAACCGGCGCCGAAGTGCAAGAGCGCCTCGACGCCGGCGCGTCCCTGGTGCAGGGCTACACCGCGTTCCTGTACGAAGGCCCGTTCTGGGCGTCCCGCATCAATAAGGAACTGGCGGCCCTGCGCAAGTAACGGGGCTCTTGCAGCAAGACCGCACCTTCTCCGCTCATGAGTGGCTGACAAGCTCCGCATAAGCGGAGAAGGTGCGTTTGTGCGACTATTCCGCGTTTGTGTGACAGATGTGCCGGGCTACGCCACGCGCGTAGGCGGGCTAACCGTCAGTGCAGGGTCCGTGACCATGCTGGGGGCCAGGGCGGCGTCAATGCCGGCCATCAGCTCTGCGGGGATCTTCACACCTGACGCCTTGACGTTCTCCTTGACCTGTTCGGGGCGGGAGGCGCCCACAAGCGCAGTGGCCACGTTCTCATTTTGCAGGACCCACGCAATGGCCAATTGGGACATTTTCAATCCCAGCTCATCGGCGATGGGCCGCAATTTTTGTACATTGGCCAAGATGTCGTCGTCGAGGTAGTCCTTGATGGTGTTTTTTCCGCCGTGCTCGTCCGTGGCACGCGAATTTGCCGGCAGCGGCTGACCCGGCAGGTACTTCCCAGACAGCACGCCTTGTGCCATGGGCGACCACACTACCTGGGACATGCCCAGTTCCACCGCGGCAGGAACCACTTCGGCCTCGATGACCCGCCACAGCGCCGAGTATTGCGGTTGGTTGGACACCAGTGAGAAACCGGCTTGGCGTGCCAGTGCTTGTCCGTCGCGTAGCTGCTGGGCGTTCCATTCAGAAACACCAATGTAGAGCGCCTTTCCTGCCCGCACCACATCTGCGAAAGCCGAGATGGTTTCCTCAAGTGGCGTTTCATGGTCGTAACGGTGTGCCTGGTACAAGTCCACGTAGTCCATGTTCAGGCGGCGCAACGAACCGTTGATGCCCTCCATGATGTGTTTGCGGGACAGGCCAGTGTCATTGGGGCCCTTGGGTCCCACAGGCCAGTACACCTTCGTGAACACTTCAAGGGATTCGCGGCGTTCGGAAGCCAACGCGGCGCCGAGGACTTGCTCGGCAGCGCCGTTTGCATAGGCGTCCGCCGTGTCAAAGGTGGTGATGCCGGAATCGAGCGCGGCACGCACACACGCCGTGGCGACGTCGTTTTCCACCTGCGAGCCGTGTGTGAGCCAGTTTCCGTAGGTGATTTCAGTAATTTTCAAGCCTGATCGGCCAAGGTAGCGGTATTCCATACCACCAGCCTAGCGAGCTGGCCGCTGGTAGAAAACCCCTGGGAACATCCTGCTAGCTCTCTCTTAAAGCACAACGCCGACCGCGTCCCCAAGGGAGGCGGCCGGCGGCTGGTGCGCGGTCAAAAGGAGGGCTCAGGAGGGCCACTCGCCGCGGCGCACCAGAGGTTTGGGCAGGCGCATGCGGCGGAACTGCAGGGAACGCATGCAGCCGTACCAAATGACGCCCTGGTCAACCGAACCGTACTTGGCGGCCAGCTGCCGTTTGAGCTTACGCCCCATGAGCCAGGTGTCGATGACCACGAACGCCACCATGACCCAGAAGGCGCCAAAGAGAATGATGGCAGCATTGCTGTTCTGCGGCAGCACAACTGTCAGCACCACGATGCCCAGAGCGGCGAACATGACGAATTCGCCCAGGCTGAAGCGGGCGTCCACATAATCGCGGGCATAACGCTTTTGCGGACCCTTGTCCCGGATGGGCAGGAAACGCTCTTCACCGGTGTCCAGGGCGCGTCGCATGCGGGCCTGCTGTTCGCGGCGCGCTTCACGGTCGGCCGTCTTGGCGGCGGCGCGGTCGTTGGGCACAAGCGGACGCTTGCGCGCATCCTCCTGTGCCTTGCGCGAGGGGGTGGGCACACCCTTGGCAGATTGGGGGTCTTTAGACCGGCCAGTCAGCTCGTCGTGGGCAGGCAGGGGCTGCGGGGCGGGGGATTGATCTTTCTTACGTCCAAACACCCGTACAGGATACCCTGAACCGGGCCGCAGCCTTGACCGTGGCCGCTTCAGCGGCGGTAGTGTGGGGATTATGACCACAGCACAGCCCTCAGCCACCCCGCTCAACGACTTCCCTACTGCATCGCTGCCCGCCGCCGCCCTGCGCGAAAGCGTCACCGTCCATTTCAGCGAAACCGTCGCTGAGCTTATTGAACTGGTGGCCATCCCCGGCATTGCCTGGGACGCGTTCGATCCCGCAGCCCTTGAGCGCAGTGCCGAGGCCGTGGCAACGCTCATCCGCTCCACCGGCCTTGATGATGTGCAGATCCTGCGCGTTCCCAAGGACGACGGCGGGCAAGGCGGTCCCGCCGTCGTCGCCCGGAAAGTCGCGGCTCCGGGTATGCCGACGGTGGTGCTCTATGCCCACCATGACGTGCAGCCGCCCGGTGACAAGGCGCTGTGGGACAGCGAGCCTTTCATCGCCCAAGAACGCAATGGGCGTTTGTACGGCCGAGGGGCCGCCGATGACAAGGCCGGCATCATGGCTCACATAGCCTCCTTCCGGGCAGTCATGGAGACGCTGGGTAACGACTTCGGCGTCGGCGTGACGTTCTTCATTGAGGGGGAAGAGGAAGCCGGTTCACCCACGTTTGCTCCCTTCTTAAAGGAACACCGCGAACTTCTGGCCGGGGATGTCATTGTTGTCGCCGACTCCGCCAACTGGAAGGTGGGGATTCCGGCGCTGACCACGAGCCTGCGCGGGCTTGTCGATGGCATAGTGGAGGTGCGGGTAGCTCACCATGCCGTGCACTCCGGCATGTTTGGCGGACCGTTGTTGGACGCCCCCACCATCCTGGCCCGATTGATCGCCACGTTCCATGATGAGGATGGCTCAGTTGCCATCAACGGATTGCAAGCCAGTGATGAGGCAACCGTGGACTACGCGGAGGACGCCTTCCGTGCTGATGCGGGGGTGCTCGACGGCGTGCGGCTCGCTGGCACCGGCAGCATCACGTCCCGGCTCTGGTGCAAACCCGCCCTGTCGGTGATTGGCATGGACGTCCCTACGGTGGAGTTGAGCTCCAATACCCTCCTTCCCACGGCCCGGGCCAAGATCAGCCTGCGGCTGGCACCTGGCCAGGATCCGGCGTCGGCGTTGGCAGCCCTTGAGGCCCATGTTTTGGACAACGCACCTTTCGGAGCGGAGGCCACATTTATTCGTGGGGAGGCTGGACAGCCGTTTTCCACCGAGACTGCTGCCCCGGCAGCCCAGGCCGCATTGTGGGCCATGGGCCAGGCATGGGGCGTACCGGCTGTGGAAACAGGCATGGGTGGTTCCATTCCCTTTATTGCTGAACTGAAGGCGTCCTTCCCGGACGCGCAAATCCTCGTCACCGGTGTTGAAGACCCTGACTCCAGGGCGCACAGTGCCAATGAGTCCCTAGACCTCGGCGACTTTGCCAAGGCCATTGAGTCTCAATCGCTTCTTTTGGCCGCCATCAACGCTGGCTCGCTCAAGGAACAGAAGGTCTGATCTGGGTGTTGATATAAGTTAGCGCCCGCGCCGGGCTCGACGTAGCATGTAGTTGTACCCTCACGTAAGGAAATGCCATGACAGCAAATGTCCACGAAGAAACCTCAGCAGCAGATACCGTCCAGGCCGAACTTCCCAGCCACGGCGTGCTGATCAGCGATGTTGCCGCCGGCAAGGTACGCAGCCTTCTTGAACAAGAAGGGCGCACTGACCTGCGCTTGCGCGTTGCCGTTCAGCCCGGTGGCTGCTCAGGGCTGATCTACCAGCTCTACTTTGACGAGCGCGTTCTTGACGGGGACGCTGTTCGCGACTTCGACGGCGTCGAAGTCGTCATTGACAAAATGAGCGTTCCGTACCTTGATGGCGCCAGCATTGACTTTGAAGACACCATTTCAAAGCAGGGCTTCACCATTGACAACCCGAACGCCGGAGGCTCATGCGCCTGCGGTGATTCGTTCCACTAACTAGAGCCTGCTGCTCGATGCAGGGCCGTCGGGAAAAGTTTCTTTTGCTACTTCCGACGCACGGAGGGTTTAGTGCGCATTTTGCGTGCCATAGCGGTAAGCTCTACATCGAGTAGTAAAACCCATTCCGCTCCGACGGGCCCAACCCGTCGCAGAGCGCAGCACCAAGAGGAAGGGCCGTCTGTGAGTTCGCAGGACCGAACCGGCAGCCGACGCGCAAAAGTCATCCCCATAGCGGGGTTGGCGATTGTCGGAGCGTTAGCTTTGTCAGGATGCACGGCAGAGAATAGGCACGGCTGGATGCCAGCCGAACGTGACACCACCAATCACACGGCGGGGATCATTGACCTGTGGGTCAATACTTGGATCACCGTCTTGATCATCGGGCTCATCACCTGGGGTCTGATTATCTGGTGCATCATCGCGTACAGGCGCCGCAAGGGAGCTACCAGTTTCCCGCGCCAGACCAGCTACAACCTCCCGCTGGAGGTTTTTTATGTGTTGGTGCCGTTGTTCATGGTGGGAGTGTTCTTCCACTTCACGGATGTGGAACAACAGTCCATCAACGCTCGTGACGCCAACCCGGATGTCAAAATCGACATCCGTGCCAAGCAGTGGTCATTCGACTACAACTACCTGGCCGGCAACGACGTCAAGGAATCCGTTTACTCCGTTGGTGTTCAGGCGGAGCTCGACGGCAAGCCGTTCGACAAGACGACGCTGCCCACCTTGTACTTGCCCGTGAACCGTTCAGTTGAACTCCAACTGAACGCCCGCGACGTGATCCACTCCTTCTGGGTGCCGGCATTCCTTGACAAAAAGGACATGCTTCCCGGCAAGACCAACTACATGACCCTGACACCGACGGTGTTGGGCGAGTACGACGGAAAGTGTGCCGAACTTTGTGGTGAATACCACTCGGAGATGCTTTTCAACGTCAAGGTAGTCACCCAAGCCGAGTTCGACGCACACCTCGCGTCGCTCAAGGCACTAGGCCAGACCGGTGAGCTGACCGAAAAGTACGACCGTAATCCTAACGCTGCGAATCAGAAGTAGGGGGGAGAGGAAAGTGTCTACGCTCGAGTACTCGGCAACCGAAGTGAATTCGGCTGCACCTAGGGTCGTTCCGGTATCCAAGGGACGCATCGTCGTCAACTGGATCACCTCAACTGACCACAAGACGATCGGGTACATGTACCTGATCGCATCATTTATCTTTTTCTGTCTCGGTGGCGTCATGGCGCTCATTATCCGTTCAGAACTGTTTGAGCCCGGTATGCAGATCCTGCAGACCAAGGATCAGTACAACCAGTTGTTCACCATGCACGGCACCATCATGCTGCTCATGTTTGCGACACCACTGTTTGCCGGTTTTGCCAACGTCATCATGCCGCTGCAAATCGGCGCCCCCGACGTTGCATTCCCGCGTCTGAACGCACTGGCTTTCTGGTTCTTCCTCTTCGGCAGCACCATTGCCATGTCAGGTTTCCTCACCCCCCAGGGTGCTGCAGCCTTTGGCTGGTTTGCCTATGCACCGTTGTCGAACACCACCTTCAGCCCTGGCGTTGGTGGAGACTTGTGGGTCTTCGGCCTGGCACTGTCAGGTTTCGGTACCATTTTGGGTTCGGTGAACTTCATCACCACCATCATCTGCATGCGTGCTCCCGGCATGACGATGTGGCGCATGCCTATCTTCACTTGGAACACACTCATCACCGGTATCCTGGTCCTGATGGCCTTCCCCCCGCTGGCAGCTGCGCTGTTCGCGCTGGGTGCGGACCGCCGATTTGGGGCACATATCTTTGATGCCGAATTTGGTGGAGCCATATTGTGGCAACACTTGTTCTGGTTCTTCGGGCACCCCGAGGTGTATATCATCGCCCTGCCGTTCTTTGGCATTGTGTCTGAGATCTTCCCGGTCTTCAGCCGCAAGCCCATCTTCGGTTACAAGGGCTTGGTATTTGCGACAATCTCCATTGCTGCCCTGTCCGTGACCGTGTGGGCCCACCACATGTACGTCACCGGCCAGGTCATGCTGCCGTTCTTCTCCTTCATGACAATGCTGATCGCGGTGCCAACCGGCGTGAAGTTCTTCAACTGGATTGGAACCATGTGGCGTGGTTCGCTCACGTTTGAGACGCCCATGCTGTGGAGCCTCGGCTTCATCGTGACGTTCCTGTTTGGTGGCTTGACCGGGATCATCCTTGCTTCCCCGCCGCTGAACTTCCATGTGTCCGACACGTACTTCGTGGTCGCCCACTTCCACTACGTGGTCTTCGGCACCGTGGTGTTCGCCATGTTCGCCGGCTTCTACTTCTGGTGGCCGAAGTTCACTGGCAGGATGCTCAACGAGCGCTTGGGCAAGATTCACTTCTGGCTCTTGTTCCTGGGTTTCCACGGCACGTTCCTGATCCAGCACTGGCTGGGTGTCTTGGGCATGCCGCGTCGTTACGCCGACTACATGATCGAAGATAACTTCACGTGGATGAACCAGTTCTCCACGATCTCCTCCTTCGTTCTGGGTGCTTCGATGATTCCTTGGTTCTGGAACGTCTACATCACCTGGCGTAGTGGCAAGAAGGTTGAAGTGGACGATCCTTGGGGCTTCGGTGCCTCCCTGGAGTGGGCAACATCCTGCCCGCCTCCGCGCCACAACTTCACGTCGCTGCCGCGCATCCGTTCAGAGCGTCCGGCCTTGGATCTTCACCATCCTGAGCTGGCTCCGCATTACCAGCCGGCCCAGCCGGTTTCGGCATCCTCGAAGGGAGCACAAAAGTGAAGGTAGAAGCTTGGGTATTCCTGCTCGTGGGTGTGTTCTTCATCCCCGTGGCAACCGTCTACGGATTCATGGTCGCCTGGATGGAGCCCGTTGGGTTCCTGGCCCTGTACTTGGTCAGTGCCTTGTGCCTCATGATCGGTGTCTACCTGTACTACACAGGCAACCGCATAGGCCCGCGTCCTGAAGATCGGGTTGACGCTGAAGTCCACGAAGGTTCCGGCGAACAGGGGCACTTCAGCCCCTGGAGCTGGTGGCCGCTCGTTTTGGCCTTGGCTTGTGCCGCTGGTTTCCTGGGCTTGGCTGCAGGCTGGTGGATCTTCCTGGTCGGTGCTGGCCTGGCAGTCATCGGTTTGATTGGCTGGGTTTACGAATACAGCCGCGGAGACCACGCACACTAGAAGTACAGTATTGACCCGGACTCGTTTCCGGATGCACGATCAAAAAGGGATTGCCTCCACTGAAAAGTGGAGGCAATCCCTTTTTTGCTGCAAATTTTTTCTGCACAACTGTACTTACCCAAGGTGCCCTGGGACGCCGTGTTGCAGACTGTCAGGTGGTGTTGTGCGGCCCTTTAGGAGGGATCGGTCAGATCTGTGTGCAACAAGTCCGCCAGGTGATCCACTGCCTTCCGGATGGCTTTCTCATCCGCGTCGCAAGTGCCCACAGCAATCTCAACTACTGTTCCATGCCGGAAATCAGCACTCATGACTTCAAGGAGCGACCTGCCGTCCACGATCGCCGTACCGTCCTTGGTCAGTGTGACAGGCAGACCTGTTTGGTTGACTGCACGGACGAATACAGCGGCCGGACGGGCGTGAAGTCCGACGCTTGCGGCCACAGTGGCCTTTCGGGTGTACATGGATAAACTCCTCGACAGTAGATGCTTCTGTATAGAGGGTAGTCGTGTTTTAGGCTGGTACCAGTGAACAGAGGAGTTTCATGGGCTATTTGGTGCCGCCGGCGAAAGACATCCCGGGGGAGTTGGACAGGAACGCTAAAGTGTCCGTGCACATTCAATTGCGTGAACTGCTGCGCAACTACATCCAACATCACAGCAAGGAAGGGCGCCAGCTGCCCTCCGAACGGGACATGGCCAGTCATTTTTCAGTGGCTCGAATGACGCTCCGCCATGCTGTAGATGCGCTGGTGGAGGAAGAACTCCTGGAACGGGTGGTGGGCGTTGGGACGTTTGTGTCCCGAACGAAGGTGGATCTGAGCCTGAAACTAACCTCTTACACCGAGGAAATGGCTCGCCGCGGCATGCGTCCCTCGGCCCGCACCCTGGCTTTTGAACAGATCCCCGCAACGGCTCGTTTAGCACGTGAGCTTCAGCTCGAAGAAGGCCAAGGGGTTGTGCGCCTGCGTCGGCTCCTGCTTGCCGATGAAGAACCGATGAGTGTGGATGAGAACTTCATCCCGGCGTGGCGGGTGCCGGGCATCTTGGATGCCGGGCCGCCTGCTTCGCTGTACAGCGTCTTGGGGCAGCGGTACGGGCTGGTCATGGAATGGGGTGAGGACACCATTGAGGCCAATGCCGCAGCCCCGTCCATTGCCCGGCTGCTGAAGGTTGACGTCGGCAGTCCGGTATTGCGGACTGAACGGCACGCCTATGTCTCGCGCTCCACCGTGGACTATTCAGTGTCCTTCTACCGAGCTGACCGTTACAAGCTGCGGGTGCCCCTCCTGCGCCCTGGCGTGCGTCCACGGCGCATCTACTAAAGGCAGCCGCTTAGAGGCCTGCAAGCGGTGTTCTCGCCGGTCTGGTGGCTGGCCGGTACCTGGGCAGTGCATGTTGTAGGGCGGGTATGTCTGGCGGAAGTGCAAAAAGCAGTGGGGGGGGTGGCGGGTTTTTGGACCCCCCCCCCGC